>DATBJJ010000023.1:0-40523 GCA_036556425.1 Vicinamibacterales bacterium
TGCCGCCAAGCGCGACCGCGCGAAGACGGCGGGTGTCCAGGCGTGGGTGAACCCCGAGGAGTATCGACAGTTCATCGCGAAGCAAAAGCGCGAGTTCGAAGACCAGGTCGATCTCGAGCTCGGCGTCAAAAAGTAGCCCGCCGCGGGCCAGAGTTCGATAGTGAAATCACCCTGTGCTGCAAGTCGTTGGAAACATAGGGCAGATTTCGTGGCTGGGAGGCAGGGATTCGAACCCCGATAACCGCGTCCAGAGCGCGGTGTCCTACCGTTGAACGACCTCCCAGCAAGGGGCCGTGCGCCCGAGTCGAGCCTTCAATTATAGCCGCGCCGTGAGAGGCAAGCCAGACGCTTGTGCGCGCGCCCGCTCGGGTAGTGCGGGCCCCTCAACCTTTCCTCGCATCGCCGCGTCTTACGCGTATTATCTGCCTATGACAGACATCGACACCTTCGCGCTCGACCGTGAACTGAAGAAGGGAGCCGCCGAGCTGCTCCTGCTCTCCGTGCTGGAGGCCAGACCCCGGCATGGCTATGAGCTCAGCAAGCTGATCGAAACGCAATCGGCCGGGCGGTTGGTGTTTCACCTCGACTCGCTCTATCCGCTTCTGTATCGACTGGAAGAGCGCGGCTGGATCAAGGGAGCATGGGTCGAGAAAGCGAACGAGCGCCGGCGCCGCTTTTATCGGCTGACGCCAACGGGTCAGCGCGTGTTGGCGCGACAGCGCCAAACGTGGGACGAATTCGTCGAGGCGGTCCGGCTGGTCACGCGAGGCGAACATGCATGATTGGACCCCGTATCTCCGTTCGCGCCTTGCGTCGCTGCAACTGTCGCCAGCGCGCGAGCGCGAGATCGTCGAGGAGCTCGCGCAGCATCTCGAGGATCGGTGGCGAGAGCTGGTCGCGCGTGGTGCGACGGCTGAAGACGCGGCGCACAGAGCGACGACCGAGTTCGACGGCGCCCGGCTCGAAGCGCTCCTCGGAACGCTACGTCAAGCGCATTGGCGAGAAACGCCGCCGCCGGGTCCGTCGCGCGCGTTTTCGTTCGACAGCCTGGCGATCGATCTGCGTCACGCCATTCGAGCGCTGCGCGCAACACCCAGCTTCACGATCGGCGCGCTGCTCGTGTTGGCACTCGGCACGGGCGCGACGACCGCGGTCTTCTCCGTCGCCGACGCGGTCGCGCTCAGGCCGCTGCCGTTTCCCGAACCCCATCGCATCGTTGCGGTGGGTGTGCGCGCGGCGCCTGCTGCCGGCGCAACTGGCGGACCGCAACGTCCCGGGCCGCAGGGCGCTCCGCGACCGATTGGAGGCATGCCCGGCGCGAAACCTCCCGAGCCGGATGCTCTCTCGAGTATCACGACGCAGGATTACTCGGACGTGTTGGACCGGCAGCAAGTCTTCGAAGCGATCGCTGCACTCGGCGGCATCGGCGATTACGTCTTTCAACCTTCCGGCGCCGAACCGGAATTGGTGAAGGGCGACCGCGTCACGGCAAGTTTCTTCGACGTACTCGAAGTGCGGCCCGCGCTCGGTGCGGTTTTCACGTCGCGCGACGACGCCCGCGCGGTTGTGGTGAGCCATGCCTTCTGGCAACGACACCTCGCTCGCGATCCCGCGGCCGTCGGCCGCCTGCTCTCGCTCAACGGCGAGCCCTACACAATCGCGGGCGTGATGCCGGCGGGCTTCGCGTATCCACCCGGATCGCCCCAGCCCGCCGATCTCTGGACGCATTGGGTGCTGCGTCCGCAGGATGGCGTACGCGCAGGCGGCGGAGCTCGTTCGTTGGGTGGGCATCAGAGCATCGCGCGGCTGAAAGCGGATGTGTCGCTCGACCAGGCGCAGGCGCAGTTGTCTCGAGTCGCCGCAACGATCGCCGCTGCCAATCCGACGGGCAACGCGGGTCGAGCGATCGGCATTCGCCCGCTCCGCGATCATCTCGTCGGCAGCTCGACGCGGCTGTGGATGGTCATGCTCCTTGCCGCCGTCAGCATCGTGCTGCTCATCGCGTGCGCGAACGTCGCGAATCTCTGGCTCGCGCGCGCGTCGGTCCAGCAGCGCGATGCCGCCGTGCGCGCTGCACTAGGCGCCAGTCGCGGCCGGCTCGCGCAGCGCGTGCTGATCGAGAGCCTCGTCGTGTCGGCGTCCGGGACCATCGTCGGTCTCGTCGTTGCCTGGTGGTGCGTGCGCGTGTTGGCGACAGCGTTGCCTGAGAGCCTCGCGCGCGTTGCCGCCGTCGGCATCGATGCTCGCGTGCTCGCAGTCGCGGCCATCGCGGCGCTGGTGACGGGACTCGTCTCGGGCCTCGCGCCCGCACTGCAGGGATCCAGTCCCGCGCTCGGCACTGCGCTCAACGAGAGCGCGCGCGCCGGCGGCACGGGCCGGGGCCGTCGCCGTGCACGCGCGATGCTCGTCGTCGCCGAGGTCGCGCTCGCCGTCGTGCTGCTCGTCGGCGCGGCGTTGTTCATCGGGAGCTTCATCAACGTCATGCGGATCGATCCGGGGTTCCGCGCCGAGAACGTGCTCGCCGCGCAGCTCGTGCAGCTGCCGAGTCCCGGAACGCCGCCGGCCGACATTCGGCCTGCGCTGACCGACATCATCGATCGTGCACGGCAGTTGCCCGGCGTGATCGACGCGGCCGCGGCGGCGCCTGGTATTCCGTTTCGCATTCAGCTGCAGATCGGGGGGCTGCAGGTGCCTGGCCAACCGCTCGACTACAACAAGACAGTGAGCGTGAAGTTCGTCACCGCCGGCTACCACCGCGTGCTGGCGATTCCCCTCAGGAGCGGCCGGTACTTCACGGACGACGATCGCGAGGGGACTGAACGTGTTGTCATCCTCAGCGACGCGGCAGCGCGGATGTACTTCGGCAATGACGACCCGCTCGGTCGCATCGTCCTCAACGTCGGTGAAGGCGAGCGTCGCGTCGTGGGCGTCGTCGCCAACGCGCGGCAAGCGAGTCTCGAGGTCAGCCCGCATCCCGAGGTCTACCTGCCGATGGTGCAAGGCCGCAACCAGTCGTACGGCCACGTGCTCCTGCGAACGAGCGGCGATCCGAACAGCGCGCTGCCGTCGCTCAGATCCATCGTCGCGCAAGCGTTGCCGCAGGTGCCGCTGCGCAACGTGGCGCGTCTCGAAGACCTCCTTGCCGCGCAGACGGCCGAACGGCGGCTGAGCATGCTGATGTTCAGCCTCTTCGGTCTCCTCGGCCTGGCGATCTCCGCCGTTGGCATCTTCGCCGTAATCGCGTACCTCGTGTCGCAACAGACGAGGGACATCGGCATCCGCATGGCGCTCGGCGCAACGCGATCGCGCGTCGTCGCCGCGGTGTTCGGCCAGGTCGCGTGGCTCGTATCCGCCGGACTGATCGTGGGCGGCGTCGCCGCATGGTCACTGTCGAACAGTGCCGGACGCTTTCTGTTCGGTCTCGACCCGAGGGACGGCCGCGCGTATGCGGTCGCGATGATCACGCTGCTGGCGGCGGCATTCGTCGCGACGCTGCTGCCCGCCCGCCGCGCCGCGAGCATCGATCCCACCGAGGCTCTGCGAAACGAGTAGGAAATTCAGATGAAGACGCTGTCATCCCTCGCCGCGATCACGGTAGCGATCTGCAGCCTCGTCACCGTCGAGCCATCAGCTTCGTCGATGGCCGCGAATATCACCGGCACATGGCAAGTCACGATCTACTATCAACCAGGCGACGCCGACTACCTTGCGACGTACGTCCTGAAGCAGGAAGGCGAGAAGATAACCGGCACGTATCACGGCATGTATGGTCCAGCGGACGTCACCGGGACCATCAAATCGAACGATGTCGCGCTGAGCGTCACCGTGAAGGGCACGACCGCGCAGTTCTCGGGCAAGATCACGTCGGCGACGAAGATGAGCGGTACAGTAACGGGCACCAGCGACAAGCCGAGGAAATGGAGCGCCGAGAAAAAGAAGTAATGCAGGGCTAGCCTTCTCTTGCTTTCCCAAAGGAGTCATGCCACACTCCCTTTGGGAAACCCAGAGGATGAAGAAGCCCACAACCGTCCATCAGGGCACGCTCGCGTTGATGGTGCTCAAGACGCTCGACGTGCTCGGCCCGCTCCACGGCTACGGACTCGCGAGACGCATCGAGCAGATCAGCGGCGACCGCCTCACGCTCAACACCGGCACGCTCTATCCGCTCCTCCTGCGATTGGAACAGGAAGGCGCGATTGCCTCCGAGCGCGGTCCGTCGGAGAACAACAGGAGCGCGCGCTTCTACCGGTTGACTAGAGCGGGTCGAAAGCAGCTCCAAGCCGAAACGCGCGCGTGGGAACAAACGACCGCGCAGATCGCGCGGTTCTTTGCCGTGAAGGCGGAGGATCTCCCGTGAGACGTCTGAGGCAGTGGCTGATTCGGCTGACGACGTCGATGACGCGGCGCCACGACGACACGCGACTGCGCGAGGAAATCGAAGACCACATCGCATTCGAAACGGAGGCGAATCTGCGCCGCGGCCTGCCGCCCGACGAGGCGCGCCGCCGCGCGCTCCTCACGTTCGGATCGATCGAAGCGTTCAAGGAAGGCTATCGCGATCAGCAGGGCGTGCCCTCGTTCGAGCATCTTCTCCAGGACATGCGCGTGGCGGTTCGGCGGATGTGGAAGACGCCCGGCTTCACGGCGACGGCGATCGCCACGCTCGCGGTCGGCCTGGGGTTGACGAGCGCTGTCATGAGCCTCGCGTACGCGCTTTTCCTGAGACCGCTGCCGGTCGACGAAGCGGCGCGGGTCGTGTTCGTCGAACAGACACGAGCGAACCGGCCGGGCGGCTGGGGGTACGCGCATCCCGACTACGTGTATCTTCGAGAGCACGCGCGCTCGTTTTCCGAGCTCGCCGCGCACAACTCGACGATGCCGCCGCTCGTCGTCACCACACCCGGCGGCCCCGTCGGCGTGTCGGGCGCCGTGGTGACCGCGAATTACTTCGCATTGTTGCGACTGACCCCGCGAGCGGGTCGCTTCTTCTCTCTGGACGAGGATCGCGTGCCGGGACGCGATGCGGTTGCGATTCTCAGCTACGACTTCTGGCGCACTCGGTTCGCCGAAGATCCGCAGCTCCTTGGCGCGACCCCACGCATCAGTATCAATGGCACCCCCTTCACCGTCATCGGGATCGCGCCGCAGAATTTCCACGGCGTCGTGGCTGGTCTGGAGCCGAACGCGATCTGGATCCCGATGGCCATGTATGGCGTGGCGTCTCCGTACTGCGACGCGCCGCTGTCGCGCGCCTGTGGTGGAGTCGGCGTCATCGGGCGGCTCGGCGCGGGCTCATCGATCGAAGAGGCGCACGCGGAAGTGGCGGGGCTGTCGCGGCAACTCAAAGAGGCGTACCCCGAGGCCAGTTTGGGAAACGGCGTCTTGGTTCGCCCGGTTCGCGGCGTGCGGATGCTGGAGCAGACGGCGAGCGTACCGATCGTTGCGCTGCTTGCCGCGGCGGCTGCACTAGTGTTGCTGGTCGCGTCGGCAAACGTCGCGGGTCTCCTGCTGGCGCGCGGAATGCGGCGCCGGAAAGAGATCGCAGTCAGACTCGCGATCGGCGCCAGCCGCGGCCGACTGATGCGCCTACTCCTGACCGAGTCGGTGATGCTGGCGACTGCGGGAAGCGTGGCTGGATTGCAGATCGCCGTCTGGTCGATGGACGTGCTGCGCGCGTACTTCAGCAACCTCGATCTGTCGCTGGATCCACGGATCGTGCTGATCGGCTTCGGCGTCGCTCTGTTCACCGGCGTGGCGACCGGGATCGCACCGGCGCTTCAATCGACGCGCGCCGATATGGCGCTCGCCATGAAAGACGGATCGTTCGGCGCCGGCCGCCCGCGATCGATCGTGCGTGAAGGATTGATCGTCGTGCAGGTCGCACTGTCGGTGCTGCTGCTCGGCGCGGGCGGCCTGCTCGTGCGCAGCTTCTTCATGCTGCATCGGGGTCCGGGCGTCGATCCGGATCGCGTCGCGATCGTGCGGCTCCGGCCGAGCCTCGTAGGCTTCACGAGCGAGCGCGCGTGGGCCTATCAGCGCGAGGTCATCGAGCGGCTCGAAGCGCTGCCAGGCGTCGCGGCGGCAAGTCCGGCGAGCGCTCCGGCATCATGGCGCGCACAACCGGTCACGCCGGCGCGGCTTCCCGGGGACTCGTCCGATCCGGAGCACGCCTATCGAGTCGGTACGGCGCTCGTCGGTCCTCAGTACTTCAAGACGCTGGGCGTCGGCGTTGTTCAAGGCCGCGAATTCGATGATCGCGACACGGTGGCCGGTCCGCGCGTCGCGGTGGTGAACGAGCCGCTCGCGCGTCATTTCTGGCCGACCGGCGGAGCGGTTGGCAGCGCGATCACGATCGGGAACGATCGCGTCGAAGTCGTCGGAGTCGTGAAAGATCTGCAGTGGACGAGCGCACTGCAGCAGCCGGACCCGGTTGCGTACCTAAATTTCTGGCAGCAGGACCCAAGCAACCGCGTGTCGCAGGATTCGCGGACGCACATCAGCGTCGCGGGCGATGCGGCCGCACTGCTGCCCGAGATCCAACGCACGATTGCTGCGA
The DNA here is from genome assembly GCA_036556425.1 of Vicinamibacterales bacterium. Lineage (GTDB taxonomy): Bacteria > Acidobacteriota > Vicinamibacteria > Vicinamibacterales > 2-12-FULL-66-21 > DATBJJ01. The sequence continues at coordinate 6,557 of DATBJJ010000023.1, forward strand.
TCGATCCCGACGTGCCGATCTCTGAAGCGGGGTCGCTCGCCGCCAGGCTCGACGCGCAGTTCACCGACGTGCGCGCCGCGCGCACGATGCTCGTGGCGTTTGGCGTTCTCGCGCTCGGTCTGAGCATGATCGGCCTGTATGCCGCGCTCGCGTTCGCCGTCGGCGAGCGAACACGCGAGATTGCGATACGACTGGCGCTCGGCGCCACGCGCGCCGACGTCGGCGGTCTGGTCTTTCGCCGCGGCATGGCGATCGTCTTGTTCGGCATCGCCGCCGGCGTGACGGCGTGCGTCATCGCCGGGCCGTTCCTCGCGCATCTCCTCTACGGCGTGAGCCCGCGCGATCCTCTGGCGATCGCCGCGGGTCCCGCGGTGCTGATCGTGGTCGCCGCACTGGCCATTTCGCTGCCGGCCCGGCGCGCCATGCAACAGAATCCGATCGTCGCCCTGCGGGCCGAGTGACGCTGAGTGCTGCCGATCGCGGATGCCGCGATGCCGCTGTCATCCACGCTCGACGCGGACTACTTCTGGCTCGGCAGCGGCGAGCGGGAGTACATGCCGATCGGATGACCGGACGGATCCGCGACCAACGCGATCGCCCCCCGGCCGTCGGGAAGGTTGAACGGAAACCCTGGGATGACCTTTCCGCCGAGCGCGCTCGCTTTCTTGCAGCTGGCCGGCAGATCGCCCACCTGAATGTACACGACACCGTTGAATGCCGCGATCGCGCCATCAGCGCCGCGTATCGTGCCGATCGGCAAATCGCGCGACACGATCTCGACGGCCTGATCCCCGGCGCCTGGGACCGGTGTGAACGTCCAGCCAAAGAGCCCACCGTAGAACGCTTTCGAGGCCGCGATGTCTGTCGTCGTGATGTCGAACCATGCGACGCGTCCGGATCCCACGTCCGGCGGCGGCGCCTTCTTGGTCCCTGATGGTTGTTGGTAGACGGTGCCGGCCGCGACGACTCCGGCGAGCGCGATCGCGGCGAAAAGATGCCCGGTCATCATCCTCTCCCTTCAGTCATTCAGAGTACTGATCCTCGTATTCTCGTCGCGATCGATCAATAGCAGTCATCGGCCTTGCGCGTCTTGCCAAATCTAGCGAGGGCAATCCGAATTTGACTCGCCACGTTGGTTTCGTGATACTGCCCGAAGCGCGCTGACAGGGCGCCACCTACCCGCGGCAAGGGAAGACTCCCACCTGTTCGCTCTGAAGTCGCGTGCGTTCGCACCTTCTTTCAGCCTGGTTTCAGCGGGGCACAGGCGTTTCATGAAAGGAGGTCGCAATGACCGCTTCGAAGTCCCTTCCTCCTCGTCCGTCCGTCGAGTCCCTCCGGAAACAGGCAAAAAGACTCGCGCGAGATCGATCCCTATCGCTGCGCGATGCGCAGCTCGCGCTCGCGCGTGAGTACGGCTTCGCAGGCTGGCAGGATCTCACCGGCGAAGTGAGCAAACGTCTCGGGAACGAGGTGGACCGGGCGGCGGCGCAGGCAAAGCACGCCATTCACAATCACGACGTCGACAGCTTGAAGGAGCTGTTGGCCGAATACCCGGCGCTGCTTGCATGGCGAAGTACCGAGGACAAGAACGGCTTGCTCGGATTTGCGACGGAGGCCTACGCCGACGCGAGCACCCCCGAGAGAGAACAGTGGTTCACGCGCGCGGCGTCCGCGGAGCTGCTGATCGACGCCGGCGCGCTCGTCACGCCTTCGGTCTGCGAGGACATTCTGCGGTCCGGCGCCAACGGACTGCTGCAGCTCTTTCAGCGCAAAGGCCTGCTTCCGCGCACGCTCGAGTTCCTCGCGGCGCTCGGCGATCTCGATGCTGTTCGGACCGCTCTGGATGAAGACGCGAACGGGAACGATCCGGCGGCCGTCTACGAGGCGTTCCTGTGCGCCTGCGGCTTTCATCAGGAGGCCGTCGCGTCGCTCCTGCTGGATCGAGCCATTGCACTCGACGCCGAGCTCGCCGAGCGCGTCGACGGGAGCATCGGCCGCGCGGCGTTTCTGAGATCGTTCATCGAAAAGCGACCGCTGGACCGCGATCGCGCGAAAGAGGTCGGGCCGTGGAAAACGTTCGTCATCGGCCAAGTCTCACGCGCGATCCACGAACGAGACTTGGACGCGTTCGTCCGCGGGTTGCGCCAGGAGCCGTCGCTGCTCGGGGACGCCTTCGTGTGGTTTCAGAACGGCCTCATCGGGGCCGCCACACTGAATGGTCGCGGCGAGTTCATCGCCGCCCTTCTGGATCTCGATCCCGCGTTGCTGCGCCGTCAGCCGCCGCCCGAATCGCAAGCCATCGAGTTCGCCCTCACGTACGCGCACACCGAGCTCGTTCCGCTGCTCACGCGCATCTGGCCGTTGCCGGACGACTTGCCGCACGCGGCGGGCATGGGCGACCTCGCTCGTGTGAAGCGCTGGTTCGACGAATCTGTCGCGCCCTCCGCGCAGCAGATGCTCGATGTGGCGTTCGCTTACGCCGTCATCAACCGTCATTTCGACGTCGCGGACTTCCTGCTCCAGCGCGGCGCGAATATCAACACCAACTGGAACTCGCACGAGCCGGCGAGCATCCTGCACCACTTGGTCTTCGAGGACAACTACGAGTCGATGCAGTACCTCATCGACCGCGGCATCGACATGACGATCAGGGATTACCGTTGGAACAGCGACGCACGCGGTTGGGCGTTATACGGAAAGCACGACGAGAAGATGGCGCAGTGGCTCGAGGATGCCGAGCGGCGGCGACTTGCCCGCGAGAAATCGGGTATCTGACACTCAGCCCGATCCATGGAGACACGACATGCTGATCGACGAGACGAGCCTTTCGCAGACGGTGGATGCGATCAACGCGGCGCAATTCGACGGCCGCGCGATTCCCGCGACTGAACGCAATCAGGCGGCGCGGTGGATCGCCGCGCGTCAAGGGCTGCCCGAGGCGTATGGTGGAACGTTCGCCGGATTTCCGTCGGAACGCTCGAAGGGCATTGTTTTGTTCACCGGCGAGCGGATCGCGTCGGCGTCTGCGCGCCACATCCCTCGGCGAGGAAGCCTCTCGCGCGCTGAGGCTCTTACGCGTCAAGGATCGCGGCGTCACGCGCGCGCTGGACGCGGCAGACGAGGGCTTGATGCGGTGTCTCGCACGCGCCGCCGAAGACCCGCGCAGGAACAATCCAGGTCTCTATTGTTGCGGCAAGTGCAGCGTCGGGTTGTGGAGGAATCTCGTCGCCGGCGGGCTCGATCGCCGCGAAGAGCGATTGCGGCGCGGCGCGCTTCACCTGCGATCGGTGCGCGATGGCGAGCATGGATGGCGGAAGTTTCCTTTCTGGTACGCGGTGCTGGCGCTGAGCGAGATGGACGTCCCCGAGGCGAAAGCAGAGTTGACGCATGCGGCGCCGGCGCTCGAGCGTGCGGCGGCCCGGCCCGCGGCATCCAGTGTCCATGCACGGCGCCGGCAGGAGTTGGCCGCTCGGACGCTCGAGAGTTTGTAGCGGTACTTTTTGAGTAGAAACTCTACACAAAATTGTGTAGAGTTCCTACTATGACTCCGCCGAAAGCCCCGTCGCGCGTGGATCTCCTCCGCGGCACGCTCGATCTCCTGATCCTGCGAACGCTCCTTCCGGGCCCGAGCCACGGCCACGCGATCGCGAAGCACATTCAGCGAACCTCCGAGGAGCTCCTGCAGGTCGAGACCGGTTCGCTGTATCCGGCGCTCTACCGGCTCGAGGCCAAAGGCTGGATCGCCGCGTCGTGGGAGCTGTCCGACAAGGGCAAGCGGGCCCGCTACTATCGAATCACCCAGAAGGGCCGGAAGCAATTGGCCGCGGAACAGTCGAAATGGACCGCGTTCGTCCGCGCGATGGGGCTGCTCTTGAAGCCCGCCGACGAGGATGCGTCATGAGCTCACTCTTTCGGAAGGTCCAGTGGTGGCTGCAGCGCCGGCGCCGAGAAGACGATCTCCAGGAGGAGCTGCAGTTCCACCTCGCGGCGGAGAGAGATGAACGCGAGGCGGGTGGCTTGCGAGCGGACGACGCCGCACGGGCGGCGCGGCGCGACTTGGGCAATGCGGCTCTCGTGCGGGAAGAGGCGCGCACGCTGTGGTCGTGGATGCTTGTCGAGCAACTGGCGCAGGACGTTCGCTACGGCCTGCGCGGCATGCTCAAGCACCGCATGTTCACCGCGTTGGCCGCGCTGTCGCTCGCGCTCGGCATCGGCGCGAACACCGCGATCTTCAGCTTCATGGATGCGATCCTGCTGCGTTCGCTGCCCGTATCGGATCCGGCGTCGTTGGTCGTCGTGAAGTGGCGCAGCCGGCCCTACCAGAACCAAGGGCCCTCGCAGTTCGTGATGCGCGGCGCTGACGGCCGGACGTACAGAGATGCGTCGGGAATCACCGCTGGAATCTTTCCGTTTCCGGCATTCGAGCTTCTCCGCGAAGCATCGGCGCCGGTTCTGTCCAGCCTCTTCGCGCACAAATCAGCCGGAAGCGTGAACGTGATCGTCAGAGGCGAGGCCGAGCTCGTACGCGGGGAATTCGTCTCCGGCGGATTCTTCCCCGGCCTCGCGGTCGTGCCTGCGGCGGGTCGTCCGATCGTTGCCGACGACGATCGCGCCGGCGCGCCACCGGTTGCGGTCCTGAGCCTTGGCTACAGCCAGCGCCGCTTCGGCGATCCCGCGAGCGCGGTCGGGCAACCAGTGTTGATCAACAACGTGCCCTTCACGGTCGTCGGCGTCGCGCCCGCGGAGTTCTTCGGCGTCGATCCGTCGGCGGCTCCGCAAGTCTATCTTCCGATGCGCTCGACCAACCTGGTCGCGGAACAGCTCGGCCTTCTCGCGCTAAAGCTCGGCGACCGGGCCTTCACCGGCGAGAACTACTACTGGGCCGAGATCATGGGACGGCTGAAGCCCGGCGTCGATCTCGCGACCGCCGAGACCGCGCTCGCGGCGCCATTCGCGCGGTGGGTCGCCACGACCGCGACCAACGATCGCGAGCGCGACAATCTTCCAGCGCTTCGCCTCGACGAGGGCGCGGCGGGGCTCGACAGCCTGCGGCGTCAGTACTCCAAACCGCTCTACGTGCTGTTGACGATGGTCGGCCTGATCCTCGCGATCGCGTGCGCGAACACTGCCAACCTGCTGCTCGCGCGCTCCGCTGCGCGCGCGCGCGAGATGGCCGTGCGACTCAGCCTGGGCGCGGGCCGATGGCGCGTGGTTCGTCAATTGCTCACGGAAAGCGTTCTGCTGGCAACGCTCAGCGGCGCGCTTGGAATCATCATCGCCATTGTCGGCATGCGTGTATTGACGCAGTTGCTGGCCAACGGACAGGAAGGATTCACGCTTCACGCGGAACTGAATTGGCACGTGCTGCTCGTCACGCTGGCGCTGTCGGTGGCGTGCGGCATGCTGTTCGGTCTGGCGCCTGCGCTGCAAGCGACCCGTCCGGCGCTGATGCCCCGCCTCCGAGATCGATCCGTCACCGAATCGGGCACGCGGCCGCGCCTCGTACGCGTGAGCCTGACGCAGGTGTTGGTCGTCGCGCAGATCGCGACGTCGCTCGTGTTGCTCGTCGCTGCGGGTCTGTTCGTGCGAACGCTCACCAACCTCCAGTCGATCTCGCTCGGCTTCAACCGCGACAACGTGCTCCTGTTCGAAGTGAATGCGCCGCAGGCCGGTTATCCGCAAGCTCGCGTCGCCGACTTCTATGCCGATCTGCGGCGCCGCCTCGGCGAGGTACCTGGCGTGCGCGACGTGACGCTGTCCCATGCCTCGCTCATCCGCGCCGGCCGCTCGCATCCGATCATGGTCGACGGGCGGCCCACGCAAGGCACCCGAGTCCTCTGGACCGGACCGCAGTTCTTCACGACGATGCAGATCGAGATCGTGCGGGGACGCGAGATCGTGGAAGGCGATCGGCACGGGACGCTTCCCGTGGCGGTCGTGAGCGATCTCTTCGCGCGGACGAACCTCGGCGATGGAGATCCGATCGGACGCCACATCGCCATCGGAGGCAGCTTGTCGATCGGCGGTGCGCCGCTCGTCCTCGAGGTTGTCGGAGTCGCCGCAAACGCGCGATACGGCGGGCTCAAGGGGGAGAATCCGCCCGTGGTGTACGTGTCGTACGCGCATCTCCCATCGACGCAACATCGGCAGATGACGTACGCCATGCGTACCGAAAGCGATCCGCTGCGCTACGTCAGTGCCGTTCGCCAGATTGTCCACGCGGCAGACGGGCGTGTCGCGATCACCAACGTCAAGACGCAGGCCTTCGACATCGATCAAACGATCAATCAGGAGATCGTCTTCGCCAGACTCTGCAGCGCGTTTGCGATCCTTGCGCTGACGATTGCCTGCGTCGGCCTCTACGCGACGATGGCGTATGCGGTGGCGCGCCGCACGGGCGAGATTGGGCTTCGCCTGGCTCTCGGCGCGGGACGAGGCGCCGTCATCTGGATGATGTTGCGCGACGTCTGCGTGCTCGCGGCCGTCGGCTTGGCGATCGGCGGGTCCGCCGCGCTCGCCTCCTCTCGCTTCATCGAGTCGCTGCTCTTCGAAACGAAACCGAACGATCCTCGCGCGGTGGCGTTCGCTGCCGTGATTCTGCTGGCGTCGGCGCTGGTGGCCGGGTACGGACCCGCCCGCAGGGCGTCGTGTGTCGATCCGCTGACGGCTCTTCGCCACGAATAGTCGCCCCGCTCTCTTCGCGAGCGAACGCGATACGATTACCCCCACCGGTATCGTACGTCGCCGTGTGTCTTTCGAACGTCACGAGGAAGCTCGATGAAGACTCACACTATCGCCGCCTTTGCTGCCGCCGTGCGGATCTGCGCCGCCGGCGCAGCGCTCGCGCAGCCGAACGCGATTCAGATCGAGAACGCGAAGCCTGGATCGACGGACTGGCTGCTGACGAAGGTCGTTCGACACGACGACGAGATCTACGAGTTGGGCTGGCATCGCCGAAAGGGAATCGAGGCGTACGCGTCGCGCACGAGCGTCAAGGCCGGCGAGACGCTGGACGTGCACGTCAGCACGTATCCCGCGAACAAGTACTCGGTCAGCATTTACCGGATGGGGTACTACGGCGGCGCGGGCGCGCGGCTGATGCGCACCATCGGACCGTTGCAGGGAACAGCCGAAGCGACGCCGGGCGACGGCAACCGCAGCGTGATCGAATGCAATTGGAAAGTGGGCTTCAGCCTCGAAATCCCGAAGGACTGGCTGAGCGGCGTGTATCTCGGCAAGCTCTCCACGCTTCCATCGCCAACGGGTCAGTATCTCGATCTCGAGATGACGAACGAGAGCTACGTCATCTTCATCGTTCGCGACGATCGTAAGGCCGATCTTCTGTTCCAGGCCTCCGACATGACGTGGCTGTCGTACAACCGCTGGCCGCAGTGGCGCTCCATGTACGACCTCGGAAACGCGCCATGGGGCGCGTCGAACGGCAAAGTCGGCTACGACGTGAGCTTCGATCGTCCGTACGCGCTCTATTGGAACGGATACCCTGCGGGATTTCATCCGCTGACGAACGGATCCGGCGAGTTCTTGATGACGGAGTTCCCGCTGGCGTTCTGGCTCGAAAAAGAAGGGTACGACGTCACGTATATCTCTAACGTCGATACGCACGCCGACGGCAACGGCCTTTTACGCGCGAAAGTGTTCCTCTCGGTGGGGCACGACGAGTACTGGACCGAGCGGATGTTCGAGAACGTCACGAAAGCGCGCGATGCCGGCGTCAGCCTTGCGTTCCTGTCGGGCAACTCCATTTCGGGCGTCGTCGAGCTGCTGCCGGCGAGCGACGGCCGTCCCAACCGCGTGATGCGGCGCGCCGGGCGCGGATTCCAGGGCGAGCAGGAGCTGATGGGCGCGACGTCGTACGGCGTCGGGTTCGCCGACTGGACCAGCGACGCTCCCGAGCATTGGGCCTTCGAAGGCACCAACATGAAGAAGGGCGATCGCGTCGCGCAGCTGGTCGGTTGGGAATACCACGGCGCGCCGCTCGGCAAGCATCCCGGACTCGTCGTGCTGTCGGAAGGTCCCGTCTACGCCGCCAACGGAGAGAGGCGCACCGGCACGTACGCGACGACGTTGTATACCGCGCGAAGAGGGAATCTCGTGTTCAATGCCGGAACGTGCTGGTGGAACGTGGTGTTGTCGTCGCCGCCAGGCTTCCAGAATCCGCCACGCAAGGACTTCCGCCGCAACGATCTGCGAATCCAGCGGATCACGAAGAACATCCTCGATCGGATGATTAGTACAAAGCTGTTGGTCGCGGACACGGGCGTGGGCATGTCGCCCGAGGTGCAGGCTCGCGCGCGCTCGGTATCGATCTCACGTCAGAAACACGCTAAGTGAGAGCCGGTATCGCGCCCCGGACGGTGTATCTCGCGCTGGCGGCGTGCACCATCGCCGCCGGGTTGATCGTCTATCTTGCCGGAGCCGCGCTTCCTCCATCCGCTCGCGACGTGCTCGGCGACATGTTATGGGCGTCGATGATCGTGTGGTGGACGAGCGCGGCCGCGCCGCGCGCGCCGCTGCGGACACGAGGGCTCGCGGCGTTCGCCGTCTGTGTCGCCGTCGAAATGAGCCAGCGGTATCGCACGCCCGCGCTCGATGCGATTCGCCGCACGGTGATTGGCCACCTCGTGCTGGGAAGCGGCTACGATCCGCGCGACTTTCTTGCCTACGCGGCGGGCGTCCTTGCGGCAATCGCGATCGCGCGCTACTTGGGACGCCGGATCGCTCTCACCCTTCCGCTTCGTCCTCCTCCGCAGAAGAACTGATCGCGGCCATCGGACTCGAGCCCCGACACGCCCACGCCGCGCGGCATGTCGATCTGCTCCAACACTTCTCCCGTTCGCGGATCGATTCGCCGGACGTCGCTCTGATCGCCTTCCCAGGTGGCGTGCCAGAGCTCGCCGTCGACCCACGTGACGCCGGTGACGTAGCGATTGGATTCAATCGTGCGCAAAATCGCGCCGGTGTCGGGATCGACCTGATGAATCTTGCGGTCGCGATACTGCCCGACCCAGAGGGAGCCTTCGGCCCACGCGAGCCCCGAGTCGCTGCCGCCGCCAGGCGCCGGGATCGTGGCAAGCACACGGCCGGTCGCCGGATCGATCTTCTGGATACGATCCTCGGCGAGCTGAAATAGGTGTCGGCCGTCGAAGGCGGTCCCCGCATGCGCCGCAACGTCGATCGAGCGCAGCGTTTCTCCGCTCGCGGGATCGAGCTCGTTCAGCGTGTCTCCGGCGGCAAACCACACGTGCCTCCCGTCGTAGGTGACGCCATGCACGTGATCGATTCCGGGGAAGGGACCATACTCACGAACAATCTCGGCGGCTGATCGATGCATACGTCCAACTTAATCAATCGGCAGCGGGGCCGGGAGTAACAACGTTGTCGTGAACCCCGGCACTGGCGGCGTCATCCAGCGCCGCGCTCGACCGCGGCCGAACGATTGCACCTTGCCGCCAGCCGCCAGCGCGTCGAGCGCACGCTGCACGGTCCGCTGGCTCGTGCCGAGCGCGAGCGCGAGCGCCGAGCTCGACCACGATTCGCCATCGGCAAGGAGCGCGAGCACCGCCGCATTCTCGTCATCCACTTCGGCCGGCCGCGCCAGCACGACGACGTCGCGTGCACGGCGCGGCGCGATGGCAAACCCGCGCGTCGTGGCGGTGACATCGGCGATCGGTCGCAAAAGTCTGCGAAGCCGTCCGATCTCGACGCGCAGCCGCGCCCGGTGCGATTCGTCGACGAACCTCGATCCAAACGCGCGCGCGATCAGCGCATCCCTCGGCACGTCCTGCGGCCACGCTTCTCCGAGCGCACGCGCGATCGCGAACAGCACGGGACGCGTGGCGAGCGAGATCGTCGTGCTCTCGTGACGCACGGCATGACGGCAAGCGTCGACGATGAACGCCTTGGACTGGAGCAACGCTTCGACCTCCTCGAGCAGGACGAGGCGCTCCTTGGCGTTTGCGATCAGTCGCGCGGCAGGCCTGCTCAGGACGAGCGAGGCGTTCTCGACTTCGGCTGTCAGCGCAGGAATTCGTGCATCGCGCGCGGCGCGCTCCGCGCGCGCGAGCGCCGTGCGGGCGGGCTTCGTCCGGATCCGCCGCATCGCGATCCCCGCGACGACCAGCTCGTGCGCCGTTCTCGATGCGGGCGGGAACGGCGCGGGGTCGAGCGCCGCGAGCGTACGCTCGGCCTCGTCGACGCGGCCGATCAAGAGGAGTCGCCGCACCTCGAGATACCGGGCATGCGCGGCGTTGACGCGATCGCCATGCGCTTCGAGCGTCGCGCGCGCCGAGTCGAGCGCTCTCGCCGACCAACCCAAGTCGCGCGCCGCGAGCGCGATCTCTGCCTCGGCGACGACGCATCGCGCGCGTGCCAGCGCCTCTTTCGGACCGAACGCGCGCGCGGCGCTGCGCAAGAGCGTTTTCGCGCGGGCGAGATCGCCAAGCTGCGCCATGGCGATCCCTCGCAGCGCCAGCGCAGCCGCATCGTCGCGCAGAGCGACGCGCTTCAGCGCGCCCAATGGATCACCTGCCGCAAGTGCGCGCGCAGCGGCTGTTATCAGTGAGTCCATTCGAATCCCGCCACACTTGTCACTCCCACCATTCGATGCCCGCCGCTAACACTATTTCACGAAGGAAGGAGAACGGAATGATGACGACGCACATGACTGGAACGCGTGGAGAATGGCTGGCGGCGCGGCTCGCGTTGCTCGAGGCCGAAAAGGATTTGACGCGGCGCAGCGACGAGCTGGCAAGACGGCGGCAGGAGCTGCCGTGGGTCCGGCTCGACAAGGAATATCGATTCGACACTGAAGAGGGAAGCGCCTCGCTCGCGGATCTTTTCAGAGGCCGATCTCAGATGCTCATCTATCACTTCATGTTCGGGCCCGACTACGCCGCAGGGTGTCCGTCCTGCTCGGCCATCGCGGACGGCTTCAACGGATTCGCCGAGCACCTCGCCAACCATGACGTGATGCTGTGGGCGGTGTCGCGAGCGCCGCTCGCAAAGCTGCAGGCGTACAAGCGGCGCATGGGCTGGACGTTTCCATGGGCATCCTCGTTCGGGAGCGACTTCAACCGCGACTTCAGCGTTGGATTCACCGAAGAGCAGCAGCACGACACCGGCATCGAGTACAACTATCGGCGCGAAAAGGCGTCGCGGGTGCCGCTCGAACAGAGGGCGCCGGATTCAGGCGCGGTGCTGTTCGCCAGGATGAGCGGGACCGACGCGGACACGTACACGCGCGAACGGCCGGGAATGAGCGCGTTCGTCCGCGAGGACGGCGTCGTTTATCACACATATTCCGCGTACTCGCGCGGACTGGACGGCCTCTGGGGCATGTATCAATGGCTCGACCGCGCTCCCAAGGGGCGCAACGAGAGCGACACCTGGTGGCGCCGCCGCGACGAATACGGTAAGCGCTGAGGGCATCGTGGCCACCACCACCTTCTTTGGCGCGTCGACGCTCGTCTTCGCGGCGAGCGCGGCGCTGACGATCTACTGGTCCGCTTCGATGTCGGCGACGGGCATGCCGATGCCCGGCGGTTGGACGATGTCCATGGCATGGATGCGAATGCCGGGACAGACGTGGGTCGAAGCGGCAGCGTCGTTCCTCGGAATGTGGATCGTGATGATGATCGCGATGATGATGCCGTCGCTCGCCGCATCATTGTCGCGCTATCGCGAGGCCGTCCTCGCGAAGAGAAACACGCATGCCGGCCTCTTGACCGCGATCGCGGGCATTGCGTATTTCTTTGTCTGGACGCTCTTCGGAACGATCGCGTTTCCGCTCGGCATCGCGCTCGCGGAGATCGAGATGCGGTCTGCGCCGCTGTCGCGTCTCGTGCCGATCGCGACCGTTGTCGTCGCGCTGATCGCCGCCTCGATCCAATTCTCGCGGTGGAAAGCGCGTCAGCTGACCTGCTGCCGGGAGGCGCCGGCGCGCGCCCGCGCGCTGAACGCGAGCGCGTACGCGGCGTGGCGCTACGGCATACACCTCGGCCTGCGCTGCACCTATTGCTGCGCGAATCTGATGGTCATCCTCCTGGTCATGGGCGTCATGGATCTTCGTGTGATGGCTGTCGTGACGGCAGCCATCACCCTCGAACGCCTCGCGCCTCGCCCGGCAACGACAAAGGCGCATGTGGACTCGCCGGCACAGGTGTGAACGACAGTCACGCCCCGTTTGAACTATCTTCTTGATTGCAAACGGCTTGGCTATGGGCTCACTCCTTGCTCTCGGCGAGAGCATGCGCACACTTGGCTTGCTCGTCACCTTGCTCGTCGCGACGCCACAGGCTGCGACGGATCAAACGCTCCTCGTCCCGGAAGGCACCATCATCACCTCGGCGCGAGTGACCGGCTTCGACGTCGATCGCCTGAGCCCTGGACTTCGCGACGCGATCAGTGGTCTCGCCGGAACACCGCTGAGAAAGGATCGCCTCGAGGAGCTCGCCGCGCGCCTCGAAGCGGAGCGGCCGCGGTACGTCGCCGCGGTGCGCGCCGTGATGGACGACGGGCAGGCCCGCGTGTTTTTCGTGATGGGCCGACGCGACGGACCCCGCAGGGACGACAAAGACAATATCAACGAGCGATACGTCGTCGAGCAGGCGGATATCAGCGGCGTGCCCGAAGCGGATGTCTCGCAGGCGCTGCTCGACGATCTGCGCGCGCTCATCGGTCAGCGTCTGGATTCCGGCGAAGCGGAGCGCGTTCGCGATCGCATCGAGCGGGAGCTGCCGGACTACGAGGTGTCGCGGCGCATCCAACGTGGCAGCGAGGTCGGCCGCATCCGCATCGTCTTCGAGGCGCGCAAGAAAGAGCCGCCGCCATGGCTTCGTTTCGAGCCGCTCCGATCGATCTGGGTGTACCACTCTGAGCAGGGCGGCGGCGCGTTTGTCGACGCCAACATCGGCGACCGCAACATCCGCGTCACGCCGTTCTTCGCGATCGACCACGCGGACGATCTCGTCGAGGAGTACTCGGGCGGCGGGTTGCGCTTCGAGACGCGGAAGCTGGGCACTCGCCGTCTCGGCGCCAGTTTCGAGTGGTCCCGGTTCAAGCAGGATTGGCGCCCCGCGACGCTGGACGCGCTCGCGCTGAGATCCGACATTCCGTCCCCATACCGGCGACGCTCGACGATCACGCCGTTGCTGAAGTTCGCGGTCACTCCGGACATCAGCATCGCCGGCGGCGTGAGCATTTCGGAGCTCGATCCGCTGTCGCCGGCGATCGACTCGACGATGGCGAACGCGGCGGTTGCGACGATCGACTTCGACCGCGCCTGGCGAGACGGCTCCGATGCGACGCACCGCGTCACCGGCAACGTCGGCGTCCGCTCCGGCCTGCGCGATCTCGAAAGCGATCTCACGTACACGCGGTACCTCGGCGAGGCGTCGTACCGATTCGACTTCGGACGCCACCACGTGCGGGCGGGCGGCATGGCCGGGCGAATCACCGGAGATGCTCCGCTCTTCGAGCGCTTCACACTCGGTGATTCGACGACGCTGCGAGGATGGGACAAGTACGACATCGCGCCGGCGGGCGGCGATCGCATGGTCTACTCGTCGGTCGAGTATCGCTATACCGGGCTGGCGCTCTTCCTCGACGTTGGGTCGGTGTGGGACGCGAACACGGAACGGCGCGCTCGCGTGTCGGCAGGCTTCGGGTTCCACGGCGGTCCGGCATTCCTGGTCGTGGGCTTTCCGCTGAACACCGAGAACCTGACCGCGGTGTTGACGTTGGGTCTGCGGATCCCGAGGATTGGGATCCGGTGGTAGGTCGAGCGAGGCCGGCGGGCGCCGCGTTGCTCGCCTTGCTCGCGCTGCCGGCCATGCGGGCGTCCGCTCAGACGCTGACCGTCGGCACCGATGGCGACGCGCTGAAGATTCGCGTCGTCGGCCTCAGCTTCTTGAAGGGCGATCCCATCACGCGATTGAAGGATGGCCGATCGGTTCGCGTGGAGCTCGCCGCGATGGTGCTTCCGGGCGCTGGAAGGCCGCCCGCGGTCACGACCCGGCGCATCTTCGCCTTGAGCTACGATTTGTGGGAGGAACGATTCGCCGTGGCCACGGTGGGCGTGCGCTCCCCCCAATCCGTCTCGCATCTGGCGCAAGCCGCCGCCGAGGCGTGGTGCATCGAGCAGCTGGCAATTCCGCTCAGCGCGCTCTCGTCGCTGGGCCCGCCGAACAAAGACATGCCGTTCTGGGTCCGGCTCGAGTACCGCATTCTCGACAGCGACAGCGCGACGGATTCGCCGGAGTCGGCCTACACGCTGCAGGGGCTCATCGACTTCTTGAGCCGCCGGCGGAAGGCGGACTCGTCGTCGTCGGCGCTCGAAGCGGGTCCGTTCAGAGCGCGGCGCGGATCGTCCTCGCAACGATGACTCTGCGCAGCCGTCTGATCGCGGCATTCCTCGCGTCGACCCTGCTGCCGCTTGCCGCAACCGTCTGGATTACGACGACGCTGCTCGATCGAAGTCTTCGGTACGCGACAACGGGAGAGCTGGATCGCCTCTCGCGCACGCTCGAGAACACCGCAAAGCAGTTCTACCAGCGGGAGCGCGACGCGCTGAAACAAGACGCGCTCGCGGGACGGGCTCGCCCAGCGATGTACGAGGCAGCGGATGCCTCTCAGTTGCCCGAGCCCGTTCGATCGTTCTGGGAGAGCGGCGAGCCGGAGCGCTTCGGCGTGTCCGGGGCCAATGGCGACCGCGTGGATTACATGCGGCGTGTCGACAGGCCAGGCGGCCGGCCCGGCGTCGAGGTGTACACGCGCGACCTCGGCGGCGTCAGCATGGAGCAGCTGTCCACCCAAGTTCGCGAAACGCGGCGGATCGTGAACGCGATCGACGCCCGCGATCTCCGGCGAGGATTCACGCTGACGCTGCTCCTGCTGCTCGGTGCCGCGTGGATCGTCTCGCTGCTGCCGCTGGTGTTGATCGCGCACCGGGTCAGCCGTCCGATCCAGCAGCTCACCGCGGCGCTCACCGATTTTGCCGGCGGAGATTGGTCGCGGCGATTGGACGGCGGCGGAAGCGCCGGCAACGCGCCGCGCGACGAGGTGACCTTGGCCGTCGACGCATTCAATCACATGGCCGATCAGCTCGAAGAGAACCGGGAGCGGCTCGTGCACTTGACGCGCATGGCCAGCTGGCAGTCGCTCGCGCGCAAGACCGCGCACGAGCTGAAGAATTCGCTGACACCAATCCGGCTCACCGTCGAGGAGATGCAGGCCCGGCATCCCGCGCAGGAGCGGGCGTTCATGGACCAAGCCGTTCAGATCGTCGTCAGCGAGATCGAATCGCTCGAGCGCCGCGTGCGGGCGTTCTCGGAATTCGCCAGCGAGCCGTTGGTGCATCCCGAAGTGCTCGACATCAACGCGGTCGTCGCGGAACGCGTCGCGCTGCTGCGCCCGGTGCATCCTGACATGACGTATGATCTGCGGCTCGACGACGGGCGTCCGCGGGCGCATGCGGCGCCGGACATGGTGAACGGCATTCTGACCAATCTTCTGCAGAACGCCGCGGAGGCCGCCGGGCCCGACGGCACGATCGTCGTCGTGACGAGAGGAGATGACGAGCGCGTGCTGATCGACGTGCACGATTCGGGGCCGGGCTTGAGCAAGGAAGTCTCCGCCACGTTGTTCGAGCCCACGATATCGTTCAAGAAGCAAGGCATGGGCCTCGGTCTTTCGATCGCCAAGAAGAACGCGCTGCTGTCCGGAGGCGACGTCACGCTCATTCGCGGCGCGCTCGGCGGCGCCGGGTTCCGAGTGTCGCTGCCGTCATGACACGCAAACGGCACATCGTCATCGTCGACGACGAGGCAAATATCGGACGGTCGCTTCGTTTGATCCTCGAGGGCGAGGGTTATCGCGTCAGCGTGTTCGAGTCGAAGAGCGCGTTCACGAAAGAGCGGCACCGCGAGCCCGCCGATCTCTATCTGCTGGACGTGCGGCTGCCCGACGGCAGCGGCATCGATGTGCTGCGGCTCGTGCGGCAATGGGACGAACGAACCGCAGCTGTGATGATCTCCGGGCACGGAACCGTCGCCGATGCGGTCGAGGCGACCAGATGCGGCGCGTTCGATTTCCTCGAAAAGCCTCTCGCGCGCGATCGAGTGCTGCTCGTCGTGAAGAACGCGCTCGAGTGGTCGGACCTGCAGCGCGAGAACCAGCGCTACCGCGAATTGATCGGCGACGCGCCGAGGTTGATTGGATCGTCGGCGGGGCTCGAGCGCGCCGTTCAACAGGCGACGCAGGTCGCGCGCTCCGACGTGACGGTGCTCCTCTCCGGCGAGTCGGGAACCGGCAAGGAGCTGCTTGCTGCGCACATCCACCGCGCGAGCCCGTTCGCCGCCGGCCCGTTCGTCAAGGTGAACTGCGCCGCGATTCCCGCCGAGCTCGTCGAGAGCGAGCTGTTCGGCCACGAGAAGGGCGCGTTCACCGGCGCGGCAGCGCTGCGACGCGGCAAGTTCGAGCTGGCCGACGGCGGCACGATCTTTCTCGACGAAGTGGGAGATCTGCACGAGGCGTCGCAGGCGAAGCTGCTCCGCGTGTTGCAGGACGGCGAGCTTCAGCGAGTCGGCGGCGAGCAGACCATCAGAGTCTCGACGCGCATCGTCTCGGCGACCAACCGGCGGCTCGACGAGCTCGTCGCGGCCGGCAAGTTCAGAGAAGACCTCTACTACCGCCTGAGCGTCGTTCCCATCCGCGTTCCGGCGCTGCGCGAGCGCCTCGAGGACATCGCCGAGCTCGTGCCGTACTTCTTGTCGGAGTTCTGCGCGCGGAATAATTTCCGGCCGCGCGCCATCGATCCCCAGACGATAGAGGTGCTCCAGCGACACACGTGGCCGGGCAACGTCCGCGAGCTGCGAAACGTCGTCGAGCGGATGGCGATCCTCACGACCGGCGATCGCATTACGGTCGATGCGATCCCGCTCGAGGTCAGGTCGCCCCACCCGACGCGCAGTGCGACGGGACTACAGGAAGTGCGCGACTCCGCCGAGCGCGAGCGGATTCGTCAGGCACTCGACCACACCGACTGGAACGTCACGGCGGCGGCCCGTCTGCTCGAGACGGAGCGGACCGCGCTCCACAAGCGTATTCGCGCGCTGGGATTGAAGCGCGGCTAGCTGCTCACTTTCGGCGATGTACCTCATGCCCTCGGTGATCTTGCGATACGACCTTGTATGGAGGTCGCCGGAATGCAGTTCGTCACGGCGTTCGTCAATTGATGCGCTGGTGAAAAATGTGACGCTCCTTCGCACGATGGATGTGGCAGACTAGTCGATCTGCATCGCGAGGGTGGGGCACCTCTGGTGTCCCGCTCGAGCGATCGAGAGAAAGGTCGAGGAGGTTTTGCGATGACGACCGCTGTTTCACGTTTGCTCGGACGCCCCGTCTGGTACGAATTGATGACAACCGACATGGCCGCGTCGGATGCGTTCTACAAGAACGTCGTCGGATGGACGTCGGCCGCATTCGAACAGTCGCCGAATCCCTACAAAGTGTTCAAGCGAAGCGGTGACGTCGGGGTCGCCGGCTTGCTGAAGCGGCCCGAGGGCATGAACATGCCGCCCTTCTGGTCGATGTACGTCGGCGTGCCGGATCTCGAGGACGCCGTCGCGCACATCACTCGTCTCGGCGGAAGCGCGATGTCGCCCGTCATCGAGGTGCCGACGGTCGGCCGCCTGCAGATGATGCGCGATCCGCAAGGCGCCGCCTTCTACATCATTCAGCCTGCGTCCACCGAGGAGCGTCCCGAGACCGGTCCGGAAATCGGCGACGGCTCGTGGCACGAGCTGATGACGACCGATGCGCCCGCCGCGTTGAAGTTCTACACCGACGTCTTCGGTTGGCAGCCGAGCGAAGCGCTCGACATGGGACCCATGGGGAAGTACTACATGTTCAACCGCCCGCACGGAATGATCGGCGGAATGATGAACAAGCCGCCGGAACTGGCGAAGGTGCCGCCGTTCTGGACGATCTATTTCCGCGTTCCCGACATCAACGCGGCGACCGAGCGAGTCAAGGCCAACGGCGGCACGATCACGAACGGGCCGATGGAAGTTCCCGGCGGCGATTGGATCGTGAACGCGATCGATCCGCAGGGCGCGTCGTTCGCGCTGCACGCGAAGAAGGCGTAGGAGCCTACTTCAGCAGAACGCGCTTCACGTACTCGGCGCTGACGGCGATGCTGCGCAGCGGATCCTGGGCGAAGTTGCCCCCTTGCTCGACGAAGAAATGTTTCATGCCGGCGAGCGAGGCATCCGGCCAGATGCGCGTGAAATCGATCGTGCCGTTGCCGAGCTCCGTGTAGTCGCGGCTGGTCTTGTGCATGTCCTTGACATGCCACATCACGAAGCGCCCGGGTTGTCGCCTGAACCACTCGTTCGCGGTCAGCTTCGACCCGTGCGCTATCCAATACAGATCGATCTGCAGCTTGACGAGCGCGGGATCGGTCTCCTTCAGGATGATGTCGTAGCCGATCTGCCCGTTCTGCTCGACGAACTCGAAGTCGTGATTGTGATACGCGAGCTGCAGCCCCGCCTTCTTGATCCGCGCGCCAATCGTGTTCAGCCGTCCCGCGACCATCTTGAACTTCTCGATCGTTCGATCCGGCGGATCGAGCAGCGGCCACGTGATGTAGGACTGCCCGAGCGCGTGCGCGCCCTCGATGCAGCGATCGACGTAGCCGTTCAAGTCGTCCATGCTCGCTGACGCGAACGTGTTCAGATCGTAGTGGCCGCTCGGCGTCGTGAGCTTGAGGTCGCGCAATCGCTGCGCGAATTCCTTGGCGGAGAGTCCGTAGTACCCGAGGGTCTTCGGATCGAAGCCGTACGTCTCGAGCTCCTCGTACCCGAGGCTCGCGGCGTATTTGAGCGTGCCGTCGACGTCACTCCTCAGCGGGGCGCGCACCGTGAAGAGCTGCAGCCCCATCTTGTAGCGCTGCCGCGTCTGGCGTGCCCCCCCAAGCGCGAATGCCGCGGATGCGAAGGTGCCCGCCTGCCGAATGAACGTCCGTCGGTTCATCATGGTCGGAAAGTCTAGCCTTTTTTGCTCGAGGGAACACCCTGTAGACCGTCTACGTCCAAGGTCGTAGACTGTCTACACTCATGGCCAAGAATCCCGACGATCAACGCCTGGAGCTCCTCCAGGGCACCCTCGACATGCTCATTCTGCGGACCCTCCAGTGGGGCCGGCAGCATGGCCACGGCATCGGCCAGGCCATCCGGATCCAGTCGGACGATCTGCTCAAGGTCGAGACAGGCTCGCTCTATCCCGCGCTGCACCGCCTCGAGAAGCGCGGATGGCTCAAATCCGAGTGGGACGTGAGCGAAGCGAACCAGAAGGCGAAGTACTACCGGTTGACGTCCGCCGGCAAGGCGCAATTGCTTCGCGAGCAGAACCGGTGGTCGCAGCTCGTGCACGCGATCGGGCGGATCATGAACCCGGCGCCGAGCAAGGACTAGCATGCGGCCTCACGATCGCGAGCTCGACGAGGAAATCCGCGGCCACCTCGCGATCAGCATCAAGGAACGCGTCGATCGCGGCGAGGATCCGGAAGCCGCGCGCCTCGCCGCGCTGAGGGAGTTCGGATACGTCCCGGCGCATCGCGATTCCATGCGGCGCGTGTGGCACAGCGAGTGGATCGATGCCGCGATGGATTTCTGGCACGACATGCGAGTCGGCCTTCGCTCGCTCCTGCGCGCGAAAGGCATGGCCGCGACCGTCGTCGTGACGCTCGCGCTCGGCATCGGCGCGAACGCCGCGATCTTCAGCGTCGTCCGCGGCGTCCTGCTGCGGCCGCTCGTCAATCGCGACGAGGATCGGCTCGTCTACCTCCGACAGAGCGCGCCGGGCATCGGCGTGGCGAACACGACCTTCTCCGTCCCAGAGATCGCCGATTTCAAATCGCGCATCACGACGATCGCCGCGTTCGGCGATTTCTCGACGATCGATTTCACGATGATCGGGCTCGGCGATCCTCGCGTCGTCAGGGCGGGGGTCGTCGGCGGATCCTACTTCGACGTGATGGGCCTGCGGCCCGTCCTCGGCCGGCTGCTCAACGCGTCGGACGACGGGCCGAAGGCCGCGGGCGTGGCAGTGTTGACGCACCGTTTCTGGACGACGGCGCTCGCGAGCGATCCGTCGGTCGTCGGCAAGACGATTCGCCTGGGTCCGCGGGCCGCAACGATCGTCGGCGTGCTCGAACCCTCGGTGCCGTACCCGGCCGACACGGAGATCATCGCGAACGTCGTCACGAGCTCGCACCACCTGGGCGCGACGATGGTCACCATGCGGACGCATCGGATGACGGAAGTATTCGGCCGTCTCGCGCCCGGCGCGTCCGTCGACGCCGCGCGCGCCGAGCTGGCCGCCGCGCACGCCGCGATGGTCCGCGAACATCCGGACGCGTATTCGACGGCCGCCGATTTTCGCCTCGGCGTGACGCCGCTCCGCGATCAGATCGCGGCGCCGGCCCGAACGATCCTGCTGGTGCTGCTCGCCGCGGCGGGCGTTGTGTTTGCGATCGCGTGCTCGAACGTCGCGAACTTGATCCTCGCGCGATCGGTGCGCCGCGAAGGGGAGCTCGTGGTGCGCGCCGCGCTCGGCGCGAGCAGCGGCGCGCTGCGGCGGACCCTCCTCGCCGAGAGCCTGGTCCTGTGCGGCGCGGGCGCCGTCCTCGGCGTCGCGCTCGCGCGTCCGCTCGTGATGGTCGTCGCGCGCTACGCGTCACGGTTCTCGGTGCGCGCGCTCGAGGTCACCGTCGACGCGAGCCTTCTCTGGGTCGGCGCCGGCCTCTCGATTGCAGCAGCCGTGCTGCTCGCGTACATTCCGAGGCTGCCGTCGCCGTACGGATCCGGCGGACCGGCTGGCCTCGGGCTCACGAACGGCAGCATTCGAATCACGCCGGCCACGAACCGCCGTCTGCGCGCGTTCGCGATGACGCAGATCGCGTTCTCGTTCGTGCTGCTCGCCGCCGCGGGCGCGCTCCTCGCCGCGTTGGTCGCGCTGCAGACCGAGAACACCGGCTACGACATGCGTCAGGTCCTCGTCTTCGACCTTCCGACGTCCGGGCTCGCGATCCGCGACGCCCAGGAGATGGCGTTCTACGACGAGCTCACGAAACGCGTCGGCAAGGTTCCCGGCGTCCAAGGTGTCGCGCTCGGCAACGTCGTGCCCTGGCGCGACGCCGATCGATCGCCGAAGCTCCAGTTCACGGTCGAGGGCTATACGCCAGCGGACGGCGAACCGGATCCGTACGGACGTTTCCGGATCGTCGCGCCGAATTTCTTCGCGGTGCTCGGCGTTCCGCTGCTCGCGGGGCGCGACTTCACCGAGGACGACCGCACCGATCGAGAGCCCGTCGTGATCGTGAGCCAGAGCATCGCGCAGCGGATGTTTCCGAACGGCGATGCGTTGAATCGCATGTTGTTGTGGACGGATCCGCTCTTCGGCAAGCACCCGCCGCGCCGCATCGTCGGGATCGTGGCGGACGTGGACGACGAGAACGTCGTTCGTGGGCCGGCGTTGACCGTGTATCACCCGACGCGTCAGATCGGAGTCGCGGGCCGGCTGTTCGTGCACGCGTCGAGCGATCCGTACCTGATCGCGCCGATTGTGACGCGAATCGTCCGCGAGATGTCGGCGAATCAACCGATCGAGCGGGCCGCGACGCTCGAGGACGTGCGCGCGGAAGTGCTCGCGCCCGAACGCTTGAACGCGTTCGTGCTGTCCGGCTTCGCCGGCGTCGCGCTGCTGATTGCGGTGGTCGGCGTGTCCGGCGTGCTGGCGTTCTCCGTCAGCGCGCGCACGCGCGAGTACGGCGTGCGCCTCGCGGTGGGCTCGACGCCGATGCATCTGCTGATGCGCGTGCTCTCCGAAGGCGCGTCCATCGTGGCGATGGGCATCGCCGTGGGCGCGGCCGGCGGCTACGTGTTCGCGTACATGGCGGCAAGGTTCGTCGACAACGTGCGCCTGCCCGGCGCGCTCCCGGTCGCCGCCGCGGCCGGCATTCTCGCCGGCGCGGCCATCGCCGCTTCGTTGATGCCCGCCGCGCGCGCGTCGCGCGTCGATGTCCTGCAGGCGCTTCGGTCCGAATAACTCGAGGAACTTCATGGATCCCACTTCTCGCAAGCCTCTTCGGCTGTGGCCCGGCGTCGCCGCCGCCGCGTTGATGATCGTGCTCCGGGTCGTCGTTCCGATCGTCGCGCCCGACATGGGCCTGTATGCGGCGATTGGCGGATTGATTTGCTCGCTGACGATCCTGTTATGGTGGTTGTTCTTCAGCCGGGCGGCGTGGATCGATCGCATCGCGGGCATCCTGCTGATGGTGGTTGCGGTCGCCGCGATGTTTCCCGTCGTCGACGTGTCGATTCGTACGGGAATGATGGGGAGGATGTTTCCCGTCTATTCGCTCTTCGTTCTGCCGCCGGCGTTGGCCGCGTGGGCGCTCTTCACACGCCGGCTTGCGAATGGCCCGCGCCGTCTTCTGCTGGTCGTCGTGATGTTCCTCGCGGCCGGGTCGTTCGCGCTCGTACGGACCGAAGGCATCCGGGGAGGCCAGGCCGACCTGACGTGGCGCTGGACGAAGACCCCGGAAGAGCGGCTCCTCGCGCAACCGGCTCCCACTCCGCTCGTGACGGAGTCCGCCGCCAAAGAACCGGCGCCGCCGCCCGCCACCGAGAAGCCCGCCGAGCCAACGCCGGTGAAAGCCGCCGACAGCGGCGCTGCGACGCCGGCGCCGGCGGTGATCGCGAAAGATCCGGAGTGGCCGGGATTTCGGGGACGCGGGCGCGACGCGATCGTGCGCAACGTACGGATCGCGACCGACTGGTCCGCAGCGCCTCCGAAGCAGATGTGGCGGCGACAGATCGGACCGGGATGGTCGTCGTTCGCGATCAGCGGCGATCTTCTCTACACGCAGGAGCAGCGCGGCGAGGAAGAGATCGTCACGTGCTACAAGGTCTCGACGGGCGATCTGGTGTGGCGGCACGCCGACAAGGCGAGATTCTGGGAATCGAATGCGGGTCCCGGTCCGCGCGGCACGCCGGCGCTCAGCAACGGCCGCGTGTACACGTTCGGCGCGACGGGACTCGTGAATGCGCTCGATGCCGCGACGGGTGCAGTGGTCTGGTCGCGCAACGCGGCAACCGACGCGAACAAGCAGCTGCCGATGTGGGGATTCACGAGCTCGCCGCTCGTCGTCGACGATCTCGTTGTCGTCGCCGTCTCAGGTAAGCTCGCCGCGTACGACATCGCGACGGGGAAGCCGCGCTGGCTCGGTCCCGCGCGTCCGGGAAGTTACAGCTCGCCACATCTCGTCACGATCGACGGCGTTCGGCAGATTGTGCTGCTGAACGGGGCGGGCGCGACCAGCGTCGGGTTGGACGGCGCGCCGCTCTGGGATCACGCGTGGGAAGGCGCGACGCCGATCGTGCAGCCGGCAATGACGCCGGACGGCGATCTCCTGATCAACGCAATCGTGTCCACTGGCGGACTCGGCATACGCCGCCTCCACGTCACCCGCGGCGCCGACGGATGGACCGCGAAGGAGCTCTGGACATCGACTGGATTGAAGCCATACTTCAACGACTTCGTCATCCACAACGGCCACGCGTACGGATTCGACGGCAGCATCCTCTCGTGCATCGATCTCGGGAACGGCCAGCGCAAGTGGAAGGGCGGGCGCTACGGCGAGGGGCAGCTCGTGCTGCTGCCCGAACAGGATTTGCTGCTCGTGTCATCGGAGGAAGGCGAGCTCGCGCTCGTGAAGGCCATGCCTGATCAGTTCACCGAGGTTGCGCG
The DNA here is from genome assembly GCA_036556425.1 of Vicinamibacterales bacterium. Classification (GTDB taxonomy): domain Bacteria; phylum Acidobacteriota; class Vicinamibacteria; order Vicinamibacterales; family 2-12-FULL-66-21; genus DATBJJ01. The sequence continues at coordinate 30,386 of DATBJJ010000023.1, forward strand.
GTTCAAGGCGATCGAAGGAAAGACGTGGAACCATCCGGCGCTCGCCGGCACTGTTCTGTTGGTTCGCAACGGCGAGGAGATGGCTGCGTTCCGGCTCGCGTCCGCCGGCCGCTGACGAATTGTCGCGCCCGTGCTCGTCGCAGCCTCTCTTCCGATGTAACCTCTCGGCGGCCAATCCGTCTTGTAGACGAGCGCCGAGATGGACTTCGCAGACCTGTATGGCCGCTACGCGCAGGACGTCTTCCGGTTCGCCTATTACCTCTCGGCGAACCGCGAACTCGCCGACGACATCACGGCCGAGACGTTCACTCGCGCGCTGACCGCTCGCGCGAGCGTCGCCGCGGGCAGCGTCAAAGCGTACCTCTTCGCGATCGCTCGCAACCTGTTTCTGGACTCGGTCCGCGCGCGTGGACGCACGACGCCGCTCGCGACCGAGCATCTCGACGCGATCGATCCGACGCCGACGCCGGAGACGATTGCGGCCGGCCGCCTCGATCTCGAAGCGATCCGCGGCGCGCTGCAGCAGCTGCCGGAAGGTGAGCGCGCGGCGCTGCTGATGTCCACGATCGACGGCATGCCGTACGAGCAGATCGGCGCCGCGCTGGGATGCTCGGTCGCGGCGGTCAAGCTGCGGGTCCATCGCGCGCGCCTTCACCTGCGACATCTCACGGCGGAACGGAGCAAACCATCATGAACGTCACACGTCACGTCATCTCCGACTTGTGGCCGCTCTACGCGTCGGGCGAATCGAGCTCCGATACGCGGACGCTGGTCGAGACGTTTCTCGCAGCGGATCCGGAGTTCGCCCGAACGTTGCACGAGAGCTCCGGCGTCACGCTCGGCGTCTCGTCGACGCCGGCGCTCGCGCCGGATCACGAGCTGAAAACGCTCGGACGGATCCGGCGGCGGCTCTGGGGCTATCTCTGGCTGCTGCAGCTGGCGATGCTGTTCTCGGCGCTCGCGTTCGGGCGAATCGTGTCCGACACATCCTGGGACGTGTCGCCGCGCAACTTCATCATCACGGCGTCGATTGCGGCGGCGTTCTGGATCGCGTTCTTCGTCACGCTGATTCGCATGCGCGCGCGGATTCTGATCGTCACGCCCGGACAAGGGCCGCGGCGGTAGCGGTGGAACTGTCGGCGGGCTTCGGGCGTCAGCGTCTCCACTCGGGCGCGTAATCGCGGTTGCTGATCCGCCGCTCGACGCCGAGGCTCAACGTGAACAGGAAGAATGTCTCCACGAGGCCGATGCACGCGTAGATCGCAAAGCGCACGTGCGCGGCCGGCTGCGGCCAGCACGTCTTGCCCGCGTCGATGCACGCCTGCACGGTTCGATCGACCTCGACGTACTCGCGGAGGATCAAGGCGATCGCCGCCGCGAGGATCACAGCCGATCCGACGACGTTTCCGAAGATCATCTCGTTCTTGCGCCAGAACGGAATCGTGACGACCACGCCGACGGCCGTCGGCACGATCAACTGCAGGACGATCCAGTACCAGCTCAGGCCGTTCACGGGATACATTGTGGATCGATTGAGCGATCGGCGGCTCGTCCCGCGCCCCGTCACAACAAAGAACGGCGCGCTGTTTCACCGGCGGGTGAGCTGTGAGAGGATGCGCGGAATGGAGGGAGTCATGTCCCAGCGATTCTCTGTCCGCGGCCGCGGCCGTGCGTCGTGTTTCGCGATAGCAGGGTGCGCGGCGCTCGCCAGCGTGCTGACGGCGGCGCAATCCGTTCACGAAGCGCCGGCCGCGGCGCCCTCGAGCGGCAGAATCGCGCCGCATGGCGAGCCAGGGCAAGCGCTTCATGTGAGCGGCGTTGTCGTGGGTCCGGATGGCGCGCCTGTCGGCGGCGCGTCGCTCTACGTGTACCAAACGGATCACGAGGGGTACTACGGCGTCAAGCCGGCGAGCGACAACCGCAATCCGCGGTTGAAGCTCTATCTCCGATCCGACGCGAAGGGGAGCTGGGCGTTCGACACGATCAAGCCCGGGTCCTATCCGAACAGCCGCGTGCCGCCGCACATCCACTTCGAGGTGTCGGCGCCAGGACGCGCGCCGAAGATCTTCGAGATCGTCTTCGAAGGCGATCCGTTCGTGACGGCGGAGATGCGCGGCAACCCCGCGTTCTCGATCAGGCCGATCGCGGATGGGAAGGTCACCGAACGGATCGTCTTGAAGTAGCCGAGCCTTTGCGAACAGGCGATCTCATGAAAGATGGCTGCCAATTGCCGGCTCACTACCTGCCGAAGAATTGGATGAGATTCCCGGCGTTGTCGCGAATTAGGAAATTGGCCGGAGTACTTCCACGAGCCGGGAACGGTCCAATCGCGATCGGCACACCTCGCTCTTTCAGCATCGCGATCGTTTTCGCGAGATCGGCGACGACGACGCCCGACTTGAAGATTCCGTGAACGAGCTCCGGCTGCCGGCCCGCCGGCGCGGCATCGTCGAGTTGAACGAGCTCCACCGTAAGACCTCCGCCCTCGAGCACCGTCACGGCCGCCTTGTCTTGTTTGGGAAGCTGCATGATCGCGCGCATGCCGAGCTTCTCGGAGTACCAACGCGACGAGGCGTCGATGTCCTTCACGCTGACGGCGAAGAACGCTCCGTTGACGGACGACACGACCGGCGCGGGCGCTGACGCACCTTGCGACAGCAGCGCAATCGCGAGCGGCAAGAAAGAAGTACGCATCGTTGATGGCTCCTCCGCGTGAGATTCTCGCAGCTTCCAGCCGCTCCGGATCGTGGTTCGTCACGTCTGGCCGTCATCGGCCACATCCGAATGGACTGTCGTCGGCGCACGAGCGAGAATCGGCGCATGGCTCGACGAGCGCTCGCCCTCACGTTCGCGGTGGTCCTCGCGTCGATCGCGTCCGCCCAGGAGTTACGCTTCTACTATCCGGCGCCGCCGGCCGGGTCGATCGAGGCGCTCATGGATCGGGCGTATGGAACGCCGGCAAACGAGCTGCGCATGGACGTGTTCCGTCCGGCGAACGCGGCCCGACCGCTGCCCGCGCTCATCTTCTTCAACATGGCGACCGGCGCGCAGCGCGCGAATCCGTTTTACAAAACATGGGCGGAGATTGCCGCATCGAAGAATCTCGTTGCCATCCTTCCGGATCTTCGTAGCGAGGGGTTCGAGCAGGACTTCGAGGCGCTCGTCGCGCATCTCACGACGAACGCTGCGGCGCTTGGAATCGATCGCGAACGTGTCGCCGTGTACGCCGGGTCGGGAAACGTGTCCCGCGCGCTGCCGATCGTTCAGAACCCGAAGCAGACGGCGATCAAGGCAGCCGTGATGTACTACGGCGCGGCGCCGATCACGACATTCAGGCGCGATCTGCCGCTGCTCGTCGTCCGCGCCGGCCTCGACCGGCCGCCGCTCAATCGCGCGCTCGCCGACCTCGTCGCGCTCGCGATCGGGCAGAACGCGCCGTTGACCTTCGTCAACTATTCGGGCGGTCATCACGCGTTCGAGATCTTCAATGACGAGGAGGCGACGCGCGAGGTGATCGATCGGACGATCGATTTCGTGCATCGCGCGACAGAACCGGCGTATCAGGCGTCGATTCGCCGCGGAGTTCCGGAAGCCACCGCGGCCGCGCACATGACGGGCGGCAGCTTTGCCGACGCCGTTGCGGCGTATGCGGATCTGGTGAAGTCTCGTCCCGACGATCCTCGGCTGAGGCTTGCCTACGGCGAAGCGCTGCTCGGCGCGTCGCGATTCGCCGATGCGTGCGCGGAGCTCGCGAAGCTGAAGGGCAAGGGCCTGGGTCCGAGGGATCTTGGTGTGCCGGCCGCTCGCTCGTGTATGCAGATGGGCGACGGCGACGCCGCTCTCGCCTGGCTCGCGACGATCCCGCAGCGGTTTCTCCCGCGCGATCTCGAGAAGGATCCGATCTTCGCGCCGATTCGCACGAGGCCCGAGTTCCGCGCGCTGTTCGAGGAAAAGCGCTGACGGGCATCGCCGCTCGCACGTGATTTACACGGGCGAGAAGTGTGAGGCGGCGCACAAATCCGGCACCGAACAAACGCGCGGCACCACCGCGGACGACGGGGGCTCGTGGCAGAGGCTTTGCTTCGAGCCGATGGCGTACCAATCTGTCATGGTCCGAGATTCACTGGCGCGCGGACTCGCATCGTTCTTTCTGGCGTTGTGGCCCTGCGCTGCCGCCGCGGGTCCCGCTCTGCCACCCGCGCCGCTTCCGCCGCCGACAGGTACCGTCGTCAACGTGTCAACTGTCGCGCAGCTGCAGAGCGCCGTCGCCGCAATTACGTCTAACACGACGATCGTGATCGCGCCCGGCACCTACAATCTCACCTCGACGCTATACATCAACGGCAGCTTCACGAACGTCGGCATTCGCGGCGCGACCGGCAATCGCAACGACGTGGTCATCGTCGGGCGTGGCATGAACGCGCCGAACGACGGCGGCGTGCCGTTTGGCATCTGGGCCGGCGGCGACGTGCGCGGCGTGACGATCGCCGGCCTCACGATTCGCGATGTGTACTACCACGCGATCATGCTCAATGCCGGCGCGCAGTCGCCGCTCATTCACAACGTGCGCGTCGCGAACGCCGGCCAGCAGCTGATCAAGGCGAACCCGAACGGCGCGGGCGGCGGCGTCGACAACGGCATCGTCGAGTACTCGGTGATCGAGTACGACACGACCAGCCGCGACGACTACACGAACGGCGTCGACGTGCACACCGGCGACAACTGGATCATCCGCCACAACCTCTTTCGCAACGTTCGGGCTCCGGCGGGACAGTTGGCCGGACCCGCGATTCTGATGTGGAACGGGTCGACGAACACGATCGTCGACGGCAACACCTTCATCGACTGTCAGCGGGAGATTGCGATCGGCTTGATCGAGCGGACACCCAACGATCACACCGGCGGAATCGTCAGGAACAATTTCATCTATCGCACGGTGCCGGGCGACACGGCGATCTACGTCGCCGATTCGCCGGGAACCCTGGTCGCGCACAACACGATTCTGATCTCGCGCACCTACGCGAACCCGATCGAGTATCGCTTTCCGAATACGGCGGGCGTCTCGATCGTGAACAACGTGCTCGACGGCAACATCGCGGCGCGCGACGGCGCGTCGGCATCGGTCAGCGGCAACTATACGAATGCGAGCGCTGCGCTGTTCGTGAATCCGGCGGCGGGCGATCTTCACCTGAGGCCGACTGCAGTGGACCTGCTGAACAAGGTCGCCGTCGTGCCCACTGCGGCGCCCGTCGATTGGGACGGCCAGCCGCGTCCGGCGGGATCCGCCGACATCGGAGCGGACGAGCTCGCGACGGGAACGTCGACGCCCCCAAATCCCCCGGCGAACCTTCGCGTGACCTCCGTCGGCGGCGGCAGCTGACCCCCGTCCCCGCTCCACCCACTTACCTGATCGTTTCTCGCGAGGGATAATGCTCGGCGGGTGATCGACGGCAGCTCGATCGTCGCGGTCCAGGAACGACAAAGAAATCAAAACAACCGCGTAAGAGGATTGGATATGAGCCTCCTGACGGATTTCCGCTTTGCGCTGCGTTCGCTCGCCAGGGTCAAGGGGCTGGCGCTCACCGTAATCGTGACGCTGGCGCTCGGCATCGGCGCGAACGCCGCAATCTTCAGCGTCGTGCGCGGCGTGCTGCTGCGGCCGCTCACCAACGAGGACGAGGATCGCCTCATCTACATTCGCCAGAGCGCGCCGGGCATCGGCAGCGAGAACGCCAATTTCTCCGTGCCCGAGATCCGCGACCTTCGCGCGGCCGTGCGCACGTTGAGCGCGTTCGGCGACTTCTCGACGCTGGATTTCACGATGGTCGGCCTCGGCGAGCCGCGCATCGTGCGCGCCGGAGTCGTCGGCGGGTCGTACTTCGAGGTGATGGGCCTTCGTCCGGTCAAAGGCAGACTGCTTGGTCCCGGGGACGACGGGCCCCAGGCGGCCGGCGCGGTCGTGTTGACGTATCGCTTCTGGACGACAGGCCTTCAGAGCGATCCGACGGCCATCGGCAAGACGATTCGACTCGGCGATCGCACGGCAACGATCGTCGGCGTCCTCGAGCCGTCGGTGCCCTATCCCGCGGAAACGGAAATCATCGCGAACGTCGTCACCAGCCCGCATCATTTGGACGCGACCATGGTGGACGGGCGCGTGCACAGGATGACGGAGCTCTTCGGACGGCTCGCGCCTGGCGCCACGCTCGAGACGGCGCGCGCGGAGCTCCGCACCGCTCATGCCGCGATGGTGAAGGAGCATCCGGAGTCGTATCCGTCGAACGCCGACTTCCGAATCAACGCGGTCAACCTTCGCGATCAAATCGTGTCGCCCGCGCGGACCGTCCTGCTCGTGCTGCTCGCCGCGTCGGCGCTCGTCTTCGTCATCGCGTGCTCGAATGTCGCGAACCTGATCCTCGCGCGGTCGGTGCGCCGAGAAGGCGAGCTCGCGGTCCGTGCGGCGCTGGGCGCCACGGCCGGCGCGCTGCGGCGGACGCTCCTCGCGGAGAGCCTCCTCCTCTGCGGCGCGGGGGCGATTCTCGGCGTGATCATCGCGCGGCCGATGCTGGCGATACTGGCCCGCTACGCCGCTCGCTTCTCCGTGCGCGCGCTCGATCTCGCGGTCGACTCGACGCTGTTGTGGGTCGGGGTGGTTCTCGCGCTCGTCGCCGCGGTGCTCCTCGCGTTCGTGCCGCGGCTTCCGTCCTCGGACGCCTCGAGCGGCCTCGGCCTTTCGAACGGCGGCGTGCGGATCACGTCGGGCACCAATCGGCGGCTCCGGCTGTTTGCGGTGACGCAGATCGCGGCGTCGTTCGTCCTGCTCGCCGGCGCCGGCATGTTGTTGACGACGCTGATGGCGCTCCAGCGCACGAACACCGGCTTCAACATGACGAACGTGCTCGCGTTGAACGTGCCGATTGTGTCGTATTCGCGGCCGCCGGAGCAGCTGGCGGCGTTCTACCGCGAGGCGCTGCGCCGGATCGGTCAGCTGCCGGGCGTCGAGCGTGTCGCCATTGGAACGATCGTTCCATGGCGCGACGCGGGCACGTTCGGTCCCGGCTTTCAGTTCTCGGTCGAGGGATACGCGAAGGCCAACGGCGAGGAGGATCCGCGGGCGCGGTTCCGCACGGTCTCCTCCGGGTTCTTCGCGGCGCTGGGCGTGCCGATTATCGCCGGGCGTGATTTCACGGACGCGGATCGCCGGGGCGGCGAGCGCGTGGTGATCGTGAGTCAGAGCGTCGCGCGCCGGATGTTCCCATCGCAGGACGCGTTGAACCGGGGGTTGATGTGGACCGATCCCGTGATGAAGTTCATCGACGTCAGCACGGCGCCGCGCCGGATCGTCGGCATCGCTGCCGACGTCGACGACGAGAACGTCGTGCCTGGGCCTGCGATGAGCGTGTATCACCCGTTCGAGCAGGAGATCGGCGGCGGGCGCTTGTTCGTGCACGCGCGGATGGATCCGTACGCGCTCGTCACGCCAATCACGCGCATCATCCGCGATCTGTCGCCCGAGCAGCCGGTGGAGCAGGCCGCCACGCTGGACGACGTACGAGCGGAAGTGCTCGCGCCGAATCGCCTGAACGCGCTGGTGTTCGGCGGGTTTGCCGCGGTCGCGCTGACGATCGCCATCGTGGGGGTGGCGGGCGTGCTGGCGTTCTCGGTGAGCGCGCGCACGCGGGAGTTCGGCATCCGCCTTGCGATCGGGTCCGCGCCGCGGCACCTCCTGACGCGCGTGCTGAGCGAGGGCGCGGTGATCGCGGGAGTCGGCATCGTCGCCGGCGCGATCGGCGGCCTGATCCTCGCGCGTGTCGCGGGCAGCTACATTGCCGACGTCGAGATCCCTGGCGCGCTGCCGATCGCCGGCGCGTCGCTGATTCTGGTGTCCGCGGCGGTGCTGGCCTCCTTGATGCCCGCCGCCCGCGCCTCCCGCGTCGACGTCGTCCAGGCGCTGCGGTCTGACTGACTCAGACTCGACTCAGACTTGACTCAGACTCGACTCAGACTCGACTCAAACTTGTCCTTCGTATTCGATCCGCTGATTTGTTGAGGTTTCCTGTAAACCTGGCGGTCTGAGTCAAGTCTGAGTCAAGTCTGAGTCGAGTCTGAGTTCTCACGGGAACATCGACCCGAGGTCGCGGGAGGCGATCGCGTCGTCGATAAATGTGAATGTGCCTCGCTCGCGCATTTCGCGCGCGGCGCGGAGCGTGGCGCCGAACGCGACGCGTGCGAGCGCGCCGCCGACGCTGATCCGCCGCACACCCAACGCCGACAGCTCGTCGAACCCGAGGCGGAGCGCCGGCATCGTCGCGAGCGCGTTCACAGGCCGATCGACGGCGCGCACCACGGACGCGATCTCGTCCGCGCTCGACAGACCCGGCGCATACAGCACGTCCGCGCCTGCCTCTTGATACGCCTGGAGCCGCGCGATCGTATCGCGGAGATCCGCTCGGCCCACCAGAAAGTTCTCGGCGCGCGCCGTGAGCACGAATCCCGACGGCGCCGCGCGCGCGGCTTCCGCGGCGGCGCGGATCCGATCGACGGCGTGCGCAATCTCGTAGAGCGAGCGATCGCTGCGGCGCGTGCTGTCCTCGATCGATCCGCCCGCAGCGCCGGCGGCCGCGGCCTGCCGGATCGTCTCCGCCGCCACGTCGGGCGCGTCGCCGAATCCATTTTCGAGGTCGACGCTGAGCGGCACGGTCGTCGCCGCCGCGAGCGCCGCCACGTGCGCCATCACCTGCTCGCGCCGCACCGTGCCGTCGCGCCGGCCGAGCGAGAACGCGAATCCCGCGCTCGTCGTCGCGAGCGCCTCGAAGCCGACGTGCTCGAGGAGCCGCGCGGTGCCGATGTCCCAGGGGTTGGGAATGATGAATGCGGATGCGCGCGCGTGCAGCGCGCGGAACGTCTCGACCTTCTGCAGTTGCGTCAGCATGGAACATCCTCGACGAAATGTCTTTCTTCCCGCAGAATCAGCCGGTTGTCGAGCGCCATCTGGAAGTTGGCCCTCGCCTCCGGATCCGCTTTCAGCCGCGCGCGGTACACCTCGTACGCCGCGAGCGTATCGAAGCCGATCAGCCCCCAGCCCACGTTGTTCGTGCCCTCGTACGGCAGAAAGTACCCGACGAGTCGTCCTCCGCATCGCGGGATGATGCGCCCCCAATGCTCGGCGTACTCCTTGAACCTGTCGCGCTGAACGGGATCGATCTCGTAACGGATGATGCAGGTAATCATGCGCGCTCCTCGACCGCAATCGTGCCCGTTGCCAGTCGAACATACTTCGTCTACCATCAAAATATGATTGTCGACGAGAACGCCGTCGTGTCTTCCATCGCCGACGCGATTGGAGAGCCCGCGCGAGCCAGGATGCTGTATTCGCTGATGGATGGACACGCGCGCACGAGCACCGAGTTGGCGGTCGTCGCCGAGGTGAGCCCGTCGACCGCAAGCGTCCACTTGAGCCGCCTGAAGGACGAACGGCTCGTGAACGTCGTTGCCCAGGGCAAGCACCGCTACTACAGCATCGCCAACGCGAACGTGGCCGCCGCGCTCGAAGCGCTCTCGGTGCTCGCCGGCGGACCGCGGCAGCGCTTCGTGCCGACGACGCCGAGCCGGCTGCGCGCGGCGCGGACGTGCTACGACCACCTCGCGGGGACGATTGGCGTACTCCTTCACGATCGTTTCATAGCGCTGTCGTGGCTTGAGCCGGCCGGCCGAGTCAAGGACTACGCGATCACGCCGGCAGGCGAACGGGCGCTCGACGCACTCGGCATTGACGTCGACGGCCTGCGGCGCCAGCGGCGTCGGCTTGCATTTGGGTGCCTCGACTGGAGCGAGCGGCGGCCGCATCTTGGCGGCGCGCTCGCCGCCGATGTCCTGCGCATCGCGCTGCAGCGGCGTTGGCTGCGACAGGATCTCGACAGCCGCGCGCTGACGGTGACGGCGCTAGGCGCGCGCGAATTGCAGAAGCGTTTTGGAATTCGCGTTACTTCGTCGCGACAGGCAGCGTGACCTTTTCGGGATACGCCTTCTCGCCGGCGAGAAGCTTGACCGGCAGATTGTTCTCTCTCAGCGGAATCGGACACGTCGTGTACGGATTGAACGCGCACGGCGGGTTGTACGCCATGTTGAAGTCGAGCAC
>DATBJJ010000024.1:0-21758 GCA_036556425.1 Vicinamibacterales bacterium
CTTGAACCTTTGAACCCTTGAACCTTTGAACCCTTGAACCCGTGAACCCTTGAACCCGTGAACCCTTGAACCCGTGAACCTACACCCGTGACAGGTACTCACCCGTCTCCGTACTAACTCGAACCATATCGCCCGTGTTGACGAACGGCGGCACTTGCACGACGAGGCCGGTCTCGAGGCGCGCGGGCTTGACTTGCGCGCTGGCGGTCGCGCCTTTGATCCCGGGCACCGTGTCCTCGACTTTCAGATCGACGGTCGCGGGGAGCTCGATGCCGACCGGCTCGGAGCCGTAGAACTCCACGGTGATCACCGCGTCCGGCTTGATGTAGTTCACCGAGTCGCCCAGCGCCTCCGTGTTGATGTGCAGCTGGTCGAACGTCGTCGTGTCCATGAAGTAGAACGCGTCGCCGTCCTTGTACAGGTACTGCATCTGCCGCTCTTCGAGCATGGCGCGCTCGACGTCGTCTTCCGAGCGGAACTTGTGGTCGCCGAGCGTCGAGGTTCGGATGTTCCGGAGCTTGGCCTGGACGAACCCGCGCTTGTTGCCGGGCGTGAAGTGCTGGAGATCCAGCACGCGGAACAAGTCCGCGCCCATCTTGATCAACATTCCCCGCTTGAGTCGAGTCGCTTGAATGGAGCTCATACTGTGGTCAGATCCCAACGATCGTATCATGCTACGATCGTTCCATGCCGTGGGACACGCGCGCGTGGCAGGATCGGTTGGAGCTTCTCTCGAGCCATCGGGCGGACGCGTGGGCGCCGGCGATCGACGTATACGAGACGGCCGCGGCGTACGTCGTCACCGCGGAAGTGCCGGGCGTGGCCCGCGATCAGATCGACCTCGCGCTCGAGGACGCGCGGCTCACGCTGCGCGGCCAGCGCGCGGCCCGGAGCACCGCGAGCGACGTGCTCCACTTCCATCAAGTCGAGCGCAGCCACGGATCGTTCGCGCGCACGTTCGAGTTCGCCGACAAGATCGACGTCGATCGCGTCAGCGCGGATTTGTCGGAAGGCGTGCTGACGATCACGCTGCCGAAGGTTCCACCGCCAGCGCCTCGCCGCATTGCCGTCAAGTAGCACGTAGCATGGTCAAACGCTTCACGCTCGTCACGCTCTTCGTCCTCGTCGGCTTCGTCGCCGGGCTCGTGCTGACCGGCCGCATGAAGACGGCGGAGGAAGCGGTCGCGCAGTCGGAGGCGCCGGCGAGCGAGTCGCAGCCGCGCGCCGCGCAGCAGCCCGCCGCGCGAGCCGCGGCGGCGGCAACCGCCGGTCTCCCGGATCTCACGACGGCCGCGCAGATCGCGATTCCCAGCGTGCCGAACATCTCGTCGACGCAAGTCGTCCGGACGCCGAACTCGCCGTTCATGAACGATCCGTTCTTCCGCGAGTTCTTCGGCGACACGATGTTCGGCTATCGCGATCGCTTGCAGCAAAGTCTCGGTTCAGGCGTCATCGTGTCGTCCGACGGCTACGTGCTGACGAACAGCCACGTGATCGGCGATCAGCGCGCGGAAGTGTCGGTGACGCTGCCCGACAAACGCGAGATGCGCGCGAAGATCGTCGGCATCGACGAGCCGACGGATCTGGCCGTGCTCAAGATCGACGCGCGCAACCTCCCGGTGCTCGCATGGGGCGACTCGTCGAAGCTGAGGGTCGCGGAGTGGGTGCTGGCGATCGGCAATCCGTTCGGCGTCCTCAACCAGACGGTGACGCTCGGCATCGTGAGCGCGACCGGACGCAACCTGCAGGGCAGCTTGGGAAGCTACGTCGATTTCATCCAGACCGACGCCGCGATCAATCAGGGCAATTCAGGCGGCGCGTTGATCAACGCGCGCGGCGAGCTGATTGGGATCAACACCGCGATCTTCAGCCAGTCGGGCGGATCGCAAGGCGTCGGCTTCGCCGTGCCGAGCAATCTGGCCAAGCACGTCATGGACGACATCATCAACCATGGCGGCGTACGGCGCGGCACGATCACCGGCATCGAGCTCTATCCGATGACAGCCAATCTGGCGCAGGAGCTCGATGCGCCCAACGCGAAGGGCGTCCTCGTGTCCGGCATCTCGCAGAGTTCGGACGCCTTCGCCGCCGGCATCCGTCAGTACGACATCCTCGTGAGCTTCAACAACTCGACGATCGAAGACGCGACGCACTTCATGCGGCTGCTGGCCGATTCGCCGATCGGCGGCAACGTCTCGCTGGGTGTGTTTCGCCGCGGCCGGACGTTCACGGCGAAGATCCCGGTCGTTCAGTCGACCGGCACGCGAGCCCGCCGGCGCTGACGGTCCAGCCCCGACGACGCGTTTCGCGACGACCGGCCTGACACGGCGGCGCTGCCGACGGCGAACACGCGCCATTCGGCTTCCACGCCCACGTTGATTCCAATACGCCGGCTCCAGGACACCTCGCGCGGCGGCAGCCGCCGATCCTCGATCCGCAGCGCGCTGCCGGTGAGGTCGCTTTCGTTCTGACGAAGCGTGATCCCGAGGGCGCGTGTGAGGTTGCCGGGGCCGCGGCACAACGCCGCCGAGGCGAACGAGTCCGGCGGCTTCCCGCTCGCGCGCGCGCGTCTCCGCCGCATGAGCGCTTCCCCTTCGACCGGCTCGAGCGCGCGGATCAGCACCGCCGCGGGCGATCCCGTTGGTTCCGTGACGGCGTTCACCAGGCAATGAATGCCGTAATTGAGGTAGACGTACGCGACGCCCGGCGGTCCATAGAGCGGCGCGTTGCGCGCGGTCGGGCCCGGCGCGGCGTGGCACGCGGGGTCGGATTCGCCGATGTAGGCTTCGGCTTCGACGATCGCGCCGGCGGCGATGCCGGCGCGCGTCTCGTGCACGAGGATCTTGCCGATGAGGTCTTTCGCGACCTCGAGCGTAGGGCGCGCATAAAACGCGCGCGGCAGTGTCACGAACGTCTACTTCTGGCTCATCTTGATGCGCTCGATCGCGTGCGTGGCGGCGGACGCCACGTCGCGATCGCGATCGGCTTTGAGCGGAGACAGCGCCGGCAGGATCGACGAATCGCCAATCGCGCCGAGCACGGTTGCGAGATGTTCCCGGACGCCTTCGTCCGGCTCCTGAAGCCGCGGCAGCACGCGCTGGACCACGGACGGACCGAGCTCCAAGAGATACGTCTGCACCTGGCGCGCCGAGTCGTCGTGGTCCATCAGATCGATGAGGCGGCCGAGAAACGTGACGTGCCCTTTCTTGTGCAGGGCGAACATCATCGCGCCGCGCACCGATTCGGACTCGTCCTGATTCACCGCGAACACGAAGTCGGCGACCGAGGCGCTGTCGCCCGCGCGCCCGAGGCCCTCGGCCGCGGCGCGCCGCAGGTGCGGATCCTTGTCGGTCATGTGCGCCTGGAACACGGGCACGCTCGATGCGTTCGCAAGGCGCGCGAGTGCCTCGAGAGCCGACCACGCACCTTCGCCCTTGCCGTAGTAGTTCAACTGCTCGGTGATCGCCTGCACCGCGCGGGTCTCGCCGATCTCGCCGAGCGCGCGGATCGACGCGAACCGCACCTGCTCGTTCGAATCGTTGACCGCTTTGAGCAGGCCGTCACCCGCGGACTTCACTTGCAGCCGGCCGATCACGCGCGCGGCGCCGGCGCGCACGGCGGGATCGTAATGGTCGAGCGCCTTGGCGAGGCGCGCCGCGTCGAAATCCGCGAGCGGCTTGCCCGACGCGCCCGCCACGACGCCGAGCGTATACACCGCCTCGACTCGCACGCTCTTGTTCTCGTCGTCGATCGCTTTGATGAGCGCGTCGATGAGTTCGGGCGGCGCCGCCTTCGGCCACACGGCGAGCGGGCCGGCATCGAACGCCGAGATCGCCCGGCCCGCGCTTCGCAGCGAGGGCACGAACCCGATCTTCCGGCGCACCGGCAGCGGCTCGACGAGGAAGAACGCGAGCTCGGAATCGATCGCTTCGAGCTGAATCTCGTTGACCTGATCGTTGACGAGCGGCGCCATCGGCCCGATCGCCTCGGCGTAGCCCGCTTCGCGCAGCAGCCGCACCGCGCTGACGCGGATCTTCGGATCCGGGTTGCGCAAATTGCGGACGACATCCTCGAACTTCGCCGCCTGCGCGAACGCTGCCGCAACCGAGCAGATCACCAGCGCCGGGACGAACACCATCACACGTAGAAGTCGGAACATGGGAACTTTCGGTCGGGGGGCGTCAATATTGTAACGCAGGGTGCCAGGGTGCAGGGATGCCAAAGTGCCAGGGTGCAAGGTGCAAAGGCGAGCGTGCCAAATGTGCGCGCTTTGGCGCGCCTGCCCTTGCACCCTCACCTTGGCACCCTGCACCCTGTCACCCCGGCACCCTTGCACCTTGGCACCCTCCACGCTGGCACCTTGGCACCCTGGCACCCTGCACCCTGGCACCCTGGCACCCTGGCACCCTGGCACCGTGCACCCTGGCACCCTGCACCCTGGCCCCCTTGCACCCTTGCACCTTGGCACCCTGATCTGTCATACTGTCCTATGACAGTTACATGCGATTCCAGATCAGCTTCAAATCCGGCAAGGCCGTCTACCTGCAGCTCGTCGATCAGGTGAAGCTGGCGGCCGCCTCCGGCGCGCTGCGGCCCGGGGAGCCGCTGCCGGGGATCCGGCCGCTCGCCGAGGATCTGCGCGTCAATCGGAACACCGTCGCCAAGGCCTACGCGGAGCTCGAGAGCCAGGGCGTCATCGAGACCTCGATCGGCAGGGGCTGTTTCGTCCGCGAGCAGAACGCGTCGCCCATCAAGAAGGACGTTCGCCGCAAGCTCCTCGCCGAGCTGATCGACGACGTCGTCATTCAGGCGCACCATCTGCAGATCGGCAAGTCGGAATTCGTGCAGCTTGCGGAGGAGCGGTTCGACGCGCTGCAGTACAAGCGCGAGCGCGCGTCGCAATCGTGACCGTCGGAGCGGGGGACGACATGAGCGACCATGACCACGTCATCGAAGTCAGCGGCCTCGTCCGGCGGTTCGGCCGCACCGACGCCGTCAACGGCCTGAACCTTCGCGTGCGCCCCGGACGCTGCTACGGCTTCTTCGGCCGGAACGGCGCGGGCAAGACGACGACGATCAAGTGCTTGTTGAATCTGATTCGGCCGACGAGCGGCGACGCGCGCGTCTTCGGATTGAACCCCGCGGAGCACGAGGTCGCCGTCAAATCGCGCCTCGCCTACGTGCCGGACTTCGTCGCGTTCTATCCGTGGATGACCGTGCGCGAAGCCTTGAACTACTTCGCATCGTTCCGCAAGACGTGGAACCAGGAGACCGAGCGCGCGCTCCTCGCCCGCTTCCAGCTCGACGCGAGCCAGAAGGCGTCGCATCTGTCGAAGGGTCAGCGGACGCAGGTCGCGCTCATCGCCGCGATATGCCCGGCGCCTGAGCTGCTCGTTCTCGACGAGCCGACGTCGGGTCTCGATCCGATCGTCCGGCGCGAGTTCATTCAAACGGTGATTGGCGCGTATCAGGAGGCGGATCCGGGCCGGCGCACGGTCTTCGTCTCGACGCATCTCATCGCCGAGTTCGAGGGGCTCATCGACGAGTTCACGATCGTCGACCGGGGCCGCGACGTGCTGACGATGGAGGCGGACGCCGCGCGCGAGCGCTATCAGAAGATCTACGCGCGGTTCGCGTCGGATCCCGGACGGATCGCGCTGCCGCGCACGCGGACGCTGCGCGCGGAGGGACGCGAGATCGAAGTGATCGCGAACGGCAACTCGGCGGACGTGCTCGACCGGCTTCGCGCCCACGCGCCGGACACGGTCCGCGTCGAAGCGCTGACCCTCGAGGAAATCTTCGTGTCGACGCTCCAACCCGCGATGGTGACGGCGTGACCGGCGGTCCCCTGCTGCCGTACAGCGTGAGGAAGGAGATCCGGGCGCTCGTGCCGACGTGGTGCGCGTGCGCCGCGGCGATCGTGATCGCCGCGGTGTGGCGGGACACGCGGCTGCTGACGCTTGCCGCGCTCGCGTACGGCGTCGGCTGCGTCGCGCTCGGCGCTCAATCGTTCGGCCACGAATACTCGCATCGCACCGTCGGTCTCTTGCTCTCGCAGCCGTCGAGCCGCCCGCGCACGCTCGTCGTCAAGTTCGCCACGCTGACGGCAATGGTCGTCGCGCTGTCGCTGCTCGCCTGGCCCGTCGTGTTCTCCGACGTGCGGTGGATCAAGCGAGCCGGCGGCGGCGACGCGCGGACAATCCTCGTCCTCGCCGCGCTGTGCGCGATCTGCGTCGCGCCGCTGCTGTCGATGATCTGCCGGAACGTGCTCGCCGCGATCGTGCTCACCACGGCCATCCCGGGCACGCTCTTCGTCGTCGGCGACGTCGTGGGCGTCGCGCTCTACGGCGCCGCGCAATCCGCGCGCGTGGATCAGTTCACGTTCTCGATCTTCTGGCGAGGCATGTTCCTCATCTGTATCGTCGCGGTGATCCTGTGTTCGTGGATGTTCGCGCGGCTGGAGGCCATCGAGGGACGCGGCACCGATTTTCAGCTGCCGAAATGGGGACGCCCCCGCGATTCGCCTGCCGCCGTTGGCGCCTTGGCGTCGCCGCTCCGGCAGCTCGTGAGCAAGGAGCTGCGCCTGTATCAAGTCGCGATCCCCGTGGTCGCGCTCTACGTCGGCGCGTATTTCCTGGTCGCGCGGATCGGGCGCGACTTCCCGTCCGTCGCGGATCCGGTTCCGGCGATGTCGATGCTGTATGCCGCGCTGCTGGGCATGCTGATTGGCGCGCTCGCGAGCGCGGAAGAGCGGCAGATGGGAACGCTGGAGTGGCAGACGCTGCTGCCCATGCCGTCTTGGCAACAATGGGTCGTCAAGAGCGGCGTCGTCGCCGTGCTGGTCCTGATCTTGGGCGTGATGCTTCCGTATGCGCTTCGGATGATCAGCCCCGTGCCTGGTGACCGGCTCGCGTACGAGGCGCCCAGAGAAGTCCTCAACACCACCCTGATGGTCGTCATGCTGACGAGCGTGTGCTTGTACGTGTCGTCGCTCTCGTCGAGCGGCGTTCGCGCGCTTGTCACGGCGCTGCCGGTCCTCGCCGCGTCGGCCGCGGCAGTGAACATCGTTGCCTGGACCATGGCCGTGGCCGTCCGCCGCATGGGATTTGCTTCGGCGTTCCGGGCGGCGGCGTTCGATGTCGTCCGCGCGCCCTCGGCCGTGTGGTTGGCGATCGTTCTGGGGTTCGTCGGAATCGCGATTTCGTTCGCGGCGATCAACCACCGATCCGCAGAGCGGCCCGTGAAGCGCATCGCGCTGCAAGCGTCGGCGATGATCGTCTACGCCGGCGTGTTTGCGATCGTGCTGCATCTCTAGTGCCGCGACGCGCCGTAGGCGTTCGATCGGCCGACGGCCAGCACGTCACGCAGATACCGGCCCGTGTGCGAGGCCTCGATTTGCGCGAGCTGTTCAGGGGTGCCCGCCGCGATCAGCCGTCCGCCCTCCTCGCCTCCTTCGGGGCCGAGATCGATCACCCAGTCGGCGGTCTTGATCACGTCGAGGTTGTGCTCGATGACGAGCAGGCTGTGGCCGGCTTGAATCAGTTTCTTGCACGCCGCGAGCAGCTTCGCGATGTCGTCGAAGTGCAAGCCGGTCGTCGGCTCGTCGAGGATGTAGAGCACGCGATCGCCGGTGTGAGACGAGAGGTGCGCCGCGATCTTGATTCGCTGCGCCTCGCCGCCTGACAGCGTCGTCGCCGGCTGGCCCAAGCGCAGATACCCCAAGCCGATCTCGTCGAGCACCTGCAGGCGCCGCAGTACTTTTGGCGAGCTGCTGAAGAAGGTCAGCGCTTCGCGCACGGTCATGTCGAGCACGTGATCCACGCCGCGCCCGCGATACTTCACCTCGAGCACCTGCGGCTTGAAGCGTTTTCCATCG
This sequence comes from Vicinamibacterales bacterium, assembly GCA_036556425.1. GTDB lineage: Bacteria > Acidobacteriota > Vicinamibacteria > Vicinamibacterales > 2-12-FULL-66-21 > DATBJJ01. Next base: position 7,877 of record DATBJJ010000024.1, read on the forward strand.
CACTGTTCGCACGGCACGAACACGTCCGCGAGGAATTGCATCTCGACCTTGACTTCGCCCTCCCCTTCGCACGCTTCGCAGCGGCCGCCGGGGACGTTGAACGAAAAGTGGCTAGCCGTGAGCCCGCGCGAGCGGGCGTCCTTGGTCGCGGCGAACAGCTCGCGAATCGGATCGAACGCCTTGAGGTACGTCACCGGATTCGAGCGCGGCGTGCGTCCGATCGGCGCCTGATCGACGAGCACCACGTCGCTGACGAACTCCGTGCCTTCGAGCTTCCGGTGCGTGCCGATGCGCCGATCCCACTCCCCTTTCGCCCGCTTCAACGCCGCGTACAGCACGTCGTGCACGAGCGTGCTCTTGCCCGAGCCGCTGACGCCGGTGACCGCGACGAACAGACCGAGCGGAATCTCCACGTCGAGGTTTTTCAGATTGTGCTCGCTCGCGCCGAGGATCTTCAGCCGCTGATTCGTCGGCTTGCGCCGCACGGCCGGCACGGGAATCGCCAGCTCGTCGCGCAAGTACTTCGCGGTCAGCGACCGCGGCTCCTGGAGAAGCGCCGCCAGCGTCCCCGAGAAGACGATGCGTCCGCCTTGCTCGCCCGCGCCAAGCCCCATGTCGACGACGGTGTCGGCAACCTTGATCATGTCGGCGTCGTGCTCGACGACGAGGACCGTGTTGCCCTGATCGCGAAGCTGGCGCAGGATCGCGATCAATCGTTCGTTGTCCCGCGAGTGAAGCCCGATCGACGGCTCGTCGAGCACGTACAACGTATCGACGAGCGCCGATCCGAGCGAGGTCGCGAGGTTGATGCGCTGCGATTCACCGCCCGAAAGCGTCGACGACAAGCGATCGAGGGTTAGATAATCCAGGCCGACGTCGCGGAGAAAGCCCAATCGCTTGCGGATTTCACGGAGCACTTTGTCGGCGATCGCCGCTTCTTTTTCCGACAGCGTCAATCCGTCGAAGAACGTGTCCGCGTCGCGCACCGTCAGCGAGCAGACCCGATCGATCGTCTGGCCCCCGACCTTCACGTCGCGCGCCTCGCGGCGCAGCCGCGCGCCGCCGCATTCGGGGCACGTCAGATACCCGCGGTACCGGCTGAGGAACACTCTGACGTGAACTTTGTACTTCTTCCGCTCCAGCCAGCGAAAGAACCCCTTGACGCCCTCGTAGTCGCCGCCGTTCGCGTCGTTCCCCTCGATCACGAACCGCTTTTCGTCGTCGGTGAGCTGCGACCACGGCACGTCGATCCTGACGTTGCCGCCCTTGGCCGCGCGCTTCAGCTCGGTCAATTGCGCTCGATAATGCGGCTTGCTCCAAGGCTCGATCGCGTTCTGCTGAATCGATTTCGACGGATCCGGCACGACCAGATCCATGTCGAGCTCGATGATGTTGCCAAAGCCGTGGCACACGGCGCACGCGCCGAACGGGTTGTTGAACGAGAACAGCCGCGGCTGCGGAATCTCGTACTGAACGCTGCAGGGGCGGCACTCGAAGCGCTCGCTGAAGCGGTGCACGATCGGAGCGCCGGCATCCCCGGCGGACGCATCGGGGAGCTCGATCGCGAACGCCGCGCCGCCGCCCTCCGTGTAGGCGGTTTCGATCGAATCGGTCAATCGCGCGCGAAGATCCCCCTCGACCTTCAAGCGATCGACGATCACCTGCAGAATCGGCCGATCCTTCAGCGCGCCCGGCTCGACGCTCTCGAGATCCACCGTTCGTCCGTCGACGAACAACCGGCCGAAGCCCTTTCGCCGCAACGCGGCAAGCGTCTCGGCGACGGAATCGACGAGGCCTGGCAGCGCGGGCTGCGGCGTCTCCTCGTCGGCGATCGACTCCTCTTCTTCCACGTCCCGCTCGGCGGGCAGCGCCGCCGTCGTCACGACCGGCATGTCGAAGCCAATCAACAGCCGCGTTCCCGCGGGCAAGGTTCCGAGTTGTCCAGCGACGACTTCAGCCGTCTCGCGTATCACTTCGCGTCCGCAGTTGCGGCAATACGTCCGGCCGACTCGCGCGAAGAGCAATCGCAAGTAGTCGTGAATCTCTGTCGTCGTGCTGACGGTCGACCGCGGATTGCGGATGCTGTTCTTCTGCCGAATGGCAATCGCCGGGCAGATCCCTTCGATGGTGTCGACGTCCGGCTTCTCCATCCGCTCGAGGAACTGCCGCGCGTAGGCCGACAACGACTCGACGTAGCGCCGCTGACCTTCGGCGTAAATCGTGTCGAACGCGAGCGAGGACTTGCCCGAGCCGCTGACCCCGGTCATCACGACCAGCGATCGCTGCGGCAGGGTGAGGTCGACGTTCTTGAGGTTGTGCGTACGGGCGCCGCGGACGACGATGTGGCTACCGGCCTCGCTGGTGTGGGGCATCTACAGGCTGCTCTTCTGAGAAATCCCGAACAGTCCATAGTAGCGCCAAGGGTGACAGGGTTCAACCTCGGCCTGCCCGACCATTTGACCCACCAGTGGCCGCCATCCGGGGTCCATGCTATTTTGTTGGAGCCAAAAGTCGGTCCCAACGGGGAAAACGAACGTTCTTTAACGAGGGAGTCGTGTCAGTCCGTCTGTTCATCGGCAATCTGCCTTATGCCGCGACGGAGGCAGAGTTGCGCGAGCATCTGTCGAGCGTCGGGGAGCCAACCCAAGTCGTCCTTCCAACCGATCGGGAGACGGGGCGGCCGCGAGGATTCGCGTTCGTCGACTATGCCGATCGCGGGGTCGCCGAAGAGGCGATCCGGAGGTTCCATCAGCAACCGTTCAAGGGCCGTCCGCTCGCGGTGAGCGAAGCGCGGCCCCGCGAAGATCGGCCGGCCGGTCCACGTCCCGGAGGATTCGGCGGTCCGAGACCCGCGCCGTCCGGATACAGCAGCCCGCGTCCCGGCGGCTTCACGCCCCGCGCGCCGGAGGGCGGCGGCGGAGCCGCGCCCGCGCGCAGCCGCAACTTTGGACCAGACGCGCCGCCCAAGAACAAGCGCAAGCCGACACGGAAGGAATCCGAGCGAGGTCCGCGCGGTCCGATCAAGGAGCGTCCCGTCGGCCGGTTGTACGACGCGGACGAAGATTGGCGCGCGCAAGACGAACCGCTCGAGGATGATTTCGCAACGAGCCTGAAGCAAGACGATCAGGACGACGACGAGACCTAGCCGCCCGATCGATAACGCTCACACACCTCGATGGACACTCACGTCCGGGTTCTCGGCGTGCTCTACATCGCGCTCGGAGCCATCGGGCTGATCTTTGCGGCGTTCGCGATGATCGGGCTCACCGGCGCCGCCGGCGTCATCACGGCGTCCGCCGAGCCCGACGAAGTGGCCGTTGCGCTTCCGATTCTCTCGATCGTGGGTACCGCGCTCGTCACATTCCTCTTCACGTTCTCGCTTCCCGCGGTCATCACCGGCATCGGCCTTCTCTACTTCAAGAACTGGGCGCGCATCGTGGGGATCGTGCTCGCCGCGATCGCGCTGCTCGGCTTTCCATGGATCACCATCCTCGGTGTCTATGGCCTCTGGGTTCTGTTCAGTAAAGATACCGAACGGCTGTTTGCCGGCTCGTCGGCAATGTGAATCACGCCCTCCACGCAGCTGAGCTCGAACTCAGCGCCGGTTTTGCATAGCAGTTCGACTATGACTGACGGCAACCCCAGCGGTACGGGCTGGGCGAGTTTCGAGGCTCGGGTGAGGAACCGGCGATTTGCGCGCTGCATGGAGCGCGCGGCCGCGTCGCTCGACGCCGGATCCATCGCCGACGCCCGGGAAGCGCTGGACGAAGCACGCGAGTTGTGCCCCGACCGTCCTGAGATCGCGGCGTTCGAGAATCTGATCGCGACTCGGACGGATACCAGCCAGATCGTGCTCGCCCCGACGATTAGTGCCCATGCGTACGACGTGCAACAACAAGAAGTGCCCGCGGGCTGGACGCGAGTTCTCGCCGCGGTTGCGGCTCTCATCATTCTGTTCGGTCTTTTTGGATTTGGACTGACTCAACTCTACTTATCGCGGCCCGAACAACTCCTCCTGTTCACCGACGTCAGTCGTCCATCGGAGGAACCGGTGGGCACATCGAGCGTGCCGGAGCGGCCCGCGGCAGCACGGACGCCGGCGCCAACGCCGACGACACCTCCGGCGGCACCCGCGTCGGTGGGGTCTGACCCCAACGCGCGGATCCCCTCGACGGCGACCGTGCAACAAGTTCCACCCGCACGGACGAACAGTGAACCCGAGACCTCGTCCGTTAAGGCGGCCGCGCCACAGCGAGGCTCGCTTGCGACACCCGATCGCGAACGAACGTCGACACCGCCCGTGACGACGGCGCGTTCCTCGTCGCCCGCTTCGTCGCCCTCTTCTTCTGCATTGGGGTCTTCGTCAACGGGGCTCACGCGTCCGGCCGAACCGGCAGCGCCGCCGATTGCTGAACGAACGCCGCCGCCCGCCCCGGTACCCGCGGTCGACAACACGGCGCGCATCGAGCCGCCGCCAACGCTCCCGGCGATTCCGGCGGTGACGGACACCACCGCGAGGAACAACGCACCGGCTCCGGTGCCTGCGCTGCAACCGCCGCCGCCCGCGGCACGCCCCGCGGCGTCGACGACTCCGCGCGCGGACGAAGCGGCCAACATTCGCAGCGTGCTCGCTCGATACGAGACCGCGTACAACAAGTTGGATGCGTCCGGCGCGAGCAGCGTGTGGCCAAGCGTGGATCACGCCGCGCTCGATCGCGCGTTCAAAGGACTGATCTCCCAGCGCGTGTCGCTCGGCCTGTGCGACATCACCGTCGTCGGCGACGTCGGCGGCGCGAGCTGTGCGGGCAAGGCACGGTGGGAGCCGAAGGTCGGCGGCGGACTGCAGACCGCCGATCGGCACTGGACGTTCAATCTGAGGAAGACTGACGACGGCTGGCGGATCGAGCAGATCCGCGTGAGATAAACGCGGATCCGATCCGCGTGATCCGCGTCTATCCGCGTGATCCGCGTCTTGATCCGCGTGATCCGCGCCTATCCGCGTGATCCGCGTCTATCCGCGTGATCCGCGCCTATCTGATCGAGTACTCGAGTGCGACCGTTGGCGTCATGCTCGCGCTGAGGCCGCGATCGTTCAGCGACCACAGCACATGTCCGCCGAGCACGACCGTCTCGGTGACGTTCCATTTCAAACCGGTGATGGCCGTCATGATCGTGCTCGCGTCGGCGCCGGCCGTCAAACGGAACGTGTCGACGCCCACGGCGCGCGGATGCGGCGCGCCCGCGAGCTCGAACGCGCGAAGCTCCGATACATGCCGCCGCATCAATTCCGCCGTGAACGTTGCGCGCGGCGTGAGGGCGACCGACAACGCGCCCGAAAGAATCGTCTCGTCCGATATCCCGCCGCGGACGATGCCGCCGTTCACGTGAAAACCGACAGGGCCGTTCTCGAACGACCCGATCGCGAGCAGCCGCCACGACGTCGACCCGGCGCCGAGAAGGTTCTCTTCGTCGCCGGTCGGCAGGCGCAGCTCGCCTGCCGCGGCCAGGTGCGCCATCGTGCTGCTGAAGAGGGCGTACTTCGCGCGCACCGCGATGTCGGCGAGGCCGCTTGCGTCCCCCGTCGCCGATGCCTGCGTGAACGCCGTGCCGCGATACATGTTGAGGCGATCGCCTTCCATGTGAATCTGGGCGACCGGCACGACGACGCCCAGCTCCAATTCGTCGGTCACGCCGATGTTCGCGAAGAATGAGAGCGTGCTCGCGCGGAGGCGCAGCTTGACCGATTCCGTATCGAACGGCTGCGATTCGTCGCGGAATCGATTGGCGACCGTGATGAAGCTGCCGTCGTGGAGATCGTACCCGTTGAGGCGATTGTAGGAAGCGGTCGTGCCCATCACGCCAATCGCCGCGCTGCCCTGCCCGCCCGTGATCGCGCGCTCGACGAAGAACGTGCCGAAGTTCTGGCTCGCCCGTTCGACAGTTCCGAGCTCCGGATTCAAGCGGTACAGGAACCCGCCGGACGACGTGCCGATCGGCGCGGTGGTCAGGTTGACGAGCAGCGCGCGCGCGAGCGTATCGCGCGCGGCTTCGGCCGCCGCGCGGTCCCGCTCGAAGTCGCCGGTCTGCACGGCCTGGTTCGTCATCAGAAACGTCAACGCATCGCGGAGCGTCTCCTGCGCGTTGGCGGTCGCCGCGGTCGACAGAATGCCGAAGAGGATCAGAATCGCTCGCGTTGGAATCGTCATGCTCACTTCAGCTCCACCTCTCGTGCTTCCACTCTTCCATCCACCAGGCGGCCGATCACGTCCACCCTCTTGTCCTTTTTCACGTCGCGGCAGTGCCCACGTCTAAAGGTCGTCGATGACGTCGTGAACACGACGGTGCCGTCGATGGCGAACGAGAGATTGGGACAGTCTCCGTTCAGATTGCGCACTCGTCCCGACAACTCGATCGTCGTCGGCGGCGGAGGCTGCGGCGCGGGCGGTGGCGGCGGTGGTGGCTGAGGTGACGGGGGCGGCGGCGCAGGCGTCGGGGCTGGAGCCGGCGGCGCTGGCGGCAACGGCGCCGGCACGGACGTCGATTGCGTCAACTGGAATGGCTGGCCGGCGACGACAACGACTCCGGATCGTGCATTGCCCGTATTGACAGCGACGGTGATCGCGATCGTTCCGTTGCCGCGGCCCGAGATCGGCACGACCGATACCCACGACGATTCGCTCGCCGCGCGCCAATCACACGCGCGGTGCGTGGCGACTTGCAGCTGAACCACGCCGCCTTGCGAGGCGACGACATCGGTCGCGGGCCGGCTGACGTCGAACCGGCACGCCGCCGGTTGCTGAGCCACGTCGACGCGCGTCTCTCCTACGACGATCGCGCTGCTGCGGCTCACGGGATCGGGATTGGGGTCGACTCGGAACCCAACGGTGCCATCGCCCTGGCCTTGCGACCCCGAGGTGACCACGACCCAGTTGGCGCCGCTGGCCGCCGTCCACGCGCACTCGCGCGACACCGTCACCGCGACCGCGCTCGTCCCGCCGTCCGGTCCGAACGATCGCGGCGACGTATCGAAGCTCGGCTGGCAGCGCGCGGCCGCCGGAGAGGGCGCGATGACGCTCGTCTCCGTGGAGCTCCCACATCCATTCACAGCTGCGCCGAGAATCGCGATGCCGATCGCGAACGCGAGCGAATCAAGATGCCGCACGGGCGGACCGTGATGCATATCCGCCGCCAGTCGAGATGAAAACAAAAACCGTGCAGGTACAATTGTGAAGTTCCCTTTTCTTCCAATGTCTTTCAGTTGCCGCCGCACGCGTCTGTATTCGCTTTCACTTTTTCTCCTTGCCGGTTGGGTCACGCTGGCGAACGTGAGTGCGTGTGCATCGCAGCACGCGCTCGTGGCGCGGCGAACCGCCGAGCCGGCTGGAACCGCCTGGTTCGCTCCGGCCCTCGTCTCCGAGCAGACGATGCTCGCGCGCTGGTCGGGTGCCGTCGGTCCGCCGGTCGCGCGCAATCGCGCCGCGGAACCGGTCCGCGCCACGCGCGCCATCGTCCTCGTCTCGTGGAATGTCGCGGTCGGGGATGGCGACGTCGAGAAGCTCGTCGCCGATGTGCGGCGCGCGCAGCCCGAGAGCGAGCTCGTCCTGCTGCTGCAGGAGACGTATCGGCAGGGGGCGTCAGTGCCGGCGATGCTGCTGGCGGACGCGATCGTGCCGAGGCGGCTCGGCGGCGCGCACCCGCGTGGATTTCGCGACGTCGAGTCCATCGCGGAGCGGTGTGGACTGAATCTGTATTACGTGCCGTCGATGCGCAACGGGATTCCCGCGCTGTCGAGCGAGGACAGAGGAAACGCGATCCTGTCGACGCTTCCGCTCGAGGATTTATCCGCGATCGAGCTGCCGTTCGAGCGTCAGCGGCGCGTCGCCGTGGCGGCAACGGTGTCCGGCCGCGATCCGGACGGCGCGCAGTGGCGGATCAAATTCGTGTCGGCCCATCTCGATAATCTCGTCGGCGCCAAGCGTCTCTGGATCGCGGGCGGCGCGTTTGCGCGGGCGCGGCAGGCGAGAGCGCTCGTCGATTACGTCGAGGCAGACGAGGTCGCCGTCCTCGGCGGCGATTTCAATACGTGGTTCGGCTTCGGCGATCCCGCGTTCGTCGAGACCCACCGCGCATTTCCCGGTACGAAGGTTACCGATCGCCGTCCGACGTTCTTGAACGTCTTGCGGCTCGACCACCTGTTCTTCCGCGTGCCCGGCGATTGGAGCGCGTCGTTCGTGCGAGGCGCGCGGTCGTACGGATCGGACCACTGGCCGCTGATCGCCACGATTCGCATCGGATAAGCTAACGACCGTGGCCACCGCACCCCAGCCGGAGCGCACGGCGCTCGCGCTCGCTCCTGGCGAGACCTTCGGCGCCTACGAGATCCGCGCGCTTCTCGGCGCCGGCGGCATGGGACAGGTGTATCGCGCGTTCGACCCGCGTCTGGGGCGCGAGATCGCGTTGAAGGTCATCCGGCGGATCGGCGTCGAGGACGAATCATCGCTCGATCGGCTGCTGCGCGAGGCGACGCTCGCCTCCGCGTTGAATCACCCGAACATCGTCACGATTTACGAGACCGGCGTCGTCAACGGCGATCGCTACATCGCGATGGAGCTGGTGGACGGCGCCACGCTGCGCGAGCTTGCCGCGCAAGGTCTTCCCCTCTCGCGAATCGTCGGCATCGCGCGCCAGGTCGCCGAAGCGCTTGCCGTGGCGCACGCGGCGCAGATCATTCATCGCGACATCAAGCCGGACAACGTGATGGTCCGGCCCGACGGCTACGTGAAGCTGCTCGACTTCGGTCTCGCGCGCGTGCAGCCGGATCCGTTCGCGGGACCGACGCGTCAACCGTCGACCGGTTCACGCACGGAAGCGGGTCTGATCCTGGGAACGATCGGGTACATGGCGCCCGAGCAAGCGCGGGGGGAGCCCGTCACCGCCGAAGCGGACGTGTTCTCGCTCGGCGTGGTGCTGTACGAATTGGTGACCGGCCGTCACCCTTTCATGGCCGCGTCGCAGTTGGGAACGCTGCACGCGCTGCTGTGGGAAACGCCGGAGCCGCCGGCGCTGCTCAATCCAGACCTGCCGCGTGCGCTGGATCAACTCATCGTCGAAGCGCTGCAGAAAGATCTGCGGCTGCGGCCCGGCGCGAGCGAAGTGATGTACCGGCTCACGCTCGCGCACGACTCGAGCGTCGCGACGGCGCTGTCGTCCGTCGCGGTCTCGCCGCGCCGCACCGCCGCGACCGCGAACGTCGTCGGGCGCGAGCAGGAGCTCGACGCGTTGAACCACGAGTTCGAGCGCGCGCAGCGCGGCAAGGCGCGCCTCGTTGTCGTATCGGGCGAAGCCGGCGTTGGCAAGACGACGCTCGTCGACGCGTTCGTCCGGATGCTCGAGGATCGCGGCGAGCCGATGCGCGTCGGCCGCGGGCGCTGCTCGGAGCGCCTCGCCGGGAGCGAGGTGTACCTGCCAGTGCTGGAGGCGCTCGACAGCCTGCAGCGAAACGAGCAGCTCGGGAGCTTGTCGCGGTTGATTCGCGCGCTCGCGCCAAGCTGGTACGCGCAGCTCATGCCGCCGACCGAGAACGACTCGTCCGCGGCGCGGCTCGCGGCGGAAACATCCGGCGGATCGCAGGAGCGATTGAAGCGGGAGATCGCGGCGCTTCTCGAGGAAGTCGGACGCATTCAGCCGGTCGTTCTGTGGTTCGACGACGTGCATTGGGCGGATCCGTCGACGACGGATCTCATTGGGTATCTGGCGCGGCGTCTCGACACCACGCGGCTGCTGATCGTCGCGACCGGCCGGCCGTCGGAGTTCGCGCAGCTGCGCCACCCGTTCCTGTCGCTGAAGCTCGATCTCGTCGCGCGCGGTCTGTGCCGCGAGATCTCGCCGTCGTTTCTCGACGAAGCCGCGATCGATCGATACATCGCGCTCCAATTTCCGGAGCACGCATTTCCGCCGGGGCTCGCGAGCCTGATCCATCAGCGGACCGAGGGCAATCCGCTCTTCATGGCCGACGTGCTGCGCGACCTTCGGAGACGTCAGGTCGTTCAGCAGAAGGACGGCCGATGGATCATGACCGAGGAGCTGTCGTCGGTCGCACGCGAGCTGCCCGAATCCGTGCGCAGCTTGATCCAGCGGAAGCTCGACGCGCTCGACGACACCGAGCGGCGCCTGCTCAGCGCCGCCAGCGTGCAAGGCATGGACTTCGATTCGGCGATTCTCGCCGGCGCGCTGCAGCTCGACGACGAGGACGTCGAGGTGCGATTGGAGCGTCTCGAGCGCGAGCACGCGCTCGTGAAGTTCGTCCGCGAGCTCGAAACGCCGAATCGCGCGCTGACGCTGCACTATCGCTTCGCGCATCACATGTACCAGAACGCCTGCTTCGACTCGCTGCGCGCGACGCGCAAGGCGGCGTTGAGCAGGGCGATCGCCGAACGGCTCGCGCAGCGCTACGGCGATAGCATCTGCGACTGCCAGGGGGACATCGCGGTGCTGTTCGAGGTCGCGCGCGACAACATCGCCGCCGCGGAGTACTGGAATCGCGCGGCACAGGCTGCGGGACGGTTGTACGCGCACGACGAATCCGCGCGGCTGGCGCAGCGCGGGCTTCGCCTGCTCGAGGACGAGCCCGCGACCCCCGCGCGGGCGGCGGCGGAGCTCGCGCTCCAAATGACGTACGGCCTCGCGATCAAGACGGGCAAGGGCTACGCCGTACCCGAAGTCGGGCGCGCGTACGAGCGCGCGCGCGAGCTGTGCCGCCAGGTCGACGATCCCTCGCGCGTCGTGCCTGTCCTCATGGGCATGTCCGCGCATCACATCGTCGCCGGCGAGATCAAGATCGCGCACGGGATCGCCGTCGAGATGATGGCGCTCTTCGAGCGTCTCGGCGATCCGAACTTGCGGATGATCGGCGACTGGTCGCTCGGCGCGGCGCTCTTTCACCTCGGCGAGCTGGAACAAGGCCACGCGCATCTGGAACGAGCGCTCACGCTGTACGATCCGTCGTTTCACGCGCCGCGTGTCTGGCAGACCGGCGTCGAGCCCGGGATTTTCTGCCGCTGCGAGCTGTCGCGGACGCTGACGCTTCGCGGATTCCCCGACTCGGGGCTCGCGGCCGTTCAGCAAGCGGTCGCCGACGCGCGCGCGCTCGATCATCCGGGGCCGCTCGCGTTCGCGCTGCTGTTCGAGATCTTCGCGCACCTCGCACGCCGCTCGCCCAAGGAGATTCAGCGTCTCTACGATCAGCTTGCCGTGATCTGCGAGGCGCACGGCATCGCGCAGGAGATGCACTGGGCCGCACCGCTCGTGGGCCGCGCGTTCATCGAGCTGGGGGACATCAACCGCGGGCTGCGCGTCCTGCAGGAAGGCCTCGCGGCGCACACGACGACGCGATCGAAATTGCTGCGGCCTTATTACTTCGTGCTGCTCGCGGGCGCGCTGTTGCGAGCGGGTCAACTCTCGCGCGCGCAGTTGGCGCTGAACGAGTCGGCGCACATCGCGGACGAGGCCGGCCAGCACGCGTACGCCGCGGAGCACGATCGGCTGCAGGCCGAAGTTCACGCCGTCAGCGGCGCGCTGCCGGAGGCGGAAGCGAGCTTTCGGCGCGCGCTCGCGGCCGCTCGCCGTCAGGGCGCGCGATGGTTCGAGCTGCGCGCTGCGCGCGGCTACGCGCACTTCCTCGTCGAGCGAGGACGTCCCGGCGAGGCCCGCGAGCTTTTGACGCCCGTGGTCGCATGGTTCACCGAGGGGCGCGAGACGATGGACTTTCTCTACGCGGAAGGGTTGTTGAAGACACTGGAATAGATCGGGATTCGGGACTCGGGATCCGGGATCCGGGATCCGGGAACGGGATCCGGGAACGGGATTCGGATCCGGGATGCGGGATCCGGGATGCGAGAACGCTCACTCGCCGATTACTTGCATCACGACTTCGCGGCGCCGCGGACTCGTGTCGAATTCGAGCAGCATGATTTGCTGCCACGTTCCGAGCGCGAGCTCGCCGTCCGCGACGGGAACCGTCACCGACGGTCCGAGGAGCGCGGCGCGCACGTGGCTCGATCCGTTGTCGTCGCCCCACCGCAGGTGATGGCGATACTCCGCATCGCGAGGCGCCAACCGCTCGAAGAGTCCGTTGAAATCGGCCACGGCTCCGGGCTCGAACTCGATCGTCGTGATTCCCGCCGTGGATCCGACCACGAAGACTGTGACGATGCCGTCGGCGATGCCGGACGAGCGGACGGCGTCGCTGACGACTCCGGTGAGATCGTGTGCATCGCCCTGCCCTTTCGTCGCCTGGGTGTGCTTGAGGGTGCGGACCATTTGTTCTGCTAGAATAGACGTTCGGGCCGCGCGGAATCGATCGTTCGTGCCGGCCCGCCTCACCGTTCGATTGCCGGCGTAGCTCAGTTGGTAGAGCAGCTGATTCGTAATCAGCAGGTCCTCGGTTCAAGTCCGAGCGCCGGCTCCATTTTTCCTCAGGAAGGACATAAGAAATCGCGCCAACTTCGACTCTCGTAAGAGACTCGAGCCGCTCGTGGTCAACAACGGGGCAACACTCGACGGCGTTTCGGATTCAGCGAACATGTTGATTCGCCTTTCGCAGATTCCTGGCGGCAACGCCCCGCACTTGCGGCCGTCGCATCTATCCGCGGGCTCAGTCCTCTGACACTCGTCGTCATGTAGCGATCGACGGCCGGTTCGGCGCGAACGTCGCGCCGACCGCTGCCGCCATCTGCTTCCCCGTCGGACATCGTCTCAGGATCTTCGGCGCGACGCAGCTTAGTCGCGAACTCGATTTCCATGGCGGCGCCCCCCCGTCCTACGATGAAGGCGTGGAACACATGGCCGGATCTCGTGATTTCGCGATCGGTGCGGCTGGCATTGGTGCCGTTGCCGCAGTCGTGACAGTCCTCCGGGCGCTGCAGAGCACCCCCAACCCGGCGATCTCCGCCCTCCTCCTCCTTCTCGTCATCCTCGTGACCGCGACGGCGGTCCGAGTACGGGTCGCCATCGCAGTGTCCGTGATCACCACGCTGGCGTTCAATTTCTTCCTGCTGCCTCCGTTTTACACGCTGACGCTCGCCGACCCGCAGAACTGGGTGGCGCTTTTCGTCTTTCTGGTCGTGGCGGTCATTGCCAGCCAGCTATCGGCGGCCGTACGCAGCCGCGCGCTTGAAGCGGTCGGGCGCCGAAACGAGCTTGCGCGGCTGTTCGACTTGAGCCGGGACGTGCTGGTCATCACCGACAGCCGCGAGGCGATCTCCCTCCTGGCACGTTCAATCGCTCGCCGGTTCGATCTGGAGTTTGTCGCGCTCGCACTCCCTCGCGGTCACGAGTGGGACGTGTTCGAAGGAGGTGCCCGCACGCTCCCGTTGGATACTCGGCAACTGTCCACAGCGTTCGCGGCTGCCCAAGCCTCGCTGGAGTTCGACGCGCATGCGGGTACGTACGCTGGCCACCGGGCGTTGACCATCGAAGGTCTGATGGTTCGCCTCGTCCCGCTTCGCGTGGGTACCAAGCCGACCGGCATCCTCGCCGCCGGAGGGCGATCCATCGAACCTGGCACGCTGGACACACTCGCCGGAGTCGTGGCGATCGCGATCGAACGGGCGCATTTTCTCGAGGAGCGCAGGGAAGCAGAGCTCACCCGCCAGAGCGAAGCGCTCAAAGCCACCCTGCTGGCCTCGCTTGGGCACGATCTCCGCACGCCGCTGACCGCCATCCGTGTCGCGGCCACCAACGTCAAAGCCTCTTGGGCAAGCGAAGGCGACCGCATCGAGCAGAGCGACCTGATTCTGACGGAAGTGGAGCGACTCACAAGGCTGTTTCAAAACATCCTCGAGATGGCTCGTATCGATGCCGGTCCAATCGCAACTGAATCACG
>DATBJJ010000025.1:0-97999 GCA_036556425.1 Vicinamibacterales bacterium
CATCTACATCAGGACACTCGATTGACCGACTTTCGCGTCTCGCGCCGCGCGTTCCTGGGCACTGTCGCCGGAGGCATGGCGCTCTCCGCGTCGACGATGTTCGCCCGCGGGCGCGTCCACCAACGGCCGAGCGGACCGAACGATCAAATCGTCCTCGGCATGATCGGCGTCGGCCAGCAGGGCATGTCGCGGCTGCGCGAGTTCCTCAAGCACCCCGATACGCGTGTCGCCGTGATCTGCGACGTGGATCGCGATCACGCCGATCGCGCCGCGGCCGAAGTCGAGAAAGCGCGCGGGGAGAAGCCGAAGATCGTCGCTGACTTCCGCCGCGTCTTGGACGATCGCGACGTCAACGCCGTGATCGTCGTGACGCCCGATCACTGGCATTCGCTGCCGACCGTCCGCGCCTTCGAGGCCGGCAAGGACGTCTTCGTCGAGAAGCCGTTGAGCTACACAGTCACCGAGGGCCGGATGATGGCCGACGCGTCGTCGAAGTACGCGCGCGTCAGCCAGATGGGCAATCACATCCACAACGACTACCCGAACTACCGCCGCGTCGTCGAGATCGTGCAGTCGGGCAAGCTCGGACGCATCACGCGCGCGCACTGCTGGAAGACGTCGCCGACCGAGTCGCTGCCGCCGACGACGCCGCCCTACACGGTGCCGGCGACGCTCGACTACGACTTCTGGCTCGGACCGGCGCCGAAACGGCCGTATCACCCGCTGCGATCGCACCGCAGCTTCCGCCACTTCTGGGACTATTCCGGCGGCACCTTCATCGACTTCTGGTGCCACATCGTGGACGTCGCGGTGTGGTCGCTGAATCTCGACGCGCCGCGAAGCGTGGCAGCGATCGGAGGACGCTTCTTCGTGAAGGACGAGACCGAGACGCCGGATACGATCGAAGCGCTGCTCGAGTACTCGAACCTGCTGCTGACATTCAGCTTCCGCCCGACGCCGCTGCCTGGGTTCGAACACATGGGGCACATCGGCTGTCTGTTCGAAGGCACCGACGCGTCGCTCGTGACCAACTACACGACGCACGAAGTTTGGGCGCGCGGCAAGAAAGTCGAAGACTTCCCACGTCCCGATCCCTCGATTCCGGATTCGCCCGGGCACTCGCGCGAGTTCCTGGACGCGATCAAGACGCGGAACCTCGACACGACGTGCAACGTGCGCTACGGCCATCGCGTCACCAAGCCGGGCCTGCTCGCGAACATCGCGTTCCGCACGGGGCGCGGGCTGGTGTGGGACGACAAGAAAGAGCGCTTCGTTCGCGACAACGATGCCGACCGCTACCTGCGGCGCCGCTTCCGCAAAGACTACAAGCTCTAACCGGCCGGCCTCGCGGCGGCTGATTGATTCGTCTCGACAGATTGCACCGATCCGATTGATGGCTCTCAATCCGATCGGTGCAGCCTGACTTCGTCAGTGGCCGCGACCGGACACCGCGCGGATCTTCGAGAGCGTTCCAGGACCAAACACGGGACCGGTCAGGTAGACGTTCTTGCCGGAGACCGCAACGCCCGCCGGGAGAATGAGCTGATCGGCGGCGAGCTCCTGCGGATGTCCGCCTCCTGGTGGAATGCGGAACAGACCGCCCACCGGCGGATCGACGAGCTCCAGCTCCCACTGCAGCCAGCTTCGCTTCACGAGCTCGACGACGTAGATGCTGCCGTCGCGACCGGCGCCGAGCGCGACGATCGACGTGAAGCCGTCCGCGTAGCGTTGGCAGCGGCCTCTTCGCGGCGCTTCGGGATCGCAGACCGCGTTCACCGAGTCCGGCGCGATCCGCCAGATCTGCGACATGCCCGGCGTGGCCGGAAAGCCGCGCAGCTCGCCAACGTAGTAATAGCCATCGGCGCCGACGGTCACCGACGTGGCGACGGCTTCAGACGGAAGGGGTGTTCCTGCCGGAGGGAACCCTACGTCAGGCAATTCGTCCGGTACCTTGACGACGCGCGGCTTGAGCCTCGCGACGGTGACGATCCTGCCGTTGCGGAACACGCGAAGCAGATCGTTCGCGGCGGCGTCCGATACGAGCACGCTGCCATCCGGAAGAACCGCAACGTTGAAGGGATTGGATTCTCCCGGATCGTCCGCGAGGTTGTAGGGATCGGGATCGGTCGCTTGATACTTTGCGATGTCGGCGACGACGCGCGGAGTATCCGATCCCACCCATCTGTAGAGCGTCGCCGCGCCGGATCCGGGCGGCCCGCCCGCCGTGAGGACGTAGGTCTGGCCGAGGCTTCCAATTGCCATCGACGGGGCGATGTAGGTCGGCGGAACAGAGCCGAGGTTGAACGTCGTGCCGGCGAACGGACCCCTCGTCGCCAGCGCGCTGAACGAGCCATCGTTCTCCGCGTAGCCGACGATCCCCAATGGGCCGGCCGCGACGCCGCGCGGTCCGTTGAGATCGACGATGAGGGGAATCGGCTCGCTTGGATCCGCGGCGAGGCCCGAAAGTGTACCGGCGAACGCTCCGACGACGGCCAGAACGATCAGAGGCCTGGTGAGTTTTCTCCAACGACTGTGGATGATCATGCAGCGCTCCTTCGAAACCGAAGTCCAGCCGCGAATCATCTGCTTCGGCTACGGCATTGTCAAACGGGAGCGCGAACGAGGTCAGCGTGCGCCGCGCGCCACGAAGTCTTCGTAGCGCATCGCGAGCCGCTGGTGGAACGCGGAGGCGAACGGGACGCCCTTCCCGAGATCGTGGAGAAGCGCGACCAACGTCGATACGCCGCGCTCGTCGATCAAGCGCCGCACGGCTCGCGCGGATGCTGCATATGCGATTTCGGCGTCACGCGTGGGCAGATCGACGAAGCTCGCGTGCAGCGCCGACAGCGCGGGCCGCGACGCGGACGGCGGATGCGTTCGATCGGCATCGTCGCGCGCCGGCGGTTCGAGAGCCGTCGCGAGACCTTCGTTGAACCACGCGGGCACGACACGTCCTCCCAGCATCGCAACGACCGCATGCACGAGCTCGTGCGAGAGGACGCGATCGAGCTCCTCCGTCTCGACCAGCGCATCGTCGATTGGCAGGCGGATGCGTCCGTCGTACGCCGCCGACGACCATGCGGCCAGCTTCGTGATCTCCCTGAACTGCTCGCGCGTGTAGAGCACGACGACGATCGAGTCCGACGGACGGACGCCGAGCGCGTCGCCGACTCGCGCGTACGCCGCCTCGAGGCGATCGAGAACGGTGCGGGCGATCCGCTCGTGGGCGGCCCGCTCGAAGAGCGCGCTGAAATGTTCGCTGCGCGCCTCGTGGAAGCCGCTCTGCAACGCGAGCTCGCGGCGCCACGCGGTGATGCGGTCCTGCAGCTCGCGGGAGTCCGGCGAGCGCCGCTGCGCGTCTTCGTAGATCGCGATCGCCTCGCGCAGGCGTCCCGCGCGGTAATGCAGGTCGCCGAGCCATTCCGCCGCCTGCACGTTCCGTGGATTGAGCGCGAGGGCGCGTTCGAAGCGGGCTCGTGCGACGTCGTTCCGCCCGAGCATGAACGCGGCAACGCCGGCGCCGAAGCAGAAGTTCGCGTCGGCAGGTTTTGCAGCCGAGGCTCTGGTGAATGCGTCGAGGGCGTCACCGAAGCGCCGATGATCCAGCGCGTCCGTGCCGGCGCGGGCGAGAGCGATCGGGTCTTGCGCGGCGCAGGGAACCGCCCCGATCGCGGACACCGCGACTGTCAGTACGAGCGGAGCAATCGAGAGCCGGGTCGCCAGGCAGCCGGATCTCGTGCAAGAAGAACACCCGGGAATCGATATCAGATTTGTAGGCGTTCCGTGAGCGATGGCGCCCCTTGTCTCGCCGGAGGTCCACAAAAGTCGCGTCAGCCCGAGACGGGCCGATGCCGCGCGCCCCACAGGAACAACAGCCCTACCATGGTAGGTTCAGCATTCCACGTTCGCGGACGCGAATCATGAGCAACCGCTGAGCCACTCTGAAACGTCGTGAAACGAGCGAAATCCAAGGTAGAACAATGGAAAAACGCAGCCTCGGAAAGAGCAACTTAGAGGTCTCGGCGCTGGGCCTCGGGTGCATGGGGATGAGCTTCGGCTACGGTCCGGCCGGTGACAAGCAGGAAATGATTTCACTGCTGCACGCGGCCGTCGACCGCGGGATCACGTTCTTCGACACCGCGGAGGCGTACGGCCCGTTCACCAACGAAGAGCTCCTCGGAGAAGCGCTCGCGCCCATCCGCAATCGCGTCGTCATCGCGACGAAGTTCGGCTTCACGTTCGAGCCGAACGGGCAGCGCGGACTGAGCAGCCGGCCCGCGCACATCAGAGAAGTGGCCGAAGCCTCGCTCGGCCGTCTGAAGATCGATGCGATCGATCTCCTCTATCAACATCGCGTCGATCCGGAAGTGCCGATCGAGGATGTCGCCGGCGCGGTGAAGGATCTGATCCGCGAAGGCAAGGTCAAGCACTTCGGGCTCTCCGAGGCGGGCGCGGAGACGATCCGCCGCGCGCACGCGGTGCAGCCGGTCGCCGCGCTCCAGAGCGAATACTCGTTGTGGTGGAGAAAACCGGAAGCGGACATCCTGCCGACGCTCGAGGAGCTCGGCATCGGATTCGTGCCGTTCAGTCCGCTCGGCAAGGGCTTTCTCACCGGCAAGATCGACGAGAACACGACGTTCGACAGCTCCGACTTCCGCAACGTCGTTCCGCGCTTCGCGCCGGAGGCGCGGAAAGCAAATCAGGCGCTCGTCGATCTCCTGCGCGCGATTGGCGATCGGAAGAAGGCGACGCCGGCGCAGATCGCGCTCGCGTGGCTGCTCGCGCAGAAGCCGTGGATCGTCCCGATTCCCGGCACGACGAAGCTCGCGCGGCTCGACGAGAACATTGGAGCGGCGGCGATCGAGTTGACGCCCGACGATTTGCGCGAGATCGATCGCGCCGCGGAGCACATCACGGTGCAGGGCGCTCGCTATCCCGAACACCTCGAGCGAATGACCGGCCGATGATCTCGTCCTTTCCGCCACGGCCGAGCCGCCGACATCTCTAGCGTAGCGGAGCTCCGCCGCGCTCACTGATCGGATCGCGCGGAACGCGCATTGCTGTCTGAACACCTGCGCCTTTGGCATTCGTGAGTCGAACGCTCACAAGCACATCCGGCGCAGTGGCGAGGACACGATGGCAAACACGGCGCTCGCGCAGATCGTCGCGCAACCCGAACTGGATCAAGTCGCCAAACCGCTGAGCGAAGCAGTGCTCGCCGCGTATCGCAACGCAGGCAGCGTGGGGATCGCGGTCAAGAACGCGCTGCATGGCGTGTGGCTCGGTCATCCACTCCACCCCGTCTTCACCGATATTCCGATCGGCTCGTGGGCGACGACGTTGGCGCTCGATGCGAAGGCGGCATCGAGTGGCGATGACTCGTACTCGCGGGCCGCGGATTTCGCGCTCGCATTTGGCCTCGCGGGCGCGGTGGGTTCGGCCGTGACCGGCTTGACCGATTGGAGCGAGACCGATGGCCGCGCGAAGCGCGCTGGTTTGATCCACGGGCTGATCAACGTGACGGCGACCGCATTGATGGTCACCGCCTACATGTTCCGCCGGCGCGACGAGCGCCGCGCGGGCCAGGCATGCACGCTCGCCGGCATCGGCGTCGCGATGGCGGGCGCCTATCTCGGCGGCGAACTCGTGTACGGCGAACGCATCGGCGTGAACCACGCGGTGACCGCCGAACCTGAAGATTTCACGCCGGTGCTCGCGAGCGCCGAGCTGGCCGATGGCACCATGCGGCGCGCGCAGTCGAGGGACGCGGATCTCCTGCTCGTGAGACAACACGGACGCGTCTGCGCGCTCGCACACGCGTGCGCGCATCTTGGCGGGCCGCTCTCGGAAGGAGAGCTGAAGGACGGTTCCGTCGTGTGCCCGTGGCACGGCTCGGAGTTCGCGTTGACCGACGGCCACGTCCTCAACGGACCGGCAACGCGGAACCAGCCGTCGTTCGACGTTCGCGAACGAAACGGGCAGATCGAGGTGAAAGGTCAGGAGTAAAACTGTCGTGGAAGTGAGCGATGAGAATCTCAGAACACGATCCAGATCGCGGACTTCCTGAGCAAGGCGAATCCCAACTGGCCGAAAGCGACCCTGGTCGACATGATGACCAAACACCTGTCGACCACGTCGAACGAATTGGTAGCCCGCCTCAACAAGGACTGGGAGCGAGACGTCATCGCCTTCGACGCCGTGTACGATCACATCCTTCACATGTCGGACGCGTTATCCGACAGCATCGTCAAGCAGTTCCCGCAGAAGTTTGGCGCCGGAGTCACGGGTACGACTGGACGGTGATCGCGCCCGGCTCCTCGGGCGCGTCTCGAAAATCGGAATGCCGCGCGAGAACAAACGACCGCGAGTATGAGCGCGAGTCAGCCTGAACGAGGGCCGCCGAAGAATATGAGCAGCGCAGCCAGCGAGGCGCCCAAGCACACACCGCTGGCCATCAACCGGACAACGTCAATCGTTTGAAAGGTCGCAAAACGGGGACTGCTGGCCATGTTTGAAAAGGCGGCGAGTCCCATGAACGCGATGAATAGCGGCACGGCGACTCTCGGGGCAAATCTGCGCCGATTGTTCATGACGCGTCCTCTCCGGCCTTCAGATTGAGAAAGCGCGCCCGGGGGGATTCGTCAAAAGTTGCTACCTGCCTTTTGCTGGGATTGCGGCGTGATTCCTTGCTCGACCATAAGACCGGCACGGTCCTGAAACTGATTACTGCCGGTTTACGTGCGCGTCTGCGTTGGCCTTCTGCCTTGAGACCGTCGTCTGGATATTTGTGAGAACTTTCTCCGGCGTCATCTTGGTCAGTTCCATGCGGCGTGCCGACATGCGAGCAAGGATCTCGTTGTAATACGGCTCCTCTCGGAAGTTCGGATCGGTCTCCGCTTCCATGCGCTGACGAATCCGCAAAAGGACGGCGCTCGGTTCAGCCACATTCGCTGTTGCGTCATCGAGAATGGTTTGCATCCTCTGCCAAAAGCCCTGCCGCTCGCGACGCCGAGCAAAATGGCGGGCGATCGCCTGCTCGTCCCCGAGCGCAGTGTCATCATCGAAGATGACGAAGGTCAATGAGACATCTGAGAACAGCGCGTCGGCGGGTACGACTGCGCCACCGCGATCTTGGTGTGCGGTCTGTCCCGGCGCGACGACCATCGTGCGATCTTCGGGGGGGACGCCTGCCGCATCGACGCTGAACCCGCTGCTGCCCACGTGCTGGCCGTCCGGACGCTTGAGCACCCACTTGACACCCCAAGCGAGAATCGGACGCTGGCCTGTGTTGAGCACTTCGACCCGCGGGAAGCCCGTTCCGGCTGGCACGGCTTTCGACGGTTCCGACGTCTCAATCCACGTCTTGGTGATTGAGAGTGGCAAAGCTGGACGTTGATCCTGTGTTGCGACGGCGACAGCAAGTGACGCAGCAACGATGGTAAACATGTGGCTAGATTAACCGACACGTCGCTATCTGGGAGCCGGAACACGAATGGAGGACGACGAGGTGATCGTGAGCGCACGGCGAATGTCCGACCGAGAGAGAGCGAACGAGCGAAGCGAGTGAGCCACGCGAACGGAGCGGGGCGCAAGGGGTCCCCGCGAGAGAGCGTGTTGGGGGGGCCGGCGGGGCGAAGCCCCCCGGTTGAGTTTGCGCCCGAGGGGATTCGTCAAAAGTTGCACTGTCCGTTTTCAAGGGATCGCCGCCTGAACTCTTGCCCTGAGGTGAGGGTGCATAATGTCAGCGAGCTCAACTTGGAGGGCCGCATGAGAAGAGTGATTGGTTTCGCTGGAGCCGTAGCTCTCGGTATAGGTGGGACCCTTTTCGCTCAGAGGCCGTTCGAGGATGGACGATCAATCTGCGTTCCCTACGATCCCGCCAGACTGGTGCTGACTCAGGAGAATAATAACGGCACGTGGCGTCTGTCGCGACACGACGGGGCGATCTTTCGCGGGTTCGCGGATCGGGAGGACGCAGAGGCCGGGCTCGCACTCGCTAGAAACCATACGCAGTGGTGCTACATCGGTAAGAGCAACACGAGGCCAGATCGCGAGCGCTATGTCATGGAGTACCTGCGTTAGCGAATCGGCCGAGGCAAGCAGCGTAAAGCCGCTCGATGAAAGGCGCGAGCGAGCGCAGCGAAGCGAGCCACGCGAACGGAGCGCGCCGACGAAGCGGCGCGCGAGAGAGCGTGTAGGGGAGTTCGAGGGGCGAAGCCCCTCGATTAATTTTGGATGCGCGCCCGGCAGGAGTCGAACCTGCGACCCCCGGCTTAGAAGGCCGGTGCTCTATCCTACTGAGCTACGGGCGCACATGGGATCACTCGGGAGTGACCTACACATTCTCCCATAGCCGGATGAACTACGCTGTCGCTCTGGGAAATCCGTCGACCGCCATTTGGACGATCGCGTGGCGCTGGTTGCGGGGGATGTTCTGGAGGCTGCTCTGGATTTCCTGGACCGCTTGCTCGAGTTCCCTCCGCTCTCGACGGGAAAGACCTTGGCGCGGAAATTCGAACATCAGAAAATGTCCGCCCCACCCTGGGCCTGAGAACATCGGATCGACCCATTCGTACTCGGTGTGGTGGCCGACGCAGCCCCACGCCTCCGGCGTGAGAAGAGGACGCGACACGGTGGGCCGATGCTCCGCGATGGCGCCGTCGAGCTCCACGACGAGCTGCTCGCAGAAGAACTCGCGCATCCGAGGATCGATGGCGGCGAGGGCGTCGCCGTTGAACAGCCGCCGGTGAAGCGCGATCCGCATGCGTCCCGCGACGAGCGTGCGCGGAACGATCACGAGGCGGTGCAGCGCGATCGTGCGCCGCGGAAGGCCGGGCGCGTGGCTGACGTCGATCATCGTCGCGGCGAAGTGATTCGCCTCGAACTGCATCAGCCCGCGAAACGGCTCGGCGCGGCTCACCGCATCGAGCTCGCGCCACATGCGCCGGCGCGCGCGCCCGTGCGCGAAGACGCGCAGCCCATCGCGCTGCGCGCGCTCGTCGAGCGCGACACCCCCCTCGCTCGTCGTTGTCCACGTCGAGAAGGCGTGCCGCGAGAGGCGGCCGCGATAGGCAAGACGACTCGAGGCGACGCGAAACCATCCCACGATTTTCGCGCGCGTGCGAGGATCGTGCCCAGAAAAACGGCCCCAAACGACGGGGCGTAAGCGCGAATCGGCCGGGCAACTTCTTCCCATCCCGTCATTCGCGCGAACAACTTCGTTAGTGGCGAAACACAAAACAGCTCAGCCGTTCCTCGGTCAACTCCTTCAGAACAAAGCCTCTCCACGGTGGCCGAAATCGTCACACCCACGGGCACACCTCTTGCCCCTCCAGTGTGGTTTGCACGAGGAATCCGTCCACAGGAGAGGTGTCATGCATATTCCCAAGCGTTCGATCTTTGCGCTGCTGATCGCGATGGCGGTTGCAGCCGCTCCCGCGGCGGCGCAGGGACGCGGCGGCGGCAGCGCGGCGAAGACGCATCCGGTGAAGACGACCACCGGCGCGACGCAGGCCGCGGCGAAGTCGACTGCGCCGAAGCCGACGCAAACGACGAAGGCGCACGGCGGCGGCAACGCAGCACACGCGCCGAAGACGACGACCGCCACCGCGAAGACGGCGAGCAACACGCCGACGTCGTCGAAGAAGACGACGACCGCGGCGAATACGACGACGCCCGCGCCGAACCCGAAGGCGCCGACGACCTCAACGACGCCGACGACAACCGTGCAGCTCACGCCCGTTCAGCAGAAGCTGCAGAAGAACACGAATCTCGCGAGCAAGCTCGAGTCGCGCCTGCCGAAGGGCACCGACCTCGTGCTCGCCGCCGAGGGTTTCCGCAACCTCGGTCAATTCGTGGCGGCCGTGAACGTCTCCAACAATCTCAAGATCCCGTTCGCCGATCTGAAAATGAGTATGGTCGACGACGGGTTGAGCCTCGGCCAGTCGATCAAGAAGCTGCGGCCGCTGGCGGATTCGACGACCGAAGCGTCGCGCGGCGAGACTCAAGCGAAGGTGCTGCTCGATTCGACGACGACCACGACGTCGACCACGACGACGACTGGCACAACGACGCCGACGACGAAGGCGAAGAAGAACAGCGGCACCTCCCGCTAACGCGACGGCCATGCGAGTCTCCGTCATCGCGCTTCTCACCGTAGCGTGCTCGCTCGTCCCCGTTGCGGCTCGCGCGCAGGGGAACGGTCACGGGCACGCGTACGGCAAACGCAATCAGGCCTCGAGCGGGAGCGGTGTTCCCACCGCTCCCGCTCCGACTCAGGCCCCGTCATCGGGCGGCGCGTTCGAGACGCAGCCCGCCGGCACAGGCGCGCGGAATTTCGGCGCGTGGCTGGACGACGCGTCGATCATGCCGGAAGGCGCAAGCACGATGACGTTCTCGTTCGCGTACTGGAAGACGCCGTCGTACCGCGAGTTCGATGTGCCCGTCGTGGATGGCGCGGTGGGGCTCACGCGCCGGATGCAGGTCGGGGTGAGCGTGCCCTACTACCATGCCGGCGAAACCGGCGGCCCGGTCGCGCGTGGCGTGGGCGACGTGTACGTGAGCGCGAAGATCCAGCTCCGCGAGCCAACGGCGAAGAAGATCGGCGTCGCCGTGACGCCGCTCGTCGAGATTCTCAGCTTCGCGCCGACGCCCGACAGCAGCCGCGCGAGTTGGGCGATCCCCGTGAACGTCGAGTTCCAGGGAAAGGAATGGCGCGCGTTCGCGAGCTCGGGCTACTTCTCGCGCGGCGCGGTGTTCGCGAGCGGCGCGCTCGAGATCGCTCTGTCGGATCGCACGTGGCTGACCTGCGCGATCAGCCAGTCGCACTCGCTCGAGCGCGACGACCTCAGCACGGCGCTCGGCATCGCGCAAACACGGGCCGACGCGAGCGGCGGACTTGCGTTCCTGCTCTCGCGGAACATCTCCGCGTTCGCGAGCATCGGCCGCACGCTCTCGAGCAAGGATCCCACGAGCGCCTCGGTCTTCCTGGCGGGAGGCATCTCCATTTCGGTCGCCGCCCCAGTCCGGACTAAAAAGAACTGACGGCATTTCGCGGCGGCGGCGGTGCGAGTACAGTGGCGTCATGTCATGCCTCGCCCGCTCGCTCGTGCTCGCCGCCATTGCCGCGTCAACGCTCGCACCCGCGCAGGCGCCGCCGCTCCTCGTCCTTCTCAACGCGCGCATCGTCGACGGCACAGGTGCGGCGCCGATCGAGCGTGGACGAATCGTCATCAAGGGCGACCGGATCGCGAGCGTGGGTCCGGTCGACGGCAGCGCGCCGCCGGCGGGAGCCGAGACGATCGATCTCGCCGGTCAGACGGTTCTGCCCGGACTGATCGATTCGCACTTCCATATCGAACGCGATCCGAAGCTCGCGCTCAGGCAGTTGAGCAACGGTGTGACGGCGTTTCGCGACCCCGGGCAGTGGGACGAGATGTTCGAAGGCCTTCGGCGCATGGTCTCCACGGACAAACTGCCGGGGCCGCGCATCCTCACGACCGGCCCGCACATCGACGGCGAGCGTCCCGCCTATCCGGCGGATTCGGTCGTGGCCCGCGACGCCGACGAGGCGCGGCAGTTCGCCGAGCGTGCGGCCGATCAAGGCGCCGCCGCGTTGAAGATTTATTTCCGCCTGCCGTTGGCAAGCGCCAAGACGGTCATCGACGTCTGCAACCGCCGCAAGATTCCGTGCACTGCGCACCTCGAGCTCGTCGACGCGCGCGAGCTCTTCGCATACGGACTTCACGGCGTCGAGCACATTACGTCGCTCGGCATCAGCGTCGTTCCGCAAAAAGAGGCCGAGGAGTACAGGCAAGCCGTGCTTGCCGACAACGACGCGCGGCGCGACGGCCGATATGCGATGTTCGCGCGGGCGAATCTCGATGGTCCGGAAGCGAAGGCCCTGTACGCGACGCTTCGCGCGAAGAAGCCATGGGTCGATGCGACGCTTGCGGTGTTCGAGCGGCGCACGACTCCCCCGCCGGACGCAAAGCCGGACGCGAAGCCTGATGCAGCGCAAGCGAAGCTGATCGAGATGCGCGTGGCCGGGTTCGAGAAGATGAAGCAGCTCACCAAGCGAGTGGCCCGCGAAGGCGGCCGCATCGTCATGGGCGGGCACTCGAGCGTGCCCTATGCCGCGCGCGGCGAGGCGCCGTGGCGCGAGCTCGAGCTGCTCGTGGAGAGCGGGCTCACTCCGCTCGAGGCCATCACGGCGGCGACGGGAACCGCTGCCGCGTTCTTCTATCGCAGCGGCACGTTCGGCACGCTGCGGCCCGGACTGCACGCGGATCTCATCGTCACACGCGGCGATCCGAGCAAGGACATCTCCGCGATCCGCACGGTCGATCGCGTGATGATGGCCGGCAAGTGGATCGACGTCGCGCGCTATCGGGACTACTGAGCCGAACCGGCAACAGCTCAGCATTAGATAGTCGTTGACACACTGAAGTCGGGCAACTTAGAACGCTGAAGGAGGTCGCGACATGAGACTCCTCGCAGCGTTTTTGTTTTGCCTGAGCAGCGCCCCGATCGCCGCGCAGACCACGCTCGCTACGATTCGCGGAACCGTCTACGACCCGCAGAACGGGATCGTCCCCGGCGTCACGGTTGTCGTCACCGACGAAGCGACGGGCGTCGCGCGCGAAACGCAGACGGATCTCGAGGGCCTCTTCGAAATCCCGAACCTGCGGCCCGGCACGTACACGATCACCGCGGCGATCAGCGGATTCAAGAAAGTGCAGCGCACCGGCGTCGTGGTCCGCGCGGCTTCCGTCATGCGCACCGATCTTCACCTCGAGGTCGGCGGGCTCGAGGATCTCGTCACGGTGACCGCCGAGGGCCAGAACAACATCACGATCGAGAGCCCGACGATCGCGCGCGGGCTCGACGAGCAGCAGCTTCGCGACCTCCCCCGCAACAGCCGCGACGTCCAGGACTTTCTGATCCTCAATCCGAACGTCGTCGCCGGGTTCGACGGCATCCAGTTCCTCGGCGGTAGAACGTACGGCGCATCGTACATTCAAGACGGACAGCCTTCCACCGCCGGAATCTTCGGCGAGCTGTCGAACGCCGCACCGGGCCTCGACGCGATCGCGGAAGTGCAGGTGTTGTCGAACTCGTACAGCGCGGAGTACGGAGGGTTGGCCGGCGTCATCGTCTCGACCAAGCGCGGCGCGAACAGGTTCCACAGCACCGCCTTCTACGACGTCAATACGAACGAGCTGAACGCGCGAACGTACGCGCAGACGCTGAACGGCGTGTCGCGCAGCGATCCCAACGCCGACACGCACGACTACCGCTACGGCGGCAGCCTCGGCGGACCGATCCACGCGAACAAAACGTTCTTCTTCGCGAACTATGAAGGCAACAAGCGCAAGGAGCTCGGCGGCGGCGCCCTCGCGGTCGTTCCGACCGCGGCCATGCGGAACGGCGACTTCTCGGGCGCGACGTTCGTCGTCCGCGATCCGCTGACGGGCTCGCCCTTCCCGGGCAACCGCATTCCCACCGAACGTCTCGATCCCGCCGCTCGCCGCATCGTCGACTATTTCTACCCGCTCCCCAACCAGACGACGACGTCGAACGGCGGCTTCGGCACGTTCCGCGAGATCCTGGCGCTCAACCGGATCCGCGATCGGGCGGACGGCCGGATCGATCACGAGCTCACCGGACGCGACTCGCTCTTCGCCCGCCTGAGTTGGCAGCGGCGCGATCCGGACGCGTTCACGTTCGAGAGCACGGGTGGAAACGGCGGCGGCGGCTTGACGAATCTCGGCCTTCTCGAGCGCGAGTCGCGCGCGATCACGCTCGCGACCGGATGGACGCGGATCTGGTCGCGCGCGATGGTGAGCGAGATCCGCGCCGGCTACAGCCTGGACGAGCGCAATCGCAGGAGCCATTTGGTGGCGGGCCCGGTCGGCTCCGAGCTCGGCATCGAGGTCCCGTCGCTCGCGCAGCAGGCGCCGGGATTCCCGACGTTCATGTTCGCCGCGCCGAATCGTCCGTCGGACATTCGCGATCAGCGCCAGAACACGTTCCGCGATCTGCGGCAATCGTCGATGTCGATCAGCAGCAGCACGAGCTGGCTGTTGGGTGCGCACACGATGCGGTTCGGCGGCATCTATTCACGCAACAACGCCGAGGACGGCTATTCGACGGGCGCGAACGAATCGAAGGGCCGCTACGATTTCTCGGGATTCGCGACCGGCAACTCGTTCGCGGATCTGCTCCTCGGCTTGCCGAACCAGGTGCGCGAGCAGCGCAACACGCGCGGCAATCTGCCGATGGACACGTTCTCGAACGACTGGGCGCTGTTCCTCCAGGACGACTGGCGCGTCGGCCCGCGGCTCACCGCGTTTCTCGGGCTGCGGTACGAAGTCGTCGGCGTCTTCATCGATCGCAACGACATCTACGCGAACTTCCTGCCGGCGGACGGCGGCCATCACATCGTCCCGGCGAGCGCGATCGCGGATCTGCTGCCGCCTGGCGCGCGGCGCCTCAACCGCACGCTCACGAGCAGCGACGTGGGCGTCGGCCGCGGACTGATCAAAACGGATCGCAACAACATCAGCCCGCGCGTCGGCTTCGCGTATCGCGTGGACGAGAACAACAAGACGGTGCTGCGCGGCGGATTCGGCATCTTTCATCCGACGGGCGCGGCGCAGGGCGCGCGCGACATCATGTCGCGCAATCCGTTCCGCTACATCATCACGAACCGCAGGCCGACGCTGCAGCGCGGATTCAGCACCGGAACTGTCAGCGAATCTTTGGGCTTCGGCAATCAGGGATTGCAGCTCGATCTCGAGAGCCCGGACATCTATCAATACAACGTGACGGTGGAGCGCGAGCTGCCGGGCCAGCTCGGTGCCCGCGTCAGCTACATCGGATCGACGATGAGGAAGCTGCTCGTGCACCGGGACTACAACACCGTGCAGGCGAGCGCGGTGCCGCTCCTCAACGTCGACGAAGATCCCGCGTCGCGCGCGAGGCTGCCGTTCCCGCTCTACGGCACGTTCATGGACATCACCGAGAATCGCGGCGAAGGGCAATTCAACGCGCTTCAGCTCGAGCTGCAGCGCCGATTCAAGCACGGCTTCGCGGTCAACGCCGCGTACACGCTCGCGGGCTCGGACAGCAACGCGCCCGACAGCGGCAACAGCACGATTGGCGTCGTCCAGTACGATCCATATGACATCGAAAAAGATCGCGGCCCCGATCCCAACGTCGTGAAGCATCGCGTCGTGATGAACGCAACGTGGGACGTGCCATTTGGACGCCAGCGGAAAATGGCGAACGCGCTTCCGATATGGGCTGACGCGATCGTCGGCGGGTGGACCGTCTCCACGATCTTCCAGGCGCGCTCCGGACCGAACCTCACGCCGTTCTTCATCTACGGGACCGATCCGATCTACCCGGCCAACACCGGGCGGAGCCTCGATGGCGTCGGACAATTCGGCGAAGCGTGGCGCCCGGACGTGATCGGCAATCCAAACGTCGGAGGCACGCGCGATCGGTTCTTCGACGTGACGGCGTTTGCCGTGCCCGCGCCGGGCACGCTGGGCACTGCGACCAAGGGCAGCGTCAAAGGTCCCGGGACGTGGATCGTGAACTTCGCATTCTACAAGACGATCGTCACCACGCGCGGCGTGAACGTCGAGTTCACGGCGCTCCTCGACAACGCGTTCAACCATCCGCAGTTCTTCGTGCCCGCACTGGGGACCGGGGGGTTCGTCGATCTGACGGACTATTTGCTCGGCGGAAGCGTCAGCAACGGGCGCACCGCCGTCCTGGGCGCGGACACCGTCGGCAACGCCGAAGGGTTCGCGCCAGGACGCGTCGTTCGGTTTGGATGGAGGATGCGATTCTGACCGGAACCTTTAGAAATTCAATCCGATCCCGAAATTCACGCTCCG
This sequence comes from Vicinamibacterales bacterium, assembly GCA_036556425.1. GTDB lineage: Bacteria > Acidobacteriota > Vicinamibacteria > Vicinamibacterales > 2-12-FULL-66-21 > DATBJJ01. The sequence goes on from DATBJJ010000025.1 coordinate 15,909, forward strand.
TGGGTTGAGCGCCATCGTCGGCTGCAGGAAGAACGGCGACGTCATCACGCCGCTGTAGCCGCCGAGATTCTGGCGGTTCGCCAGGTTGTTGATGTTCGAGAACAGCTGCAGCCGGTAGCGTCCCGCGCCGGGGGGGCCGCCGGCGGCGGGCGCGCCGAATGGGATCGCGTACTGGAACCGCGCGTTCACGTTCGACTGACCCGCCATGCGCAGCGAGCGCAGGCCGACGCCGGCGGGACGATCGTTGACGATCCCGTCGCGGTTGTCGTCGAAGCCCGTCGTCAGTGTGTAGACGCCGCCGCTGTTCGCGAACCACGAGACGTTCATCGTGACGTTGCGGAACTGCGTGCTCGTGAGCAGGAGCTGCACGCGGTACGGCGAGTCGGCCGGACCCGGCCCCCAGTCATCCTCGATGTTCCCCGTCGGCGGCACCGAGAAGAACCCCGCGCTGTTGTTCCGCGCGCGCAGCAGACTGTAGCTCGCGTTCATCGAGAGCCGTCGCCAATTGAACGGCTTCTGGCTCGCCGCCGGCCCTGGCGTCGCGAGATTGATCGTCGAGTTCACGAACAGCTCGTGGCGGCGAATCTCCGTGTCGGTGACCGTTTCGATCACGTTCGCGTATCGCGGATCGGGCCGCACGCCGCCGGCCGGCGCGTTCAAGTTGCGGCCGCGCGGCTGCTGCTGGAGATGGATGTAGTTGTAGAGGACATTCAAGCGCACGCGCGGCGAGAACGCATGATCGACGCCGGCGCTGTAGCGGACGTTGCGCCCCAGCTCGAAGTCGCCGATCGAGTACTTGTTGGTCGGGGGCAGGAAGCCGAGATCGAGATTCGGATTCGGGTACGGCGCGTTGAGGATCACGAGCTCGCGCTGCTTCTCGCCGTCCTGCCGCAAGGTCTGCTCGATCGCGAACGACGGCAGGAAGCTGTGGAAGATCCCGGCGCTCGCGCGGAACGTCGTCTGCTTCTGCGGGAACGGCGCCCACGTCATGCCGACGCGTGGATCGAACGCGCCCTTGTCGTCGACGCGGTTCTGCAGGCTGTAGCGAACGCCGGGGCTCACCGTCAATCCCTTGCGCACGCGGATGTCGTCCTGGAAATACACCGCGCCGGTCATGTTGAGATACGTGACCTCCGGATTGCCGAGCGCCTGCGTGTAGACCGCGGCGCGTCCGGCCTCGTAGTCCGCGAGGCTGCTGAACGTATACGTCCCGAGCGAGTTCGAGCTGTTCGTCGAGCGGAACCACTCGCCGTCGACCTGCACGCCGCCGCGCCACGAGTGGATCCCGCGGACGTAGTCGATGTCCGACATGAGCGAGAGCCGGTTGACGTGCACGTCCTGCGTCTGCTGCGCGCCGCCGCTGTTGAACGCGTCCTGCACGATGATCGTCGGCGCGCTGGTCTTCGAGTACGCCCAGAAGCGCAGCCAGTTGTACGACACGCGCGAGTTGATGAACGATCGGCGGCCGAGCGGACCGGCGAGCTGCGTGCGGATCGTGTTGCCTTTGTTCTCCTGCGTGAACGCGCGCTCGGGGAGATCGTACGCGCCGATGCCCTGGTTCTCGCGCTTGGCCCAGAATCTGGAGAACCCCACGCGCAGCGTTTGGTCGCGCGTGACCGCGTGATCCACGACGGCGTTGATGCTGGTGTTCCTGCTCGGCTGGCGGATGCCGAGCGTCTCGGCGCGCGTGCCGTCGGGCAGCGCGACGTTGAGGATGGGCGACACGTAATTCGTCTGCCCGTTCATTGACGCGTTGAAGCTGGTCTTGCCCTTCACCAGCGTGCCGCCGACGTTGCCGCCGAAGTCCTTGAACTGCTCCGGCCCTTTCGTCGGCGTGAAGCGGCTGCGGCCCGTCATCGATCCGTCGCGGAGCCCGAAGTTGAATCCGCCGCGCAGCGCGCCGACGCCGGGCTGCGTCACGATCTCGACGAACGTGCTGCCCGGCTGCGCCGCTTCGGCCGCGAACTGATCGCGGATGACGCGGATCGATTTGATCTGCGCCTTCGGCGGGAGCTGTTGTCCCTCGAAGCTGTCGACGCGCACGATCGCATCCGGACCGGCAATCTCGTTCAACTGGCGCGAGAGCTCCGACGGATCGTCGGAGAGCGCTTCGATCTGATCGCGGCTCAGCGAGACGCCGAACTCGGAGGTGCGCCGGTCGGCAGCAATCGCTTGCACGTCGCGGCCGACGGTCACGCTGTCCTCCAGCTTCGAGAGCGGCAGCACGACGACGTGCTTGCTCTCGCCGGCGGAACGGACGCGAATGTCGCGGAGCAGTCCCATGTCGAATCCGGGAAACTCCGCGCGAATGCTGTAGCGGCCTGGGGGAACGCTCTCGAGAATCGCGACGCCCTTGTCGGATGTCTTGATTGGCGCGAGCGCCGCCGGCGCCGCGGCCGGCTCGAGCGCCACCAGCGTGACCGTCGCGTCCTGCACGATGGCGCCGCTGGGATCGACGACGGTCACTTGCAGCTTGCCAGGCCTCGCGGCCTGTGCGAACAGCGCCGCGGGCCACAGGCACGCCGCCAGCGCGAAGACACACCTCACCCGTCTTGACGTAAAAAGCCCGAACATGCAGCGCTCCTCGTGTAGTAGTGAAGCTACCGCTGGGGAACCGTGAACTTTCGCGGATCGATCTTGGTGTTCAGCCGGAAGCGATCGAAGGTCGTTTCCTCCGTCGTGTCCGTCCCGATGGCGCGACGCAGTCTGAAGGGGAATTTCACCCCGTCGACGTCGCGATAGTCAGCGAAATACAAGCGGTACTCGATCGGAGTCGCCTGTGCTTTCGCGCGAAGGCCGATGACTTCCTTGGAGTATTTGTCCTTCTCCTCCTGCGCCGCGCTCGCCGGAGGCGGCGCCGGAGCGGACACGAGCACGGCGCCAGGCGCCACGGTCTTCGGCGGCGGCTGTCCGGGCGTCGTGATGATGACGTTGGTCGGCGGCGCCTGCCAGCTCACCATGATCGGCAGGTGCGTGTCGGCATGAATGAACAGGCGGACGGCGAAGTTGCCCTCCCCTTTGACGTCGAGGACGTCCGCCGTACCTTGCGGCGCCTCGGCGCGCGCCGCGTACGCGAACGTCATCGGAAATGCCGCGAGCGTATTCGCGAAGAAGCCGAGCGACATGCGCGCGAAGTCCTGCTTCGCCGTGTTGAGCCGCGCGGTCCGCTGCATCTCCGCCATCTGTTCCGGCGTCATCGCCGGCTTCTGAGGAACCGGCTTCGCGTCCGACGGCGGCTTCGCATCGGACGGCGGCCTCACGTCCGATCCGGGCTTCGCATCCGGAGGCTTCGCGCCCGCGGGCGCGGGCGGCGGCGGACCACCGGCGCGGCCGCCGGGCGGCGGCGGACCGCCGGCGCGGCCGGCCGGCGGCGCCGGATACTGGATGACCTCGCGTCCGACGAAGCCGGTGGATGTCGGCTCGCTCTCTTCCGCGGGCACTTCATCCTTGCGCACGTACTTGTCCGGCAGCTCGATCGCGATCTCGAATTCGATCGGAACGAGGTTCTCCCCGCGCACGCGCCGCGTGCGTCCCGTCGTCAGGATCGTCGACACGCCCGCGAGCGTGTCGCCCCCCATCGCCTTGCGCGCTTCTGCAAGGATTTGCGACGCGCGTTCCACCGCAGCGGCGGACGGAGGCGCCGACGGAGACGCGGGAGCGGGCTGCTGCTCGAACGCGTTCGGCAGCATCTGCGCCCAGACGAACACCAGCGCGTATACGCACACTTTGGTCGGATAGGTCATGAATCCAGCTCCGGCCTTCCAGTCATGAGACGCCTCCCGCAGAGGCATGTTCCATGCCTCGAGGCCTTTCTGGCGGTTTCTCGCCCTTTTCGCTGTGCTATTTGACGTGACGAGCCGGAAGTCAGTTGGACTTTGGCCGAAAAGTGCTCGACTGTGGGATCTCGCGTTCGATTGCGGACATTGCCGGAACGTGCCGGAAGTTCATCCGCGCGTTACGTCATCGTGTCGCCGTCGTCATGCGATCCGATACCGGCGGCAGCTTGCCCGAATAGGTCTTGTTGAACGCCTCGACGTCCTTCATCAAGCGATCGAAATCCTTGCGCGCCACGTCCATCTCGGCCAATCGATCCTTGAACACGCCAACGGCCGCGTTGGTCGGCCGATAGCCGACGCCGCCCATCACGTCGCCGCCGCTCCCGCCGATCTCCGCGAGCAGCCACACGAGATTCATGTAGAGCTTGTACTTCTCGACGTACCACTTGTCGTCGCTGTGCATCTCGGTGCGCGAGAGGTAGTGCAGCTCCGTGTCGTACATCCGTTTGTAGATCCCGTCCAGCGCCCGATCGAGCGTCGCGTCCTTTCCGTACTGCTTGCGGAGATCCTCGACCTGCGCGCGCATGATCTCGATCCGGTTGATGCGATCGACGACTTCGTTCATCGCGTTGACGACGTTGCGCTGCAGCTCGGAGCTCGCGAGGAGATCGGCGTCGGTCGACGGAAGCGTCACGTCCCGCCACACCTCGAACGGCTGCGTGTACTGGCGTCCGTTGTACGTCATGCGCACCGTGTATTTGCCCGGCGCGGCGCGCGGACGCCAGAACTGCGCGCCAAGCCCCCAATGCGTCACCGGCCGCTCGCGTCCCTGCCAGCGGCCCGCGTCCCAGATGAACGGGTTGTCGGGCGGAATCGATCGCAGCACGGGCTGATTCGGCGGCGGATACTGGAGATTCCAGCTCGCTTGATTCATGCCCGCGCGCGCCTGCACGTCGTTCTTGCTGATCACCGAGCCGTCCGCGTCCAGGATCTCGAGTGCGATCGGACCGCTCGGCGCGGACGGAAGGTTGAACACGAACGTCGCGGCGCCGCCGGCCGCCCTGAACGTCGCGGGCCGAGGTTTGTAGAGCTGCAGCTCCGCTTGCGGCGACAGCGTGTCCATCTGTTCGAGCTGCCACAGATCGCGGAGGATCCACAGGCCTCGCCCGTACGTCGCGATGGCGACTTCCGGCGCGTTCTTCGGAACTTCGATCCAGTTCACGGGCGCGGCGGGGAGCTTGTCCTTGAACTGCGTCCACGTCTTGCCGTCATCTCTCGAATAGAAAAACCCGTGGCCCGTGCCGGCGAAGATCATTCCGCGCCGGTGCGGGTTCTCCGCGATCGACAAGGTGTAATCGAGCGGATGTCCTTTCGGCAGCGTGCTGTCGATCCGCGTCCACGTCTTCCCGAAGTCCGCCGTCTTGTAGAGGAATGGATCGCGATTGTCCACGAGGTGATAGTCGACCGCCATGTATGCCGTGCCCGGATCGAAATGCGAGGCGTCGATTCGTCGCACGAGCCCCCACGCCGGCATCTTCACGTTCTTCGTGAGGTCGGTCCAATTTTTTCCGGCGTCGCGCGAGATCCAGACCTTGCCGTCGTTCGTGCCGGCCCAGATCACTCCGCGCTCCGTCCGCGACGGCGCAATCGCGGAGATCACGGCGCCGTAGAACTGACCGAGGTTGTCGCCGATGACGCCGCCCGAGAACTGAATGCGGCTGGGATCCGCCGTGGAGAGATCGGGGCTGATGACGTCCCACGATTGTCCGCGATCGCGCGTGCGGAAGAGAACCTGACATCCGAAGTACACGGCGTTGTCGAACCAATCGATCGCGAGCGGCGGCGACCAGTGGCAGCGGTACTTCAGGCCGACCGGATCGCTGTCGAGCGTGTGCATCCATGGACTCACGGAGCGCCGGAGGCCGCTCGCCTCGTCGTACGTCGCGACGTGCGCCGCGTAGCACGTGCCCCACACGAACCGCGAGTTGTTCGGCTCGGGGTACGTGTAGCCCGATTCGCACGACGGCATGCTCTCCTCGGCCGGACCCTCGGCGCCGCCGCCTCGCCCGCCGCCGCGTCCGCCTCGACCGCCGCGGCCGAGCGCGGCCGATGCCGCCGCGATCGGCGTCGACGACGCGTACGACGGCACGTTCGACGGCACGATCGGACGATCGCTCGCGATGCGCATGCTGCCGTCATCCTGGCGGCTTCCATACACCCAGTACGGGCTGCGCTGATCGACGGTCACGCGATACATCTGACCGATCGGAAGCACGACGCTCGTATTGCCGCCCGGATTCGCCGGCGATCCATAGATCCCCATCCCGCCGTCGCCGGTGACGATGTAGTGGCCCGCGAGCGAGGGCGTGGTGTCCCACCAGATGTCGTGGCAATCGCCGCAGCCGCCGCCGCCCGATTCCCAGATCTTTCCGCCGTCGCGCGATCGCCAGAGCGTGCTGTTGGCGACGAGAAGATGATCGGGATTGTCGGGCGAGACCCGCACGCGAATGTAGTACCCGGCGCGCCCGATCAAGCGCCGATCCCAGCTCACGTTCGTCCACGTGCGTCCGCCGTCATCGGATCGCCACAGCGATCCCTGCGCTTTCGACGGCTGTCCTTTCACGCCGTCGGATCCCGTTTGGATCAGCGCGTACATCCTGTTTCCGTTCGAGGGCGCGATCGCGACGTCGGTCTTGCCGAACGGCGGCGCCGGGAGACCTTGCGTCAGCTTCGTGAACGCACGGCCGCCATTCGTCGACAGATAGATTCCGCTGCCGGCGCCGCCACTGTGCAGCACGTGCGTCTGCAGCTCGATCTCCCACGTGCCCGCGAGCACCACGTCGGGATTCTGCAGCGACATCTGAAGTCCGGAGCAGCCGGTGTTCTCGTTCACGAACAGCACCTGCTGCCAGGTCTTGCCGCCGTCCTCCGTTCGATAGACGCCCCGCTCGCGCTGCGGACCGGTCGCGCGGCCGAGCGCGCATACGAGCACGACGTCCGGATTCGCCGGATGGATCACGATCGTGCCGATGCGGCCGGTCGCGCCAAGCCCGACGTTCGTCCACGTCTCGCCCGCATCCGTCGACTTGTAGATCCCATCGCCCATCATGTCCATGTCGCGCACGGCCCACGCTTCGCCCGTGCCCGCCCACACGATGTTGGGATTCGACGGCGCGACGGCCAGCGCGCCAATCGCTTGCGACGTCTGGCTGTCGAACGTGGGCTTCCACGTCGCGCCGCCGTCGGTCGACTTCCACACGCCGCCGGATGCGGCGCCGGCGTAGTACACACCGGGCTTGCCGGCGACGGCCGCGGCCGCGGCGATGCGACCGGAGCTCGACGGCCCGACGTAGTCGAACCGCGGCGCGCCGACGGGCTGCGCTGTCTGCGGTCCGTCCGCGCCTCCGCCGCCGCGCTGCGCAAACGCGAGCGCGGGAACAAGGACGACGATCGCGATGGATTGGAGGATGGAACGCGCTGGAGTGGAGCTCACAGGTCGCCTCGCGAATGATCGATGAAACGCGTGCGAAGACGTATACCACGCCCGCGAACTTATGAGGTCATTCGATCGAGACTCGGCTCAGACTCAACTCAGACCTGGCTCAGACTCGACTCAGACTCCTCAAGTCGTCAAAAACGCCGAGAAAACGGGTCCAGTCCGAGTCTGAGTCGAGTCTGAGTCGAGTCTGAGTTGAGTCTGAGTCCTCCTACGTCCGCCGTGGTATTCTGTGGGGTGATCGCGCGCCAAAGTGGCGCGAAAACAAAGGCTGCAGCGACCACGGCCTGCATAGCGGGTCAACCCTAATCAGGGGTTTCAATCGGTCGCGGCCGGGAGGTGCCTCTATGCAAAACACCCCCGGGAGTCGTCGCTGACGCTCCCAACGAACGCACGAATCAAACGGCCGGCGGAACTTGCCGGCCGTTTTCTTTCGTAAGGAACAGCCGTGACTACCCTCGTGTCGTTCATCTTCGTGCTGGGCGTGCTGATCTTCGTGCACGAGCTCGGGCATTTCCTGATGGCCCGGCGCATCGGCGTCCGCGTGCTCACGTTCTCGCTCGGATTCGGCCCGAAGATCCTCGCGTTCCGCCGCGGCGATACCGAGTACTGCATCAGCGTGATCCCGCTCGGCGGCTACGTGAAGATGGCGGGCGAAACCGTCGAGGACGACCGGACCGGCGCCTCGGACGAGTTCCTCTCGAAGACGAAATGGCAGCGGTTCCAAGTGCTCGTGATGGGACCGGTGATGAACCTCGCGCTCGCGGTCGTGCTCCTGGCCATCGTCATCTCGCAAGGCGCATACGCTCCCGCGTTCGACCTCGACCCCGTCGTCGTCGACGCCGTCGTCGATCGGTCGCCCGCCGCGGTTGCCGGATTGACGCGCGGCGATCGCATCCTTGCGGTCGACGGCGCGGCGGTGGCGACGTGGGAACAGCTCGCCGACGCGATCGCGCGCCAAAAAACTGCGCAGATAGAGATCCTGGTCGAGCGTAATCGCCTCACGGAGCAGAAGCGCGTCGTGCGATCGGCCGACGCGGAAAGACCGAACGACATCGGCGTCCGTCCGAAGATGCGCCCGCAGATTCTGTCGGTCACGCCCGGCGATCCCGCCGCGCACGCGGGCCTCGAGGCGATGGATGTGATCGTCGCGGCGGATGGCGAGGCGTCGCCATCGTACGATCGCGTCAGGGCGATCATCGCGGCGCACGAGGATCGTCCGTTCGCGATCGAGGTCGAGCGCTCGGGGTCGCGCGTGGCGCTCAACGTCACGCCTCGAAGAATCGGCGACGCGCCTCGCGTCGGCGCCTCGATCAGCCCGTTCGAGGTGCGGACGTTCTACCCCGGCGCGATCGGCGCGTTCACGATGAGCGTGCAGCGCAATTGGGAAGGCTCCGTCGCGATTCTCCAAACGCTCGGCCGCGTCGTCACGGGACAGACGTCCGTCCGTCAACTGGCGGGTCCTGTCGGGATCGCGGGACAGACCGGCGCGGCGGCCGCTCAGGGGTGGACCGCTCTCCTGTCGCTGATGGCACTCATCAGCCTGAACCTCGGACTGCTGAATCTCATGCCCGTGCCGGTTCTCGACGGCGGGCACATCGCGATCCTGGCGCTCGAAGGCGTCTCACGCCGCGACTTCAGCATCGCCGTCAAGGAGAAGATGCTGCTCGTCGGATTCGCGCTGCTCGTGTTGCTGATGGCAACGGTCATCTACAACGATCTGACGCGGATCGCGTGGATTCAAAAAGCACTGCCTTGGAAATAGGTTCAAGGGTTCACGGGTTCAAGGGTTCAAGGGTTCACGGGTTCACGGGTTCAAGGGTTCACGGGTTCACGGGTTCACGGGTTCATGATTGCGGCGCTCCGGAATCGACACGAACCCGTGAATCTTTGAACTCGTGAATCTTTGAACTCGTGAACCTTTGAACTCGTGAACCTTTGAACTCGTGAACCCTTGAACCTACTGAGCTCTCAAAGCGACCGTTGGATCGACGCTCGCGGCGCGGCGAGCGGGGACGATCGTTGCGACGACCGCCGCGAGTGACAACGCGGCGACGGCCGCGACGAACGCGCGCGGATCGTTCGCGTCCATCCTGAACAGGAAGGTCTTCGCCGCGGCGCTCAGATACCAGGCGCCGGCGCCGCCGATCGCGAGACCGATCGCAACGAGCACGCACGCGTTCGCGAGCACCATCGCGACGACGCGTGAGCGCGTGGCGCCGAGCGCCATGCGCACGCCGATCTCGCGCGTCCGCTGCGAGACGGCGTACGCCATCACGCCGTAGATCCCCGCGGCGGAAATCACCAGTCCCAACAGACCAAACAACCCGAGCAGGAGCATGTTCAGCCGGCGCTGCGCCACGCGCGTGGCGATCAGCTGCTCCATGCTTCGCACGCCGCGCAGCGGGACATCCGGCAGCGCCTGCCGCACGGCCTCCTTGACGGCCGGCAGCACGTCGTACGGATTGCCGCTCGTCTTGATGACGAGCTCGGCAAACGACGCGTCGTTCTGTGCCATCGGTAAGTACACTTCAGTACGTGGCTCGACTTCGAGGCTCGTTTGATGCACGTCGCCGACCACGCCGACGATGGTCCGATCGCCGTTCACGTTCACCGATCGGCCGAGCGGATCCTGCGCGGGGAAGTACACCTTCGCGGCGGACTCGTTGAGGATGGCGACATCCGCACCGCCGGCGCGATCGATCTTCGCGTCGAACATGCGGCCGCTGCGAAGCGGAATCCCGAGCGCCTGGTAATACTCCGGCGTCACGACACGAACGCTGATGCTCTCGTTCGGCGGCGGCGTGCGCCCCGGCACAGCCATGACCGTCGTCATCATGCTCCCGCTGAGCGGCAGCCCGCCGGCGATGATCGACGCGTGGACGACGCCCGGCGTCCGGCTGACGCGATCGACGATGTCGGTGAACGCCGCACGCGAATCGGGCGGCGCTTTGCCCGGTTCGCTTCGCGGCGCCACGATCGCCGTGAGCACCCGCTCGGGATTGAACCCGAGATCGATGCGCATCAGCGAGACGAAGCTGCCGATGAAGAGCGACGCGCCGACGAGGAGCACGACCGCGAGCGCGACCTCGGCGACGACGAGCGCACTGCGGAGATAGCGGCGGCCGCGCCCCGCGCTGCCGCGCGCGCCGTCCTTCAGCGCGTTCGAGAGATCCGGGTTCGAGAGCTGCAGCGCGGGCACGATCCCGAAGAGCACGCCCGTGCCCAGCGAGAGACCGGCCGCTGCCAGCAATACGCGAAGGTCGAGCGCGATGTTCGACACGCGCGGAAGCCCCTCCGGCATCGACGCTTTGAGGACGCGCACCGCCCACCACGCGACCACGACCGACACCAGCGTGCCTACGGTGGAGAGCACGAGGCTCTCGATCATCAACTGCCGCACCAGCCGGAGGCGTCCGGCGCCGAGCGCCGCGCGGATTCCGATCTCGCGCTCGCGGACGCTCGCGCGCGCGAGCAGCAGATTCGCGACGTTCGCGCAAGCGATGAGCAGCACGATCGCGACCGCGCCGAGCAGCATCAGCATCCAGGACTTCGTGCGCGCGCCGACGAGATGATCGCGCAGCGGACGCACGCCGATCCGGTGGTCCTTGTTCCACTCGGGGTTCGCTCTTTCGATCGCGGCGGCGATCTGATCCATCTGCGCCTGCGCCTGCCCGAACGAGACGCCGGGGTTGAGCCGCGCAATCGTTTGGAGATACACGCTCAACGTACCCCTACGTCGGGTGCGTTCGTTTTCCGGCACGACGTAGGGCGTCCAGAGATCGGTCGGCCGCAGGACGCCGACCGGATACGTCACGTCTGGGGGCATCACGCCGATCACTTCGTACGCGCCGCCGTCGAGCGGGATCGTCCGTCCCAGGATCGCGGGATCGCCGCCGAACCGCCGCTTCCAGAACGCATCGCTCAATACGACGACACGGTGGCGGCCTTCGACCTCGTGCTCGATCGTGAACGGCCGGCCCGCAGCGAGGCGAATGCGCAGGACGTCGAAGAACCCGGAGGTGACGCGCTGTCCGCGCAGTTCCTCCGGTTGCGCGCCGGGCTCGCGCAGCACCACCGATCCTCCCGCGATCGCGGCGAACGATTCGAAGACCTGCTGCTGCGCCGCCCAATCCAGATAGTTCTGCGGAGCGACCGAAGACAGCGCCGTCGGATCGCGGCTGAGATCCGGTCTGGGTGGCTGCGGGCGCCGCTCGCCCACCGCCACCAGACGATCGTGCTCGTCGAACGGAAGACCGCGCAGCACCACGGCATCGACAACGGAGAAGATCGCCGTTGTCGCGCCGATGCCGAGCGTCAGCACGATCAGCGCGACGGCTGTGAACGTCTTCGACGCGGTGAGCGACCGGAATGCAGCCTTCAGATCATCACGCATGCGAGTCCTCGGACGGTTGCCCGGATTCTACTTCTTCCGTGCGATACAATGCGCGCCCATGCCGTCGTCAGGGAGATCTCCCTGGCTCGCACGCGCCGCGCGCGTCGCCGCGATCATCTGGACCGTCGTCGTGCTCGTCACCCACAGCGACGCGGGCGTCTCGTTCCCAATGTGGATGGCCATCTACGGCGCCGCGGTCGTCGTGTTCCTGTGGTGGGTGATCGGCGTGTCGGTCGCGTGCGCGATCGCGATGAAGGAAGGCACCGGCGTGGCCCGCGCGTTTCGCGCGTGGTCGGCCGTTCCCGCGCTCATGCTCGCCGCGGAGCTGCTCGTGTGGTCGAACCTGCCGCTCGAGACGAGGCTCTTCTTGAGCGGCCCGGCGCTCGCGCAAAGCGCCGATTGGTTCAGGAGCCTGCCCGAAGACTACGCACGGGAAACGAGACCGTGGATCGGACTGTTTCGCGTGCGTGAGTTCTCACAGTTCGGCGATGAGCTGCGCTTCCTCACGACGGAGTGCGGCCTCGTCGACAATTGCGGGTTGGTCTTCTCTCCCTCCGGTCCGCCGCCCAATCGAGGTGAAGACTCCTTCGAACACCTCTACGGTCCGTGGTACCACTGGCACCAGTCCTGGTGAAGACAGTCGGGATCGGGGATCCGGGATCGGGGATCGGGGATCCGGGATCGGGGATCCGGGATCGGGGATCCCGGATCGGGGATCCGGGATTCGGGACTCGGGATTCGGGGCTCGGTTGCCCGGATCCCGGACCCCGGATCCCGGACCCCGGATCCCGAATCCCGACAGCGTCAGGTCTTTGGTGTCACTCCCAGGTTGTGCAGGATGAACGCGTAAATATCGGCGGAGCTCTCGAGCTGTTTCGTGAGATTGCTCGCGCCGTGGCCGGATTTCGTCTCGATGCGAATGAGGACCGGATTCTCGCGGCTCGCGAGCGCCTGCAGCGTCGCCGCGTACTTGAACGAGTGCGCGGGAACGACGCGATCGTCGTGATCCGCGGTCGTAATGAGCGTCGCCGGATACTTCACGCCCGCCTTGATGTTGTGCAGCGGTGAGTACGCGTAGAGCGCCTTGAACTCGTCCGGATTGTCGCTCGAGCCGTAGTCCGCGATCCAGTTCCATCCGATCGTGAACTTGTGGAAGCGCAGCATGTCCATCACGCCGACCTGCGGGATCGCGACGCGGAACAGCTCCGGCCGCTGATTCATCACGGCGCCCACCAGCAGCCCGCCGTTCGATCCGCCCTGGATCGCGAGCTTCGCGGACGAGGTGTATTTGTTCGCAATCAACCATTCCGCCGCCGCGATGAAGTCGTCGAAGACGTTCTGCTTCTCCAGCTTCGTCCCGCGCTGATGCCACGACTCGCCGTACTCGCCGCCGCCGCGCAGGTTCGCCGACGCATAGACGACGCCCTGCTCGAGGAGCGCGAGCCTCGTCGCGCTGAATCTCGCCAGCTCCACGACGTTGAATCCGCCGTAACCGTAGAGAAGCGTCGGATTGTTGCCATCGAGCTTCAAGCCCTTCCGGTGCACGAGGAACATCGGCACGCGTGTGCCGTCCTTGCTCGTGTAGAACACCTGCTTGGTCTCGAACGCGTCCTGGTCGTAGCCGGGAATCTTCGGCGCGCGAAACACACTGCTCTTCTTCGTCGCGATCTCGTAGCGGTAGATCGCCGGGGCGATCGTGAACGAGCTGAACGAGTAGAAGACGGACGTAGCGTTGTTCGGCCCGCTGAATCCGGAGCCGGTGCCGAGACCCGGCATCGCCACTTCGTTCTCCAGCGCGCCGTCCAGGCTGTAGACGTACGCCTTCGTCGCGACATCCTTCAGATACGTCGCGAACAACTTTCCGCCGGCGGTGCCCGCACCCTGCAGCGGCTCCGGCTTCTCGGGAATGATCGTCTTCCACTGCGCCTCGGCCGGCTGCGCCGGATCGATCAGGACGACGCGCGAGTTCGGCGCCTTCCGATTCGTTTCGATCAGCAGCTTCCCGCCGACGTTGTCGATGACGTTGTAGATGTCGTCGCCGATCGTCTCGACGAGCGGCACGAAGCTGGCCGCGCCTTTCGACAGATCCCGCACGAAGACCGCGTTGCCGTTCTTCCCCTTGCCGCGTTCGGAGATCGTCAGGATCGCGAATCGCTCGTCTTCGGTCGTTTCGAGGATGTGGAAGCGCTGAGGATTCGCGGCATCCTGATACACGAGCGTGTCCTGCGACTGCGGCGTCCCGATCTTGTGGAAGTAGACCTGGTGATTCTCGTTGATGGACGCCTTCTCGCGTCCGGCCTCCGGCGCCGGATAGCGGCTGTAGAAGAAACCGTCGCCGTGCCACGCGACGTTCGACACCTTGACCCACGCAATCGTGTCCGGCAGCGTTTTCTTCGTCGCCAGCTCCATCACCTTGTATTCCTGCCAATCCGAACCGCTTTTTGACACGCCGTAGACGGCATATGTCGCGTCCTTCGACGGCATGAACGTCGCGAGACGGACCGTACCGTCCGTCGACCAGGCGTTCGGATCGATCAGCACTTCGGGTGTGCCGCCGAGACCCTTCTGGATGAACAGGACGCTCTGATTCTGCAGACCGCTGTTCTTGCTGAAGAAGAAGTACTGCCCCTTCTGCGATGGCGCCGACAGCTTCTCGTAGTCGTTCAGCTTCAGCACGCGGTCGAGAAGCTGCTTGCGAAAGGGAATCCGCTCGAGATACGGGAACGTGACCTTGTTCTGCGCCTCGACCCAGGCGGCCGTGTCGGCAGACGTGTCGTCCTCGAGCCAGCGATACGGATCGGCCACCTTGGTGCCGTGATACGTATCGACGTGATCGACTTTGCGCGTTTCCGGGTAGGCCGGCAAGCTCGACTGCTGAGCGAAGCCGGAAGCCGTGAGGAGCGCGGCCGCTCCGATCGCGGCCAGGAGCCGAATCTCGCGTCTGTGGTTGGTCATAGCTGCTACTCCACTGAAGCTCACCAGATCCTAACCGTTCCGCCATGAATTCGCTCGCGCGCGTCGGCCCGTTGGTTGTTGTTCAGATGTGAAGGCGGATCAGTGAGGACGTCCAGCAGCCGGCGTCGTCTAAGATTCTGACGCGACACTGACGTCGGAACGAAAGGACCGCCGGATGCGGACTGCACCTTCAATCGTTGCCGGATTGCTCCTGCTCCAGAGCATCAGCGGCGTCCAGCGCGATCCCTCAAAGAGTCCGACGACGAGATTGAGCGGACGCGTGACGGCCGCCGACACGGGCAAGCCGATCCGTCGCGCGACGGTGCAGATATCGAGCATCGAGCAGTTGGCGAGACAGCGGCCGGGGCGTTCGGTTACGACCGGCGCCGACGGACTATGGGAGATCACGGGACTGCCAGCCGGGCGCTACGAGGTGATTGCGGCCAGAGGCGGTTACGTCACGCTCGGGCACGGACAGCGCCGTCCATTTGGAAGCCGGAAGGTTCTCGAGATTGCGGCCGGTCAAACGCTGGGACAGATCGACATCGCGTTGCCGAGAGCAAGCGCGATTGCCGGACGCATCACCGACGACGCCGGCGAGCCGGTCACCAACGCGTTCGTGTCGGCGATGCGCATCCGGTATCAGAACGGTCAGCGCGTCCTCGCCCCGCTCCTCGAGGGGATACCGGCGCTGCTCACCGGCGGCCTCACCGACGACCTCGGCCACTATCGCATCCATGGGTTGGCGCCAGGCACCTACTATGTGTCCGCGTTCTACGGCGGCGATTTGGCGACGGTCGCGGCCGAGGACGTGCTGCGCTACGCGTCGACGTACTACCCGGGCACGATGTCTGCCTCGGAAGCGCAGGCGGTCGTGCTCGACGTTGGTCAGGACGCGCAGAACGTCAGCTTCGCGCTGACGCCGCTTCGCGCCGCAACCGTGTCTGCGAGAATCGTCAGTTCGGCCGGCCAGACGTCGCGTGTGTTCGCGCGGCTGATTCCTGCGGGCGGAGTCGTGCTGCCAGCCGCGGAACGAAGCGAGAGCTCTGGGGCCGACGGCTCGATCACGTTCACGAACGTTCAGCCCGGTCAGTACACGCTCCTCGCGCACATCGCGAACAGCGCAACGCCGGAGGCCGAGCTCGGATCGGCGCCGGTGACCGTGACCGGCGGCGAGGACATCACCGGCATCCTCATCGTGACCGCGCCGGGCGCGTTGGTGTCGGGAACGCTCGTCCTCGATGATGACAAAGAGAAGAAGACGATTGCCGCCGATGCGTTCTCGATCCGCGCGGCGAGTGGACTCGTCAACAGCCTGACGCTGCCTGGCGGATCGCGCGTCGGCGTTCGCGCGGACGGCACATTCTCTTTTGGCGGCCTGCTCGGCCCGCACCTCCTGCGCCTCGGCCACGCGCCATCCGGTTGGCAGCTCGAGGCGGTGACGATCGATGGCCGCGACGTGACAGACGTTCCATATGACTTCAAGCCCGGCCAGAAGCTGTCGAGCGTCGAAGTGACGCTGACGCGGCGCGTCGGGCGGATTGCCGGATCGGCGCAGGATGGCAAAGGAAAACCTTCGGGCGGCTGCGCGATCGTCGTGTTCTCGACGGATCCGGCGCGGTGGGGATTCGAATCGCGCTTCGTGCAAACGGCGACCGCAGGCCCGGACGGCAGTTTTGCGATTGCGGGGCTGGCGCCGGACGAATACTTCGTCGTCGCGCTCGACTCGATCGAGCCGGGAGAGGAGACGGATCGCGAGCGGCTCGAGTCCTGGCGCGCGAACGCGGTGCGCGTCGCGCTCGCCGACGGCGAATCGAAATCGACCGTCGTCACCGTGCGGTGACTAGAACAGCGTCCTGATCAGATCGCGAATGACGAAATACGCGAAGAACGCGTAGAACGCGGAGCAGACCAGCAATCCGATCTCGCGCCAGAGCGGCGGCCGGACGGCCGCCGGAAGAAACCGGCGGTTGACCAGGAAGATCTGCACGCCAGCGATGAGCAGCACGATGCCGGCCATGTTCGCGAGCACTTTGAAGAGCTGAAACGGCGACGCCGAGCGGATCACGAACACGCCCCACACCGAGAAGACGAGCAGGATGCCGTAGTAGATCGCGCGAATGCCGCGGTCCCACGCGCGCGCGCGCTTGCTCGCCATCCACACTGCGTCCGTGATCGTGCGGACGAGAATGTCGGTGTTGCCGAGCTGCGTCTTGAAGAGAATCCAGAATCCGTTGAAGAGCGTCAGGAACCAGAAGCCCGGCCAGATCTTCCGGAGGTACTCCGCCTGATACGCGCCGGCCGCGAGGCCTTGCAGATCGGTCCCGTGCGGAATGATCGCCGTCGCGAGGTTCACGTTGAGGAACATGCCGAGGAAGCAGAAGAGTCCCCACACCCAAATCTGATCCGCGTGGACGTATCTCATCCACTCGCGCCAGCGCACGACGTTCTCCGGCGTGGCCGGAAAGATCTTCCCGACGTGCGTGAGTTGGATCGCGTGGCCGCCGACGGCGCTTGGAATCGCGCCCACGGTCGCGGCCATGCCGAAGCCCTTGTCGCGCACCCAATTCGTCACCGTCAGATTGCCGATGCCGCCCGAGCCGGCGGTCGCGGCGAGCGCGCCAATCAGTCCCCAATCGATCGGCTGCGGCAGTCCCGTGAACATGAAGAAACCGGTGAACGTGCGCCACCAGTGCGCGAACGGCACGAACGCGACGTTGATCGCGATCAGGAACAGGAAGACGACGCCGAGCATCGTCCACGCGAAATACTCGAGCATGCGCTCGATCGTGCCGCCGAAGGACAGGATTAGCACGACGAAGGCGATGAGTCCGGTCGCGATCCACGCTTGCGTCGCTTGATCTGGCGCGCCGGGCATGCGTCCCATCCACGCGCCGAGGAGCGTGGCCGCCGCGCTGCCCGCGAGCGCCGGCCACCCGAGCTGGAAGAATCCGAGGAACGAATAGAAGGCGGCCCAGAAACGTGGGCCCGGCTTGAGCCGCATGATGCCGCCGTAGATCGGCTCGCCCGTGTAGAGCGTGTAGCGCACCGCTTCGATGTTGAAGAGCACCTGAAGAGCGATGGCGATCGTCGCGATCAGGAAGATCGACGAGGAGTACTTGACCGCCGCGGCCGGGCCGACCAGCCACTCGCCGCCGCCGATGGACGTCGCGGCCATGATCGCGCCGGGGCCGATGATCTTGAACAGGTTGCGCGCGCCGAAGGGCGGAGGGGCCTGGAGCTCGGCCATCTCCCAGCGCGGCAGCTCGCCATGGTCGATCGGCGCAAGAACATCGGCGGGGCCAGGGCCTTTTGTCATGCCGCAGACGATATCTCAAAACCAACCGGAAGCGGATTCGCGCCGTCTATGGTGGTAGACGATCGACCACCCATGGTGGTAGATTGACTCCTACCATGGCGAAGCGGGAACGGTACGAGAACCGGATCGAGCTGGTGCAAGGGACGCTCGACATGCTCATCCTGCGGACGCTGCAGTGGGGGCCGCGGCACGGCCACGGCATCGGCGTAGCGATCCGCGCCAGCTCGGAGGACGCGCTCCAGATCGATCACGGCTCGCTCTACCCGGCGCTCCATCGATTGGAGAAGCAGGGCTGGATCGACGCCGACTGGAAGATGACGGACAACAAGCAGCGCGCGAAGTACTACCACCTCACGCCGGCCGGCAAGAAACAGCTGGCTGCCGAAAAGACACGATGGAGCCAGGCGGTGGGCGCGATCGCGCGCGTGATGGGTCGGCGGCGATCGCCGGCATGAGGAGGGCAACATGGCTCGAAAGTGGCTGACGCGTCTCCGGCTCGGCCTCTGGCGGCGCGATCAGGACGATCGCGATCTGGACGATGAGCTTCGGTTTCACCTGGCCGAAGAGGCGCGGCTCCGCGTCGACCGCGGCGCGTCGCCTCTCGACGCGCGCGAGTCCGCCCGGCGGGACTTCGGCAACGCGCAACGCGTGAAGGAGGTCACTCGCGCCATGCGGACCATGACGTCGCTCGAAACGATCGCGCAGGATCTGCGCTACGGCAGGCGCGTTCTCTCGCGCAGCCCGCTCTTCGCATTCTTCGCCATCGCGTCGCTCGCGCTCGGCATCGGCGCCACGACGGCGATCTTCTCGCTGTTCAACGCCATCGTCCTTCGGACGCTGCCCGTGAAGGATCCCTCCCGGCTGGTCGCGCTGTCGTTCGTCGCGGGCGGCAGCCGGCAGAACAACTTCCTCACGTATCCGCTCTTCGAGCGCCTTCGCGAGGCGAACACGACGCTCGACGGCCTGTTCGCATGGATGACGGTGCCGCGGATCGCCGCGCGCATCGATGCCCGCACCGAGATCGTGTCCGCGGGGTACGTGAGCGGCGACTACCACCGCATTCTTGGTTTGCGACCCGTGCTCGGACGGCTGCTCGACGCGAACGACGATCGGGACTCGAGCGCGACCTCCGTCGTGATCGGCCACGACTATTGGCGGCGACGCTTCGCCGCGGACCCCTCGGTCGTCGGCACGCAGATCACGGTCGGCGATTTCTCGTACACGATCGTCGGCGTCGAGCCTCGCGGCTTCGTCGGAACCAACGTCGGATCCACATCGGACATCACGTTCCCGCTGCGCGCCTCGCGGCATGGCACCACCGGGCCGCAGCCGTGGACCGCCACGAATTGGACGTGGATCGAAGTGATGGCGAGGCTGCGCGCCGGCGTGTCGCAGGAGCAGGCGGCGCAAGAGCTCACGTCGATCTTTCGCGCCATGGGTCCGGGCGTGAAGCCGCTGCCGAACGCCGCGCCGCCGACGATTTTCCTCGAGCCGGCGGCCTCTGGCGGTCAGAGCACGCTTCGCCGCAACTACGAGACGCGGCTCCGTCTCATGTTGATGCTGCTCGCGGCCGTGGTCCTTCTGGCGAGCCTCAACGTCGCCACGCTCATGCTCGCTCGCGCCGAAGCGCGGCGCGATGAGATGACGATGCGGTTGGCGCTCGGGGCGGGGCGATGGCGCCTCGTGCGTCAGCTCGTCACGGAGTCGGTCCTCGTCGCGACGCTCGGCGGCATCCTTGGGCTGTCGTTCGCGTGGTGGGCCAGCGAAGCGCTGCTGCGCCTCGCCGTTCGCGACACCGCGGTGACCGCGATCGATCTCACGCCGGATCTTCGTGTGCTCGCATTCGCGTTGCTGACGAGCGTCGGGACGTGCGTGCTGTTTGGATTCCTGCCGGCTCTTCGCTCGACGGCGACGCTGCGGAGCACCGGACGCCATGAGGTGGGCGCGCGCCGCCGGCGTTGGCTCGAGCGCACGCTCGTGGCTTCGCAAACGGCGTTGTCGCTCGTGCTCCTGGTGTTCATGGCGCTCTTCATCCGCAGTCTGCAGAATCTGTGGGCGCGCGATCCTGGATACGTGCGGGCGAACGTCGCGATGTTCTCGACGGATGCACGGCTGGCAGGAAAGAAGGGCGAGGAGATTCCGCGCACATATCGAACGATGCTCGACGCGCTGGCCGCACTGCCCGGCGTGCGCAGCGTGAGCATCTCGACGGTCGCGCCCGTCAGCACGTCGTTCTACTTCGTCAACGGCGTTGGGCGCGTCGGAGAACGCGAGCTGCGCGACGGCGAGCGCGTCCGCGCGGCGAGCAATTTCCTCTCGCCAGGCTATTTCGCGACCATGGGCATTCCGCTCGTCGCAGGTCGCGACTTCGACGCGCGCGATGATCCCGATGCGCCGAAGGTCGTGATCGTCAGCGAGCGGCTCGCCGGCAAGTTCATCGGGCCCGCCGTCGGCCAGACGATCGACTTCGCCGGCGGCTCAGAAGTGATCGGCATCGCCCGCGACAATCGCTACGCGAGCGTCAAGGACGCGCCGAGGGATGTGGTGTACGCGCCGCTCTTCCAGAGCGCCGGCGCGCTGGCCAATCTGCAGACGTTCGAAGTGCGCTACGACGGGCCAAGCGGCGCGCAGTTGCAGGCGATCCGTACCGCCGTTGCCGCGGTGGATCCTGCGCTCACGTTGTTCAACCTGAACACGCTCGAGGGCTACACGAGAGAATCGTTGTCGCAAGAGCGATTGATGGCCGCAACGAGCAGCTACGTTGGCGCTTTCGCGCTGCTGCTCGCGTCCATCGGCTTGTACGGGTTGATGGCCTACGCGGTGACCGAGCGGACCTCGGAGATCGGACTGCGCATGGCGCTGGGCTCGTCGCCTGGCGGAATTCGTTCGATGATCTTGAGAGACGGCGCGGGAACCGTGCTCGCCGGGGTCGTCGTCGGCTTCGGCGCGGCGCTGTGGCTCGTGCGCTACGTGCAAGGCCAGATCGTCGATCTCCAACCGATGGATCCGGCATCGTTCGCGGTCGCGACTGTCGTCCTCGTCATAGTGGCCGCGGCCGCCGCGTTCTTACCGGCGCTGCGCGCCTCGAGAATCGATCCAATCGTCGCGCTCCGGCATGAATAGAGACACTATCCCTCACTATCAGCGATGTTCACTGGATGTCTTAACGCGGAGGCCGCTGAGAGCTGAGTGAACTGACGCAGTGCACGCAGAGCGCTGAACACAGAGCCGGTCGGGGACGCGCGCGAGCGCGGTCTGGATCTGTCACCGCTTGACGGACAGCAGCACGTCAGCGATCTCTGACGTGCTCATCTTCTCCTGACGAACCGGCAGACCTCGAACGCGGAAGCGGGGCCCGGCATTGTGCACGACGACGGCTGGAGGAAGCCGGGTCAGCACCTCCGAGGCGGTCTGAAGATCGCCGACGCGGCGGAGGCCGGGGATGAACAGGCGGTTCAGAAAGTCCTCATCGCTCGACGTGTCGAACTCCCCCACGTCGAGCACAGCCCTCCCCCCGCCCTCGGCCGCGAGCGCAAGGATCGCAGCGAGTGCCTGCGTACCATCGGCGACGAGCGCGGCGCCAGGATTCGCGCGCAGTGCCGCGACGATGTCGGCGACCTGCTGCCCGGCAGGCGTGCGGTTGTAAGTCTCGAAATGTCTGATCCTGACAGCAGCCTCGGCGTCGAAGCGCGTGAACGGGACGAGAACCGTTCGCGCGCCTCTGCGCTTGAGCAATGCTTCGAGCGCGGCATCCGATCGCGTCAGCAGCACGACTCGCTGCGGCTTTGATCGCGACGGCCGCGGCTCGAATGGCCGGGACGCCGCGGGCGGTTCAGGCGTCCATCCCAGCACATGCTGCAGCGCCTCGCGCCGCTGGAGGAAAGACCACGCGCTCGGAGGTTGTTCCAGCTGCCGCTTCGACGCCGCAATCCACGCGTCCGTCAGCTGCTCCCGGGTCACCGCGTTGTCCGGCCGCGGCCGCTGGTGGAACACGAGCAGATCCTGCAGCGGCTCGACCGTGAACGCGCGCTCTTCGACGCGAACATCGGCAGGCGCCTTCTTCATCCATCGCGCCATCCACGCGTACATCGCCTCGCGGCTCGCGCGGTTGTAGTTGTGCTCCGCGTCGATCCGCACGGCGTGCACGCGATCGGCCGCGTCGAACAGCTGATAGATCGCCCGCACCGCCGGATACTCGACCTCCATCGTCTCCTTCGTCCAATCGCCGGTCGCGGAGATCATCAGCAGCGGACGCGGCGCGATCGTCGACGCGATCTCCACGTTGTTCGTGTCGAGTCGCAAGGTCGGGAGGTTCTCGCAGAGACAACCGCCCTGCATGTGGAGCGAGATCATGTTGACGGGCGCCGCCACGCGGATGCGATCGTCGATCGCCGCCAAGAGGAATGTCTGCGTGCCGCCGCCAGACTCGCCCGTCGCGGCGATCGCGTCGCGGCGCACGAACGGTAGAGTCTCGAGAAAATCGATCGCCCGAATGCTATTCCAGAGCTGGAGCCCGCCTAGACTCAACCCCCACAACTGCTCCCGCCGGCCGCCAAACGTGTGCGGCAATTGCTGGCTGTCGCCGTAGCCGATCATGTCGTGCGTGAAGACGACGAATCCCTGGCGCGCGAGATTGATGGCCCGGCCGGGACCGGAATTGGTCGGCGTGTTCTCGAGGCGGCCGTACGTCCAATGTCCGTGAGGCGACAGAATCGCGGGATAGACGCCCTCCGCCGCGGGACGGTAGAGGTTGCCGGTGACGAAGAATCCCGGCAGGCTCTCGAAGTACACCTTGGAGACGACGTACTCCCCGCGCTTCACGTCGCCGAAGATCACCGGCTTCAGCGATGTCTTCTCGGGCATCGGGACCAGCCCGGCCGTCGCGAGGATGTGCGCGCGCAAATAGGCCGCGCGTGCGCTCCACGCATCACGTGTTGCGTAACGGGGCGCCGGAAACCGGTCGTCGAGCGTGCGATACGTTGGTAGAGGCGCGCTCGTGCGCTGTCCGAAATGTCCCCTACTTCCGTCTAACGGAAGACGCGTCGTCGTGGCGAGGGCGAGACCGACCAGCACTATCATCCGTGGCGACATGCACCACCTCTCGCGCATACGGTAACGCGGTTTCACATTCTCTGGGAGGAGGCCAATGAAATTCCTCAGTTGCCTGGCGGTTCTCGCGGCGCTCAGCGTTCCCGCCGCCGCGCAAGAGACCCGCGCGCGCATCACCGGCACCGTCGTCGACGGCCAGGGCTCGGTCGTGCCCGGCGTGACGGTGACGGCACTCAACCTCGCGACCAACGTCGGCACCGAAGCGGTGACGAACGCGAGCGGCGTCTTCACGATTCAACAGCTGCAGCCCGGCCCCTACAAGGTCACGGCGACGCTGCAGGGCTTCAAGACCTTCTCGCGCGAGGGCATCGAGCTCCACACGGCGGAAACCGTCACCGTGAACGTGCAGCTCGCCGTCGGCGCCATCGAGGAGACGATTACCGTCAGCGCGGAGCAGACCGCGATCGAATCGAACGAGAGCACGATCGCGCAGACGATCGAGAACAAGCGCATCACGGAGCTGCCGCTCAACGGACGGCAGGTCTACATGCTGATGCAGCTCACCGCCGGCACGATCTTCACGCAGACGACGTTCGGCGCGACGGGCTTCTCGGGCACGCGCGCGTGGGACGTGAACGGATCGCTGTCGGTCCACGGCAGCCGCACGGGGAACAACGAGTACCTGATGGATGGCGCGCCGAGCTCCGGCACCGGCGGCGGCACCGGCAACTGGAACTTCGCCCCGCCGGTCGACGCGATCGAGGAGTTCAAGATCGGCACGTCCAGCGTCGACGCGTCGTACGGCCGCACGAGCGGAGGCGTCATCAACATGACGCTGCGCTCGGGCACGAATCAGGTCCGCGGCTCCGGCATCGTCCTCCATCGCGGCACGTGGCTCGACTCCAACCAGATCCAAAACATCCGCAACAACATCTCGAACGAGGGCCACAAGTACTACAACGCGGAAGGGATGCTGAGCGGCCCGATCGCCACCAACAAGACGTTCTTCATGGGCGGGTATCAGGGCTTCTACGAGAACATTCCGTTCCCCGTCACGAGGACGGTGCCGTCGGACGCGCAGCTCCGCGGCGATTTCTCGCAGACGACGACCGCCAACGGCACGCCGATCATCATCTATGATCCCGCGACGACGGTCTGCAACGCGAACTTCAGCTCGTGCACGCGCCAGCCGTTCGCGGGCAACATCATTCCGGAGAATCGCTGGCACCCGATCTCGAGAGCGCTGCTGCCGCACATCCCGCGGCCGAACGCGACGCCGAGCAACGCGTCGGGGTCGAGCAACTTCATCAGCTCGCCCAACATCGGGCGCTATCGCTACAACGCGTACCTCACGCGCATCGACCACATCTTCAGCCAGAACCACCGGCTGTCGGCGAGCAACAGCGGCAACTGGGGCATCGAGTACCGCAACGAGAACGCGCTGCCGGAGCCGGCGATCCGGAGCGACAACTACCCCACGCATCGCAACCACTATCTCGTCACCGTCGACGACAACTACACGATCAATTCGACGACGCTGTGGAACACGCGCGTCTCGTGGGATCGCTTCGACGAGCCGCACGACAAGATCTACGGCGACGTGAACCCGAACCTGCCGTTCGCGGGACCGTACCAGCTCACCGGTCCGCCGTTCCCGCAGATCAATCCCGGCGGCTACGAAGGGATGTTCCCGCGCACGTTCCGGCAGCCGAAGAACGACGCGTACTCCGTGAACAGCAACGTGTCGAAGAGCATGGGCAAGCACTTCCTCAAGGCGGGCGGCGAGTTCCGCGCGTATCAGTTCTTCCGGTACGACGAAGTGAATTCGAACGGCTCGTTCAACTTCGACAACGACTTCACGCGCCGCGATCCGCTGTCGAACACGGGCGCCGCGTCGGGCAACGGCTTCGCGACGTTCCTCCTCGGGCTTCCGACAGCAGGCAGCGTCGTCACCGGCACGCCGCGGACCGAGCAGTACCGCTACTACGCGGTGTACTTGCAGGACGACTGGAAGGTCGGCTCGCGCCTGACCGTCAACCTGGGCGTGCGCTGGGACTATCAGCCGGCGGTTACGGTCCAGGACAACCTGACGGTTTCCGGCTTCGACTTCGACGCCACGAACCCGCTGCAATCGCGGCTGCCGCAGGGCGGCAACACGATCAATCCGGCGACGGGTCAACCGCTCCGGCTGAACGGCGGGCTGCTCTTCGCCAACCGCGGCGGCCCCCAGTCGCCGTACAACTCTGATTGGAACAACTGGCAGCCGCGCGTCGGCGTCACGTATCGCGTGAACGATTGGTTCGGCGTGCGATCGAACTACGGGCGATCGTTCCTCGGCCTCTCGAGCGGCGGACAGGTCGGCGTGTATACGACGGACTACCAGCGTACGACGCCATTCATCGCGAAGGCGCCGAACGGCGTCGATCCCGGAACGCCGTGGGCGACGCCGTTCCCTGACGGCTTCCTCCAGCCGCTCGCGGGCGAGCTCGGACTGATCACCGCGCTCGGCACCTCGCCGACGATTCCGAATCCCGACTTCGAGATTCCGTACACCGATCAGTGGATGGCTGGCGTCGATCTCCAGCTTCCCTGGAACATCGGTCTCGACGTCGCGTACGTCGGCAACCAGGTGAGCAAACTCGGCGTGACGCGCAACCTGAACCTCGTGCCGCGATCGGAGAACGACAAGGCGATCCCGTCGCTCGGCGGCAACAACGGAT
Source organism: Vicinamibacterales bacterium (assembly GCA_036556425.1). GTDB lineage: Bacteria > Acidobacteriota > Vicinamibacteria > Vicinamibacterales > 2-12-FULL-66-21 > DATBJJ01. The sequence goes on from DATBJJ010000025.1 coordinate 41,620, forward strand.
ATCTGAACGTGACGTTCGCGAATCCGTTCGCCGGACTCGTGCCGGGCCAGGGCCTCAACGCCGCGACGGCGTCGCGCGGACAGTTGCTGCGGCCGTACCCGCAGTTCACCGGCCTGAACATGAATCGGTTGAACCGCGGGGCGTCGTACTACAACGCGCTCGAGGCGGTGGCGACCAAGCGCTACACGAACGGCGTGATGTTCGCCGTCAACTACACGTGGATGAAGCTCGAGGACGCGTTGAACTTCTTCACCGACTGGGATCAGGATCCGTATCGCGATCTCCAGGGCGATCAGCGCCGGCATCGTCTCGTCATCACGACGCTCGTCGATCTCCCGTTCGGTCCCGGCAAGCGGTTCGGCGCCAACACGTCGGGCCTGGTCGCCGGGCTGATCGGTGGATGGCAGTTCAACACGATCGGCGAGATCCAGTCAGGCCGTCCGCTCGGCTACAACGGCAGCGCGGTGCTGCTCGATCCCGGCAACATCGCCTTGCCGAAGAGCGAGCAGTCGTTCGCGCGCTGGTTCGACAACAGCAGCACGGCGCTGAACAACCCGCGGCCGGATGGCACGTTCGCGTGGAGCGTGCTCGGCACGAACGAGTACCGCGTCATCAAGGGACGCTTCACCGACGTGAACGAGCCAACCGAGCCGCAGTGGTCGTTCTCGTTCTTCAAGAACAACCGCATCCGCGAGAAGAACCTGCAGGTCCGCGTGGAGATCTTCAACGTCTTCAACACGCGGATCTACGGCGGCCCGAACACGAATCCCGCGAGCGCCAACTTCGGGATCGTCGACACCGCGAGCCAGGTGAACTTCCCGCGGACGATTCAGTTGGGTGTGAGGATGGCGTTTTAACTCGCGGTCCGCGGTCCGCTGCCCGCTGCCCGCTGCCCGCTGCCCGAAAGCATTCAGCTCACAGTCGATCGACTGGGCACTGAAAGTTCTTCCGACAGCGGATCGCGGACCGCGGCCAGCGGACCGCGGACAGCGGACAGCGGACAGCGGAGTTGTGCTACTGTCTCCCCGCTATGACAACTCCTCTTTCGAGACGATCCTTCCTCGCGATGGCGGGTGCGATGCCGTTCGCAGCGTCGAGCCTCGCCCGCGCGATGCAAGGCAAACAAGTCCCGATCGGCCTCGAGCTGTATTCGGTTCGCGGCGAGCTCAAGAAGGATCAGGCCGCGGCGGTCGCCGCCGTCGCCAAGATGGGCTATCAGGTCGTCGAGTTCTACTCGCCGTACTTCGACTGGACGCCCGATCAGGCGAAGGAGGTGCGCAAACAGCTCGACGATCTCGGCATCAAGTGCCTGTCCACGCACAACGGACCTCAGGCAATCACCCCCGAGAACATCTCGAAGGCGATCGACCTGAATCGGACGATCGGCAGCAGGAACATCATCATCGCGAGCGCCGGCAAAGTGGCGGGTGTCGACGGATGGAAGGCGTTCGCGGGCAGCCTCGCGACGGCGGCCGAGAAGCTCCGCGGCGCCGGCATGGCGACGGGCTTTCACAATCACCAGACCGAGTGGCGTCCTCTCGAGCCCAACGGTCCGCGCGCGATGGACGTCCTCGCGCAGAACACGCCGAAGGACGTCGTCCTGCAGCTCGATTGCGGGACGTGCGTCGAGGCGGAAACGGATCCCGTCGCGTGGATCAAGGCGAACCCGGGACGTATCAAGAGCCTGCACTTGAAGGATTGGGCGAAGGGCGAGCGCGGCTACGGCGTCGCGTTCGGCGAAGGCGACGTCCCCTGGAAGCCGCTCCTCGAGGCGGCGGAATCGGTCGGCGGCGCCGAGTACTACTTGATCGAGCAGGAACGCGCCGGTGCCGACGGCGAGTTCGCGATGGTCAAGAAGTGTTTGGACAATTACAAGAAGCTGAGGGGATAGATCGGGATCTTCCGGATCCCGCGTCCCGGATCCCGCGTCCCGGATCCCGGATCCCGGATCCCGATTTCATTCGTACCGCAGCGCCTTCATCGGATCGAGCCGCGCGGCGCGGCGCGCGGGCAGATACGTGGCGATGAACGTTGCCGCCAGCACAATGGGCGCGACCAGCGCGTGCGACATCAACTCGACCTCGTTCTTGCCGTCTGGAAACGCGGCGTTCAGCAGCCGCTCCGCGTACACGCCCGCCAACAGTCCGATGGCGAGCCCCGCGACGGCGAGCACGAGTCCCTGCCGTAGCACCATCCGCAGCACCGCGGCGCGCGTTGCGCCAATGGCCATGCGAATACCGATTTCCTTCGTTCGCCTGCTCGTCGCGTACGCGACGAGTCCGTAGAGTCCCACGATCGCGAGCGCGAGGCCCATCATGCCCATCGCGAAGACGATGCCGATGATCGTCTTGAAGATGGTCAGCGTCCGCATCTGATAGAAGTCCTCCATGGTGCGGACGTTGTAGAGCGGCTGCGTGCGATCCAGGCTTTGCACGACGGAGCGCAGCGGCGCGACGAGGCTGGCCGGATCGCCGGACGACTCGGTTAGCAGGACCATCTCCGACTGCGCGTCCTGCCGGTACGGCAGATAGATGAAATCCGTCGGCGGTTCGCCGAGCCAGAGGTACTTCGCGGTCTTTGCGACGCCGACGATCGTCACCCAAGACGATTCCTTGCCGTCGCGCACTTGAAACCGCTTCCCGATGGGATCGCGATCCGGCGAGTAGTGCTGCACGTACTGCTCGTTGACGACGGCAACGCGGGGAGCGTCTTTCGAATCCGTCTCGAGAAACCCGCGCCCGCGAAGGATTGGAATGCCGATCGTCGTGAAGTAGTGCTCGTCGACGCGCGCCGAGAACAGCGTGAGCGCATCCCGTCCGACCGGAAGTTGATAGCCCTCCGGGATGACGCTGGTCGTATTGATGCTGTTGGACATCGGCACCGACGAGGCGAGCGCGGCCGACTTCACGCCGGGCTCGGCTCGTGCGCGTTCCGCGAGCTGCAGAAAGAAGCGCTGCGCCTGGTCTTCGCCGTAGTGCACGAGCGACGGATCGAGGCTCATCATCAACAGGTGATCGAGACGGTAGCCCGGCCCGCTGCGGACCTGTTCGAGAAACCCGCGATACATGTACGTCGCGAGGACCAGCAGCACGACCGACACGGCGACCTGCCCGGAAACGAGAATGCTGCGGCCCCATCGCCGCCGTCGCCCTACCGTCGACTCGCCGCCCTTCATGACTCTCGTCAGATCGGTGCGCGACGTCTGAATCGCCGGCGCGAGCCCGAACACGATCGCGCTCAGCATCGCCACGGCCAGGCTGAACACCAGCGTCCGTCGATCGAGCTGGAAGGTGAGCGCGACTGGCAGATCGGTCGGAATCTGGATTCGTTGAAAGACTCTGATCGAGAGATAGCCGATCGCAACGCCCACCACGCCGCCGGCCACCGCGATCAGCAGACTCTCCGTCATCAGCTGCGCGATCAGCCGTCCGCGTCCCGCGCCGACGGCGACGCGCATCGCCATCTCGCGCGCGCGTGCGGGCGCTCTGCTCGTCAGCAACCCTGCCACGTTCGCGCACGCGACGAACAGCACGGCGGCCGCCAGCGTCGTCAGCATCGCGATCAGCGTCGAGTCGGGCGGCGATTGCGCGATTCTCGTCTGGAGCTCCGTTCGGACGACGAAGTCTCGATCGCGGTTCGTGTCCGGATACGTCTGCGCGAGATTCTTCGCGACGACGGACAGCTCCGATTGCGCCTGCGCCATGCTCGCGCCGGACTTGAGGCGCCCCTTGATCGTAATCGCGCGGTAGTCGCGATCGTCGAGCGGTTTTGCCTTCGGATCGTTGAGGAACCGCGGCCACATCATGAGCGGTGCGTAGAAATCCGACCGGACGTACTGGTTCATCCCGGTGAACCGCTCGGGCGCGACGCCGACGACGGTGAACTCGATGCCGCTGAGGAGCACGCGGCGGCCGAGAATCGACGGGTCGGACCCGAATTGTCGTTCCCAGAGAACGTGGCTGATGATCGCGACGGCGTCGCGGCCGGCGACTTCGTTCTCCGTCGGCTGGAACGCGCGTCCGAGCTCCGGCTCGACGCCCATCGCCTGAAAGAAGTTGTCGCTCACGAGGAGGCCGAGCGTCAGCTTGGGCAGCGCATCCGCCGTCGCGGCCAGGCCCGACGTCAGGCCCGTGAAGGCGGCGAGGCTGTCGAAGCTGGTTGTCTGATCGCGGAGATCGCGGTACTCGCGATACGACGCGCCGAGATTGGTGAAGCCCTCGACCGACATCACCGAGCCGACCGTCACCACCTCACCGGGCCGCGCGACAGTGAGAGGCCGAAGCAACAGTGCGTCGGCCCAACTGAATGCGGCGCAGTTGGCGCCGACGCCCAGCGCCAGCGAGACGATCGCGACGAGCGTGAACCCTGGATTTGCGGCGAGCGTGCGGACGCCGAATCGCACGTCCTGCCACGTTCGCTCGAGCATTATTCTCCCCTTCCCCGTCCCCGTCCTCTGCCTTGCGGCCGCTCGGTCGCCAGCGCGTCGACCGGCTGCTTCGCCGCCCACGCGATGCCTCGCAGCAGCATCGGCTGAATCTGCGGGTGCGAGAAGTTCACGTAGTTGTGTCCCTGCATCCACACGAACGCGCGGAACGGCGGTCCCGAGGGCGCGAGGCGGTTCTCGTACGTCCAGATCTGCGGCACGACTTCGCCGGCGTGCTCGCCGGCGCTCGGCGTCTTCGCCATGACGGCGGTCGCGAGCACGTGGATCTCCGGCGACTTCGCCCACGTCATCTTGAAGAACGCTTCGTCCTTGATCGTGAACGGCGTCACGCCCTGCATGATCGGATGCGCCGCGTCGACGACCGTGTACGGCACGTCCGCCTCGAGCGTGTAGTTCACCTCGCCATGTTTCTTGCCGCCGCCGACGACGCTCGAGAAGTGGTCGGGGTCGGGGCCGCACAACGCGTCGTGGAAGCTGACGACGCCGCCGCCGCGCCGGAGGAAGGCATCGAGCGTCGCGCGATCGTCGGCGCTCATGTTGCCGGCGTCCCCTTTGTAGATCACCAGCACGTCGACGTCCGTCAGCTCGCGCGCGGATGGAAAGTGCAGGGCGCCGTCGACGAGCGCGCCGCGATTGGTGAGCAGCTTGCTCCAGTCGGCGAGGAACTGCGGATAGTCGTGCTGCCCTTCCGCGTGCGTCTTCAATCCGGCGTGAATGAAGACCTTCAGCCGCGGCGGCGTCGGCTGTTGCGGTTGCGGTGGCTGCTGCGCCATGACCGCCGTGCACAATAGCGCCGCCGCACCCAGCAGCGCAAACTTCGCTTTCATCGTCTGCTCCTCTTTTGCCGGATCCCGGACCCCCGGACCCCGGATCCCGGATCCCGGATCCCGACTACGTCAGATCACCCCTGCCTTCTTCATCACCGCCGTCGTCGTCTCGAGCGCGAGCCGGCCGGCCTCCTCGGGCGTCATCTCGGCCGGCACGCGGCCGAGCGGCTCCGGGCTGACGCCGTCGGCGTAGCCAATCGTCTTCAACGCCTGCAGGAAGCCGACGAGATCGATGATCCCTTCGCCCGGCATGTGGCGCTGATTGTCGCGCACCTCTTCGGGCGGCGACGGCTTCGCGTCGGAGATGTGCACGTGGACGATCGCGGCCTTGCCCGCGGCGACGATCTCCGCGGTCGTGCCGCTCGAGTGGTGCCAGTGCCACGCGTCGAGCACCGCGCCGATGTTGGCGCCGCACTCCTTCGCGAACGCGACGGTGTCCGGCAGCGTCCAGATGAACTGATGCGGCGTCTTCGCGTTCTGCCTGAAGTACAACGGGCCGAGGAATTCGAGGCCGAGACGGATCTTCGAGCGATCGAGAATCTCGGCGATTGGCTGCAGCCGCCCCAGAAGGAATTTGCGGCGTTCGTCTTTCGGCGTCTGGCTGCCAGGTGAAAGCACCACCATCATCCGATTGAGGCCGATCGCGTTCGCGAATTTTGCGTTCTCGTCGAGCTGTCTCATCGCGTCCTGAAACGCGGCTTCGTCTGCGGAGGCGTACGGCACGGGAAGATTGCAGATCGCGGGCTTCAGCTTCAGGCTGTCGAGCATCGCGCGCGTCGCGTCGACGCCGGCCGCTTTCGCCGCGTTGAAGTTGACGTCGACGCCGCCGTATCCGAGCTTCGCCGCGAGCGCGGCGAAGTCTGGCCAGGGCATGTTGCGCGTCAGCGATCCGTTGAGCGACACGTACATGCCGCGCGGCGCCTGCGCGAGCGCGAAGCGGCCGGCCGTCAGCACGGCGCCCGCCACGGCCGCGCGCGCGACGAATTCTCGTCGAGTGATCATGCGAATTCTTCGAGCGGCTGAGAATATCACTGTCTTGTCTTGCATGTAGAACTCGCTTAGACTCCGCCGAGTTGGGGTCAGACCCCAGACTTCGCCGAGTTGGGGTCAGACCCCAGAAGCGAAATTACACACATGCCGCAAACGAACACCGTTCATGACGTCGTCATCGTGGGATCGGGCGCCGGCGGAGGGACGGTCACCAAAGTGCTCGCCGATCTCGGCATCTCCGTCCTGCTGCTCGAGGCCGGACCGATGCTGATCATGTCGGACCTCAAGGAGCACATGCTGCCGTATCACGTGCCGCACCGGGGCGCGGGCGCGAAGGGCGAGGCGTACACGGGCGGACGCACGGGCTTCACGTACAGCGCGACGTACGGCGGCGCCCAGCTCGACGGCGAGCCGTACACCGTCGCGCCCGGCAGCGATTTCTCCTGGTTCCGATCGCGGATCCTCGGCGGACGCACGAACCACTACGGCCGCGTCACGCTGCGCTTCGCGGACTACGACTTCATGGGCAAGTCGATCGACGGCCTCGGGTTCGACTGGCCGATCCGCTACGAAGATCTCGCGCCGTACTACGACAAAGCGGAAAACTTCATCGGCGTCGTCGGCACGGTCGAGAAGATTCGCAGCGCGCCCGACGGCATCTTTCAGACGCCGGCGGCGCTGCGCGCGCACGATACGCTCGTGCAGCGCTCGTGCGCGAAGCTCGGTATTCGCGCCGTTCCCGCGCGGCAGGCCGTCATCACGCGCGCGACGAACGGCCGTCCGCCGTGCCACTACTGCGGCCAGTGCGGCCGCGGATGCATGACGGCCTCCAACTACGCGGCGAGCTACGTGCAGATCTTCCCGGCGATGAAAACAGGACGCGTGCAAATCATCGCGAACGCGATGGCGCGCGAGCTCGTCACCGACGCGTCCGGCAAGGTCACCGCCGTCTCCTACATCGACAAGACCACTGGCAGCGAGCAGCAGGTGCGATGCCGAACCGTCGTTCTCGCCGCGAGCGCCTGCGAGTCGGCGCGCCTGCTCCTCAACTCGAAGTCGTCGCGCCATCCGCAAGGTCTCGCGAATTCCTCCGGCGTCGTCGGACGCTACTTGATGGACACCGTCGGATCGAGCTTGTCCGCGCACGTGCCGGCGCTGTCGGGGATGCCGCGCTACAACTCCGATGGCTACGGCAATCACGTCTACGTTCCGTGGTGGGGATGGGAGAAGCAGAAGGCGCTCGGCTTCCCTCGCGGGTATCACATCGAAGTCGGCGGCGGCTACGGCATGCCGAACATCGGATCGTTCACTGGCATTGCCAATCGCGCCGAAGGTTACGGGACGAAGCTGAAACAGGCGATCCGCGACGAATACGGCACGTCGGTCGGCCTCTCGGGACGCGGCGAGATGATTCCGAACGAGCAGTCGTTCTGCGAGATCGATCCTGAAGTGAAGGATCGCTGGGGCATTCCGGTCCTCCGCTTCCATTGGGCGTGGAGCGATCACGAGCTCAATCAGGTCCGCCACATGCAGGAGACGTTTCGCGCGATTCTCGAAGGGATGGGTGGACAGATCGCGACGGGCGGCGGACGCGGGGGCGGACGCGGCGCGGCGGCGGCCGGCGCCTCGCCGCAGGCTGCCGCGCGCCCGCCGATCTCGCGCGGCGGCGCGATCATCCACGAGGTCGGCACCGTGCGCATGGGCAACGATCCGAAGACCAGCCCGTTGAACAAGTACTGCCAGGGACACGAGGTCAAGAATCTCTTCGTCGCCGACGGCGCGCCCTTCGTCACGAATCCCGACAAGAACCCGACCCACACCATCATCGCGCTCGCATGGCGGACCGCCGACTACCTCGCGGAGGAAATGAGGAAGGGCAATGTCTGAGATCTCCAGACGCGACGCGGTGCGCAGGCTGGCGATGGCAATCGCCGCGACCGGCGTCGTCGATCGCGCGGCGGCGCAGGACGTGCACTCGATGACTGCCGCGGCGCAGGCGGCGTCCGGCGGCTCGTATGCGCCGAAGGCGTTCACCGCGGATCAATTCCGCACGCTCGAGCGGCTGACGGATTTGATCATTCCGGTCGAGAACGGCGCGCCGGGCGCGGTCGCGGCGGGCGCCGCCGCTTGGATCGACATGATCTCCAGCGAGAACGATCAATTGAAGACGATCTACGGCAACGGATTCACGTGGATCGATGCGGCGATGAAGCAGCGCGGGGCCGCAAGCTTCGTCAGCGCCACGCCCGAACAGCAGACCGCGCTGCTCGATCTCATCGCGTACCGCCGCAATCAATCGCCCGAGCTCTCGCCGGGGATCGAGTTCTTCTCGTGGGTCCGGCGGATGACGGTCGACGCGTTCTACACCAGCGAGATCGGGATCAAGGACATCGACTATCGCGGCAACCGTCCGATGGGGTCCTATCCGTCGCCGGAAGAGTCGATCGCGTACGCGGTGAAGAAGGCCGGGCTCTAACTACTTGCCATTCCAATACGCGTTCTGCCCGACGTAGTCGTCGTCGGGAAAGCTCGCGAGGATCGTGCGGCGCGCGCGCAAGATGTCGAGCCGCCCGTTGCTCCTGTGCAACACCTTCCCGTCCGGCGCGACGATCACCGAGTAGGGAACGCCTCCGCTCCAATCGGGATCGAACGCCTGCACGAGCTCCGATGGGTCCATCGTCGACGGCAGATAGTTCTTCGTCGACGCGTGCTGGGATTCGAGGAACGTACGCACTGCCTTCTCCTCGTCCGGATAGTTCACGCTGAAGGTGACGAGCTCGAACGGGCGCTTGCGATACATGCGCCACGTGTTCTGCAGATCCGGAAACTCCTCGACGCACGGCGCGCACCACGTGGCCCAGAAGTTGACGAGGAGCGTCTTCCCCGTCGTGTTCTTCCGCAGCGCCTTGATCGCGTCGACGCTCAGCTTCTCGAGCGGCACCGTCTCTTTCGCAAACCTCGCCTGCTCCGCGTCGTGCGACGCCGCGTGTGCCTTGTCGAGCCACTTCACGGAGCATCCGATCGCCGGAGTCCGCTCGACGGGAACGGCAGTGCCCGACAGCAGCGCGTCGATCGCGTGTCGCGCGTGCGGCACCGTCGCGAGCGCCTCGCGCGGATTACTGTCGATCCGCCCGTGATAGCGAAGCTTGCGTTCGCGATCGAAGAGAAAGACGTGCGGCGTGGCGACCGGTCCGTACGCTTTCGAGATCTCCTGGGTCTCGCCGTCGTAGAGGAATGGGAAATTGAACTTCCGATGAGCGGCGCGCACTTTCATGTCGTCGAGCGAGTCGCCGAGATCCGTGTAGCCCATCTCGTCGAGCCGCAGCGCGCGCGCGTTGTTCGGCTGGATCACGGCGAACGCGACGCCCTTCCCTCGATAGTCCGACACGAGCTGCTTCAGGCGATTCTCGTAAACCTCTGCCGTCGGACAGTGCACGGCGGTGAACACCACCGCGAGCAGCTTGCTCGACTTGAAGCTGTCGAGGGTGTACGTCTTCCCGTCGACGCCGGTCAGCTTGAAATTGGGCGCCGGTGCGCCAATCGCGAGCGGCTGCGGCGTGGTGCTCGTCTCTTGGCCGGCGGCGAAGCCGAAGGCTTCAATCCCTCCGACTGCGAGAACGATGGCGGGAACCAGGCGGTTGAAGCGCATCTGAACCCCCGAGCAACCGAACGCCCGAGCTTCCGAACGACCGAACTTCCGAGCTGCATCTTACCCAAAGTTGCGTAGAATCCGGTCGGCAATATCGCACCATCCTTCGGGGAGGAGAGCATGAGCACATGGAGGGACCGCACAGGTCTGGCGGGTGTGCTGATCGCGCTGGCCGTTGGCGTCGCCCCGCTGGCGGCGCAAGTCACGACGGGGACGCTCACGGGCACGATCAAGGACGCGCAAGGCGCCGTGATCCCCGGCGCGACGGTCACGCTGACGAGCGACACGCGCGGCACGGAGCTTCCGCCCGTCGTCACGAACACCAACGGCGACTTCACGTTCGTGAACGTCGCACCCGACACGTACACGATTCAAGTCACGCTCCAAGGATTCAAGACGCTGAAGCGGAACGGCGTTCCGGTCAGCGCGGGCGACCGATACGCGATCGGATCGCTCACGCTCGAAGTCGGCGGCCTCACCGACACCGTGCAGGTCACCGGCGAGGCCTCGGCGATTCAAGCGTCGAGCGGCGAGCGTTCGTTCACGGTCAGCCGCGAAGCCGTCGAGAGCCTTCCCATCGAGAGCCGCAGCTACATGGCGCTTGCCGTCCTCGCGCCGGGCGTCACGCTCGACGGCAACGGCACGCCGGCGCGAATCGGCGGCGGCGGCGATCCGAACATCATGATGGACGGCGTGTCCGCGATGGACACGGGCAGCAACCGCCCGCTGCTGCAGATGAACGTCGAGTCGATCGCCGAAGTCAAAGTGTTGACCTCCGGCTATCAGGCTGAATACGGGCGCGCGAGCGGCGTGCAGGTGACGGCGATCACGAAGAGCGGCACGAACCGGTTCCGCGGATCGTTCTACGACGTCGAGCGCGATTCCGATTGGTACTCGAACTCGAAGACGAACAAGCTGAATGGCGATCCGAAACCGGTCTTGAAGGAGCGCGACTGGGGCTATTCGATTGGCGGGCCGATCGGAAAGTCGGGCGGCAACAACAAGCTGTTCTTCTTCTATAGCCAGGAATTCGCGCCGCGCACCGCCGGCAACAACGTCGTCCGCTTCCGGATGCCGACCGCGCTCGAGCGCGCCGGCGACTTCTCGCAGACGACCGACAACAACGGCAACCTGTATCCGTTCATCAAGGATCCGTTGCTGAGCGGCGCGTGCAACGCGACCGATCAGACCGCCTGCTTCCGCGACGGCGGGGTGCTCGGGAGGATTCCCGCGAATCGTGTCTACGATGTCGGGTTGAACATCCTCAAGCTGTATCCGCTGCCGAACATCTCGAACGTGCCGGCCGGTCAGAACTACAACTTCGAGCTGAGGCGTCCCGAGGAAAGCGTGCTCTCGTGGCAGCCGGCCGCGCGCGTCGACTATCAGCCGTTCCGCCAGCTGCGGGCGAGCTTCAAGTACTCCGCGTGGAAACAGCGCGATCAGGTGTTCAACGGAACGATCCCAGGCTTCAACGACACGCGCATGCAAAACGCGCCCGTCGTGAGCTGGACGACGTCGGTCAACTACACGATGACGCCGACGATGTTCCTCGAGGCGACGTTCGGGCACAGCCAAAACGAGTTGGCGGGCTGCGCGCAGGCGCAGTCGGCGACCGGCGCCATCTTCTGCAACAACGCAGGTGGAACCGCGGGGCTGCAGGTCACGCCGTTCGCGTCGCTCGCCGGCGCGAATCTGCAGGCGCTTCCGTTCCTATTCCCGGACGCAACCGTGCTCGATCCGAATTACTACGCGGTCGAGGCGTTGAACCAGGTGCAGCCGGCGTTCTGGGACGGCACGCGCGTCTCCAAAGTGCCGACATTCCAGTGGGGCGGGCGCGTGGCGAACGCGCCGCCGACCCTCGGCTTCCCGGGCTGGTTGAACATCAACTCGACGCATGACTTCGCAATCAGCCTGACGAAGATCCAAGGACGCCACACGATCAAGACCGGCTTCTACACGACGCACAGCTACAAGGCCGAGCAGGTCGGCAACCAGGCCTTCGGCACGATCAACTTCCAGCAGGATGCCGTCGGCACCAACCCGTTCGATACGTCGTTCGGTTTCTCCAATGCCGCGATTGGCGCGTTCAGCTCGTTCCAGCAGGCGCAGCGATACATCGAGACCAACTCGGTCTATCGCAATGTCGACTTCTACGTGCAGGACAACTGGAAGGTGAACAACCGTTTGACGCTCGACTACGGCATGCGCTTCGTCCATCAGGGCGCGCAGTACGACAAGCTCGGTCAGGCGTCGAACTTCCTGCCCGATCGATGGTCGGTCTCGAGCGCGCCGGCCATCTACACCGCCGCCTGTCTCACGACCTCGCCGTGCACCGGCAACAATCGCGTGGCGGTGAACCCGTTGACCGGACGGAACCTCGGTCCGGGCAGCTCGGTTGCGATCGGCACGCTGGTTCCTGGGAGCGGCAATCTGCTGAACGGGTTGTTCCTGCCGGGCGGCGAGATTCCGAAGGCCACGTATGAGGCACCGATGCTCTCGCTCGGTCCACGCTTCGGCGCGGCGTACGATCTGACTGGTAGACAGAAGCTGATCGTCCGCGGCGGCGCCGGCCTCTTCTACGATCGTCCGTTCACGACGGCGCTGTCCGGCGGCGTCAACAATCCGCCCACATCGTCGATCGTCACCGCGCAGTTCAGCACGCTGCAGACGCTCGGCGGCTCCGGCTTGAGCATTCTCGGCGCGCCGAGCCTGACCGGGGTGAACTTCGACTCCAAGATTCCCGCGTCGGCGCAGTGGAACGTCGGCATGCAGGCGGCGCTGCCATGGGCGACGACGGTCGACCTCTCGTACGTCGGTCAGCACGGATACGACCTCTTGCAGCAGGTGAACATCAACGCCATCGATTTCGGTTCGACGTTCCTGACCGCGAACCAGGATCCGACGCTCGCGGCGAGCACGACGCCCGGCGCGACGGCGGTCACCAACAATCTGATGCGCGGGTTCAAGGGCTACGGCAACATCAACCTGTTCTGGAACCGCGGCTGGCGAACGTATCACTCGCTTCAGTTGTCGTTCCAGCGGCGCTTCCAGAACGGTCTGTCATTCGGGTTCAACGACGTGGTTGGTCTGTCGGATCGCCAGCAGGCCGGTGTCCGGCTGCAGCACAATCCCGATGGGTCGTACTTCATTCGCGACGATCAGGGCGAAGCCGATCGGCTATTGGGCAACAACAACCCCGTGCGAAACGTCCTGCGCGCGAACTTCATCTGGGATCTTCCGGATCTCCGCAGCACGCAGTCCGGACTCAAGGCCATCGGTCACGTGCTGAACGACTGGCAGGTCTCCGGCATCTGGTCGGGACAGCGGCGCGGCGCGAACGTGACCGCCGGCAACGTCTCGATCCCGAGCAGCGCGTACACCGTCGGCTTCAGCTATCAGAACGGCGGCGGCAACCAGAATCTGACCGGCTCGCCGGACTATGGCGCGCGTGTGTCGGTGGTGGGCGATGCGGGCAAGGGCTGTTCGGACAATCTCCTGATGCAGTTCACCACGTCGGCCTTCCGCGGCCCGGCCGTGGGGAGCGTCGGACTCGAATCGCCGAACGACTACCTCACGGCGTGCTTCATCAGCGCGCTCGATCTCGCGATTCGGCGCAACATCCGCCTCGGCGGCTCGCGCGTCCTCGAGCTGCGTGTCGACATGTTCAACGCGCTCAACCAGGCCGGCATCACCGGCCGCAACACGACGATGAACTTGACGAATCCGAACGATCCGCTGACGGTCCAAAACCTGCCGTTCAACGCGGACGGCACGGTGATCGATTCGCGTTCGCGGCCGCGCGGCGCCGGATTCGGCGTGGCGACCGGGTTCCAGAATCCACGCACCGTACAGTTGCAGTTCCGCTTCTCGTTCTAACGGGATCCGGGATCCGGGGTCCGGGATTCGGGAGAGCATCCCGATCACAATCGAGTGATTGTGTTCAGAAGGCTCTTCCGGATCCCGGATCCCGGATCCCGAATCCCGCTCGGTTGACATCAGTGCTGCGGCTGTTCCACTCTGTGCGCCATGAAGGCGCTTGCCACAATTGCGGTCCTCTCCCTCCTCGCGGCCGCCGCTGCGGCGCGGCAGGGCACCAAGCAAGGAAGTCCCGAAGAGCGCCTGCCGTCCAACATCCAGCGCCTGACCCATTTCGGCGAGCGCGCGTCCTGGTCGCCCGACGGCAAGCGCATCGCGTTCATGGAGAAAAGCTTCGGCGACGTCTACGAGGTCGACGTCGACACCAAGGTCATCCGTCTTCTGACCCATTTTCCGCATCCCGGGTTTCTCCGCGCGCAGTTCCTCTCGAACGGCGATTACTTTCTGATCGGCGCGCGGACGTTCACCGACATTCAGACGACGCGGAACAGGGATCAGGAGATGTGGATCCTGAGCGCGTCGGCCAAACCCGGCGATCGTCCGGTGGCGCTCGATCACAAGATCTCCGAAGGCGTCGCGATCTCGCGCACGTCGATGAAGATCGCCTGGTCGAACACGCGCGGCCAGTACCCGGAGCTCCCGCAGAACGAGTCCGTGATCTACGTCGCCGACATCGTGAACGAAGGAGGACAGCCGAAGCTCGCCAACAAGAAGGAAGCGATCCGCGCGAAGTCGCCGGAGTGCACGCTCGAGGCGCAGGACTTCCGGAAGAACGACACCGAGTTGATCTACACGTGTTATCGATCGCCTTTCGCGGACGTGTTAGGCGTCGAGCTCGCGACCGGCAAGACGACCGTCTATCGCAAGCTTGCTGGAGAGTACAACGAGGTCGAGGGCATCTTCCCGGACGGCGAGTACGCGCTCGTCGAGTCCAGCCGCGAGCAGTCGCAGCAGAACTCGAACTACATCGACATCTGGAAACTGAAGCTGGAGCCGGATAGCCGCGACTTCACGCGCGTGACTCGGTGGGGCGAATATCCCGGCTACAAGGCCTCGAATCCCGTCGTCAGCCCCGACGGCTGGCGCATCGCGTTCCAGTCGGCGCGCAGCAAGGATGCCGCCGGCGTCGGCTACGGCATCTTCGTCCTCGATCTCAGACTTCGCTGAAAGGCTACGACCCCATGACGACCCGTCACCGCATTCTGTGCGCGCTGCTGTTCTTGATCGCGCTCGTGTCCGCGACCGCGCGTTCGCCAATAGACGCGAGCGAAGGCCGGCACTACCTCTACGTCGCCACGCCGGGAATCCGGAACTACGTCGAGTACGGCGGCCTGGGGCTCATCGTCTACGACATGGACAACGGTCACAAGTTCGTCAAGCGCATTCCAACCTTCGACGTGCCGGCCGAGGGGCAGCAGCCAGAGAACGTCAAGGGCGTGGCGGCGAGCGCGAAGACGGGACGCATCTACGTGTCGACGATCAAGCGCCTCGGCGCGTTCGATCTCGTGACGGGCGCGCGCATCTGGGTGAAGGAGTACGAGGGCGGCGCGGATCGAATGGCCCTGTCTCCCGACGGCAAGATCCTGTACCTTCCGTCGCTCGAAGGTCCGCACTGGCACGCCGTCGACGCGATGACCGGCGACGTGTTGAAGAAGATCGTCGTCAACTCCGGAGCACACAACACGGTCTACGGCCCCGACGGGAAGCGCGTCTACCTCGCGGGCCTGCGATCGCCGCTGCTGTCGATTGCCGATCCGTCGACGCACACCGTCATCGGCACCGTGGGACCGTTCAGCAATTCGATCCGGCCGTTCACGATCAACGCGAAGCAAACGCTGTGCTTCGTCAACGTCAACGAGCTGCTCGGGTTCGAGATCGGAGATATCAAGACCGGCAAGATGCTCCACCGCGTGACCGTCGAGGGCTTCGAGAAGGGACCGGTGAAGCGCCACGGCTGCCCGAGCCACGGCGTCGGTCTCACGCCGGATGAGAAAGAGATCTGGCTCGCCGACGGCGCCAACAGCCGGGTCCACGTCTTCGACGCGACGGTGATGCCGCCGAAGCAAGGCGTGAGCATCGCGCTGCGCGATCAGCCAGGCTGGGTGACGTTCAGCCTCGACGGGCGCTACGCCTATCCGTCGACCGGAGAGATCATCGACACGAAGACGAAGAAGATCGTCGCCGCGCTGCAGGACGAGAACGGCCGGATGGTGCAGAGCGAAAAAGTCGTCGAGGTCGTGATCTCCGGCAGCAAGGTGACGGAGACCGGCGATCAATTCGGCATCGGCCGCCGGCGCTGACCGACTGCGATGATCGATCTCACCGCGGCGCCGCGGACCGATCCGTCCTCTCTCTATCGAACCCGCGACGAGCTCTACGCCGACGATCTGCTGATCGCCGCGCTGAACGGCGTCGATTTCTTCACGTGGCTCGACGGCCGCCCGGCGACCATCGACGAGATCGCGCGCCACTTCGGATTCCACGCGCGGCCCGTCGACGTGATGACCACGCTGTTCGTGGCGAAGGGTCTGCTCGAGCGCGACGGCGATCGCGTGAGGCTCACCGATGTCGCGCGCGAGCACCTCGTCTCGACGTCGCGGTGGTTTCTCGGTCCGTATTTCCCGCCGGTCACCGATCGTCCGATCGCCGCCGACCTCCTCGAGATCCTGCGCACGGATCGTCCGGCGAAGTTCGCGAGCCGGAAAGACACCGCGGACTGGCACAGGGCCATGGAGACCGAGCGGTTCGCGCAGGAATTCACGGCGGCCATGGATCGGCGAGGGCAACTGCTCGCGCAGGCGCTCGCGAAGAACCTCGACCTCGGAGGCCGTCAGCGTCTGCTCGATGTCGCGGGCGGATCCGGCGTCTACGCGTGCGGGTTCGCCGCGCGATTCCCGGCGCTGCGTGCGTCGGTCCTCGAGAAGGCTCCTGTCGATCGCATCGCGTCCCGCGCGATTGCCGATCGCGGCTTCAGCAGCCGCATCGACGTGGTCGTCAGCGACATGCTCGCCGATCCTTTGCCCGCCGGCTACGACGTGCACCTGATGTCGAACGTGCTGCACGACTGGGACGTGCCGATCGTCCGCCGTTTGCTCGAGTCGTCCGCGCGCGCGCTCGCGCCCGGCGGCCTGATCGTCATCCACGACGCGTTCCTGAATGCTGACAAGACCGGACCACCCAACATCGCTGCGTACTCGGTTCTGCTGGTGCACGTGACGCAGGGCCGCTGCTACTCGACGCGCGAGATGGACGCCTTCCTTCGCGAGGCAGGATTCGGCGAGACACGAGAAGTGCCGAGCGCGGTCGGCCGGAGCGCCATCGTCGGAACGAAGAGCTAAGAACGCTCTTCGTTCTCAGTTCGCATCGAAGACGCCTTCGCCGATGCGTTCGACCAGCTCGGCGAGCGATGCGACGCGGGTGCAGTCGACATCGCCGCGTAGGCCGGTTTCGTCGAGCAGGACCGGCCGCACGCCCGCGGCGCGGGCGCCGACGACGTCGACTTGATAGAGATCGCCGACGTGGATCGTGGAATCGGCGGTCGCCTGCACGCGATCGAGGGCGATCTGGAAGAGGCGCGGATCCGGCTTCTCCACGCCTTCCTCACACGAATCGATCACGCAATCGAACATCGCGCGCAGGCCGATCCGATCCATGTGCGCTCGAAGCGTGCCGTTCGCGTTCGAGACGACCACCAGCGTGAGGCCGCGGCTGCGCATCGCGCTCAGCGCGGGGCGGACCTCATCGGGCACGTGCTCCCACAGATTGTTCGCTTGATGGTACGCGTGCAGCTCGGCGAGCGCCGCCGCGGTCCGCGGCGATCGCGGAATGCCGGCATGCGCGAGGATCAGATCGAAGAACAACCACCCGCGTCCCGCGTCGGTCGTCGTGCCGATCGTGCGCTGGTCGTCGAGCTGCTTTCGCGCTTTCGGCTCCGCGCGCGCGAGCGCGTCGGCGGGCACGTGAACACCATGCCGTGCCAACGCCTCTTCGATCCGATGCCAGTTCGGAAACAGGAGGACGCCGCCGGCGTCGAGGAAGACTGTTTTCAGCATTGCTGATTGCAGATTGTAGATTGCGAATTGGTTGGAACGCGACCCGGCAAGTGGCAATCTGCAATCTGCAATTGATTCATTCGCGAAGCGCGTCCACCGGATCGACCTTGGACGCGCGCCGCACGGGCACGAGGCACGCGAACGCGGCGACGGCGGCGAGGACGAGCGGCACCGTGCCGAACGTCATCGGATCGTGCACGGAGACGTCGAACACCAGCGTCCGCATGAAGCGTGACAGCACGAATGCCGCGCCGAGCCCAGCCGCGATTCCGATCGCCGTGACGAGCGCCGCTTGCCCCGCGATCGATCGAACGATCCGCGACGGCGCCGCGCCGAGGGCCATGCGGACGCCGATCTCCCGGCGGCGCGCCGCAACCAACTGCGCGAGCACTCCGTGCAGCCCCAGGCTCGCGAGGAGCAGCGCGGTGCCCGCGAACAGCGCCAACAGGATCATGTTGAGCCGCGGTTGTGAAATCGAACGCGCGATCACCTGGGACAAGGGACGCACGAGGTACATCGCGCGCGTCGGCTCGATCTCGCGCAGCGCGGCGCGAACGGCGGTCGCCGTCACGGGCTTCGCGGGATCGCTGCGAATCATGTACACGGGATCCGGCCAGTAGGCGGAGGATCCGCAGAAGTAGATCGTCGGATCCGGCGCCTTCATGACGCTGCGCTCGCGCACGTCGCCGACGATGCCGACGATCTCGATGGCGGTGCCGGCCGGCAGGCCCGTGGCGGTGACCGATTGGCCGATCGGCGTGCCCGAGGGAAAGAACCGGTTCACGAACTCGCGCGAGACGACTGCTTTTTGCACGGCGGGCAACGACGCCGCGGCGCTGCAGATCGTGCCTTCGAGGAGGGGAATCCGAAGCGTGCGGAAGTAGTTGGGACTCACCGTGCGCAGCGTCCCGAAGGTCCGCTCGCGATCGTCGCGGCCGATGATGCGGAATTCGGTCGGCGGAAAGTCGGAGTCCGCCGGCAGCCATTGCGAGAAGGCCGCAGAGAGCACGCCGGGAATCGCCTCGAGGCGCTCGATCGTCCGCGCGTGGCGCTCGGCGACCGCCTCGGGGCGCTCGCTCCACTGCGCCGTCATCCTGAACGTGAGGACGTCGCTCGCATCGAAGCCCGGCGAGGTCGCCTGCAGCCGCGCGAAGCTCCGGATCAGCAAGCCGGCGCCGGCAAGCAGGACGATCGCCAATCCGACCTGCGCGGCGACGAGCGCTCGCTGGAGCACGTGGCGTCCGCCGACGTACGACCGTCCGCCGCGCGAGAGCGCCTCCCCCGGATCGCGGCGCGTCGCGTGCAGCGCCGGCGCGAGCGCGAAGAGCAGCGTCGAGAGCACGCCGAGCGACAACGTCATCGCGACGAGCCGGCCGTCGATGCGAATGTCGTTGACGGCTGGAAGTCCCGTCGGCGTCGTGTTGAATGCGCCGATCGCCCAGTAGGCGATGACCAGACCGAGCGTCGCGCCGGCGCCGGCGAGCAGGGCGCCCTCCATCAGCAGCTGACGGATCACTTGCCCGCGGCTCGCGCCGATCGCAAAGCGCACCGCGACCTCATGCCCACGCCGCGTCGAGTCGGCGAGCATGAGGCACGCGACGTTGCCGCACGCGGCAACCAACACGAGCGCGACGGCGCCCATCAGAAACCAGAGCGATCGCCGCACGCCGCCGACGGTTTCATCGGCCAGCGTGAGGATCTCGACACCCCACCCTTTGTCCGTCTCGGGAAAGCGCTCGCCGAGCCGCGCTTGAATCGCGTCGAGATCCGCGCGCGCCTGCTCGATCGAGACGCCGGGCTTCAGCCGTCCGATTGAGGTGTAGAACCGCGCCTGCCGCGCGCTCGCGAGCCCGGGCGACATCTGCACCGGTATCCACACCTTCGTGGTCGCGCTCGGATATCGGAACGACGGCGGCATGACCGCAACGATCGTGCGGCTCGTGCTCCCCAGCTGCCAGGTGCGCCCGACGATCGCCGGATCCGCGCCGAAGCGTTCGCGCCAGACGGTATCGCTGATGACGACCGCTCGCGGTCCGCCCACGCGTCCTTCATCATCGGTTGGCCAACGGCCGAGCGCCGGCGCTGCGCCCAGTACCTGGAAGAATCGCGGCGACACGTTCATCGCATCGATGCGCTCCGGCGCCGCGGCGGTCGTGTCGGTGAGATTCTCGAAATAGCTGCCGGCGATGCCGTCGAACGACACCGTCGCCTCGTTCCACTCCGCGAGCCGCACCGGCGCGACGAGCTGCGTCGCCCCTCGCTGCGCCTTGTTCAGCTCGTAGACCTTCACGAGCCGTCCGGCGTCGGGATACGGCAGCGGCTTGAGGAGCACCGCATCGACGGCGGAGAAGATGGCGGAATTCGCGCCGATGCCCAGCGCGAGCGTGAGGATGATCGTTGCCGACAAGCCTCGCCGGCGGATCAGGGATCGCAGCGCGGCGCGCCACTCGTGGCTCATGTCAGTCGCTCCTTCGGGAGCTTTGACGGGAAGGACGGGGCGGGGGTTGGCCGGCGCGTCAGTTCAACGAGAAGCACCAGGTTGGGCCGTGGAACCAGCATCCGGCGCCCGAATCGTGCATGTCGCGGCGCAGCCGGGAGAGCCGTGGAAACGGCGCGCGCTGCAGCGCGGCCCCGAGCTGGGCATTCAGGTCGTCGTCGCGCAATCCAACGGCGGAGAAGATGGCCACGAATCCAATCACGCTCGCCTGAAACGATCCGTCGTCTCCTTTTCTGAGCAGGATTTGCGGGCCTTTTCCAATGGGTCCCGATCCTGGGAACGAGGCGGTCAACGGCAGAACGAGACGGCCGCCGGACACGACGGCGTCGAGCCATGCGTCGCGCGGATGCGTGACGCCGGCGTTCACGAGCATTGCGTCGAGCGGTTCGTCGCACGCGCCGGCCGCGTCGCCATGGCGGACGTCGATCCACGGATACGTCGCGAGATTCATGCGCGCGGCGGCCGCGAGCGTTTCGTCGACTTCGATGCCGACGACGCATCCGGATGGTCCGACCATCTCCGCGATGAGCGCCGTGTAGTAGCCGGTCGCCGTTCCGATGTGCATGACGCGGCTTCCGGCGCCGAGCGAAAGCTTGTCGATCGCCGACGCGATCAGCGCCGGCGCGCCGTTGAACAGTTGACGCGACGAATCGATCGCGATCGCGTAGTTGTGATACGTCCACCGCGGGTCGGCGTCCGGCGTCTGCCGCGCCGGCCCCATCATGTCGATCTCGGACCGGACGGTCCACGGTCCCGTTCCGAGAAACGCCTCGCGTGGTACCGTGGCGATGGCGTCGACCAGCGCCTTGTTCGAGATGTTCGCCACGGCCTCGATCTCTTCGGCGAAGAATCGCCGCCGGGTGTGCAGATCGCTCATCGCTCGCTCCTCGGCCGCTTCTTGCCGGTCGTCGCCGTTGGTTTCGCGCGCCGGCGGACGACCTCCGCGATCTCCGGGCCCAACTTCGCGACGTTGACCGGTTGTTCCCACAGATACGCGCCGCGATTCGGACCGCCCGCGAGGAAGCGCGCCTCTCCCGCTTCGTTCAGGCGTTTGAGAACGGTATGAATCGCCGCGAGCGGAACGGAGTACTTCGAGAGGTCGAAGCCGATGCCGAGCAGGCGGTCGCGGACGTCGGTTGCGCTCATCGGCCGTCCGCTGCGCAGCACGATGCGGCAGGCGTCGGTGAGTCCCCACGGCACCGTCGGCGTCAGCCCGCACAATCGCGAGAGCGTGCTGATTGTCTGTGCGAGATCGGTCAGCCGTTTGTCGATCTTCTGCCGCTCGGCGCCCAACGATTCGTATTCCGCGATGGCCGCGTCGAGCGCCCGCCGGTACTCCTCGGTCGTCATACAATAAGTTATACATTATGTGTAAATTGTTGTCTACTTCCGGCTGAAGCCGGAAGCCACGCGTCCGCAGCGCACGACCTGCAGAATCAGCAATGCGATCGCGCTGACGAGCACCGTCGTCAGGCCCAGCGCTAGCGAGCCGGTCCAATCCGAGACGATGCCGACCAGCCAGGGTAAGAGCGCCGCCCCCGCGGAGCCGAGCGCGACCATCGGGCCCGCGTATCGCGCGGGGAACTCGTGCGCGAGCGCGGCGACGGTGACGGGAAAGACCGGCGAAAACCCGAGGCCGCAGATCGCGGCCAGCGGCAGGATCAACGAGCGCTGCGGAGCGATGAGCAGAATCGCGATGCCGGCGACAACGACGACGCAGCCGCCGAAGAGCGCGCGCGTCTCCATGCGGCGCGCGAGGAGAATCGCGACAAGCGCGCGTCCTCCGGTCACGCCTCCCCAGAACGCCGACGCCGCCACTTCCCAACCTTCGCCCTCGCCGACCGGGCCGAGCCGCCGCGCGTACTCGGTGATCCATCCGCCAATCGCGGCTTCGCTGCCCGAATAGAGCGCGATGCACCCGCCGAAGATCGCGAGCCTGACGAGCGCCGGCCCTTGCGATCCAGACGCGGCGGCGATGTGAGCGTCCTCGCGTGGAAACGGAACGCGGACGACGGCTGCGGCCATCGCGACGAGGAGGGCGGATACGGCAAAGAGCGCCGCCGGGATCGCGCCGCGCGCGGACGACACCGTCACGGCGATCGGCCATATCGCGGCGCCGATTCCCCAGCAGAGATTCACGGCGCCGAGCGCCGCGGCCGAGCGCTCGGGCGCGAGCCGCGCGCTCATCAGGTTCGTGGTCGGGATCACGAAACCCAATCCAAGTCCGGCGATCGCCATGCCGATCGCGCCGATGACGTGGCCGCCGGCAGCGACCGCCGTCACGCCGGCCGCCATCGACGCGTGGCCGATGAGCAGCGTCGGTCCCACGCCGATGCGCGCCGCGATCGCCCCCGACACCGCGCCGCCCGTCAGCCCGCCGGCGAACTGAATGGTGAACAACGCGCCTGCATCGACATCGGACAGGCGCCAGCGGGCGGTCAGCCACGGGATGAGCGGGCCAAGGAGCGTGTTGACGACGCCGGTGAGGAGGAATCCCGCGAACAACGATGCAAACGTCGTCGCTGCAAAGCTGCGGGGCGCCGGATCGCTCGTGCCGAATCGACTGGTCAGCGTCTTGAATGCTACTTCGCCGCCCGCGGGCCGGCAAAACAGATGAGTCGCGGGCGACGCTGTGAGAGGAGGAGTCCATGCGAGTGTGGTGCTCAGTTTGTGTGACCGTTGCGCTCACGCTTGCCGGCGGCCTCGCGGTAGCGCGAGACACCGCCGCTCAAGGAACCGCGGCCACCATTCAAGGGACGATCGTCGACGACGCCGGACCATTGCCAGGCGCCACGATCGTCGCGAAAGACGTGCAGAGCGGCTTCGTCTTCGAGACGGTCGCCGCCTCGGACGGCACGTTTTCACTCTCGGGCCTGCGGCCGGCCAGCTACGAAATCACCGTGGCCATGAATCAGTACAAGCCGCAATCGAAGACCGTTCAGGTCTCGGTCGGCCAATCGCTGACGGTGAACTTCAAAGTCTCGCCCGACGTGCTCTACACCGAGCAGGTGCAGGTCGTCGGTGACTCGCGGCTCGTCGAGACGCGCACGTCGGAGATCTCGACGACGGTGACGAGCGAGCAGGTGCGATTCCTTCCGCAGAATCAACGCAACTTCCTGAATTTCGCCGCGCTCGCGCCTGGCGCCCGCGTCTCCGACAACGAGGTGCGCAAGCAGGTCACCGGCGGCGGGCTCGATGCGACGCAGATCAACGTGTTCATCGACGGCGTCAGCTACAAGAACGACGTGCTCGACGGCGGCGTTGTCGGCCAGGACTCGAGCCGAGGATCGCCATTCCCCCAAACGGCGGTCCAGGAGTTCCAGGTCCTGACGCAGAACTACAAGGCAGAGCACGAGAAGGCCTCGAGCCTGGTGATCAGCGCCGTGACCAAGAGCGGCGGGAACCGGTGGTCGGGCGAGGGCTTCGTCTTGTATCAGAACAAGGATCTCGTGAGCAACGAGTACTTCGCCGAGCGCCGCGGCGATCCGAAGCCGACCTACAAACGATTCCAGCCGGGTCTGGCCATCGGCGGCCCGATCGTCAAGGATCGCGCGCAGGTTTTCTCATCCTACGAGGAGAACCGGCAGGATCGCGCGAACCGCGTGTTCCTCGGCACGACCCCTTTCCCCGCAAGCCTGAACTTCCTGCGCGACTACGAAGGAACGTTCGTCAGTCCGTTTCGCGAGAAGCTGTTCTTCGGCAAGGCGACGATACAGCCGCGGCCGGGTCAGTCGGCCGAAGCCAGCTACAGCCTCCGCAACGAGACGGATGTCCGGAGCTTCGGCGGGCAAACGAGCTTCCAGTCGGCCGAAAACGTACGCAATCGCGTGGATTCCGCGTCGGGACGATGGGTGGCGACCGGGAGCCGCATGCTCAACGAGGCGACCCTCACCTACCAGCGATCGAACTGGAACCCGGAGCCGGAAAACATCTCCGACGTCGGTCTGAACTACATCTCGGTGATGCGGATCGGCGGCCGCGACACGACGCAGGATTTCATCCAGACTCGCGTCTCGCTCCGCGACGACTACACGCGCTTCGTCCAATGGAGGGGCGCGCACACGATCAAAACGGGCGCGGTGTTCAGTTTTCTCAAGTACGAGGTGGCCAAGCTGTTCAACGGAAATCCAGTGTTCGAGTTCAGGCAGGACGAATCGTTCGCGTTCCCGTTCCAAGCGCGGTATGGCGTCGGGAATCCCGATCTGAGCACCAAGAACCGGCAGGTCGGGTTCTTCGTGCAAGACGATTGGACGGCCGCTCCGAGGCTGACCATCAACGCCGGCGTACGATGGGACTACGAGTCGGACATGCTCAACAACGACTACGTGACGCCCGAGCTGGTGCGCCAGGCGACGGCGCCGTTCGTCGACGGCGGCCGGTACTTCACGGACGGGAACGACCGGCCCCCGTTCTACGGCGCCTGGCAGCCGCGGGTCGGCCTCTCGTACGATCTCACCGGCAGCGGGAAGCACGTCGTCTTCGGCGGCTACGGCCGCTACTACGATCGCGTCATCTACAACGCGGGCCTCGACGAGCGCTTCCGCCTACAGTATGCGGTGCGAACGTTCCAGTTCTCGCTCGACGGCGCGCCGCGCAACGGGCAGCCGACGATCATCTGGAACCCGTCGTATCAGAGCGTGACCGGACTGAACGGATTGATCGCGGCCGGCGTCGCGCCAACTCCGGAAGTGTTCCTGATCGACAACCGCACCAAGCCGCCCGTCGCCGACCAGTTCAACACCGGCGTACGGACGAGCGTCAAAGGCATCCTGCTGAGCGGGAACTACGCGGGAATTCGCGCCCGCAACTTTCTCACGTTCCTCTTCGGGAATCGCCGCGCGGATGGCACGTGCTGCCAGACGATCCCTGGTGTGTTCACGAACATTCTCGTGTCCGACACGGGCCGGAAGAACTGGTTCGACGCGGTCTATCTGACGGCGGAGAAGCCGTTCGACAAGCGCTGGGGCTTCCGCGTGAACTACACGCTCGGTCAGGCCGAGGCGATCGGCGGCGATCTCTTCAGCCTCGATTACCGCAGGGTCGAAGATTATCCTCGCCACCCGTCGTCGACGGATGAACGCCATCGCCTCGTCATCACCGGCATCGTCGGCCTGCCGGCCGACTTCGTGCTGAGCACGTTCACGACGCTCGCGTCGGGCTTGGGCTACACCATCGTGGACAATTCGCAGGGGTCGGGCATCGACCAGCGGCGCGTGCTGCTCTTTGCCGGACGCCCGCCGGACACGTGGAACTACAAGTCGATGGATCTTCGCGTCGAAAAGATCTTCCGGTTGCGTCAGCAGCAGGCGTCCGTCGCGTTCGAGGGATTCAACATGTTCAACGCGACGAACTTCGGCTGCTACAACGGCACGATCTCCGTGCTGCCGGCGGTGAATCCGAACTTCGGCGTGCCTTCGTGCACGGTGGACAACAGCAGCCGGCGGTTGCAGTTCGGCGTCCGTTATGCTTTTTGAACCTTGAACCGACTGAGATCGCTAGCCACCATCACGCTCATCGTGTGGGCCGCCGGCTGTGCGCCGCAGCCGGTGGCGACGCCGTCGGCCCGCGGCGCGGCGGACGAGCGCTTCCTCGAAGATCTCTCCAGCCGGACGTTCGCGTTCTTCTGGGAGCAGGCCGATCCCAGAACCGGCCTCATTCGCGACCGATCGCGGACCGACGGCGGGCCGGCGAACGAGAACGCGAAGAACGTCGGAAGCATTGCGGCCGTCGGCTTCGGTTTGACGGGACTCTGCATCGCGGCGGAGCGCGGATGGCACCCGCGCGCCAATGCGATCGAGCGCGCGCGGACGACGCTGCGCTGGTTCGCCGAGCGCATGCCGCACGAGCACGGGTGGTTCTATCACTTCGTCGACGTCACGACCGGCGAACGGGAATGGCGGAGCGAATTGTCGTCGATCGACACGGCGCTCCTCCTCGGCGGAGTCCTGACGGTCCGCCGCTGCTTCGCGGGCGATCCCGACGTCGTCCGCTACGCCGACGCGATCTACAGGCGCGTGGACTTTCGATGGATGCTCGCGGGACATCCCTCGCTCCTCTCGCACGGATGGAGGCCCGAATCCGGATTCCTTCCCTCGCGATGGGATCGCTACTGCGAGCTGATGCTCCTCTACCTGCTCGCGATCGGCTCGAAGACGCATCCGATTCCCATCGAGTCGTGGCACGCGTGGAGCCGCCCGACGATGAACTTCGAGAGCTTCACCTATGTGTCCGGACCGGATCCGCTGTTCGTGCATCAGTATTCGCATGCATGGATTGACTTCCGCGGCCGCCGCGAGAAGATGCCTGACGGCGTCGACTGGTTTGCGAACTCTGTCGCGGCGACGCGCGCGCACAAGGCGTTCTGCTTGAGCTTGTCGCGCGAGTTCCCCGGCTACTCCGATCACGTGTGGGGCATCACGGCGTCCGACAGCAGAAAAGGCTACGTCGCGTGGGGCGGACCGCCCCGGCATGCGGCCATCGATGGATCGGTCGTACCGGCGGCGGCCGCGGGATCCTTGATGTTCGCGCCGGATATCACGCTGCCGGCGCTGCGCGAGATGCATGCGCGCTTCGGCAGCCGCATATACGGCCGGTATGGATTCGCCGATGCCTTTCATCCAACGGACGGGTGGGTCAATCCGGATGTGATCGGGATCGACCTCGGCATCACGCTCCTGAGCGCGGAAAACCTGCGCTCCGGCCGTGTATGGGACTGGTTCATGCGCAACGAGAACATCGCCGCGGCGCTCGACGCGATCGCGCCAAAATCGCAGCGATAGAGCTCGGCCTTGCCAGGCATCTCCGTTGCAGGTCGATTCCGTATCCGGGACATCATGTTGAGCTTCGAACGGATCGATCTCTTCAACCAGGGGCACGACCGGACTTGCATGAAGGAGGCAGAAATGTCGTCGCTATCCAAACTTCCACTCGCTCTCGCCTTTGCGGCCGCCGCGGCGGCGGCGGGCGCGATCGGCTCTGCGGCAACGCCGTT
Source organism: Vicinamibacterales bacterium (assembly GCA_036556425.1). Classification (GTDB taxonomy): domain Bacteria; phylum Acidobacteriota; class Vicinamibacteria; order Vicinamibacterales; family 2-12-FULL-66-21; genus DATBJJ01. The sequence goes on from DATBJJ010000025.1 coordinate 68,946, forward strand.
GAACGCGGCACTGTTCGCGGAACGATTCACCGCGTTCGCGGTCGACCTCGGCGTTCCGTCGGGCGGCATCGACGTGCCGGCTCCGCCGGGAAAACGCGTCCCCGAATCGGGGAAGGCAGGCCCGGTGGAATTCGTGATCGATCGGTATTCGACCGACGAAGAGCGCGATCGGCTGTTGAAGGTGCTGGCCGACCAGGGACCGGACAAGCTCTTGAGCACGCTGCAATCGCTGCCGCGCATCGGCTACTTCCGTACGCCGAATGCCACCGCGTACGACTTGAAATTCGCGCGCAAGGTCCCCGGCGAAGACGGCGGCGAAGTGATCTCGATGGCAACCGATCGGTACATCGGCTTCTGGGAGGCGAGAAATCGCCCGCGCACCATCGACTATCCGTTCACGGTCGTCGAGGTCCGCATCGGGCCGGAGGGCACCGGCGAGGGCAAGATGTCGCTGGCGACGAAGGTCACTTACGACAAGAAGAACAGGACGATCGTGCTCGAGAACTACAAGTCGCAGCCGGTCATGCTGAACAAGGTGAAGCGCGAGACCAGCTAGTGAGGTTGACATTCGACCCGAGGTGCGAGACGCTGAATCGATGTCGATCCGAAAGCGAACCGATGGCGAATACAGCGCGCACCTTCAGGGCACGCTCGATCTCCTGATTCTGCGGACGTTGATCTTCGGGAAGCAACACGGTCAGGGCATCGCGCGCGCGATCCAGACGCAGTCGGACAACGTCCTGATCGTGGAGCACGGGTCGCTCTACCCCGCCCTGCAGCGCCTCGAGGAGCGCGGGTTCATCGAGGCCGAGTGGGGGACGTCGGAGAACAACCGCAAGGCGCGCTTCTATTCGCTCACGAAGGCCGGACGCAAGGAGCTCGTGCGCGAGCACGGCGCGTGGAGCAAAGTCACGTCAGCGATCATGCGCGTGCTCGGCACCGAGCCCGGCACCGCGTGATCGCGGCGGCTCGATCGCCGACGGCGGCCGCAGCGCGGATTCCCAGCTGATCTCTGCGAGCGCGTTCGTTTGGAGCGGCTTCGGCGTTCCGAACGCCGTCCGCGGTGTCCGTCCGACATTGCGGCTGATAAACGCGCCCGCGAGTCCCCCAGCCGCCGCCCCCACAAGCGCCGTCGTCCACACTTTGCGGTCGCTGTCGGTCGCATCGTCGAACGCATTGAGGCCGAGGAAGACGCCCGCGCCAAACCCCGCGGCCGCGCCGATGACCGTCCAGGCGATGCGCTTTCCCGACGAACGCGACGTCGACGGCTGCGCTTGCGATCGATTTTCGTCAGCCCACGCGGCCGTGGACGCGAACAAGAGTCCAATCAGTGCGATGGTGCACGCTTTTCGAAACATGGAACCTCCGTCGTCTTCTGTTTCGTATTGCGCAAAGCGTAGCGACGCGGGCTCATCCGAACCCCGAACCCCGAGCTCCGGGTCTACGGTGTTCCCGCGAGAACGATATCGCCGGTCGGCTGCTGGACGCCGCCCGCCGGTTCGACCGACACGGCAACCGTGCCGACCTGCGCGGCGGTGGATGGATCGACGAGGACAATCGCGCGGCCGTCGGTTTCCAGATCGATCATTCCCGCGCTGACGGGGTTCTTGCCGGGCGGAATCACCCACAACTGATACTGTTTTCCTGGCGCGAGCGCCGGCAGATTCGTCGCCGTGAAGATCAACCCGCGCGACGGACTCCAATACGCCCGCCCCGCCGCCTGCGGCGCTGCCGCTTGTCCCGCCAGATCGATCCGGCGAACGTCCGCCGCGGCGAGAATCACCGACACGTGATTCGCGCGATCGGCGGACGCCCGCGCGATTTGGAGCTCGCGCTCGAATCTCGCGTTGACGTCGCGAAGCTGCGCCTGCAGCGTCTCGATCCGCTGGCGCAGCGTGAGCGTGTAGAGGCCGAGCGCCAGGGCGGCGATTGACGCCGCGACGGCGAGCCACGTGGCGATCGGCGCCGCAGCCCGAACGGCCTGCGCCGGCTTCGGCGAGTGAGCCGGCCTGGCTGGTTCATCGCGGACGGCATTCAACACGCGTCCGCGCAGCGCCGCCGGCGGATCGACTTGCGGCACGGCGTGCGCGAGTCCGGCCGCCACGCGCGCGAGCTCGCGGACTTCGAGCGTGCACTCGCGGCACGTCGACAGATGCGCCTCGAGCGCGCGGCGCTCCTCGTCGCTCAATACGCCGAGCGCATAGCCGCCGGTGAGCTCTCGCAGCTCGTCGTGCGTCATGCTCGTCATCTCGCCACCGCGGGGCCGGCTCCCCCGCCCAACGCCTCGCGCAGCTTGAGCAGTCCCGATCGAATTCGCGTCTTGATCGTGCCGAGCGGCTGCTGCAGCCGCTCGGCGATGTCGCTCTGCGACAGTCCCTCGTAATACGCCAGCTCGATCGCCTTCCGCTGCACGTCGGACAGCTCGCCCAGCGCGCCTCGCAGCTTGTCGGCCTGTTCCGCGGTGATGGCGAGCGATTCCTGGCTCGCCTCGGGATCGCGCGGATGCGGAATGCTCGAGTCGAGCTCGGTGGCGACGATGCGGGAGCGGCGGCGGCGGAGTCGATCGAGCGATCGCGCCCTGGTCATGATCATGAGCCACGCGACGACCGGCGCCCGCGCCGCGTCGTAGCGCGTCGCCTGCCGCCAGGCCTGCGTGAACACGTCCTGGACGACGTCCTCCGCTTCCGCCGCGTCGGCAAGCATGCGCACGGCCAGCGAGTAGATCGCGCGCGCGTGGCGATCGTACAGGTCGCTCAACGCGGAGGTGTCCCCTCTCGCCATGCGATCGACCGTCGCGCGGTCGGCGTCGTAGGTCGCTGTGTGCGCGCCTGCCACGTGTTCAAGAGTCCCGGGTCGCCAACGGGAAGATCCCGGGTGACATAGTTACTACGCTCGAGCCGAGCGTTTGGATTGTATCTTCGCTCGAGGCCTCACGATACACTCAACTGTGCTCAAGACTGAGCTGCACGCGCACACCGACGCGGATCCTGCCGATCTCATCGACCACAGTATTCAGGACCTGATCGATCGCGCGGTCGCGCTCGGGTACGGCGCGCTGGCGGTCACGCTCCACGATCGCTATTTCGATCCAGCGCCCTACGACGCGTACGCCAAGGAACGCGGGTTGGTGCTCATCGCGGGCATCGAGCGCACGATTCAGCGCCGCCACGTGCTGCTGATCAATTTTCCGCCGGCGAGTGCCGACGTTCGCGGGTTCGATGACGTGGCGTCGCTGAAGAGCACGCACGCGCACGGGCTCGTCGTCGCGCCGCACCCGTTTTATCCGACGCCGAGCGCGCTCGGCCGATTGGCCGACCGCAACGCAGCGCTCATCGACGCCGTCGAGATCAACGCGATGTACACGCGATACCTCGACTTCAACCGCCGCGCGATCCGGTGGGCGCACGCCCATGGCAAGCCGCTCGTCGGCAACACCGATCTGCATCTGCTCGCGCAGATGGGAACGACGTACTCGCTCGTCGACGCGGCGCCCAACGCGGACGCCGTCTGCGACGCCATTCGCGCGGGACGCGTCTCCGTTCGAACGGAGCCGCTCTCGACGGTCAGCGCCGCGACGCTCTTCACGGCGATGTGCTGGGGCGGCCTGAAAGGACGGCTCGGCCGTCGTTGACTCGACCGCACCGCTCGCTTACAGTGCGGGAAGGAGGAGTCTTTCCATGAATTCCAGCGCCGGTTTCTGCAGACGTCTGTCCGCGTGCGCGCTCGGCGTCTGGCTCGCCGTCGTTGCGGCGGCGCCGGCGCGCGCGCAGAGCACGACCGGATCGATCGAGGGCACGATCGTGGATCAGTCCGGCGCGTTGATGCCTGGCGTCACCGTGACCGCGACGCAGTCCGCGACCGGCACGACACGAACGGTCGTCACCGACGAGAACGGCGTGTTCCGGATTCCGCTGTTGCCGGTCGGCGTCTACGACGTCGCGGCCGAGCTCGCCGGGTTCACGTCGCGCAAGCTGCCGGAAATCACGCTGACCATCGGCCAGACCGTCACGCTGCGCGTGCAGATGGCGGTCTCCGGCGTGGCGGAAACCGTCAACGTCTCGGGCGGCACGCCGGTCATCGAGACGAGCCGCACGCAAGTGAGCTCGACGATCACCGAAGCATCCGTGCAGAATCTTCCGGTCAACGGCCGCAACTTCATCGACTTCGCGCTGCTGACGCCGGGCGTCACGCGCGACGTGCGCACCGGCGACATCAGCTTTGCCGGCCAGCGCGGCACGCTGAACAGTCTCGTCGTCGACGGCGCGGACAACAACAACACGTTCTTCGGACAGACGCTCGGACGCACCGGCTCGGCGCGCGCGCCGTATCAGTTCAGCCAGGACGCGGTGAAGGAATTCCAGGTCAACTCGAACGCCTTCTCCGCCGAGTACGGCCGCGCCGGCGGCGCGGTGATCAACGTCGTCACGAAGTCCGGCACGAACGAGCTGCGAGGATCGATCTTCGAGTTCTACCGCGACAAGGCGCTGAACGCGAACAACGCGATCAACGTGCTCAACAATCGTCCCAAATCGCCCTATCACTACCACCAGTTCGGCGGAACGCTCGGCGGACCGATCCGACGGAACCGCGATTTCTACTTCTTCAATTACGACGGTCAGCGGAACACGCAGCCGAACATCGTGTTCCTCAATCTTCCGTCGAATCTCGTGCTGACGCCGGCGACGAGCGCCGGCATCGACCGGCTGCGGCCGCTCGCCGACAGTTGGAATCGCAAGCTCGATCAGGACGTCTTCCTGATCAAGACCGATCACGCGCTGAACGATCGCAACCGGATCACGCTGCGCTACAACCATCAGAATTTCACCGGCGAGGGGTTCGAGGCGGGCGGCAACCAGAACGCGCTCGAGCACAGCGGCGCGTCGCTCGTGCGAACGCGCACGTTCAACGCGAGCTGGACGAACGTGATCGGGCTGTCGCTCTTCAACGAGCTGAAGTTCCAGGCCGCCAAAGACAACGAGCCCGGCCTCGCGAACTCGTCGAATCCCGAAGCGGTCGTGCAGGAAGCCGGCGCGACCGTGCTGACGATCGGCCGCAACAACTTCAGCCCGCGCGAAACGACGATCCGGCGCACGCAGATCGCCAACACGACGACGTGGCTGCGCCCGCAGCACAAGCTCAGGGGCGGATTCGATTTCCAATTCGACAACATCTACAACCTGTTCCCCGGGTTCTTCAGCGGGTCGTACACGTTCCGCAGCCTGGCGTCGTTCGCCGGCGGCCGTCCCAACGGCGCGAACGAGAGCTACCAGCAGAACTTCCAGGGACCGGGCACGACGGGACCGGAAACGCGGCCGAACGTGCGCGAGTACTCGCTCTTCGTGCAGGACGAGTGGACGCCCAGGCGCGACGTGACGGTCAACCTCGGGCTTCGCTACGATCTGATGAAGACCGACGCGCCGCCCGTGCGGAACCCCGACACGCAGCTGGCCGCGGCGGACGTCGACACGAGCCGGCTCGATGCCGACACGAACAATTGGGGGCCGCGCCTCGGCCTGGCGTGGAGCCCAACGGGCCGCCGATATGTGGTTCGCGGCGGTTGGGGACTCTTCTACGGGCGGACGCCGTCGATCATGCTCGGCACGGCGCACTCGAACAACGGCGTGAACATCGTGTCGCTCACGTTCACGGGCGATGCGGTCCCGACGTACCCGCAGAACTTCTCCAGCATTCCCAACCTCGGCACGCCCGCGCGCCCGAGCATCTTCTACGTCGACAAGGATTTTGCGAACTCGCGCCTGATGCAGGCGAACGCCGCGTTCGAGTGGGAGTTCCAGCGCAGCACGAGCGTCGCGATCACGTATCTCTTCGTCGACGGATCCAATCTGCCGCGCTCCATCGATCGCAATCTCGGCACGCCGGGATCGCGCACGTTCAGCGTCGCGGGATCCGGTGAGACGTTTCCGTATCACTTCTTCGGAGCGGATCGGCCGTTCGCGAACTTCACGCGCGTCATCGCGTTCGAGTCGACCGCTGAATCGCGCTACAACGGGATCACGATCGAAGTGAACCGGCGGCTCGCGAACCATCTGCAGTTCCGCGGCGCGTACACGATCGGCAAGGTCGAGGACACCGTCCCGGACGCGACGGCCGTCGTTCCCGGCAACGCGGGCGACGACGTGAAGTACGCGTCGAATCCGGGCAACTTCGAGGCGGATCGGACCGCCGGCAACAACGACCAGCGCCATCGCTTCGTGCTGAGCGGCATCTACGACACGAACGGCCTCGCGGATCGATTCGAGGGCCTCGCCGGCACGCTCCTTCGCCGTTGGTCGTTCAGCGCGATCCTGACGGCGCAGTCCGGCCAGCCGTACACGGCGCGCATCGGCGCGGTCGATCTGAACGGCGACGGCAACAACCGCAACGACATCGCGCCGGGCACGGTGCGCAACCAGTTCCGGCTCCCGTCGATCGTCTCGTTCGATCCGCGGATCTCGCGGGAGATTCCGGCCGGCCGCGCGCAGATCCAGGTGATCTGGGAAGCGTTCAACCTGTTCAACCGCGACAACATTTCCGCGGTCGACACGACGTACTACAGCGTGTCGGGGACGACGCTGACGCGGGGCACGCTCTTCGGACGGCCGACGGCGAGCGCGGGCGAGCGGATCATGCAGCTCGCAGCGAAGATTGTTTTTTGAATGCTGTCAGTCGACAGTGGGGAGTCGACATATCAGTCGACAGTCGTGAGTCGTCAGTCGGCAGTCGCAGTCGGTCGTCACAGTCGATAGTCACAAGTCGATAGTCATAAGTCGATAGTCATAAGTCGATAGTCTTAAGTTGATAGTCGTCAGTCGGATGCCGGAAGGCGTTCATGACTGTCGACTGCGACTGGCGACTGGCGACTGCGACTGTCGACTGTCGACTGCGACTGTCGACTGCCACTGCCGACTGCGACTGTCGACTGTCGACGACCGACTGTCGACTGTCTCATCTCAGCCGTCTGGGCACCCGCAAGCCCGCCCTTTCCCATCGCCTATCGATGGGGCTTGACAACCCTCGCCGAACGGATCCATCCTTCCCATCGTCTAACGATGGGACCGGGGAGGAGGATGGGTTGGGAAGGACGAACACGCCGCCGGATCTGCTGCCCGGCACGCTCGACATGTTGATTCTCCGGACGCTCGCGACCGGCCCGAAGCACGGGTACGGTATCGCGGAGCGGCTGCGGCAGGTGTCCGAGGACGTCCTGCAGGTCGGCGAGAGCTCGCTCTATCCCGCGCTGCAGCGGCTGCTCCTCAACGGGTGGGTGAAAGCCGAATGGGGCGCGTCGGAGAACAATCGCCGCGCGCGGTATTACACCGTCACCGCCGCCGGCCGAAAACAGCTTGGCGCTGAACGCGAAGAGTTCGAGCGCCTCGTGACCGCGATTCAACGCGTATTGCACACCGGTTGATTCGAGATCCACGCCATGCGCAATCTCCTGCGGCGGCTCGGATACCTGCTGCGGCGCCGGCAGATGGACGCCGACTTGTCCGAAGAGATCGAAATCCATCGCGCCCTGACGCAGGAGCGGCTCGAGCGCGCCGGTCTCCCGCCGGAAGATGCGGCGTACGCCAGCCGCCGCGCGTTGGGCAACATCACGCTCGCGCGCGAGGACGCGGGTGACATCTGGATCCTGTCGTGGCTCGAAGGCGTCGGACGCGATCTGCATGTCGGCGCGCGCGGCCTCATCAAGCAGCCTGGCTTCACGATCGTCGCGATCCTGACGATGGCGTTTGGGATTGGCGCGAATACGGCGGTGTTCAGCTTGTTGGATGCGTCGGTCTTCCGCGTGCTGCCGGTGCAGAATCCCGAGGAGCTCGTCTTCCTCGGCGAGGCGCAGCGGAAGGGCCCGCCGTTGAACAGTTTTTCGTACGCCACATTCGAGCGCCTGCGCGACGAGAACCGCACGCTCGCCGACATCGTTGCCTACGATCCGACGCGCTTCAGCGTGACGATCGACGGCAGCGCGGAAATGCGCCGCGGCGAATTCGTGACGGGCAACTATTTCGACCTGCTCGGCGTGCGCGCCGCCGCGGGCCGATTGATCACTGCCGCCGACGACGATCCGAAGCGAGAGGCAGTCGCCGTGATCTCGCATCGTCTTTGGGCTGGACGATTCAACCGCGATCCGTCCGCGATCGGCAGGCAGGTGACCATCGGGAAAACCGCGGTGACGATCGTCGGCGTGACGCCGCGCCAGTTCCAGGGGCGCGACCTCACGAACGGGTGGTCGGACGTCATGCTGCCGATGGCCCTGAAGCCGCAGCTCGGACTGCGGGATCACACGACGTTCGGCGTGATCGCACGGTTGAAGCCGGGCGTCTCGATCGACCAGGCGGCGCAAGAGCTGACGGCGATACGGCGGCGCGATCTCGAGGCGACCGGCACATCCGCCGACGGCATCGCCGAGGCGACCGTCCGGCTCAAGACCGCGATGCATGGCGAGCTGCCGCTGCTCGGACCCGAGCGCCCGAACGACACGAAACAGGCCAGGCTGATTGCCGCCGCGGTCGCCGTCGTGCTGCTCGTCGCGTGCGTCAACATCGCCTGTCTGCTGCTCGCGCGATCGGCCGCGCGTCAGAAAGAAATTGCGGTGCGGCTCGCCATCGGCGCGGGCCGCGCGCGCCTCGTCCGGCAACTCCTCACTGAGAGCCTGCTGCTCTCGGCGCTCGGCGGCGCGGCGGGGCTCGTCTACCTCGGGTGGACCGCGCGCGTGCTTGCGACCGTTCTTCCCGTCGGCGATCTGCCGTTCGATCCCAGACAGGACATGCGGACGCTCGCGTTCGCCGCGGCGGCGTCGATCGTCACGGGCCTGCTCTTCGGCATCGTGCCCGCGCTCGCGGGCACGCGCGTCGAGCTCGCGCCGGTGATTCAAGGGAGCAGCGGCGGACGGCGGCGCATCGCGCTGCGGCATCGCCTTGCCAAATCGCTCGTGGCGTCGCAAGTCGCGCTGTCGCTCGCGCTGCTCGTCGGTGCTGGGCTTCTGGTCCGCAGCCTGACGCGGCTCTACACGGTCGAGACCGGCTTCGCGAGCCAGCACCTCCTCAGCGCGTGGATCTATCCGTCGCTTCTCGGCTTCGATCATCCGCGCGAGATGCGCCTCTATCGCGATCTGCTCGAGCGATTGAGCGCGACGCCGGGCGTGGCCTCGGCAACGATGTCGCGAGGCAGCGTCACGCGCGCAGGGAGCTTCGTCGCGCCTGGCTTTTTCGGCACGGTCGGCATCGAGATCACGCGGGGCCGCGATTTCTCGGCCGCCGACACCGCGGGATCGCCGAGGGTCGCGATCGTCAGCGAAAGCGTGGTGCTGAAGCACTTCACCGATCAGAATCCGATCGGCCAGCCGCTTCCCGCCGAATACCAGCGGTCCGTGCGCGGACCCGCAGAGATCGTCGGCGTCGTCAAGGAAGTCCGCTCGGGCTACAGGCAGCGATCGACCGGACCCGCGATCTATGGCGTCTACACGCAGGCGCCGGCGGCCGCGCTCGGACAGATCCTCCTCTACGTGCGCTCGACCGGTGCGCCGCTCGACGTGCTGCCCGCGGTGCGGGAGTCGGTCAAGTCCGTCGAGCCAGACCTCGCGCTCTTCGATGTCATGACGGTCGCCGAGCAATTGGACGGCACCATCGGCGCCGAACGATCGACGGCGATGCTCCTCGCCTGCCTCGGTGCGCTCGCGCTGGTGCTCGCCTCGATTGGCCTGTTCGGCACGATGTCGCACTCGGTGGCGAGCCGGACGAAGGAACTGGGGATCCGCATGTCGCTCGGCGCCGACCGTTCCCAGCTCGTTCGCATGATCCTCCGCGAAACCGCCGCGGTCGTCGCGATTGGCGTCGCGATTGGCCTCCCGATCGCGATTGCGGGCACGCGCCTCGTGGCGAACCTCTTGTTCGGCATCGAGGCCACCGATCCGATCACGCTCGCCGCGGTCGTCGTTCTTCTCGCGCTCGTCACGGCGCTCGCGGGCTATCTTCCCGCGCGGCGCGCGTCCCGCGTCGATCCGATGCTCGCGCTGCGATACGAATGACAAACCAGCGAGACGTACGCCATGCATAGACTCATTCGACGGCTCGCCTACTTCTTTCGCCATCGACGCCACGACTCAGATCTGCGCGAGGAGATAGAAAGCCACCGCGCGATGACGCAGGCGCGGCTGGAAGCGTCCGGCCTCCCGCGGGACGCCGCACGGATCGAGAGCCGGCGTTCGCTCGGCAACGTCACGCTCGCGCGCGAGGACGCGCGCTCCGTGTGGATATGGCCGTGGCTGGACGCGGCGCGGTTGGACATCGGGTACGCGCTGCGCGCGCTCCGTCGCAACCCAGGGTTCGCGTGCGCCGTGATCGTCGTCACGTCGCTCGGCATCGGCGCGACGACGAGCGTGTTCGGCATGCTCGACGCGCTCGTGCTCAAACCGCTGCCGGTCGATCGACCCGATCGGCTCGTGTACTTTCAGCGTCCGTCGTTCTCGTATCCCGTGTTCATGGAAGTTCGGAAGCGGGGCGGCGACATCTTCAGCAGCGTCTCGGCGTGGAACCTCGAATCGGTCCACGTCGACTGGCGCGGCGAGCTCGAGCCGGCCGAGATTCTCATGGCGTCCGGCGACTTCTACTCGACCTTGGGCGTTCAGGCGGCGATCGGCCGCACGTTCACGCCTGAGGACGATCGGATCGGCGGCGGTCCGCACGGCATGGTCGCCGTGTTGAGCCACGCCGCCTGGCAGCGCCGCTTCGCCGGCGATCCGTCCGTGATCGGCCGGACGGTGCGCATCTCGCGCCAACCGTTCACGATCATCGGCGTGGCGCCCCGCGGTTTCTTCGGCGTCGCCGCCGGGCTCGCGCCAGAGCTCACGATTCCGCTGACGTCGCTCGAGAATACCAATCATCTCAATTCGACGACCTCCACGTGGCTTCACTTCATCTGCCGCGTGCGCGACGGGCTGACGCACGAACAGGCCGACGGATTGCTGCAGCGGGAGTGGCCCGGCATCCTCGAGGCCACGACGAATCCAGGAATGCCGGCCGATAGACGCGCGGTGTATCAAGCGCAACGGACGGCGCTCGTGCCGGGGTATGCGGGTTTTTCCCGCGTGCGCAATCAGTTCGCCGATCCGCTGTGGATCCTGCTCGGCCTCGTCGGATTGCTCTTCACGATCGCGTGCGCGAGCGCGGCGAACCTGCTGCTCGCCCGCGGTGTCGAACGGCAGCGGGAGCTCGCGATACGGCTGGCCGTCGGCGCGAGCCGCGGACGCCTCGTGCGGCAGTTTCTCACGGAATCACTGGTGTGGACGACGCTCGGCGCGCTCGCTGGATTGCTGCTCGCCATCTGGACCGGCAATTTGGTTGTCGCGATGATCGCGAGTCCCGACGAACCCATCGTTCTGGATCTCGACCCGAACTGGCGCATCGCGCTGTTCGTGCTCGCGCTCGTCTGCCTCACCGTGATGCTGTGTTCCGTTCTGCCCGCGTTCCGCGCCACGACGATCGCTCCCGCGCCGGCGCTCAAGACGGTTCCGGCGGGTGCGCCCGCCTTCCTGCGCCGCTGGACGATCGGCAAAGCTCTCGTCGCGACGCAAGTGGCGCTGACGATGATTCTCATCGTCGGTGGCGCGCTCTTCGTCAGAAGCCTCACGTCCGTGCTGTCGCAAGATGCGGGCGTCGATCGCCGCGACGTGCTCGTCGTCTCCACCGATGCCGAGGCCGCGGGCTACGACGGGGAACGCCTCGGCGAGTTCTATCGCAGCCTCGACGCGGCGCTCGCCGCGATTCCCGGCGTGGCCTCCACGAGCGTGTCGCGCTATCCGCCAATCAGCCATGAAGACGGCGCGTGGACACAGAGCATCGCGGTCGAAGGCGCGGAGGCGACGCCGGAGGCGGAGCGCACCGTCCATTTCAACTCCGTGTCGCCCGGTTATTTCGCAACGGTAGGCACGCGGCTGCTGCAGGGGCGCGATTTCACGCCCGCCGATCGCGGACCGGCGCCAAGGGTGGCGATCGTGAACGATTCGCTCGCGCGCCGGTTCTTCCCGGACGCGAGCCCGCTCGGCCGCCGCATCGCGATGGGCCGTGACAGCCGACGCCAGGAGCTCGAGATCGTCGGGATCGCGGCGGACGCGAAGTACCGGAACATGAAGGAACCGCAGCGCGCGATCGTCTATCTTCCGCTCGCGCTGCAAGCGCCGGGACGGAACCTGTTCGTCGAAGTGCGGCCGGCCGCGGGGTCGGCGGCGATCGTCGAGCCGATACGGCGCGGCGTCCGCGCGCTGGACGCCAGCGTCCCCATGCGAATCGGGACGGTCGCGGACCGCATCAACGAGTCGCTCATCCGCGATCGCGCGATGGCGATTCTCGCGTCGGCGCTCGGGTGCATCGCGCTCGTGCTCGCGTCGACCGGACTGTACGGGATCCTGGCGTATGCGGTCTCGCGGCAGACCAAAGAGCTGGGCGTGAGGCTCGCGTTGGGCGCGCGGCGCGACGCCGTCGTCGCGCTCGTGATGCGCGAATGTCTCGTGCTGGCCGCGATCGGCATCGCGATTGGCGTCGCCGGATCGCTCGCGCTCGGCCGCTTCGCGCGCGCGCTGCTCTATCAGGTCAGCACGAGCGACGGCGTGTCGCTCGCCGTCGCCGTCGTCATCATGCTGGTGGTCGCCGCGCTCGCGGGCTTCGTTCCCGCGCGCCGCGCGGCGAACGTCGATCCGGTCGTGGCGCTCAAGTCTGAATAGGTTGATATGATCGACGGATGAAACCGTTCGTCTGCGCAGTTCTTTCCGTCTCGTTGGCGGCGGTGCTCTCGGGGCAGCAACGAGAAGCCGTCGCCGTCAAACCCTTCAAGATCGTCTCGAACATCTACTACGTCGGCACCTCAGATCCGACGGCCTTTCTAATCACGACGCCCGCGGGCCACATCCTGCTCGACACGACGTACGAGAGCACCGCGCCGCTGGTGATGGACAGCGTCCGCGCGCTAGGCTTCAAGCTGGAGGACATCGAGATCATTCTGTCGAGCCACGCACATCTCGATCATGTCGGCGGTCACGCCGCGTTGAAGCGCGCGACCGGCGCGCAAGTCGCCGCGATCGCCGAAGATGCGGTGAACCTCGAGAGCGGCGGGGCGAAGGCATTTCATCGCATCGGATCGTTCGAGCCGGTAGCCGTGGAGCGACGCTTGAAGGACGGCGACACGGTCACGCTCGGAGGCGTGACGCTGACGGCGCATCGCACGGCCGGACACACCGAGGGCAACACGGCGTGGACCACGACCGTCGTCGAGGATGGCAAGCGGCTGTCGGTCGTGTTCGCGCCGAGCATGACGATCAATCCCGGCGTACGGATGGCGAACTATCCGCCGTGGCCGAAGATCGCCGAGGCCTACGCGGCCGCGTTCAAATTGCTCAGAGGTCTCCCGTGCGACGTGTTCCTGGCGCCGCACGCCGGGTTCTTCGCGCTCAACGCGAAGATGTCGAAGCCGCGCGCGGCTGGCGCGCCGAACCCGTTCATCGATCCGGACGGCTACCGCGCCTATCTCGACGACCTGGAAGCGAAGTTCGTGCAGCAGCGCCGAAAGGACAGCGAGGGATTCTAGCGGGCGTCGGTTGACCGCCGCCGCGTACCGACGACAACGGTCGCGTCATCGCGCCTGCGCGTGAAATCGCGGTAGATCGCTCCAGCGATGAGCGCGGGATCCTTCACCCACAGCCCCGGATAGTCCGCCGGGCTCCAGTGCGAGCCGAGACCGTCGGAGTTGAGGACGATGACGGCTTCACGCGGCAGCGGATATCCAAACTCCTGCACGTGCCTCGCGGAATAGCCGGCAATGCCGTTGTGCGTCGTGAGATTCTTGCGCGAGCCATTCGCGACGATCGCGCCGCCGATATTGCCGAGCCCCGCGAACGTCACGAGATCCTTTTCGAGATCGATGTGCGCAACGCCGAGGGCGGCGCCGCGCGTGGCACGCAGCGCGTTGTGCAGATCCTCGAGCATGGCGGCCGGCGATCGATGCGGGTCCCGCGAGAACTCGCGAACGGCGGCGGCGGCCGCGTCTGCGGCCAATAGGCCGTGCCCCAATCCGTCCGCGACGAGCACCGACGTGCGATGGCGCCCGACGTCCGCGACCCAGTCGTCTCCGCACGCTTCCTCGCCCGCCAACGCGACGCTGATGCCGGCAATCGCGAACGCGCCGGCGTGCGCTTCGCCGGGTCTGGCCCGGAGTCTCGCAAGCACCACCGACCCCTTGCCGGGCAGCGAGAACACGTCGAACGCGTCGGAGAGCCTGCTCACGGCTCCAAGGCCGAGTCCGAGCGATCCGGTCGTCGAATGGCCGTCGCGGATCGAGCGATCGAGATGCGGGAGCCCAGGTCCGGCGTCGAGCGCGAGGATCTCGAGGCCTCGCGCGGCTCCGGCGCCGCAGTCGCTGACGAGCATCTCGCCGCGGCCCGCGTGCTTGAGGATGTTCGTCGCCAGCTCCGTGGCAACGATCGCGACTTGACCGGCGCGTGTCTCGTCGAAGCCCGCGCGCTCGGCGGCCCAGACCGCCCCTCGCCGAGCCGCCGCTACGTGTGAGGAGTCTTCTACTGGAAAGGCCGCCGTCCTCATCGCCACCGCGCGATCGTGACGGTCGTGCCCTCACCGGGCCGCGACTGCACGTCGAATTCGTTCGCGAGCCGTTTGGCGCCGCCGAGGCCGAGGCCCAAGCCTCCCCTCGAGCTGTATCCGTCCTTCAATGCCAGTTGGATGTCGGCAATGCCCGGCCCGCGATCCTCGACCGTGAGGCGGATGCCGCGGCGATGTCCATCATTGACGACCTCGATGCGCGCGATGCCGCCGCCGCCGTGCTCGAGCGCGTTGCGCGCGAGCTCGCTCGCCGCGGTCACCAGCTTGGTTTGATCGACGAGGCTCAGTCCGATCTCGACGGCGCGCGCCCGCACCCGCTGCCGTACGTGCACCACGTCTTCCGAGGTCTCGATGGCCTGGTCTTCACTGTGTAGCGTCGCCATGGCGCTCGTCGTCTGATAGGAGGCGCGCCTTGAGGACCGCCATGCCGTGCTCGACGCTGAGCGCGGTACGTACACCTTTGAGCGGGAGGCCGAGCTCGACGAGCGTGATCGCGACGGCGGGCTGCATGCCGACGACGACCGTCTCGGCGTCCAGCACGCTCGACATCGCGGCGATGTTCGCGATCGTGCGGCCGATGAACGAGTCGACCATCTCCAGCGCCGAGATGTCGATCAACACGGCTTTCGCGGCGTCGCGCACGATGCGCTCGGTGAGATCGTCCTGCAGCGTCAGCGCGAGCCGATCGTGCATGTCGACCTGAATGGTGACGAGCAGGTACCGGCCCATCTTGAGGATGGGAATGCGCTCCACGAGCTATGCCTCCTCCGCCTGTCCCGATCGCTTCGGCGGCGCGCTCGCCTGGGCGTTCTGCTCCGGGCGGGTGCGCTGAACGCCGAGCCCCAAGCGCTTCAACGCGACGGCGAACGCGTCGGCCAGCGAGGCCTTCGTGATCACATCCCCCAGGTCGACGCCGAGGTGAACGATCGTCTGCGCGATCTGGGGCCGGATGCCGCTGATGATGCAGTCGGCGCCCATCAATCGCGCCGCCGCGACGGTCTTCAGCAGGTGCTGCGCGGTCAGCGTATCGACCGTCGGCACGCCGGTGATGTCGATGATCGCCAGCGGCGCGCCGGTCTCGACGATCCGCTGCAGCAGCGTTTCCATGACGACCTGCGTGCGCGAGCTGTCGAGCGTCCCAATCATTGGGAGCGCGAGAATCCCCTTCCACAGCGTGATGACCGGCGTCGACAGCTCCAGCATCTCTTCCTGCTGCCGGATGATGACCTGCTCGCGGCCCTTCTGATAGACCTCCATCGTGAACAGCCCGAGCGAATCGAGCAGCCGCGTCACTTCCCACGCGCTCTCCGCGAGCGCCGCGGGATCGTCCTTGAACACGCGTCGAATGAGAGCGAAGAGCGGCTGCTTCATCGAAAAGACGAACGTCGCCGTCTCGGTGGGCGTATAGCCCTGCCGCGCGCGCGCCGCGGAGAGCTCCTCGAGCATCTGGCGGACCGGTATGAACGACGGCGAGTGGACGTCGACACCCGTGGCCATAGCACTTGCGAGCGCATCGAGAAAGCTCCGTGACTGGTCGTGCAGCTCTTGCCGCGACAGCAGCTCGCTGCGCATGCCGCGACCGCTGACCTGCGCGTCGAGCCATTCCTCGAGAACCGCCTTCTCGTGCGCGCGAATCGTCTCGCTCAATGCCTGTCCTGGTGTACTCATCGCCGTGGCATCTCCTTCACGATCTCCCGCCGGCCCGCTGCGAACGCCGACGTCGTCTGCCGCGGAATGCGAACCACGAAGGTCGCACCCTTTCCCTCTCCGTCGCTCGTGGCCGTGACGGTCCCGCCGTGCATCTCGACGAGCTGACGCGTGATCGCGAGGCCCAACCCCAAGCCGCCCTCCGAGCGCGTCGAGCTCGGATCCGCGCGCCGGAATCGATCGAAGATCAACGTCAGGAAATCCTGCCTGATGCCGCGGCCGTTGTCGCGCACGCTGAGCTGCACGTGCGTGTCGTCCATCGTGAGCGCAGTCTCGATGCGGCCCGCCGGCGGCGTGAACTTCACTGCGTTCGAAAGCAGATTCCAGACGATCTGCTGCAGGCGGACGGGATCGCCCTGCACGGTCATCCGCGGATCGCCCGTCATGTCCGTTGTGATCGCGAGCCCCTTCGCGTCGGCGCTCGGACGGATCGCGTCGATCGCGGCCGCGACGATCGCGGGCAGGTTCACGGAGTGCCACGCGAGCTTCAGCTGCCCCTGCGTGATCCGGGACACGTCGAGGAGATCCTCGATGAGCGCCGCCTGGGACTTCGCGTTGCGCTCGATGATCTCGATCGCCTTGCGCCGCGCGTCGTCGTCCATCTCGATCGTCCGCATCAGCGTCGTCCAGCCGACGATCGCGTTGAGCGGCGTGCGCAGCTCGTGCGACAGCGTCGCGAGGAAATCGTCCTTCAGCCGATTGGCGGCCTCGGCTTCCGACCGCGCTTCCTGCTCGCGCGAGAGCAGATCCTTCAACGCACGCTCGGCGCGGCTCAGCCGAAGCAGCGCTTCGGCCGTCGCGACGAACACGCCGGAAGAGACCGGATCCGTAAGGTACGAGTCGGCGCCCGCTTCGAGGCCTCGTACCTGATCGTGGTCGGTGACGTAGCTCGCCGACATTTGCAGGACCATCACGGCGCCGAGGTCCGGGTCCTGCTTGATTCGGCGGCAGTACTCGAGGCCGTTGCCGTCCGGCAGATTGATGTCGAGGACGATCAGCTCCGGACGCATCTCGCGCAGCAGCACGTCCGCGTCGCGCAACAGGCCGGCTTCGACGACGGTGTGGCCGGCGTCGCGCAGCAGGCGTGCGCGCGCGAAGCGGCTGCCTTCGCTGTCGTCGACCATCAGGATGCGGCCCGGCGCAACGTTACCCATCGGCGGTCATCGCGTCGGTGTGGGATTGGCTCTCGAGCGTCCGCCGGATCGCGGCGTCGACGACCTCGCGCGTCAGGACGTCTTTCGACACGATCGCCGACGCGCTCGTCAGCAGACGCGCGCGATCGTCGGCGTCGAGACGTGCGGACGTGACGAGCACGACCGGAATCGATCGCGTCGCGTCGTCGGATCGAAGGCGACGCAACACCTCGCGGCCGCTGATGTCCGGAAGTCCGAGATCGAGCAGGATCAGGCTGGGGCGCTCTGTCTGAGCGAGGATCAACCCCTCTTCGCCCGTCGCCGCTTCAATCGTGGCGTGACGGCTTGGATCGATGAACTTTTTCAGCACGACGCGCATGGGCTCTTGATCGTCGACGATGAGCACGCGCGACGTGTGCCGCCCCCCGATCAGCTTCGTCAGCGTCTCGATCAACCACGCGCGCTCGACGGGCTTCGTCGCGAACGCGTCGGCGCCCAACGAAAGCGCCTTCGGCCGATCGTCGAGCGTCGTCACCACCACGACCGGGATGTCCCGCGTCTCGGGCGTTTCCTTCAAGTGGCAGAGGAACGTCCACGTATCTTCGGACTTGAGGAGGATATCCAGCACGATCGCCGCGGGCGCGATCCGCGAGAGCGCTTGGCGCGCCGCAGGCAGCGTGCGGACGGCGAGCGGCTGAAACGTCGTCTGCTTCAGGATCTTCGAGTAGAACAGCTGATCCTCGAACGAGTCTTCAATCACGAGCACGGGAACGCGCGATGGATCGCGCTCCCATGCGGCCAGCGCCGGCTCGGTTTCGACGCTGCCGCTGCGATGCTCGATCGGGATAGCGACGAAGAACGTCGCGCCGAGCCCGACTTCGCTCTCGACCCAGATGCGCCCGCCGAGGAGCTCGGCGAGCCGCCGTGAGAGCGGCAGTCCGAGACCCGTTCCCTTGAAGCGCCGCTGCAGCGGATGCTCCACCTGAGCGAACTCGTCGAAGATGCGCTTCTGATCGTCAGCCGCGATGCCGATGCCCGTGTCGGACACCGAAAACACGACAGCCTCCGTTGCCACATCCAGCTGCGCCGACACGCGCACCTGCCCGCTCTCGGTGTACTTCAACGCGTTCGAGATGAAGTTGCGCAGTATCTGCGAGACCTTGCCTTCGTCGGTCCGCATCGTCGGGATGCCTTGCGGTTCGTCGAACACGAGGCTGACGGATTGGTTCACGAGCAGCGGCCGCAGCATGCCGCGCAGCGCGCCGAACAGATTCGCGACGTCGAACTCCGCCGTGCGAACCTCGGTTTTCCCCGCCTCCACCTTCGCGAGATCGAGCAGATCGTTGACGAGCTCGGAAAGATTCTCCGCGGCTTTGCGGAGGTACTTCACCTCCGGCTCTGGATGCGGCCGCTCTTCGAGCAGGCTGGTGAGCGCGAGGATGGAGTTCACGGGCGTCCGGAACTCGTGCGTCATGTTCGAGAGGAATCGCGACTTGAGCTCGTCCGCCCGGCGCAAGTGATCGGCCTTTTCGTCGAGCTCGGCGTAGAGGGCGACGACGCCGCGATTCGTGTCCTCGAGCTCGCGGTTCAGCCGCACGAGCTCGTCCTGCCGCCGGTTCAGCTCGTCGAGCGCACGCAGCAACTCCTGATTCTGGCGTTGGAACTCCTCGACAAGGCTGAGGGGTTTTCGATCCGCGACGGCGCGCTGGATCTCTTGCAGTCGCCGCGAATCGGCGAACGGCGCGCGGCGCGGAAGGAATCGCTTGAGCTGAATGGCGGTGCCGTCGCGTCCCGTGTCGATCTGAAAGCGATCCATCAATCGGCGCGCGCCGACGATGCCGATGCCCATGCCGGTCGTCGATCGATATCGTCCCGCGAGAATCGCGTCGAGATCGGCGATGCCGCCACCGGAATCGCGAACGACCACGGAAAAGAGCTGGGGAGCGGTGTCGCCCTCGACGCCGTACTCGACCTTCGCGCCGCGCGCGTACCGGAAGGCGTTGCGCACGATCTCCGAGACGGCGGTCGCGATACGCGTCTGCTCGGCTTGATCGAATCCCAGCAAGCTGGCCAGCTGGCCAGCGCGCTGGCGCGCAGTCACCACATCTTGCTCGTGCTGCACCGATAGAGCGAGGAGGGTGAACCGCACGGACCTTGAACTCTATGTCATCGCATTGCTTGGCTCAAGATGATGGCGGCGGACTCACGGTGGATCCAGCTCGACGGTTCCTGCCGGACGCGATCAGAATCACGAGCGCGATCACGATGACGATGCCGCCGATCGCCACGAACCGACCCGGAATGAGCTCGAAGACGCGAGCGGCGAAGTGCGCCTGCAGGTAGCAGAGCGGCGCCATGCCGATGAAGGTGCCGGCCGCGACTTTCCACGGCGGGACGCCGGCGATTCCTGCGGCGTATGAAACCAGGTCCGAGGACGTCAGCGGGTTCGCGCGCAACAGAAGCACGACCCACAGACCGCGCGCCTGAAGCCGCTCGCGGTAGCGGCCGATCTCGCCGGCGCTCGCGCCGCCGAAGAGACGCTCGCCGATCGCTCCGCCGAGCACGCAGCTGATCGCGGCGCCAATCGTGTTGCCGATGAGAGAGAGCGTGCCGCCGAGGAACCCACCGAAGATCGCGCCGCCCGGCGCGTACAACAGCGCGCCGGGAATCGGGGCGACGACCACCTCGACTATCACGACGAGCGTGTAGACGACGGGCGCGAGCGGCCCCCACGACGCGACCGCGTCGCGCACGCGATCGAGCCACGGACCCTGATCAGATGTGCCGCTGACGAGGAGGTAGATGAAGCCCTCGGTCGAATACGAGAGGACCGCCCATCCGATCAACACAATCAGAAGGGCGACGAGCGCGAGCGATCCGCGGCGCACGTGTCAGGCTGCTGGTCTGAGCGTCGGCAGAACGGCTTCGATGCGGCTGCGCGCGGGCTCGAGCCACGGCGGGAGGACCAGCGCCTCGCCGAGATGCTCGCGGTCTTCGTCGACCGCGAATCCGGGACCATCCGTCGCGAGCTCGAAGAGCACGCCGCCGGGCTCTTTGAAGTACACCGACTTGAACCAGAAGCGATCGATCACCGGCGTCGCCTGCGATCCCGCGGATTCGACCTGCATCCGCACGGCGAGCTGGTGCGCCTCGTCGTCGACGCGCCACGCGAGATGGTGCACGCTGCCGACGCCCCACGCGCCGCGCCGCTCGCCGGCCGCTTCACGAACGTCGAGAATCCCGGATGCTTCAGCGAAGCCGTAGCGCGTCCACCCGTTTTCGTCGGCGAGCCTGGTGAACCCGAGCACGGACGTGAGGAATTTCTCCGTCGGCGCGAGACCGCGCTCCCAGATCTGCGCGCCGTACAGTCCCCGCACTTGATGGTCCGGTTCGACGGTGCTGTGCTGCCACGGCGAGAAGCGATCGCGCTTCGATCGCGCCGGCTCGACGAGTGCGAGGCGCAGGCCGTGGGGATCGACGAGCGGCAGCGTACGGTCGCCGAAACGCGTCCCGATCGCGTTCACGCGCGCGCCGTACTGCTCGAGGCGCTGTCCCCAGAATTCGAGGCTGCCCGCGGGCACCTCGAGATCGACTTCAACCGCGAGGCCGTGTCCCGTTCGCGGCGGCGCCATGTGCGCCCACGGGAAGAACGTGAGATCCGTGCCGGGCGATCCTTCTGCGTCGGCGTAGAAAAGGTGATACGTGCCCGGATCGTCCTGATTCACGCTCTTCTTCACGAGCCGCATGCCGAGCACGCCGCTGTAGAAGTCGAGATTCTCCTGTGCGGGGCCGGAGATCGCGGTGATGTGGTGCAGCCCGTTGACGCTGCGCATCCGGCGATCTTAGATCGGGTGGCGGCCGATGGAAAGTCATCGGCCGATTCGTTTGCGGAAGCGATCGAACAATCCCTTCAGCTCATCCTGCGCTTTGTTGCGCAGCGCGCGGCCCAGCGCCGCCTGCACGTCGATGAACACGGTCGGCGAGCCAATCGTTCCATCGATGGTCGCGGGGAGGACGATGCGCTCCCCTTCACGCGCGAGGCGATAGAGATCGCGCCCGGCCTGAGCGCTCAGCTCCCGCGACAACACGACGTCGGTACGGAACCGGATCGCTTGCGACGCGAGCGAGAAGCGGCCCTCGCCGGTCATGTCGAAGTCCCTGGATTCGAAATCGAGATCCTTGGTCGCGATATCCGGCCCGTCGATCGCGAGCGTGGCGGCGATGCGCGTGAACGCTTCGCCCGAACCCGCGGGCCGATCGCCCGTCGGTTTGCCGAACGCGAGAATCACGCTTCTCACGATCTCGAGCCCGGGTATGCGGCCGTCGGTGACGACGACGCGAGAGGAGCCGCGCGCGCCGCGAATCGCTTCGGCCGGATCGAAGCCCGCGGCGGCAAGAGCGATCGTGCCGGACAAGCGTCCGGTCATCGAGCCGGCCGCGCCCGCGAATTCCATCAGCCGCGGCACGTCCAGATTCTCGAAGCTGCCCTTCCATTCGTAGCGGCCCACTTTCTGCGCGCCGCGGAATGCCGCCGATCCCGTGTAGCGCCCGCCGAACGCGGCCACCTTCAAATCGTCGAGCAGCGCGTCGCTCTCGCGCACGCGCGCCGTCGCGCTGAGATCCGAGAGCGCGACGCCAAGCGCGCGGCCTTCTCGAGATCGAATCGCGACGTCGATTGCGAGCGGCGCGGACGGCGGTGGAGGCTTCGCGCGATCGCCAGGCGCCGGCGGTTGGGTCTCGCCAGTTGCCGGTTGGCTCGCCGGAGTGGCCGCGGCGAGAAACGCCATGAGCCCGTCGAGATCGAGCGCGTCCGCATCGACGGTGAACGTGCCGGTTCGCTTCGAGACGCTCGCGAGCGCGCCCGACGCGGTGAAGCGCGAGGTCTCGGATTCGGCGCGCATGGTCTGAATCTCGAGGCGATCGCCGCCCGAGAAGGATGCCGACATGTTCACGAGGAGCGTGTGCTTGCCCGCGACGAGCGTCACGTCGCGGAGCGCGATCGAGCCAATCGCATCGATCGCCAGCGGGTAGGACGAAGGCGGAGCCGCGGCGGGCGTGTCCGCGTCGAGCGCGGCAAGCAGCGCGAGCGCCCAGCCGACGTCGATGCGGCTCTGCTCGATCGCCACGTCCGCTTCGTCCACGCGGCGGCCCAGGAGCGCGCGGATGCCGGTCGCGAGACGGACCCGCTCGATCTCGACCTCGCGCGACGCGCCGATCGACACCCCAGTGAGATCGAGCCTGATGCGCGGAAAAAAATGCGGGACGGCAGTACGGATCGTCACCGGCTGCCCGAGCGCGATCGCCGCTTGCGATTCGATGGCGCTCTTGATGCGATCGCCGCCGAGGACGACGCGCACGGCGATTGCCAGGAGTATGGCTCCCAGGACGACGATCGATCCAAGGATGATGAGGAGGCGCTTCATGCCGAACACGTGACCCGGCGTCAGCTACGACGGTATCACGAGAGCATCATCCGGAAGGACGCCCTGCTCCGCTCGCATTACTCTGCAGCGGATGGCGACGTGTCGCAGAGCGATGCGAACGAGAACCCTCTCGCGCGAAGCGCGGGGGCAAGGAGGCGTACCGTTTCGGCCGCATGACGGCGGTCCGCGCGCGGGTTCGCGTGATGGCCGTCGTGGATCACGGCGATGTCGCCGGGCGATGCGCTGCGCGCGAGGCGGCGCGCGGTGGACGCGCCGCGCGGGGTCCGCCACCAGCTCCAATCCCACATGCCCCAGCTCCAGCCCGCCAGGCGATAGCCGATGCGATCGAGCGCGTCGTACATCGCCGCGCTGCGCCATCCGGCGTGGGGACGAAACAGCGGGCATGGCTGCACGCCGGCGATCGACGCGATGCGATCCGCCGCGCGCGTCAACCGCGCCGCCAGCGCCTCGGGCGGCATCGCCATCAGCCGGCGCGTCCCGCTGTGCAGACCGATCGCGTGCCCTTCCTCCGCGATTCGCTTCACGATCGGCGCCGTCTCCGCCGTGATGTGCTCGTCGATGAGAAAGAAGGTCGCGCGGACATCCTCCTCCTTCAACGCGTCGAGCAGCGCGGGCGTCCACTCCGGATTCGGCCCATCGTCGAAGGTCAGGTAGATCTGCGGCGGCGCTCCCTTCACGGACGGGACGCGCCAGATCGACTTCGCCGGGCGGAACGCTTCCAGCAGAAAAGGCACGGGCGCGGTGTGCGACAACACCGCGACGCCGCCGATGAGGAGCACGAGGAATACGATCACGGCATCATTACGTCACGTCGTCGCCGGCGCGCGCCCGTAGCGCTGCGTCGCGTAGCCGACGATCAATCCGAGCACGCTGCCGGGCAGCATGATCTGCCACCAGTAATGCGTGCCGTCCGGCTGCGGGATCGCGGCGATCAGAAAGGCGAAGAACGCGCCGATCGCGAGACCGGCGAGTAATCCCGTCGGCAGCGATCGCGTCCGGTTCGCGACCCATCCAATCAATGCGCCCGCGATGATTCCCTTGATTGTCGACCCGAACACGATTCCGACAATCGCCGGCGCGACCTCTGGCGCCGAGACCAGGGCGCTCAAGCCGTCGAAGATTCCCAGCACGCCGCCGAGGACGATCCCCAATACAGGTTTGCTCATCTCTGATCCTCCACACGTGCTATTACGCGTGGCCCGGAGAATCTATATTTCTCACCATCCCACGAAGAGCGCGACGAGCGCACGCATCACGACGTAGGCCGCGATCAAGAGGATCGCCGCCCGATACCGGCGCTCGAACCGCAAGACGCGCTCGAGCAGACCCTCACGATACGCCGCGACGGCGTGGCCGGCGCGAAATCGAGCTACGTCGTCGGCAAGCGCGGTGACCGTCTGGTAGCGCGCCTCGCGACTTGGCGCCAGCGCTTTCCCGCAGATCGCGCGCAGCGGACGAGGAATATCCTCGCGCGCCAGCCCGCCACTCGGATCGCTCACCGGCGGCAGCTCGTTCGTCAAGAACAAGAACAGAATCGCGCCGAGGGCGTACACATCCGCGCGGCCGTCGATCGGCGCTCCGCTCGCCTGCTCCGGAGCCATGAACCCATGAGTGCCCATCACGGTGTCGTGCGACGTCTCGGCTTCATCTCCGGCGCGGCCGTCGTCCGTTTTCGCCGCGCCCCAATCCATCACCATCACTTCGCCGAAAGCGCCGATCATCACGTTGTCCGGCTTGAGATCGCGATGGACGACGCCGCGGGCGTGCGCGAACGCGACGGGCTCACAGATGCGCTCGAAGACGCCGAGGCGCGCGGCAACGTCGGAGACGGCCGAGAGATACTCGCGCAGCGTGCGCCCTTCGACGCGCTTCATCACGTAAAACACCCGTCCGTCCGCAAGGCGGCCAGCGTCGTGAATCGGCACGATGCCTGGGTGCTCGAGCCGCGCGAGCGCGCGCGCTTCGCGCTGCAAGCGGCGATCGAGCGCTTCGCCGTTCACGCCGTTGGGGATCTTGATCGCGACTTCTCTGCCGAGCGCTTCGTCGCGCGCGAGGAAGACGGTTCCCATGCCGCCGCGGCCGATCTCCTCGACGATCACGTAGCGACCCGACTCGAACTCGGGCCAGTTGCCGATCGCGCGCAGCCGGCTCACCGCCGCGTCCGAGAGGGTCACTCGACCTCCACGCCGAACAGCTCGCGCGCCTCGCGGCGATACTCTTGATCGCTTCCGCAGAGGCCGCGCAGCGTATCGAGCGCGCGGTCGCGAAACCGCCGCCGCACCTGCGCGAGCGTGTTCGTCACCTGCGTCGTCGTCAGCTTGAATTCCGAGGCGAGCTGCGCGTAGCTCACGCCCTCGGCCGGCGCGAGATCGTATCGCTCGAAGAGCGCGAAATGCGTCGGCCGGCCGCTCGCCTCGTATTCCTCGCGGAGCTGCTGCACGGTTTTGTCGAAGAGCGCGCGCACGAATTCCTGATGGAAGAACGCCTCGGGCTCCGGCGGCGACGTGAGGTGCGCCGCGATCTCGCGTTCGGCCCCCTCGAAATCGAGCGCGACGGTCTGCACGCCCCCTCCGCGCTTCAGCCGCGACGCGGATTGGCGCATGTTCATCACGAAGCGATCGGCGCAGACGCGCACGAACGTGCGGAACCGCGCTTTCGCCGGTTCGTACCGCTCGAGCCACGACTTCTGGAACGCGTCGGTGAAGAACGCCTGCGTCAGATCGCGCGCGTCCTCGGACTCGAGGCGCCACGTGATCCGCAGATGCTTGTAGACCGGCTTCCAGTAGCCGTCGACGAGATCGCCGAACGCTTCCCGCCTCGCGTCGGGATCGACGCCGCGAATGCGCTCGATCACGGAATGACGGGTCGGGGGAAATGATTCCATGCCTAAACCTTGAACCTTGAACCGATCCGAATGAAGTATTCTCCTCAAATGCCTACCGGTTCACTCGACGCGCGAATCGATGAACTGTATCAGGGTCCGCCCGACGAATTCACGGCCGCGCGCAACGCGTTGGCAAAGGAGTTCGCGAAAGAGGCGCCGGAAATCCGGCGGCTCCAAAAACCGCCGGCAGCGGCGTGGGCGATCAATCAGGTCTATTGGAACCGCCGGCGCGATTACGACGCGCTGAACGCAGCGGCCTCGGCGCTTCGAGCGGCGCATGCCGACGTGCTCGCCGGAAAGCGCGCGGATCTTCGCGCCGCCGGCAAGGCGCACGAGGATGCGCTCGACACGATGTTGAAGTCCGCGCTCGCGATGCTCGCCGATGCGGGCCAGCCGGCCAGCGACGCGACGAAGCAAGCGATCGCGAATACGCTGCGCGCGCTGCCCTCGTCCAACGAGCCTCCGGGCCGTTTGGCGCGCACGCTGCAGCCCGGAGGATTCGAGCTGCTCGCAGGACTTCCCTCTGGCGGCGCGATCCCGCGCGCGCCGAAGCCCGCAGCCCCTGCTCCACCTCCTCCGCGCAAAGCCGCAGCGACCGAATCGCGCGCGGAGCAGGCCCAGCGCGCAAAGGCGATCGCCAAAGCAAAGGAGGCAGTCGCCGACCTCGTTCGGGCGGAGAAGGCGGCCGAGCAGAACGCGCGCCGCGACGAGTTCGAAGCGGCCCGAGCGTCGCGCGATGCGGAGCGCGCCGAAAAGTCGCTCGCTGAAGCGCGTGCCGCGTTGGAAGCCGCGCAGCAAGCCGCGGACGAAGCGCAGGACGAGGCGTCCGCGGCGGTGCGCAAGAAAGAGGCGGCCCTCCGACGCGTTCGCGAGAGCGCGGATGCGCTCGCGCGAGCGCGCGTCAAGACCGAGACGGCGCAAGCCGAGCTCGCGCGAGTCGAGGGCGCCGCTTCGCGCGGCCGCCGCTGAATCCGCCTACCCGGCGATCTTCCTTTCCAGGCGGCACACGAAGAACACGTACATCGCTGGCACGAACAGTCCAATGTGGATCGCGTTCAACGGAACGGCCGATACCATGCGAGCCCACACGAGCAGGATTGCCGCGGCAATCACGCCGCCAACCCAGACATGCCACTTCTCGGTCGAGGCCAGCGCCGCGGCCGGAGCCGCGACGCCGAGCGCCGCGAGAAGCTGCGCTCGTCCTCCGGCGTGGAGCACGCCGGAATCGAGCGCCTGCAGACCGCCAACCACGATCGTCAACAACGCCCAGAGCATTCTGTTGGTCATAGTGAGAACACTCTGACAGAGAGCCGAGGGAGCGCCGCGCGGCCGCGGATGAACGGTCAAATCCGATGATGAGCGGTCAGCCAATCGCGCGCTTCACATCGGCGGCGCGCCGGCGGCTCACGTGAACGCTGACGCCGCCGGTCAGCGTCAGCGTGGCCGATCCGTCGCCGTTCCCCGCGATGCCCTGCACGTGTTCGAGGTTCACGAGATCCGAACGGCTCGCGCGGACGAAACCCGCGCCGAGGCGCGACTCGAGCTCACCCAGCGTGTAGTCCGCGACTGGGCGATCGGCGGGCGTCTGCGCGAACGTCAATCCATCGACCGAGGTGAATCGGATCACGTCGCGCACCGCGAGCAGACGATGACCGGCGCCGTGCCGCACGAGCAATCGCGCCGGACGCACGCGCTCACGCGCGAACGCAGATCCGATCCGTTCGAGCGGCGCGTCCTGCCACAGACGCGCGCGTTCCAACGTCGCGAGGCGCGTCCGCGCGCGCTCGAGCGCCTGCGCCAAGCGTTCCCGCTTGACGGGCTTGACGACGTAATCGAGCGCTTGGTGATCGAACGCCTGCAGCGCGTACTCGTGATAGGCGGTTTGAAAGATCACGAGCGGCCGCGGATCGGGAAGATGGCGTACGACGTCGAGCCCGTCGACCTCGGGCATGGCGATGTCCAGAAGAATCAGATCGGGCTGCGTCTCTCGAACGAGCGCCAGCGCGGTCATGCCGTCCGCCGCCTCGCCGACGATCTCGATGCGCGACGTCTCGCTCTGATCGATCTCCTCGAGCATCGACGCCAGCCGCCGCCTCGCATGCGCCTCGTCGTCGACGATGAGGACCTTCATGGAAGCTCGGCTGGAATGATCATCGTGACGTGCGCGCCCCCCGCGTCACTCGCGATGTCGAGGCTCGCGCGATCGCCATACAGCGTTTGCAATCGCTCGCGCACGTTGCCCAGGCCCGTTCCCTCGGACCACTTCACCGGAAATCCAGCGCCGTCGTCGTCCACGCGGAGGCGCAGGGCGTCGCCGACGGCGACAGCAATACGGATCGTACCGCCTTCGATGCGCGCGCCGAGGCCGTGCCGGAGCGCGTTCTCGACGATCGGTTGAAGCACGAGCGGCGGAAGCGCGTACCCGCGGGCGGGCTCGTCGACGTCCCAGATCACGCGGAGCCTGTCTCCCCATCGCTCCTGCTCGAGCGTGAGATATGCGCGCACGTAGTCGATCTCGTTGCCGACGGTGCCGCGGCGTTCGGCCGATCGCTGCAGCGTCTGCCGGAGCACATCCGAAAGATTCTCGACGACGCGCTCGGCTGCGGCTGGGTTCGAGCGGACGACGGCGGCGACCGTGTTGAGCGCGTTGAAGAGAAAATGCGGATTCATGCGCGCCTGGAGCGCGGCGAGCTGGGCGGCGGACGCGCGGCTTCGCGCGTCGGCCGCAAGCGCCGCCTGATGCGACGCGTGTTGAAAAAGCGTCCGCGCCGAGCTGGTCACCGTCCACCCGGCGAAGACCAGCATGCCGGCGTAGACCGCGATCGCCGTGGCGGCGAGAAGCAGCTCGGCGCCAAGCAAGGCACGCATGATCACCAGCGCCGCCGCGGCGCCGAGCGCGACGCCGGCCGCAAAGCCGAGCGCGGGCAGGGCAATCAGCACCTGCTGCAGCGTTGCCGCGCGGTCATCACTTTTCTGTGATCGCCGGACAGCGCTGTCGCTGATCGTGCGCTGGAGCGTGTGCGCGGTGCCCAGCAGCGCGACACCCGACACGCCGAGCAGGACGCTAAGGAATTCCGCCACACCCGCCGCGCCCGCCGCGTTGCGGCTGTCCCAGATCTGGAGCGCCACCAGACCTACCCACACCACCGCCATCCATCGCAACTGACTACGCACGCCCGGGCTTGCGTCGGCAACTGCGTCACGGACGATCGGCCACATGACGGACACGATAAAGGGAATAACGGGCGAACCAAAGGGAAAAACGCCCGAAATGTGTGCA
>DATBJJ010000026.1:0-8840 GCA_036556425.1 Vicinamibacterales bacterium
CGTCATCTACGGCGGGTCGGTCAAGCCCGACAACATCAAGGATCTGGTGGCGCTGCCAGACGTCGATGGGGCGCTCGTCGGCGGCGCGAGCCTCGACGTTAAGGGGTTTTACGAGATCGTGGCCAGGAGCCGGGGACGCGCAGCGTAGGCTCCGGCCGGCCGCGCAGAATCAGTGCGAATCGCAGGCACCCGCGCGGGTCACGTCGCGCGACAGCCCATCAGTGCTCGCGCGCTGCCATGGGGCTCAACGGGTTCGCGCGCTGCGCGCTCGCGGGCGCCCGTCTCGCGCCACCCGCAAGCCCGCTGACAGGAGTGCATCAACAGACGCGAGCAAACACGCGGCGTTCTCCATCGGCTTTCACTGAAGAGCTCACGCACGAAAGCGCGACGCCGAGCGGCGCGGCGATGCTGGCGCCCCACGGCCCTTAGAGCGAGCCGAGCACATCGCGAAGCAGGAACGCGCCCGAAGCGATTCCGCGCGCCGACTTCCGTCCCTGTGATCCTCCAAGCCCCGAACTTCCCCAGTCGGGCCGAGAGCGCCCGATCACGGTCGCAACTAGATAGCTGCTAGTCGGCGCGGCGGCGTGAGAGCTTGAGCGCAGGGTGCGTTCCCGGCGAGCGGCCGAGGGCCGTGGGGCGCCAGCGTCGCTGCTCCGCATTCAGCGTCGCGGGAGATTCCGAACGAGATTTGTCAACGGGATCGGCGGCGCGGCGTGCGCTGCGTGCCATCGCGCAGCGTAATCGCCATTCGAACGAGCTCCTCGAACTGGGAGTACTGCTCTTTACTGAGGGTGCGCGGCCGCTGTCGGCGCGCGTCGTTCGATTCGGCGAACAGCTCGATTACGTTCACGCCGAATCGGTACGCGAGCGCGGCGAGCGTATTGATGCCCGCGTTGACCTGCCCGCGCTCGATCTGGCCGATGTGCTTTTCGTTGTTGCCGACGAGCTCGGCGAGCGCGGCTTGACTCCAGCCGCGTGCCTGCCGCAGGCGCTTGACGTTCTTGCCCACGCGTTTCCGAATGGCCTGCGCATGCTCCTGCATTGCGCTCGGAACTATTCGGCAACGTCCCGCGCCGCACCACCCCTTATATGTCCGCGTTTCTCAGGACATATATGTCCTTGCCTCGGGCGGTATCATCGCTCCGAAGTCAGGCGCTCCCATGCCGGCGCACCACTCGTCACGATCGGATCCACGTCGATCGACTTCGCTCGCGTCATCGTTCGTTCGTCTCTTCCTTCCGAGGCTGCATCGCTGGGCGCACGGACGTCTGCCGCGCTGGGCGCGCGGCGCCGCCGATACCGCCGACATCATCCAGGACGCGCTCGTACGCACGCTGAAGCGGCTCGACTCGATCGATCTCGCGGGGCCGGATGCGCTGGCGGCGTACCTCCACGAAGCCGTTCGCAATCGCATCCGCGACGAGCATCGGCAGTTCGCGCGCCGCGGACCGTCCGCGCGCGTGTCCGACGCGATGGCCGATTCGCGTCCATCGCCGCTCGACGCGGCGATCGCCGGCGAGCGCCAGCGCCGCTATCGCGCGGCGCTCGAGCGCCTCGACGCGCGCGATCAGGAACTACTCGTCGCGCACCTCGAGCTCGGCTACAGCCACCACCAGCTCGGACACATGACGGGGCGCACACCGAATGCCGCACGAATGGCCCTTCATCGCGCCGTTGATCGCCTGGCGGCGAAGATGCACGAGGGCTGACGCCTCCCGCCTCTTGCGCCAGGCCACCGAGGCGTTCGTCGATCGCGCGCCGATCGATTGGACCGCGCTCCTCCAACGCGTCAGCCATCCTCGCGATCGTGCGCTCGTCGAGCACCTCCGCGCGCTCGATCGCGTGCGCGCGCCCGCGATGCCCTGGCACGGCGTCGGCGAGTCGCCGGGTCTCCTCGCGGCGCTCGTACGCGCGGCGATCGCGCTGGCGATCCTGCAGATCGCGAGCGGCGTCGTCCTGGTCGCCGTGCACATCGCAACCGGCGGACGCATCCACGATCGCGCGGTGATGCAGGCGATTCTGGTCGCCTCGCATATTGCGTCCGCGCTGCTCCTTGCCGGGACGGTCTCTCGCGATCCTCGCCGCCTGTTTCTCTTGAGCGCGTATCTCTGCACCGCAAGCGCGTTCGTGCGCGCGGCGTCGCGCGGCATCGACCCGTCGTCGTTTGCGCCCGCGGCGGCGATCGTCCGCGGCGTGTGGACCGAAGTGTTGACGCCGGCCTGCATGTGCCTGTTCGCGTTGACGTTTCCGCGCGTGACGCGATTCACCGCGTTCGACACGATCGCAAGACGGCTGACCGCTGCCGCATGGGTGACGGGCCTGGCCGTCTTCGTATTGAACGCGTCGGTTGCGTCCTTTGGCCTCGACCCCGAACCGTTCGCGAGCGTGCTGCCGAATCAATCGAGCAATATTTTCTGGCGCGTGTTCACGATCGTCGATCTGCTCGCTATCGGCGCGATTTTCCTGCGCGCCCGGCGTGCGCCGCCGGACGAGCGGCGGAAGGTCTGGCGCGTCGCGAAAGCGATTGCTGTCTGCATGGCGCCATTCCTCGCGATTGGGATCGCCCGAACGATTGTTCCAGCATTCGACGCCTGGCTCGTCGCCGCCCGCCGCGATGAGCGGCTCTGGCTCGACGTGACGATCGTGACCGCGCTTGCCGCCGCGCCGGTGCTGACGACGCTGGCCGTGATCGTCGATCGACCGTTCGACCTGCAGGGCGTCGTGCGACGGACGTGGAGGCACGCGTTCGCGCGACGCGCGGCGACGGTGCTGCGGGAGCAAAGGCAGCTGGCGAAGGACGTCGAAGCGATTCGGTTGGCGCCGCACGATGAGGAACGTTCGAAGACGCTGGAGCGCGCGCTCCGAGCGAGCCTCGATGCGTCCTTCGCGTTCGTTCTTGCGCGCAGCGCGTCCGGCGAGCTCTCTCACGCTGGCACTCGGATCACGCTGTCTTCGGATACCGCGCTCCACGCGCTGCTCGGCGCGACCTCCGAACCGATCGCGTTCGCGACGAACGCGGCCTTGACGGTCCTTCTTCCTGAGCTCGATCGACAGTGGCTCGCGGCTCACGAGATCGATCTCGTCGCTCCGATCGTCAGCCGCGGCGGCGATCTTTCGGCAATCGCCGTCGCGGGCCGGACGTCTCCGAGGCGGCCATTCGATCGGCGTGACGTGTGGGTTGCGGCAACGCTGACCGCGGCCGCGGCGGCAGCATGGAAGGGACGAGCGGATGCGAGCGATCGTCCAGGCCATGAATGTTCGGCGTGCGGTGCCGTCGGCGACGCTGAAGAGATCTCGTGCGGCTGCGCCGCGAGCGCCGTGCGAGCCAATCTGCCGAAGCGGCTCTCCGATCGATTCGTCGTCCTCCGCCGCATCGGCGCCGGTGCCGCCGGTGTCGTCTACCTCGCGCGTGACGCGCGCCTCGGGCGCGACGTCGCGCTCAAGACTCTTCCGCACCTGCGTCCCGACGCGATCCTTCGGCTTCGACAGGAAGCGCGATCGATGGCGGCGCTCGACCACGACGCGCTTGCCGCGATCTACGGTCTCGAGTTCTGGCAAGGCACGCCCATCCTGGCAGTCGAATACTTTCCCGGCGGCACGCTTGCGCAACAGATCGCGAACGGCCCGCTTCCGCCGACATCGGTCGTTCGGCTTGGCATCGCGTTGGCGCGCGCGCTCGGCTGCATGCACGATCGGGGCGTGCTCCACCGGGATCTCAAGCCCACCAACATCGGCGTCACGGCGTCGGGCGCATACAAGCTCCTCGACTTTGGCCTCTCGACGATCGCCGGCTCCTTCGCGACGACGCGCGTCGCGGGCACGCCGGCCTATTTGCCGCCGGAGGCATATCGAGGCGGGCGTGCTGATGGTCGAGTCGATCTGTGGGCGTTGGGAGTCGTGCTCGTCGAGGCGCTTACTGGAACCGATCCGCGATGGCTCGCGAATGGATTGCCGGCCGACGTCCGCGGCGCGTGCGACGAAGCGCATCCTCAGCTCGCGACTGTGCTCGGTCGCGCGCTCGCTCGAAACGTCGACGAGAGATTTCAGACGAGCGCGGGTTTTCTGTCGGCGCTCACTTCGCTCGAGGTGCCACGGTGATCGCGGGGCGCTGGGTTTCCTTCATTCCGTCGCCGAGGAAGAACCGCGGGTGCGGTGGCTGGTTGTAGCCGACGTTCTGCCACGCGATCGCGACGCGATACTGTGGATCGTGCATCAGCGTAGGCAGCCGGTTCACGGCGGGAATCGTCGTCGTATAGATCCGGAGCGATTGATTGTCCTCGGCGCGCCAGATCACTTCCTCGCGCCAGTCGCCGAGGATGTCGGCCGAGAGAGCGGGCGTCGCTTTGCCGCCGTTGTTCGACGCGGCGCCCGTCGCCGTGAGCAGCCGCTGAAGCGATCCCGACTTCCAGTCCCACTTCGCGATCCAATTGCCGTCGAGAATCTCGCGCAGCGGATCGGCGTCCCACCACACCGCGAAGTTGAAGGATGGCGGAGCGTTCGCGATTCGCGTTCCGCGCGCGTCGAGCAGCCCGGCAGCCGGCACGTCGGTCCAGAATTCAGCGCCGGGATGGCGCGGATCGATGTCCGCGGCGAGGCCGCGCCCGACATCCTCGCCCGGCAGAATGCTCCAGATGATCTTTCCGGTTCGCGCATCGTAGAGCGCGGCGCCCGGCGTCTTCAACGCGACGGTCGCCTCCTCGTTCTCGTGAATGCCGAACACCTCGAGGCCGGGATGCGACGGATCGAAATCGCCCGCGTGCAGCGCGTCGCCGTGGCGCAGTCCCGTCGAAAACAGCCCTCTCCCATCGTCGTCGACGACCATCGATCCGTAGACGATCTCGTCCTTGCCGTCGGCGTCCACGTCCGCGATCGACAAGCTGTGGTTGCCTTGCCCCGAGAACGGCGACGCCGCGGGATTCGGGTACGGCGGCGGCGCGCTGCCGCTGTCGAAGACCCAGCGCGACGACAAACGCGCGCTCCGCCAGTCCCACGCGGCGAGCACGGTGCGGCCGTAGTAGCCGCGCGCCATGATCACGCTCGGCAGGCGGCCGTCGAGATACGCGACGCCGGCGAGAAAGCGATCGACCCGGTTGCCGTTGACGTCGTTGCCACCGTTGCCGCCGATTCCTCCCCAACCATCCTGCGGCTCGCGTCCCGGAACGTAGTCCGTCGTCGCGAGCGCCTTACCTGTTCGGCCATCGAAGATGGTGAAGAACTCGGGGCCGGCCAGCACTTTTCCGTACCGGCGATCGGATGGATCTTTCACCTGGACGCCGTTGGTCGCAACGGTCAGCGATCGATAGTCTTTCGATCCGTCGCCAATCGTGCGCCCCTCGCCGTCGACTGTGCCGTCCGCTGTTTTGCACGCGAGCTCGGCGCGTCCGTCGCCGTCGAGGTCGTACACGATGAACTGCGTGTAGTGCGCGCCCGCGCGGATGTTGCGTCCGAGATTGATCCGCCACAGGCGCGTGCCATCGAGCTCGTAGGCATCGATGATCGCCGGCCCCGTGACGCCCGGAAACGCCGTGTCGCGCGAGTTCGACGGATCCCATTTGACGACGAGCTCGTAGTCGCCGTCGCCGTCGAGATCCGCGGCGCTGGCATCGTTCGGGCTGTAGGTGTACGCGACCGCCGGGGATCCCGGCAGCGCGTCGATTTCACCGCCCGCCGGACGATCGAGAGGAACGGTCAGGAATTGCTGAACCGGCGCGCCTGCTCGCAGTATCGCTGGCTGGCTCGCCGCGAGCTCCTTGCCGCCGGCAATCGGCCGCACCGTGTAGACGTTCGCGCGCGTGAAGTCCGCCGTCGTATCGACGAAATCGGTGGTCTTCGCGATCGGCGCAGCGTTCAGCTTCGACGGCTTTCCTTCGTCGGCCGATCGATAGACGTTGAACTGAATGCCGCTCGCGTCCGTTCCGAGCAGCCGCCAGCCCACATATACCGTCGTGTCCGTCGCGCGGACGGCGACGACGCCTCGCCCGAGGTTCTCCATCACGTATGCCGTTTCGGCGGGACGCACACGAGCGAGGCATACGATCGCCGCGGCGAATGTCAGCGCGGCAGTGAAGCGCATTTTCGTCATTCCAGAAAAGCCCGCCGTGAATGCTACGATCACAAATCAACATGTCAAGCAGGCTTTTGCATCTGACCCTTGCGCTGCTGTGCCTCGCGCCGACGCACCGGCCCTCCGCGACTCAACCGCGCGGGAAGCTGACCGCCGTTCAGCCCGCAATGCAGGCCTTCGTCGACAAGGGCGAAGTCGCCGGCGTCGTCACGCTCGTCGCGACGAAGGACTCGATAGTCCATCTCTCCGCGGTCGGCAAATCCGATCTCGCGAAGGGCCGCGCGATGCAGACCGACGACATCTTCTGGATTGCGTCGATGACGAAGCCAATCGTGGCCGTCGCCGTCGCGATGCTCGTGGACGAGGGCAAGCTCGGATTCGACGAGCCCATCGTGAAGCGTCTGCCCGAGTTCTCGATTCAGCTCGTGGCGGACGGTAAGAGACCGTCGCGTCCGGTCACGGCCCGCGACCTGCTGCGCCACACGAGCGGTATCGGCGAGTTGGGTGGACGCGATGCGCACATGACGCTCGCGGAGACGAGCCAACTGATTGGCGGAACGCCGCTGCTCTTCCACCCCGGCACGCAATGGAGCTATTCGACGACAGGGATCGACGCGGTTGGACGCCTCGTCGAGGTCGCGAGCGACATGCCGTTCGATCGATTTCTGCAGCAGCGAATCTTCGATCCGCTCGGCATGAAGGACACGAGCTTCTGGATCGCGCCCGAGAAGGACGCGCGTTTCGCGCGTACCTATCGATGGCTCGCGCAGGAGAACGCGCTCCGCGACGCGCCCATTCCATACATGTATGGAACGGCAGTGACCGATCGCAAGCGTCCGCCGCTTGGAGGCGCGGGGCTCTTTTCGACCGCCGAAGACATGGCGCGCTTCTATCAGATGATGCTCAACCGGGGAACGGCCAACGGCAAGCGCCTGCTCAAGCCGGAAACGGTCGCCGCGCTGACGCGCCGTCAGACGAACACGCTCGAGACGCGTCCCGGGATGTCGTGGGGAATCGGCTTCGCCATCGTCGAGAATCCGAACGCGATGGAAGCGAACAAGATCCTCTCGGTGGGGTCGTTCGGGCACGGCGGCGCCTTCAGCACGCAGAGCTGGGCGGATCCGGCGAAGAACCTGATCTGGATCCTGATGTTCCAACGCACGGGCAAAGGCAATCCGGACGACTCCGACGTGCGGATCGCGTTTCAGGCGGCGGCGCGAAAAGGTCTCGGCCTGTGAGTCAGACGTTTACGTTCGACAACGCGTTCGTTCGCGATCTGCCGGGAGACGCCGAGACGCGATCGTGGCCGCGTCAGGTGTACGCGGCGTATTCGCGCGTTCGACCGACGCCGGTCGAAATGCCGCGGCTCGTCGCGCACTCGCCGGAAATGGTGGCGGCCCTCGGGATCGATCCCGCGTTCGTCGCGTCGCCTGCGTTCGCGCGCGTGTTCGGCGGAAACGCGCTCATCGACGGCATGGAGCCGTACGCGGCGAACTACGGCGGACATCAGTTCGGCGTGTGGGCTGGTCAACTCGGCGACGGCCGCGCGATTACGCTCGGCGAAGTCATCAACGCTGCGGGTGAGCGTTGGGAGCTGCAGCTCAAAGGCGCGGGGCAGACGCCGTACTCGCGCAGCGCGGACGGGCGCGCCGTCCTGCGATCGTCGATCCGCGAATTCCTCTGCAGCGAGGCCATGCATCATCTCGGCGTTCCGACGACTCGAGCGTTGAGCGTCGTCACGACGGGCGAAGAGATCGTGCGGGACATGTTCTACGACGGCAACCCTGCGCTCGAGCCGGGAGCGATCGTGTGCCGCGTGGCGCCGTCGTTCATCAGGTTCGGCAATTTCGAGCTGCCCGCTGCACGCGGCGATGCGGCGCTCCTCACGCGCCTTCTCGAGTTCACCATTCGGCGCGACTTTCCGGAGCTGGTCGAGGCGCACGGCGATCGCGATTTCGAGCGGCTGAAATCGGAATGGTTCTCGATCGTCTGCGAGCGGACGGCGACGATGATTGCGGAGTGGATGCGGGTCGGCTTCGTGCATGGCGTGATGAACACGGACAACATGTCGATCCTCGGCCTGACGATCGACTACGGGCCGTACGGCTGGATCGACAATTTCGACCTCGAGTGGACGCCGAACACGACGGACGCGGCAGGACGCCGCTACCGGTTTGGGAGTCAGCCGGAGATCGCGTATTGGAATCTCGGCCGCCTGGCGACCGCGCTCGCGCCGATCTTCCCTTCCGTCGATCCGCTCCACGCGGGACTCGAGAAGTACATCGCCACGCTCACAGGTGCGAGCGGCCACAACGTCGCACGCAAGTTAGGCCTTGCCGAGGCCGGCGACGCCGATCTCGATCTCATGCAGGAGCTGAACACGCTGCTGCAGAGCGCCGAGGTCGACATGACGATCTTCTTCCGGCGTCTCGCGGACGTCGATGTCGCCGGTTCGCCGCCGGGCTGTCTCAATCCGCTGCGCGACGCGTTCTACGATCCCGAGAAGATGCTGAGCGCGGAGCCCGCCTTCGCCGAGTGGCTCTCGCGCTACGCCGCGCGCGTGCGAGCCGACGCGCTCGATCCTTCGGAGCGCCTCGCGCGCATGGATGCCGCGAATCCGCGCTACGTCCTCCGCAACTATCTCGCCCAGGAAGCGATCGATCGCGCCGAGCGCGGTGATTACGCGGGCATCGCCGAATTGCTCGACGTCCTGCGTCATCCGTACGACGATCAGGACGGCGCCGACGCGTTCGATCGGCGGCGGCCCGATTGGGCG
>DATBJJ010000027.1:0-6773 GCA_036556425.1 Vicinamibacterales bacterium
GTGACGTGATACTCCTGCATCGCCTCGAGCAGCGCCGCCTGCGTCTTCGGCGGCGTCCGGTTGATTTCGTCGGCGAGGATGATCTGCGCGAAGATCGGCCCCGTCACGAATCGCAGCGTGCGGTGGCCGTCCTCTTCGTCCAGCACTTCGGTGCCGGTGATGTCGGCCGGCATCAGATCGGGCGTGAACTGGATCCGCTTGAACGAGAGATCGAGGATCTGCGCGACCGTCTTGATCAGCAGCGTCTTCGCGAGGCCTGGAACTCCGGTGATCAGGCAGTGCCCGCCCGTGAAGAGCGCGATGAGCACCTGCTCGATCACGTGATCCTGGCCGACGATGACCTTGTGGATCTCGGCAAGAATCCGCGAGCGCCCTTCGGCGACCCTCGCGGCAACGGCGGCAATGTCGTCGGCTGCGCCCCGCGATATCATTAGTGCGTCAGCGAGTAGATGATTTCGTTGATTTCCATGCGATACGCCTGCGCCGTGAAGCGCACGTATCCGGGATAGTCCGCGGCGTTGGACCACTCCCACCCGTCACCCATGTCGGTGTTCCAATTGATCAGCACCATCGCGCGGCCGGCGTCGTCTTCGATCGCGCGCAGCCGCGCGACGAATCCGCCCTTTTCCCACGTGCGTCCCGCGAGAAACGATCCAAGCCCCGGCGTCTGCGGGTACTCGTCGATTTGATAAAAGCAATTGAAGATCGGATGGCTCGGCGGAAGATCGACGATCTGGCGCTCGGGAAAGACCCGCTTCATCTGCCGTTCGAGATTCGCCCACTCGATCGGACCGTGAAAGTCGTCGAACGTCAGCGTCCCGCCGCGCAGCAAGTACTCGCGCAGCGTCGCCACCTCGGCGTCGTTCGGGATCCACGTGCCGGGCTCGACGAGATACACCCACGGATACGTCCAGAAGTTCTTGTCGTCCAGATCGACGACGACGGGATCGTTCACCTGGACCGCGGTGACCGTCTTCACGCGGCGCGAGAGATTCTGCTCCGCCGCGGGATAGTCGATCGTCCAGCACTCGTCGTACGTGTCGCAGCCCGAGAGGCCGGGCAGCTTCGATCCCTGATAGCGGATGCGCGCGAAAGTCCACTCGAGGCCGGCAAACCTGGCGTCGGCGCGCGCGATGCTTTGTGCGATGGCGTCGTGACCGCTCGCCCACGAGAAGAGACCGGCGGCGGCCAGCACCGGCAGCACGCGCGCGATCGCAGGGGCCATGCTCAATACCGCCTCTCGGCGGGCGGACTCTGGCCTCCGTCGATGGCCTTGAGCAAGAGCTCTTGCGCGCGCTCGAAGCTCGGCGCGATCTCGAGCGCGGCGAGCGCCTCCTTCTTCGCGTCGACGGGACGCCCGGCGAGGAGATAGCTCTCGGCGAGGTCGCAATGCGCGGTCGCGCGATCGGCGGGACCAATCGCCAGCGCGACCTTGAATTCCCGCATCGCGACCGCCGGCGTCTTGCTTCGCAGCGCCACGCGCCCGAGGCCGGTGTGGCTTGCCGCGTCGAACGGATCGAGCTCGACGATCCGTTCGTGCGCGAGCGAGAGGAGCGCCGGATCGTTGGCCTTGGCGCCGATCTCCGCCAGGCGGCGCGCGGCTTCGATCGCCGTGTTGTCCCGCTCGAGGAGCGCGCGGTATTCCGAGATCGCCCGCGCGGTGTCGCCGAGCTGTTCCGCCAGGCGCCCCATGATCGCGCGCGGACTCGATTCGCCGATCGCCATCGGCAGCAGCGCGGCCGCCTTTTCCAGCGGCTCGAACGCCGCCTTGTCGCCCTGCTTCGCGAGCGCGGCGCCGAGCATCAACTGCGCGCGGTAGCTGCCGGGATTCTGTTGGGCGGCCTGCTTCAACGCCGCGATGTCGTTCGGTTGCGGTGCCTCTGCCGGCTTCGCCTGATCGCGGACCGCCGTGCGCGCCGACGCAAATCGCTTGTCGAGCATCTTGTCGAACGTGCCCTGCAGATCGTCGATCGAAACGCCCAGACCTTTCGCGACTGCGGCGTCCCCTTCGATTCCCTCGCCGTAAGTGCGCACCAGCGCTCGCAGCTTCTCTTCGCCATGCGTCGCGACGATGTGCTCGACGAGCAGCGACGCCTGGTAGTACGCGAGCGCGATCGTGTCCGGCTTGGTGAAGCCCGAGTTCAGATCGCGCAGCTTCAACACCTGCCCGCGCTCGAGCGCAATCGTGAACGGCACGTCCATTTCACCGCCCCATGCCGGACGCGCGCGCGCTTCTTCGTAGACCGACACGCCTTCCGTCAACCACCGCGGCACGCGCTGATTCGACATCTGCAGCGTGACCACGTGCGCGAGCTCGTGCCACAGCGTCGCCTGCCACGAGAACGAGCCTGGCGCCTTGGCCTTCGGAGAGTCCATGCTGACGACGCGGCCGAAGCAGGCGCCGAGGGCGCCGACGAGACCCGGCAGGCCGAGATTCCGCACCGCGAAGTCGTCGTGCACCGGGAAGATCTCGATCAGGATGGGCCCTTTCGGCGTGAACTGATACGCGGCCGACAGCTTCTTCAAGGCATCCTGCGCGAGCGGAATCGCGTACTCGCGCAGCACGCGCGCTTCGTCGGGATGGAACTTGAAGATCAAGTCGCCCTCTTGAACGACCTCGAACTTCTCCAGCTTGTCGAGGAGCGCCAACAGATTGAACGTGACCTTGTCGTACGGGAACACCTTGAACGCGCGGTCGAGCACGCGACGCGCTTCCGCTTCGTCGCCGGTCCGCATGAGATGCAGGCCGAGGTCGCTCGCCGCGCGAATGTTGTTCGGATCGAGCGCCGTCGCGCGCCGCGCGAGCGCGACCGCCTCGTCGAAGCGATAGTTGCGCGCCGCGAGATCGCCGGCGACGCGGTACACCTCGCCGAACGCGGGGTTCACGGCGAGCACGCGGCCGACTTCGGCGTCGTAGCTCGCCTTGTCGCCGCGCACGTAGCCGATCGCGGCGAGCAGCGCCCGCGCATCGAGGTGCGACGGGTTCGCCTTCAACACATCGTCTATGCGCTCGCGCGCGCGATCGTAGCGAGTGTTGTCGAGATCGAGCTCCGCGAGAAAGAGCTTGGCGTCCGCGGACGCGGGATCGATCTTGAGCGCGGTCTCGGCGGCGGCCGCCGCGGCGGGTGGATTCTCGTTCGCGAGCGTGCGCGCGAAGCCGACGAACGCCGGCGCCCACGACTCGTCCAGCTTCATGACTTTCTGGAACGACTGCAGCGCTTCCGGCGGGTTGTAGGTCTCGAGAAACAGCTCGCCCCAGGCCGCTTCGACCGCCGGATCGCCCGATCGCGCGGCCGCGCGGAACAGACCGTTCGCGTCCTGCACGCGGCCGAGCGCCTGCGCGGCGCGCGCCGCGCGGAAGAGCGACTCCGGATCCTGAATCTGCGTGACGCGCGAGAGGACGCGATTGAGGTGCGGCGCCGCGGCGTCCGCGCGTCCGAACTGCCGCTGCAGGAGCAGACCGAGCTCGAGCGCGGCGTCGCCCCACGGCTGCGCCGCGGCGGCCGCCTCGAGCATACGGAGCGCGTTGTCGTGCCGCCCGCGCATCGCTTCGATGCGCGCCAGCACGGCAACCGCGTCGCCGTCATTCGCCGGCCGCGATTTCGCCAGCGCTTCGGCGTCCGCGACTCGTCCGTGCGCGAGCGCACGCCGTGCCGCCTGCGCGAACGTGTCCGCCGCCTGCTGAGCCGCTTGTGACGCATTGCCGCCCGCGACGGACGCGATGCGCGTCCGCAGGGACGGCAGGGCCGCCATCGCGCACGCCAGCAGCACGACCACGATCAGCAGCCGCCGCACCACGGCGCGAGACAGCGGGACCCAGAGCGCTCGCATGATGTCGTGATTATAAGTCTTGAGGGTTCCAAGGTTCCCGGGAACCCGTGAACCCGTGAACCCATGAACCCATGAACCCGTGAACCCGTGAACCCGTGACCCCGTGAACGATCAACGTTTCACCAACTCGTAGAGTTTGACGATCTCTCCCTGCCAACGGCCTGCGCTGACGAGCCGAAAGGCCGGGCTCGCGTCGAGACGATCGAGCAGGTCGCCGCAGCCGCCGCGATAGAGCGCGCAGTTGACGCTCACGTGCGTCGCGCCGCGCGCGCGCAGCAGCTCGATCGTCTCCGGCGTCGGAAACGGCTGCATCGCGACCTCGAAGTCCACCTGGCCCGGCGGATAGTGGCCGCTGTAGCCGTTGATCAAGTTGGCCCAATGCCACAGCGAGAAATACATGAACGGGACGTTCGCGGTGAAGCCGCGCGGATTGCCCCCGAGCGGAAACTCCGCGAGGACGACGGAGGCGTTGCCTGCGAGCGACCCGTAAATCGGCGGCGGCTCGAGCCAGACGGGCTCGAGGCGCAGGAGCGGCCGAAGGTCGACGCCGATCGCGAGCACGATGACGGCGATCACTGCATGCGCCGTCCAGCGCCCGCGGCGTGCGATGAGGCGATGCGTGCCAAAGCCGGCGAGCAGCGCGAGCGTAAGGCCGACGAGGATGCTGGCGCGCGCGGGGACGCGCAGACCGCGCACGAACGGCAGCCAGTCATACAAGTACGGATAGATCGGACTGTTGAACCCGCGTGAGATCTCGAACGCCAACACCAACGCGCCGGCGTAGATGACGCGCGTCGTGCCGATGGGCGGGACGAGCGCGATGGCCGCGAGCAGCAGGATCATCACGCCAGGAAACAACGCGCGCTCCGGTTGCCGGCCCGGCAGCGTCCTGTCGGCCCACGTCGCGCTTCTCGGATGCGCGCGCAGGTAGTCGGCGGACGTGGCGCTGTAGTACGCGACGGTGTCCGCCTCGCGATCTCCGAGCTTCGCCGATGTGTACGTGCGCGCGAGCGGCAAGGCCAACGCGAGCGCGACCGCTCCCGCGAGAATGGCCGGCACGATCAGACGACGGATCGGGGCGCGTGACGTCGTGAGCCAACACGTCAACGCGAACACCGCGCCC
This sequence comes from Vicinamibacterales bacterium, assembly GCA_036556425.1. Taxonomy (GTDB): domain Bacteria; phylum Acidobacteriota; class Vicinamibacteria; order Vicinamibacterales; family 2-12-FULL-66-21; genus DATBJJ01. Next base: position 4,955 of record DATBJJ010000027.1, read on the forward strand.
GCATACATCGTGAAGAACACCGCGTAGTACATCGACGAGTACAACTGACCAACCGACAACAGGCTCGCGGTCATCGCGTCGCGGACGCGCGCGGTCGTCACGAACGAGTGCAGCGCGACGAGCGCCAGCGGCATGCAGTACGTCATCTGCAGCTCGAAGTGGCTGTAATGCTCGAAGCGGTACGGATAGAACCCGAACAGCAGCGCCGACACGAACGCGGCGCGCGGGGAGCCGGTCAAGCGCTCGGCGAGCACGTACGTCGCGAGGCCGGACGCGATGAAGCTGAGCACCATCACGATGTTGTAGGCGACGAGCGGATGAATGCCGGCGAGCCGGAACGGCATCGTCGTCAGCGCCGGCAGCAGCATCGAGTCGGAATACGTCAGCGTGAGCGGATGCGGATAGAAGATATTCGGGCTGAAGAGCGGACGCGGATCTCCGTGCAGCTTGTGAAAGACCCATTCGAATCGCCAGATCGAGAAGAGCGGATCGCCGAGGTCGGGGACCGAGTCCATGTGGCGCAACTGCGGCAGCAGCAGCGCGCCGCCGAATGCGGCGAGGCCCGCTGCCGCGAGCGCGCGGCGGCGCCACCGCCCGGCGTCCGGCAGCGCCGACGCGTTGTCGCGATCTGGATCGTAGAGGACGCCGCGAATGCGGCGAAGCGCCGCAGCGGTTCCGGCGAACGGTCTCGTGCGCCGATCGAGCGCGACGCGAAGCGCGACGATCGCCAGCGCCGCGATCGCGGCGCGCTCGGGGCTCCGCGCGGTGATGCGCGTGCCGGCGATCCGTACGATCGTGCCGCCGGTCGATGCGATCGCTATTGCGACGGCGAGGAGCAGAAGCGCGAGCCAGTCGAGAGCGATCGAGATGCGAGCGCGTGACACCGGCGAGGATTCTATCGTGATCGCATGCCGAGCGCCCGCTCTTCGACGGCGATCCGCGCCAGCATGAGCCACCCGAAGATCGCGACCATGAGAAGTCCTGCGACGGGCGCGCGCGTGAGCAGCGCGAACCCGGCGATCTCGCCAGCGACGGCGAGATAATTCGGGTGCCGCATCACGCGATACGGACCGCGAAGGATGCGCGTCGATCTCGGCGGGACGAGCACGCGAAACGACCAGCGCTGACCGAGCGTGCCGATGACCCAGTACTTGAGCGCCTTCGCCGCGGCAAACACGAGCGCGCCCACCATCGCGATCGTCGTCAGCCGCGCGCCTCGCAGCCACCCCTCGACGAGCATGGCGATGAAACCGGCGGGATAGGCGACCTGCATCAACGCATACACGTCGCCGGCCGGTTCCACGGCGCCTTGCGCCCGCAGCACGCGCTCGTTCATCGCGGAGAGGCGGGCCTCGATGATCATGGGCACGAACGCGAGAAGCGCGAGAGACACAACCCAGATCACGACGCAGCATTATCGCCGGTTGCGGGCAGGTTTGGTGACTACGGGATCACGGCAAAACATTCACGAAGAACACGAAGGCCACGAAGATCACGAAGGAGTTCGCGAAGAAGATATCAATCTCAATTCGATTGGGATCGAGCAGCAGCCTCGCGGAGCGAGGCTGGCAGGGTGCAAGGGCGGGCGTGAATCAGGACGCTCGGTGAATCCTGGAGCGCTCTGATTCATGCGGCCCTCCCCAGAAATCGGTATTCAAAGAGCGTAAACGCGGATCACGCGGATCTCGCGGATGATCGCGGATCCGATCCGCGTGATGACGCGAGATCGGGGGGCCCGGCGGCCTGGCGGCGCCAGGCCGGTGGGGTGGGGCCGCATCGGAATCCGCACGCCCGCGCGATCGTTTCGGGCGTGCAGATT
>DATBJJ010000028.1:0-21438 GCA_036556425.1 Vicinamibacterales bacterium
CGGCCATCCTGCGTAGTCCGCACGGCCATGCGCGCATCCGCCGCATCGATACCAGCCGCGCCCGCAGCGCGCCGGGCGTGGTCGCCGTCTTCACGGCGCCGGATACCGAAGGGGCCCTCCAGTGCATTCCCTGCGCGTGGCTGCTTCCGAACGCCGGCCTGAAGATTTCTCCCTACCACGCGCTCGCCACCGACGTCGTCCGATACGTCGGCGATGCGGTTGCGGTCGTCGTCGCCGAATCCGAGGTCCAGGCCTACGATGCCCTCGAGTTCATCGAGGTCGACTACGATCCGCTGCCGGCCGTGGTCGACGCTCAGAGAGCCGCAGCCTCGGGCGCGCCGCAGCTCCACAAGGACATTCCCGGCAACCTCGCGTTTCACTGGACGGTCGCGGGAGGCGACGTCGACAAGGCGTTCGCCTCCGCGGCAGTGGTCGTCAAGGATCGGATCATCCAGCAGCGTCTGATTCCAACCGCGATGGAGACGCGCGGAGCGGTGGCGCAGTTCATCCCCGCAACCGGCGAGCTGACGCTGTGGAACACCACTCAGAATCCGCACATCGTCCGCTTCATCATGTCGCTCGTGACGGGCGTGCCCGAGGATCGGCTCCGCGTTGTCGCGCCGGAAGTCGGCGGCGGCTTCGGCAGCAAGATTCCGCAGATCCAGGGAGACTTCATCACCGTGTTGTGCTCCATGAAGCTCGGCCGACCGGTGAAATGGATCGAAACGCGATCCGAGAACTATCAATCGACGACGCATGGACGCGATCACGTGCAGGACGTCGAGCTCGCCGCGACGAAAGACGGCCGCCTGCTCGGCTTGCGGTGCACGGTGTGGGCAGGCATGGGTGCGTATCTTTCGACGGCCGCGCCCGGTATCCCGACGATTCTTCATGGACTGATGTTGTCGGGGCCGTATCAGCTGCCGGCGGTCAAGGAGGACGTGTACGGCGTTTACACGAACACGACGCCTGTCGAAGCGTATCGAGGCGCAGGCCGGCCCGAAGCGACGTTCATGCTCGAGCGGATGATCGACATCCTGGCGCACCAGATCGGCGCGGATCCGGCCGAGGTCCGGCGCCGCAATCTGATTCCGCGGTTCGAGGACGGTCACGACGTGGTCACCGGTCTGAAGTACGACAGCGGCAACTATCCGGCGGCGCTCGAGAAGGCGCTGACGCACGCCGGCTACGACGCGCTTCGCAGCGAGCAGAAGGCCGCGCGCGCCAAAGGCCGGTACATCGGCATCGGCGTCTCGACATACGTCGAGATCTGCGGGTTGGGGCCGTCTCAAGTCGCGGGCGCGATCGGATTCCAAGGCGGCCTCTGGGAGAGCGCGATCGTCCGCGTTCATCCGAGCGGCAAGGTCAACGTGTTCATCGGCGCATCGCCGCACGGTCAGGGCGAGGAGACGACGTTCGCGCAGATCGTTGCCGACGAGATCGGCGTCGCGGTCTCCGACGTGAAGATCGTGCACGGCGACACGGACAACACGCCGATGGGCTGGGGCACGTACGGCAGCCGCACGACTGCGGTCGGCGGGGCGGCGCTCGCCGTGGCGACCCGGAAGATCAAGGAGAAAGCCAAGCTCCTTGCAAGCCATCTCCTCGAAGCGGCCGTCGAAGACATGGACTACGCCGACGGCACATTCTTCGTGAAGGGAGTTCCCGATCGCCACAAGACGATGCAGGACATCGCGCTGCTCGCGAACGTCGCGTGGAATCTTCCGCAGGGAATGGAAGCGGGGCTCGAGGCGTCGAGCTTCTACGATCCGCCGAACTTCACGTATCCGTTCGGCGCGCACGTCGCCGTTGTCGAAGTCGATCCGTCAACGGGCGCCGTCAGCCTGAAGCGGTATGTGGCGCTCGACGATTGCGGCCCGCAGATCAATCCAATCATCGTCGAAGGGCAAGTGCACGGCGGCGTCGTTCAGGGCGTCGGACAGGCGCTGTGGGAAGAAGCCGTGTACGACGACAACGGGCAACTTCTGACGGGCTCGCTCGCCGACTACGCAATCCCGCGCGCCGACAAGCTGCCCGACATCGAGGTGCTGTCGACGGTCACGCCATCGCCGCATCATCCGCTGGGCGTGAAGGGGATCGGGGAAGCGGGAACGATCGCGTCGACGGCAACCGTGTACAACGCGGTGATCGACGCGCTCCAGCCATTTGGGGTTCGGTCGATGCGAATGCCGCTGACGCCGGAGCGTGTGTGGCGGGCGATCAATGAATCACGGAAGGGAAGCTAGCGATGTACGCGCCCAACTTCGACTACTATCGCGCGCGCACGCTGAAGGAGGCGCATCAACTCCTCGGCGCACATCCCGGCGCGAAGCTCCTCGCCGGCGGGCACAGCCTCGTCCCGCTGATGAAGCTGCGTCTCGCGGCGCCATCCGCGCTCGTCGACATCGGACGCATTCCGGAGCTGCGGGGCATCTCGCGAGACGGCGCGCAGATTCGCATTGGCGCGCTGACGACGCACGCGGAGCTGGCCGCATCGCAAGAGCTGCGTCACGCGGCGTCCGCGCTGACGGACGCAGCAGGCATGGTTGGCGATCCCGCCGTGAGGAATCGCGGAACGATCGGCGGGAACATCGCGCACGCCGACCCGGCGTCGGATTTGCCGACGGCGCTCGTCGCGCTCGACGCGCGCATGGTGGCCGCCGGTCCGCGAGGCGAGCGGACGATTCCTGCGGATCAGTTCTTCACCGGCATCATGACGACGGCGTTGGGCGAGGACGAGATCCTCGTGGCGGTTCTCGTGCCCGCGTCGGGCAAGGGAGAAGCCTCGGCGTACGAAAAGCTCTCGCATCCGGCATCGCGCTATGCGGTCGTCGGAGTGGCCGCGTGGATCGGCGTCAAGGACGGTACGTGCAGCGCCGCTCGCATCGCGATTGGCGGTCTGCTGCCGAACGCGCGCCGCGCGGCATCCGTCGAGCGAGCTCTCGCCGGAACGTCGGCGAGCGGCGACGCGATCGACGCCGCCGTGCGGCAGGCATCGAGCGATCTCGGCAACGACGCGGCCGGCGACATTTACGCCTCGGCCGAATATCGGGCGGCGATGGTACCGGTCCTCTTGAAGCGAGCGATTGACACGGCCGCCGCTCGCGCGAAGCTCATCTGACGCCGCGTCCCGTGAGCCCCACGCCTGCCGGCAAACTCGCGATACCGGCGTCAATCGACGATCTGCAGCAGGCCATGGCGGATCGCCAGTACGTCGCGGCGCGCGCGCTGACGGTCTCGACCTATCTCGCCCTGCGTCTGCAACGCCCGCTGTTTCTCGAAGGGGAGCCGGGCGTCGGCAAGACGGAGCTGGCGAAGGTGCTCGCCGCAGTGCTCGACACCGAGCTGATTCGGCTGCAGTGCTACGAAGGGCTCGACATCAGCCACGCGGTGTACGAGTGGAACTATCCGCGCCAGATCCTCGAGATTCGTCTGCTCGAGAGCGCGCACGCGCTCGATCCGCACGCCGCGGAGCGCGAGCTCTTCAAGGATGCGTTTCTCATCAAGCGGCCGCTCCTTCGCGCGATCGAGCAGACGCGCAACCGCGCACCCGTGCTGCTGATCGACGAGATCGATCGCGCCGACGAAGAGTTCGAGGGCTACCTGCTCGAGCTGCTCTCGGACTTTCAGATCACGATCCCGGAGCTCGGCACGATCCCCGCGGCGCAACCGCCAATCGTGATCATCACGTCGAATCGCACGCGCGAAGTGCACGACGCGCTGAAGCGTCGATGCGTGTACGCCTGGATCGATTACCCGGACGCGGCCACGGAGCGCCGCATCGTCTCCGCAAAACTGCCCGGCGTCTCCGCGCGGCTCGCGGCGCAGGTGACCGAGTTCGTTCAGGAGCTGCGGTCCGCCGAGTTGTACAAGACCGCGGGCGTCTCCGAGACGCTGGACTGGGCGGCAGCGCTGGTCGCGCTCGATCGCGACCAGCTCGACGCGGACACGATCGACGAGACGCTGGGCCTGCTGCTGAAGAACCAGGAAGACATCGCGGCCGTTCGCGGCGAGCGCGTTCGCGCCATGCTCGATCGAGCGCTGACGCGGAGCGCGGACTCGTGAGTCTCGCCGCAAACGTGCTGCTCTTTGGACGCGTCCTGCGCGCGTCGGGAATGGACGTGCATCACGGCCGCCTCCTGGACGCGGTCCGCGCGCTCGAGTGGATCGACGTCGGCAATCGCCTGGACTTCGCCGCGACGCTGCGCGCCCTGCTCGTACACGATCGCGATGACATCGCGCGATTCGATCGCGCGTTCGTGTTGTTCTTCCGCGCTCATCGTCCTCCGAGGCCTGGTCTTCCGCTCTTCTCGCTCGGCGAGCGCCCGCGTGTCGTCGCACAGCCAACGGCTGGCGCATCTGTCCGGGCCGAGATCGACGATCTCGGTCCGGCGTCCACGGCGCCGGCGCGCGCTGTCGGCGCGTGGAGCGCGGCGAGCGTGTCGCGGACGAAGGACTTCGGCGAGCTGACGGACGAGGAGCTCGAGCGAGCGCGGCTGCTGCTCGAGCGTGTGCCGTGGATGCTGAGCCGCAGGCGTACGCGCAGGTGGCGTCGAGCGTCTTCCGGGGCGGCGGATCTCCGGAGGCTGCTGCGGCGGAATCTGATGTCGGGCGACGTCGTCGATCTTCCGCGGCGCGCGCGGCGCGAAGCGGCGCGCCCGATCGTGCTCATCGGCGACGTCAGCGGATCGATGGAGCGATACAGCCGCGTCTTCGTCCATTTCGTCCACGGACTGGCCAACAGCGCGACGCGCGTCGAATGCTTCGTGTTCGCGACGCGGCTGACTCGCATCACGCCGCATCTCATGAGGCATCAGGGCGTCGACGCGTTCAAGCGATTGGCGCGCGACGTCCAGGATTGGGGCGGCGGCACCCGCATCGGCGAGGCGCTGCGCACGTTCAACATGCGGTGGGCCCGCCGCGTCATGCGGAACGGTCCCGTCGTGCTCCTCGTCTCGGACGGATGGGATCGTGGCGATCCGTCGATTCTCGATCGTGAGCTCGCGCGCGTGCGGCGCAGCTGCCACCGGCTCATCTGGCTCAACCCGCTCCTCGGCTCCGCGCGATACGAGCCGCTGACGCGCGGGATGCAGGCAGCGCTGCGGCACGTCGACGATTTTCTTCCGGCGCACAATCTGAACAGTCTCGAGCAGCTCGCGGATCACTTGCGCGCGCTTCCCGCAAGGACACGACCCGTTCGATGGCGCACGCGCCCCCGATCGACGACATGGACCTGACCGCTTCTTACACCTTCGACGCGCCGATCGATCGCACGTGGGACCTGCTGATGGACACGGAGGCGATCGGGCGATGCCTGCCAGGCTGCCGCGGTCTGCGGCCCGCGGGCGACGATCGATACGAGATCGAGCTCGGGATCGGAATCGCCGCGATCGCTGGCGAGTTCAAGGGAACCATCGCGATCGGCGAAAAGAACGCTCCGCAGTCGTACACGCTGACGGTGGACGGCAGCGGCCGTCAGGGCTTCGTGAAGGGTCGAGCGCGCGTGAGCCTTGCGGCCGACGGCGCTGGCACACGCGTCGATATCGCCGCCACGGCCGATGTGGGCGGGATGATCGCTCGCGTCGGCCAGCGGCTCCTGGAAGGCGTCGCGCGTACGACGATGGATCGGTTCTATGCCTGCCTGGCGAAGCAGGTGTGACTAATAGATCTGTTTCGTGACGGCGACGACTTTCGCGGGCGGCGTGACGCCTGCCGCGATCATGACCTCGCGGATCGCCGCCTCGGTCTCCGCCGACGGCTTGAAGTTCCCGAACCGATAGCCGACGGCAATCGCGAGCGGCGTCCACCCGAACTTGTTCGGCCGATTCCAGAGATCGATCTTCGCGCCCTTGGCGGCGAGCAGCTTCACGACCTTCGGAAGATTCTTGTAGGCGGCACCGTGCATCACGGTCTCGCCGTTGACGTCGACGGCGTTCACGTCGGCGCCGAGATCCAGCGCGACCTGCACGGCCTCCAACACTTCGCTCTCGGTGCCGGCATCCTCGCCGGGCGATCGCGTGGCGAGTCCGGCCGCTTCCATCAGCGGCGTGCTCTTCTCGACGTTCGTGAGCTGCGGGTCGGCGCCAAGCGCGGCCAGCGTTCGCATGAGATCCGCGTCGGCGGTCAGCGCTGCCAGGAAGAACGGCGTCGCGCCCATCTCGTTCGCGCGCGTATTGTTCAAGTTCGCGCGCCGCGTCATCCTCGCGTTGACGTTCGCCCCCTTCTCGACGAGCTTCTTCACGAGCGCGAGGCTGGTCATCGCGCCTGATCCCGGAGGCGCCGGATCGTTGTCGCCGACGCCGGGCTTCCGCACGACCGAGATCGCGTGCAGGACCGTGTATCCCGTCAGATCGGAATTCGGGTTCGCGCCGGCGTCGAGGAGCTCGCTGGCCAGCTCGAAGTGCGCGTTCGTGACGGCGAGCAGGAGCGCGCTCGTGCCGGCGGGCGGGAGCCGTCCGCCGTAGGCGCGCCGCCGTCCGCCGTCGGTTGGAATGATCTCGTTCGCGTCGGCGCCGGCCCTCAGCAGGACGCGCACGGCCTCGCTGCGTCCCTCGCGCACGGCAAAGAGCAGCGGCGTCAGGCCGGAGGGCACGCGCGCGTGGATGTCCGCGCCGCCATCGATGAGCTCGCGGACGACGGCCGCGTGGCCTTCGGCGGCGGCCCACATCAACGCGGTCTGGCCGCGCGCCTCGTCCTTGCCGTCGACGCGCGCGCCCTGCGCGAGCAGCGCCTTCACGGCGGTCAGCGCGCCCGTTCGCGACGCCGTCATGAGCGGCGTCTCGCCGCCGGGCAGCGGCGCGTTCGGATCCGCGCCGGCCTTCAACAACAGCTCGACCATCGCGCCGCTGCCGTTCGTGCACGCGAGCGAGAGCGGTGTGACGCCATACCGATTTGCCGTCTTCACGTTCGCTCCGGCGCGCACCAACAGCTCCGCGATGTCGCGATCGTCGTGGTACGCCGCCCAGTGGAGCGCCGTCATGCCGTCGGCTTGCGCGGCGTCGAGCGCCGCGTGCTGCTTCACGAGCGATCGGATGGTCGATCGATCGAGCCGCTCGGCCGCGTCCGCCAGCGGCGCGCGCGAGGATCCGCTCGCGCCCGCAACGGCGGGCAGCAACAACGTCAAGGCAAGCGCGGTCAGCCGAGGCAAGGGCGTCATAGTGACAATAGCTCGTCGATTCGGCCTTTGCTGTCCGCGAACGCGTCCATCCGCACGCCCACGCGCTCGAGGAGCGTCAAGTGCAGGTTCGCCAACGGCGCCGGCTCCGCGTACTTGATATGGCGCGCGCCTTTCATCTTCGCCGCCGCGCCGCCCGCCACCAGGATCGGCAGGTTGACGTGATCGTGGATGTTCGGGTTGCCCATGCCGCTGCCGTAGAGATAGAGCACGTGATCGAGGAGCGATCCATCGCCTTCCGGCGTCGCCTTCAGCTTCTCGAGGAAGTACGCGAAGAGCGAGACGTGGAACGCATTGATCTTCGCCATCCGCGCGATCTTGTCCGGATCGTTTCCGTGGTGCGTGAGCGGATGATGCGGATCGGGGACACCGATCTCGGTGTAGGTGCGGTTGCTGGTTTCGCGCGCGAGCTGGAACGTGATCACTCTCGTCACGTCCGCCTGGAGCGCGAGCACTTGCAGGTCGAACATCAGCCGCGCGTGATCCGCGTAGGCCGCGGGCACGCCGACCGGTCGATCGAGATCCGGGAGGTGATCGTCGGCCGCCGCGCTCTCCGCCTTTTGAATCCGGCGCTCCACCTCGCGAACCGTGTCGAGGTACTGGCCGACTCTCGTTCGATCCTCGGGTCCGAGCGTGTTCTGCAGCCGCGTGATGTCCTCGCGCACCGAATCGAGAAGGCTCGCGCGCCGGCGCAGCGCGGCGCGGCGATCGGCGGCGCTCCCGCCTTCTCCGAACAGGCGCTCGAAGACGATCCGCGGATGCGCTTCGGCGGGTAGGGGAGTCGTGGGCGACGACCACGAGAGGTTGTTCTGATACACGCACGCGTAGCCGTTGTCGCACTGCCCGACGGTCTGGAGCAGGTCCATCGACAGTTCCAGCGACGGCAGCAGTGTCTGATGGCCGATCTGCTTCGCCGCGATCTGATCGACCGTCGTCCCCAGGTAATAGTCCGTGCTCTCGGTCCACTTCGCTTTCGCCGCGCTCAAGAACGCCGCGTTCGACGTCGCGTGCGTGCCGGGATACGCGTTCTTCAGCTCGAGGTTCGAGATGACGGTGAGTTGATCCATCACCGGACGGAGCGAGTCGAGCGATGGAGACAGCGCGATCAGCCGGCCCTCGCCGGGCGGCGTCCATCGAGGGAGGTCGCATCCCATCGGCATGTAGACGAAGCCGAGCCGCCGCACGGGCTCCGCCGCGGTCTTCGCGATCGCCGTCATCGACGGAATCATCGCGTCCAGCAGCGGGAGCGCGACGGCCGTCCCCATTCCGCGCAAGAACGTCCGCCGCGGCAGTGCCTTCTTGGTGATGATCATCGCGACTTCCTCATTTGAAACGGTGGACTCTTCACGATTCCCAGCACGATCGATCCGACGCGGAAATCCTGCGGCCGCGATTCCCGCACGATCGTTCGAATCGCGGGCGCGTCGTAGTACTCGACGCCGCGTCCGGTGGCATACGTCAGCAGCTTTTCGGCGAACGCGCCCACGAACAGCTCCGGCCGGCGCAGCAGCGCCGCCTCGAGGCCGTCCACATCCGCGAACGTGCTGCCGTCGGGGAGACCGCCCGATGCATCGATCGCCATCCCGTCTTCGCTCATTCGCCGGCGGCCGACGGCATCGAACTTTTCGAGGGACAGCCCAATCGGGTCCATCAGATTGTGGCAGGCGGCGCACGCCGCGTTGGTGCGGTGCTCCGCCAGACGCTTCCGAACCGAGAGATGTCCGTCGACGGTGTTGTCCTTCAACGCCGGAACGTCGGGGAGCGGCGGCGGCGGCGGCACGCCGAGCAGATTGTCGAGAATCCACTTGCCGCGGACGACGGGCGACGTCCGCGTCGCGTACGACGTCACCGTGAGAATGCTGCCGTGCCGCAGAAGGCCGCCGCGCTCGCTGTCTTCGTCCAGCGCGATGCGGCGGAAGCGGCTGCCGTAGATGTGCGGAATGCCGTAATGCTTCGCGAGACGCTCGTTGACGAACGTGTAGTTCGCGCGCAGCAGATCGAGGACGCTCCGGTCCTCGCGCAGGATGCTCTCGACGAAGAGCTCGGTCTCCTGACGAAACGCCTGGCGCAAGTTGTCGTCGAAGTCCGGAAACAGCCGCATGTCCGGCGTGATCGCGGCGAGGTTGCGCAAGTGCAGCCACTGCGCGGCGAAGTTCGTCACGAGCGATCGCGACCGCGGGTCCGCCAGCATCCGCCGCACCTGCCGCTCGAGCACGGCCGGCTGGTGCAGCGTGCCCGCGATCGCCGCGTTCAGCAGCTCGTCGTCCGGGATGCTGCTCCACAGGAAGAACGAGAGCCGCGAGGCGAGCTCGAGATCGCTGACGCGATACGGCGTGTTCGGCGGAATGCCAGCAGGATCCTTCTCGACGCGGAACAGGAACTGCGGGCTCACCAGGACGGCCGACAGCGCCATCTCGATGCCGGCGTCGAATCCGCCATCCGCGCGCGCCTGACGATAGACGGCGAGCGGGCCGCGCAGATCTGCCTCGGTGACGGGACGCCGGTAGGCCCGCCGCATGACCGTCGTCAGGATCTGCCGTGCGGCGCGCGTCTCCTGCGCGGCGCTCGCGGGCCGCGTCACGAACAACCGCCGGCGGCTCGGCGTATCGCCGGGAGTCTTCGCACCGTACGGACCGATGATCGAGATCGAATAAACGGCCGGCTGGATGCGCGGATGGCGATAGAAATTGAAGTGCGCCTGATACGGTTGGCGCGCGGTCTCGGGGAGCACCGACGCCTTTTTGAGGAACGCGACGCCGACCGCGTGCGCGCCAGCGGTCACCGGCACGCGGATCTTCAGATGTCGATCGACGATTTCGTGAGACACCTGATAGTCCGCCGGCGCTCCGGGCTCGCGCGGCGGCGGCTTCACCGTGAACAGTTGCACGCGCGCCTTGTCCAGCAGCAGCTCCACGTCGTGCGCGTCGCTCAATCCCTCGACGTGCTCGTCGCGATCGCGCATCAACCGGATCTGAATGTCGTACTCGCCGTCGAGCGGGAACGTGTAGTTGACGAGCGCGCCGCCGCGCGTGCCGATCGGCAGGCCCTCGATGTGATCTTCCTGCGTGAGATCCGGCGGAATCCTGATCGTGTCGCCGCCCGGCGAGCGGCTCGGACGGCCGACCGCGATCCGGCTGATCCTCTCGGCCGCCGACAGATAGCGATCCATCAGCGTCGGCGAGAGATCGCCGACCGTGACGTTGTCGAAGCCGTAGCTCGATTCGTCGGCCGGCAGCAGCGACGCGACGTCGACGTCTATCGCGAGCAGATCGCGGACCGCATTCTGGTATTCCGTCCGCGTGAGCCTGCGGATCGTAGCCGTTCGTCCTGGATTGGGATGGCCCTTCGCCGCGAGGTCGAGCGAGGTCTCGAGTGAACGAATGACCGCATCGTACGCCCCGTCGTTCGGCCGGGGCTTCCCGAGCGGCGGCATCTGACGCGCGCGCAGCTTGCGAACGACCTTCTCCCACACCTCGGGGTGTTTGGCGACATCTCCCGCCAGGCTGTCGAACGCGAGGTCCGCCTTCTTCTCGGCCTCGTCATGGCAGGACACGCAGTATTCGTTCACGAGCGCGATGTGCGGGTCCCGCGCCTGCCGTGCTTCCGCCGTCAAGATCAGGCTGCCCGCGGCCGCTAAACCCAGAGCAGCCACTGAGATCGACGCCCGTGCCGGGCGGCCCGCACACATATGTCCGCGATCATACGCGCGAGGCGCGCGGGCGTCGAGTCGGCTGTTCGGATTCCTGTCCTCCCGCGTTAGGTTAACTGGGCAGATCCGCGCATTCTTCCCTCCGGAGGAGACATCACATGGAATCACGGCCTCCACGCCAGCGAACGGAATCCATGCCCTTGCAGACGCGGCGTCCTCCGAGCCGGCCACGGCCTTTTCCGCCGCGCCGAGACTATTCGTCCCTCTCGGTTGGCGATCTGATCGACGCACGCGACGCGTACCACGTGCATCTGTCGGCGCTCTCGAACGTCGTCGGAACCGCGATCGGCCGCTATCTGATTCACGAGAAGGACTGGTATGCGAGCCATCCGCCCGATGTGCCGCGCCCGCAGGACGTCTCGCGTATCTACGAACCACGCACGCTGGCCAACTCGGTCGTGCGGCCGTGGTCCTGGCCGGCGGTCCTCGTGTTCGTCAAACACTGGGAGCAGCTCGCCGACCTGAAAGATCAGTGCGTCCCTCGCACCTTGTATCTGCCCGACGGCCGCATCGCTCCCACGTGCGTGGTTCACGCCCCGATCGACGAATCGCCGGCGCCGCCGGCGGCCGGCCCGGCCTTCGTGAGCGATCTCCTTGGCGGCGGCTACGCGTGCCTGCGCCGTCACCAGGGTGAGCTGAGCACCGGGAGCTTCGGCTGCCTCGTGCGGCGAAACGGCTCGTACTACGCGCTGACGAACCGGCACGTCGCGGGCGGCGAGAACGAAGAAGTGAGCGCGGTCATCCGCCGGCAAACGGTGGTCGTCGGCAAGACGTCGAACGTCGCGGTCGATCGCCTGCAGATGTCGGAGGTGTTTCCGGACTGGGCGACGCCACGCACGTATCTGACGCTCGACGCCGGATTGGTGCGCATCGACAACATTCGGGACTGGACGTCGCAGGTCTTCGGGATCGGGGAAGTCGACGAGATGTTCGACGCGACCGAGCAGACCGTGACGCTCGATCTGATCGGTCTTCCGGTCCGCGCCTTCGGCGCGTTCAGCGGCGTCGCCGAAGGAGAGATCAGCGCGCTCTTTTTCAAGTACCAGTCACTCGGCGGCTTCGAATACACGACCGACCTCCTGATTGGACCGCGGCGCGATCAGAGGAGCGCCGAGTCGAAACCGCTGACCCGGCCGGGCGATTCCGGAACGATCTGGTTCTACGACCCGCCGATGACGCCTCGTGAAGGCGAGCGTGCCGAGGACGTTGGCGAGCGGGATCACCCGGTCGAGTTCGGCGCGAGAGCGCGGCGCCTTCGGCCCATCGCCATGCAGTGGGGAGGGCAGCGCCTTCGGCAGAACGGATCGGTGGACACGTTCGCGCTCGCGAGCTACCTCTCCACCATCTGCCGCAATCTCGACGTGCAGGTCCTCCGCGATTGGAGCATCGGCCACGACGAGTATTGGGGAAAAACCGGCCACTTCGCGATTGGGTTCAAGGCGTGCGACCTCGTATCGGGCAAGCTCGGTGAGCTCATGCAGCTCAATCAGGCCCGCATCGGCTTCAACGACACCCGGCTCGGCGAAGGCTCGGAGTTTCGTCTGGGACGCGGCGAGTTCGTTCCGCTCGCCGACGTGCCGGATTACGTGTGGCTCTTTCCGCGCGGGCAGGAAGGCATGCAGCACTTCGCCGACATCGACATCCAGGACATCGACGGCGGCGAATCGATGCTGGAGCGCTGCCACGCGGATCCAAAGAACATCTCGGCCAGCAAGTGGAAGCAGTACTTCGACGGCTTCGCGGCTGCGGGCGTCGGTCCGGAACCGGGATGTCTGCCCTTCCGCGTGTGGCAAATCTGGGACGCGATGGTCCAGCACCTGAAGGACGGCGACCCGCTGCGATTCGTCGCGGCGGCGGGCGTGCTCGCGCACTACGTCGGGGACGCATCGCAGCCGCTGCACTGTTCGTTCCTGCATCACGGCGAGCCGCCGATGAAGACGCGCAACGGACGCAAGTATCCCGTGCCACACAGCAGCGACGAGTTCAAGGAATTCAAGAAGACGCCCGCATCGAAGATCCACGCCATCTACGAGCAGCAGATGTTCGAAGTGGACACGCTCGCGCTACTCGGCGACGTGAACACCCGCATCGCCGCTACGAATCCACCGAACATCGTCGTCAAGAACGGCCACCACGCGGCCACTGCGCTCATCGAGATGATGCACGGCGCGTTCGAGCGTTTGAAGCCGATGGACATCATCAACGCGGACGATCCGGACTTGACCCAGAAAGCGCGGGCCACGCGGCTCTGGGAGAACGACACGATTCGCGACGCAACGGTCGCGTCGCTGACCGACAGCGTCAGGCTGCTCGCACACCTCTGGCAAACGGCGTGGGAGGAGGGCGGGGGCGACGCTCTCGCCGCGGGAGATATTCGACAGTTCAGCGAGGCCGATCTCTCCGACGTCGTCCGCCGCGAGCACGAGACGTTCGTTCCGAGCAGAAGCCTCGACGAGCTCGACGCCAGCGGCGACTTCGAGCCGCCCGCGTAGAAGGCCCGGCGCCACGATCATCGAGCCGCGCGCTACGCGGCGCTCAGACGTCGCGCAGCGCGTCGACCGGCTGAATGCGCGTCGCCCGCCGCGCCGGGACGACGCTCGCCGCGACGGCAACGAGAATCAGCAGTGCGGCAACCGTCGTGAGCGATGCGGGATCGGTCGGCGTCGTCTCGTACAAAAGGCCGGACAGGAATCGACCGATCCAGACCGCGCCCGCCAGTCCCGCGGCGACACCGCACGACGCCAGCACGAGCGACTGCCTGATCACTCTCCATCGCACCGATCGAACCGACGCGCCGAGCGCGAGGCGAATCGCGATCTCGCGGGCCCGCCGCGCGACGCCAAACGCGACGACGCCGTGCAGACCGACCGCCGCCAGCAGAATGCCGACGCCGGCAAAGAGCGATGCGAGCGTTGTCCTGAAGCGCGGATCCGCCGACGATTCGTTGACGAGCGCCGTCATCGGCTTCGGACTCGCAACCGTCAGACGCGAATCGATCGACTTGACGGCCTGGCGAACGGCCGCAATTGACATCGCCGGATCGCCGGCGGTCCGGACGTGCACGTAGAGCCACGGAAACGGCGTCTGTGGAAACGGCGTGTAGACGACGGGCGGATCCGCATCGTCTAGCCCCTGATACCGAACGTTCGCGACGACGCCGACGATCGTCCGCCATTCGTTGGACTGTTCCGGATTGACGAGGCGGAGGCGCCGGCCCACCGCGTCGCCGTTGGGGAAGAAGCGCTGCGCGAGCGTCTTGGAGATCACCGCGACGCGCGGCGCCGTCTCGGTGTCGCTCGACGTGAATTCGCGGCCGCCGACGATCCTCGTCCCCAGCGTCTTGAAGTAGTCGGGCGTGGCCGCGATGAAGTACGCGAATCGTTCGTCCGCGGGCGCGTCCGCGCGCCCCTCGACTTCGAAGGACGTCCCGCGCTGCGGCGTGATCGGCGCGAGTCCCGTCGCGCCGCCGACGGCTTCGACACCCGGCAGCCCGCCAATCGACTCGAGCGTGCGCGTCATCGTGTTCACTCGCGCACCTGGACTGGTCTGCCCGATCAACGGCAAGTGGAAAGCGAGCACGCGGTCCGGCACGAACCCGGGATCGGCCTGAAGCAATCGGACGAAGCTGTGCGTGAGCACGAGCGCGCCCGAGAGCACGACGACAGCCACGCCGATCTGCGCGACGACGAGCGCCGAGCGGAGCCGGATCCCGAAGCGTACTTCGCCGCCGCGGGCGCCGGTTTTCAGCGCGGGCTCGATCTGCGTCATCGAGAGCTGGACGATCGGAACGGCCGCAACGAGCAGTCCGCCGATTACGATCGCGGCAAGCGAGACGCCGAGCACGGGCAGGCTGAGCGCGACCTCGTCGACTCGCGGCACGCGATCCCCAATGAGGCCCGGCAGCGCGAGCAATCCCCATCGCGCCAACAACAAACCAAGCAGACCACCGCAGGCCGCAGTGAGCAGGCTCTCGGTCGCCAATTGCCTTGCGATCCGCCAGCGCCCGGCTCCGATGGCAGCTCGCACCGCGAGCTCCTGCATGCGCGTCGTCATCCGCGCGAGCGTGAGGCTCGCGACGTTGGCGCACGCGATGAAGAGAAGACACCCGACCGATCCGAGCGCGACGAGCAGCGCCGTGCGCACGTCGCCCACGAGCCGATCGCGGATCGAAACCAGCTCGAGCTGGACGCCGGTGTTGGTGTCCGGATAGGTCGTCTGCAGCTGCGCCGCGAGCGCGGTGAATTGCGCCTGCGCTTGTTCGCGCGTCAGTGCCGGCCGCAGCCGGCCGACGGCTCGAAAGATCCTGAGCGCGCGGTTCTGCGACTGCTGCGGCACCCAGGTCATAGCGAAGTCCATGCTCGCCCACAATTGAAATGCACGCGTCGGGAACTGGAACGTCGCGGGCATGACGCCGACAACGGTATGCGCGCTGCCCGAGAGGATCACCGTACGACCAACGATGGTTGGATCGCCGCCGAAGCGCCGCTGCCAATAGCCGTGGCTCAAAACGACGACAGGCGCGGCGCCGTCGCCCTCGTCGAACGTCCGACCGATCTGCGGCGCCACGCCGAGCGTCGAAAAGAACCCCGGCGACACGACTCCGCCGAGCACTTGCTCGTCGTCGATCATGTAGAGGTTGCTGCCATACGTCCCCGAGTCCTCGAACGCATCGGTCGAGGCGCGCAGATCCTTGTAGTCGGGCAGCGAGACACGCACGACCATCAAGCGATCGGCGTGCGCGTAGGGCAGCGGCGCCAGCAGCGCCGTGTAGACGACGCTGAAAACGAGCGTCGTGACGCCGATGCCGATCGCGATCGTCAAGAGCGCGACGGCCGAATGTCCCGGTTGGCGGTGTAGCATTCGGAGACCGTAGGCCACGTCCTGCCAGAGCTCGCTCGCGTAGTTTCGAAATCGCATGCCCTTTTCCTTGTCGACGTCCAAGTGCCGGCAATAGGCGGCCGTGGTCCTCACGTCGCCGAACTGGCGGCGCGCTTCGCGCCGCGCCGCATCTTCGACCCAGCCGCGATCGATCAGCTCGCGCACGCGCATCTCGAGGTGAAAGGCGATCTCGTCGCGGACGTCGGCGGCAATCTCCCTGCGCGTTCGAGAAGAGAATCGAAAGAGGCGTCTGAGAAGGGCCATGGACCGGGAGCGCTCAGACCGGCGTGTCGATGACCCGGAACACGGCCCGCGCGTAACGCCGCCAGACGTCTTCCGTCGTCCGCAGCTCGCGTCTGCCTCGCGCGGTCAGCCGATAAAAGCGTGCACGCCGATTGTTGTCGGAGACGCCCCACTCCGCGTCGATCCAGCCTTTGTGCGCCAGCCTGTGGAGCGCCTGATAGAGCGCGCCGTCCTCGACGTCGAGATCGCCGTCGGTGCGCACGCGAATCCACGCGGTGATGCCGTAGCCGTGCTGCGGCCCCAAGGCGAGCGCCTTGAGGACCAGCATGTCGAGCGTGCCTTGAAGAACCGTGAGCGCGGGATCGCGCGCCATGCCGCCTCCCCTGAGATGCTCAGGGAAGACTACCACCGGCGCAGATGCAGATCAAGCCAGGCAGCGCGCGCCATCGGAACTCGGCGATCGAGGCGAGCACGCCGACGCCGAGAATCATGATCACGGCCGCCAAAAGATACAAATTGAAGTTGGGGCCGAGCAGATGCTCGAGCCAGCCATGCGCGAGCATCTTGACGCCGACCGTCAGCAGGACGATCGCCAGGGCCGGCTTCAGGTACTTGAAGAGGTGGAGCGCGCCTGCCAGCGCGAAGTAGAGCGACCGCAAGCCCAGAATCGCGAAGACGTTGCTCGAGAAGACCAAGAATGGATCCGCGGTAATCGCAAAGATCGCCGGAATCGAATCCACGGCGAACACGAGATCCGTGACCTCGATCATGACGAGCGCCGGGACGAGCGGCGTGAAAAGCCACCGCGTGCGGGGAGCGTCGCCGGGACCCGGCTTGACGAAGAACTGTTCACCGCGAAACTCGCTCGTCAACGGCAGGAACCGTCGCATCAAGCGGACGATGAAGTTCTTGCTCGGATCGCTCGACTCGGCGTTCATGAAGACCATCTTCACGGCCGTCACGATCAGAATGACGCCGAACACCGGCAGGATCCAGGAGAACCTCGTCACCAACTGCGCGCCGACCGCGATCATCGTGCCGCGCATGATCAACGCGCCGAGGATCCCCCAGAAGAGCACGCGATGCTGGTACATCCTGGGAATCGCAAAGTAGTTGAACAGCATCGCGATCACGAACACGTTGTCGGCGCTCAACGACAGCTCGACCACATAGCCGGTCACGAACTTCACGAGCGCGGACACCGGGTCGTTGATCTCTCCATCGGGGTGCGCGGCGCTGCGGCTCACGGCGTCGGGCGTGAGCCCCATGCCGAGCCAGTTCCGGTCGTAGCCGACGTAGACGAACGCGGCGAACGCGAGCGCGGTCCCGATCCAGATGAGCGTCCACATCAACGCTTCGCGCACGGACACGACGTGCGCGTGCCGATGGAAGACGCCGAGATCGAGCGCGAGCAGAAGGAGAATGAAGGCGAGGAACGCAATCCACACGAGCACCACGGGCCTCCTTTGGCGCGTGGTAGTCTCGCTGGAGGCGCGCGGCGCGCTGGGGGTTACAGCCGGGAGCGATGCTCCGTGTTGACGACTGCACCACCCGCGGGATGCGGGCAGCTACTCCCTACCAAGAGGCAGCGTACCGTTGCTCTCGACCCGGTGTCAACCGCGAACCAGCTCGTGCGAACATATCTCCGCACCTCGTGACCGCACCCACTTCATCGACGCCGCTCGGCCGCTACGCCTGGCTCGTCGTCGCGCTCCTCGTTCCCGTCGCGCTCCTGAACTATCTCGATCGGCAGATGCTCGCGTCGATGAAGTTCTCGGTGATGCGCGACATTCCCGACATCGCGCTCGAGGCGAAGTGGGGCACCATCCTCGCGTTGTTCAAATGGGTCTACGCGTTTCTGAGCCCAATCGGCGGATACCTCGCCGATCGCTACAGCCGCCGGCACGTGATCGCGGGGAGCCTCCTCGTGTGGTCGATCGTCACGTGGACGACGGGCCACGTCACGACCTACGAACAGCTCCTCGCGACGCGCGCGCTGATGGGGATCAGCGAGGCGTTCTACATTCCGACGGCGCTCGCGCTGATTGCCGAGTTTCACAGCGGACCGACGCGCTCGCGGGCGGTCGGCTTTCACCAGATGGGCATCTACGTCGGCGTCATCCTCGGAGGGTTTGGCGGCTACGTCGCCGATCAGCCGGACCTCGGGTGGCGGTGGGCGTTCTCCGCGTGCGGCATTGCCGGCATGGCTTACGCCCTTCCGCTTTTCTTCCTGCTTCGAAATCCGCCGCAGCGCGACGCGCGCGGGATCGAGTCGTCAGCGGCGGCGCGCATGCCGTCGCCTGGAGAGGCGCTTCGCGAGCTGCTCGGCAACCGATCGTTCATCCTGCTCGTGCTGTATTTCACGCTGCCGGCGCTCGCGGGTTGGGTCGTCCGCGATTGGATGCCCGCGATTCTCAAAGCGGAATTCGGGATCGGGCAAGGGCTCGCGGGTGTGTCCGCGACGTTCTACTGGCAAGCGGCCGCGATCGTGGGAGCGATTGTCGGAGGATGGCTCGCCGATCGCTGGATGCGCAAGAGCGCGCGAGGGCGGATCCACGTCAGCGCCATCGGCATGTCGTTGATCGTTCCGGCGATGTTCGGCGTCGGCTACGCGCCCGAGACGGGCCTCTTGTGGATCGCGGTCGCGTTTCTGATCCTGTTCGGTGTCGGATGGGGATTCTTCGACGCCAACAACATGCCGATCCTCTGCCAGATCGCGAGGCCGGCGCTCCGCGCGACAGGCTACGGCATCATGAACTTCGTCAGCATCAGCTGCGGCGGCTTCGCGGATTGGGGCTTCGGCGTCCTGCGCGATCGAGACGTGCCGCTCTTCGGCATCTTTGCCATCTTCGCAAGCGCGGCGGTCCTGTCGATCGTCCTCGTGCTTGCGATTCGTCCGCGATACGTCGAGCCAGCCGCCCAGGTGTGAGCGATGAAACCGATTCGTCCGCTTCACGAGCTCGTTGCCGCCGTCCATTCGCCATTCCACGAGGACGGGTCCGTCGCGCCGGAGATCGTTCCGACGCAGGCGGCGTTTCTCGCCGCGAACGGCGTCCGAACCGTGTTCATCACGGGATCGACGGGCGAGTGCCACTCGCTGACGCACGAGGAGCGGCTGTCGCTGTACGACGCGTGGGCCGGCGCCGGCGCGGCGCATGGACTGTCGGTCATCGCGCACGTCGGCGGCAATTCGATCGAGGACGCGCGCGCGCTGGCGCGCCGGGCGCGCAGCCTGCAGTTGTCGGCGACGAGCACGATCGCGCCGTCGTACTACAAGCCGGCGACCTTGAACGATCTCATCGACTGGTGCGCCGCAATCGCGGCGGAGACGCCGGACCTGCCGTTCTACTACTACGACATTCCCATGCTCACCGGCGTCTCGCTTCCGATGGAGCGGTTCCTCGTGGAGGCGCCGGAGAGGATCCCGAACCTTGCCGGAATCAAGTTCACGAATCCGGATCTCGTCTCCTACCGCCGCTGTCTCGACGTGGGCGGTGGACGCTTCGACATGCCGTGGGGAATCGACGAAGCGCTACTTGGAGCGCTCGCGACGGGCGCGCGCGGCGGCGTCGGCTCCACGTACAACTGGGCGCCGGCGCTGTACGTCGACCTGATGCGCGCGTTTGCGAGCGGCAACCTGGAGGATGCCCGCCGTCAGCAATCGATCTCGGTCAGGATGGTCGACGCGATTGCCGCGACCGGCTTCATGGGAACGTCGAAAGCGTTGATGGGCCGTCTTGGCGTGCCGGTCGGTCCCGCGCGTCCGCCGCTCGTCAATCCGACAGCGGAGCAAGTGAACGACCTTCTCCTACGGCTATCCAGCCTCGGCTTCGATCGATGGGGCGCCCGCGCGCGGTGACGGACGCGAATCTTCGTCCGTGGGTATCGTGATCAGCGCGCGACGATCGATACGTGCCGTCCTTGCGGTGTCGTGGCTCTCGATCGCACCCGCGGCCGCCGGCGCGCAGTCGATCGATCCGCAGTCATCCGCGCAGCATCACCATCAACCGGATCCGCGCGCGACAATCGAGCTCTTCCCGGTACGCGAGGCGTCCGGAACCGCGTGGCTCCCGGATACCACGCCGATGCACGACATTCAGCGCACCTGGCGAGGGTGGCAGGTGATGCTGCACGGCACCGGCTTCGCGCAATACCTGATCGAGCCGGGCGACCGCCATCGCACGGGCGGCAACAGCACGCATCAGTTGGGAAGCGTCAATTGGGGAATGGTACGGGCACGGCAAGCGATCGGCAGCGCCCGGCTGGGATTACGAACGATGGTCAGCCTGGAGCCGTGGACGCTTCCGGACTGTGGATACATCAGTTTCCTCGCGACCGGCGAAACGTGCGACGAGGACACGATCCACGATCGGCAGCACCCGCACGAGCTGTTCATGGAGCTGGCCGCGGACTACGACCGCCCGCTTTCGCGATCCTGGCGCTGGCAGATCTACGGCGGCCTTGCCGGAGAACCCGCGCTCGGCCCTCCGGGATTCCCGCATCGCGTCTCGGCAGCGTTGAATCCAATCGCGCCGATCGGGCATCACTGGCTCGATTCCTCGCACATCACCTTCGGCGTCCTCACCGCGAGCGTCTACGAGCGCCGATGGAAAATGGAGATGTCCGCGTTCAACGGACGCGAGCCCGACGAGAATCGCGGCGATCTCGATCTCGGTCCGCTCGACTCAGTGTCCGCGCGCGTCACGTATGTGCCGGTCGATCGCGTCGCGCTGCAGGCGTCCGCGGGCCGCCTGCGTGAAGCGGAGCAGGAGTTCGCGCCGCAGCCGCGCAGCGACGTGGACAAGCTGACCGCATCGTTTACGTATCACCGCCCGCTCGGGCCGGATGGATTCTGGGCGTCCACGATCGCGTACGGCGTGAGCTCCGGAATCGAGAGCGTTCCGGGCGGCACGTTCGAGGCGCGCACCCAGGCGCTCTTGATCGAGACCAGCGCCGCCGTCGGCCAGCACACGTGGTTCGGCCGCGTCGAAGCGGTGGAGAAACCGGCGCACGATCTCCACGCCCACGAATTCCCGACGTCCATCTTCACGGTGGGGAAGCTCCAGGTCGGCTACGTGCGGGAGTTCCGCTCGCGCCGCGGGGCGGTTCCGGGTCTCGGCGCGACCGCATCGCTCAGTTTCGTCCCCGAAGCTCTCGCCTCGCGC
Organism: Vicinamibacterales bacterium; assembly: GCA_036556425.1. Taxonomy (GTDB): domain Bacteria; phylum Acidobacteriota; class Vicinamibacteria; order Vicinamibacterales; family 2-12-FULL-66-21; genus DATBJJ01. The sequence continues at coordinate 21,170 of DATBJJ010000028.1, forward strand.
TACGGCGGCCGAGTCGCCCCGGGATTCGGCGTGTTCGCCAGCGTGCGGCCGTTTCGCCACGCGATGTAGCGTTGCCAACTGCCCGCAGCCGACCAACGTCATACGGTGCGGGAACGTCGACGGCATGGGAGGGATTCGATGCGTCAGCAGCTCGACCGCCTCGGCCACGATCTTCGCTACGCGCTCCGGACGATTCGGCGCGGCCCCATGTTCGCCGCGATTGCCGTCTCGACGCTCGCGCTCGGCATTGGCGCTAACGCGGCGATCTT
>DATBJJ010000029.1:0-45679 GCA_036556425.1 Vicinamibacterales bacterium
CGCTGGGCACCGCGAACCCGCGGGAGTATGCGGGGTTCGCCGGAATCTACGAAATCCCGACCCGCTCACCCCCGGTCGTCCTGGCGATCGAGGCAGACGGTGGCAAGTTGTACCGTGTGGTCAATGACCAGCGCGCCGAGTTGCTGCCAGAGAGTCCCGCGTCGTTCTTCGCAACCGACAGCGATCTCCGGATCGAGTTCGTGCGCGACCCGACTGGGAAGGTGACGGAGGCCCGCGTCTGGCAGGGTGGCATCGAGCGGAAGGCCGTACGGAGGTAGGCTCATCCCGGGCGACATCCATGTGGCGTCTCCGGCAGGCGTCCCCGGCGACGACGTTTTGCTGGTCCTCATCAAAGGAGAGTTATGAACAGACGTGAGTTCGTCATTTGTACTTCTGGCGTGGCGGCCGCATTCGTCAGTCCCTTCGGGATTGCCGGCCAGAGCAAATTGATTGAGCCCGACCTCGCTTCGCTCGCCGACGGCAAAGGCCTGAACGCTTCCAAGCGGAACATTAGCCGTTTAGGCGACGGCACTCGAAAAGGTGTTCGCCTGAGCGAGGCGGAAGGCGAGGGGCCGGCGTACCTGCCGGATATCGAATTCGCCAACGGCTCTCTCGAGTTGGATATGAAGGGCAAGGACGTTCAGGGCGGAAGCTTCGTGGGTGTCGCATTCCATGGGGTCGATGGCAGCACCTACGACGCGGTCTACTTCCGCCCGTTCAACTTCAAGACCGACGACCAGGCACGGGTCGTGCGCGCCGTGCAATATATCTCCCAGCCCGCCCATCCGTGGCAGCGGCTCCGAGCGGAGCACCCGAACAAATTCGAGAAGCCCGTGAACCCTGTGCCCGATCCGAACGACTGGTTTCACGTTCGCATCGTCGTTGCGAGTCCCAGGGTGAATGTCTATCTCGCCGCCTCGAAGGAGCCATGCTTGACCGTGGAGCAGCTGAGCGATCGGAAAAAGGGCCTGGTCGGCATCTGGGTGGGCAACACGTCTGGGGGTGATTTCGCCAACTTCAAGATCATCCGCGCATAGGCCACGCGCGGCCGGAATCAATTTCCAAGCGTGCTCCTTCATCCGCCTCCGCTCGCATTGAGTCTATCGCGAGCTATGGCGCGATGTCTCGCCGTAGCGGCTTCGCCGCGTAGGCGGACAACCACTCGGACATCTCTCCGTTTAGAATTACTTGCGAGCGGTCTCGAACAGTGTAGTGCAAACGCTCCTTCAAATCCTGCTGCCCTGCGATGTGATTTGGATTCGGCGGGTCACGGCCGCATGCCGGCGGGATCGTCGGTCGAATTGTGTCGGACCTCCTAAATGTCGCTCGATCACTTACGGCGTTTCCGAATGTTCAACGTGGATCTCCAAGCGCGCTGGATCGTCAAGCCCATGCAGGACAGGCGGCGCGCTGACGGAGCTTCAACGAACGTCGTTCCGTAGACGTGAGGAGAGCGTGTGCGTTCAGCCGGCCAACAGCTTCTTGGCCAGCCATCGAGCGTCACTCGCCCGCTGCGGCCCGTCAACCTCGGACCCCGCGACCGCCCCGTCGAACAGCACCATGAGAGCGCGAGCCGTCGCTTTCGGGTCCTTCACGCCCGCCGCCGTCGTCCACTCGCGGAAACGCTCCGCGAACCACTCGCGCTGACCGTGAGCAATAGCGCGCGCCGGATGCGCCGCATCAGTGAGCTCGCTCACCGTATGTTGCAATGGGCACCCGCGGAAGTCCTTCGACTCGGCCCATGCCACCACCCAGTCGAAAAACTTGAGCGCGCGTTGTGACGGCGGCGTGTCGGCCAGGTAGGCGTCGATGTTCGCGCGGGCATCCACGGTGCGGCGCTCGAGGTACGAGGCGACGAGCTGGTCCTTGCAGCCGAAGTGCTGATAGAGCGACGCCTTCGCGGCGTCGGCTTCCGCCAGGACGCGGTCGATACCCACGGCCCGCACGCCCTCCTGGTAGAACAGGCGATCGGCGGCGTCGAGGAGGCGATCACGGACGCCGATCTCGGAGGGTTTCGCCCGTTTCCTAGTCTTCTGCGCCACCCCTTGACAATATAGACAGATCGGTCTATTGTCAACCGCATGAATAGACAGAACGGTCTGTTCGGTAGTTTTTCTCAGGCAACCTGCCACTTTCCGTCTCGCGCTTGCGAGGCCGTCAGGAGTCCCGACATGGGTTACGCACTCTCAGGCAAGACCGCACTCGTCACCGGCGCCAACCGCGGCATCGGCGAAGCCATCGTCGACGCGCTCGTCGCGGCCGGCGTCAACAAGGTGTACGCCGCCGCCCGCAACATCTCGGCGCTCGACCCGCTCGTGGGCCGCCACGGCTCACGCGTCGTGCCGCTCCAGCTCGATGTGACCAACGCCGCGCAGATCGCCGCCGCCGCCGCGACCGCGACGGATGTCGACCTCCTCGTCAACAACGCCGGCATCGTCGGCTTCCACGGTGGCGACTTTACCGATCCGCAGTGGATCGAAGGCGGGCGGCAGGAAATGGAAGTGAACTTCCTGGGCACCTTCGCCGTCACGCAGGCCTTTGCGCCAGTCCTCGCGAAGAATGGTGGCGGCGCCATCGCCAACCTCAACTCGGTCGCCTCGTTCGTCGGTTTCCCGATCCTCGCGACGTACAGCGCCTCGAAGGCGGCGACGCACTCGCTTACGCAGGTCACGCGCGCGATGCTGCGCGGACAGAACACGCAGGTGTTCGGGGTGTATCCCGGCCCGATTGACACCAGGATGGGCGAGGCGCTGACGGCCGAGAAGGCCTCGCCGGCGGACGCCGCGCGGGCGATTGTCGCGGGCATCATTGCAGGCAACGACGAGATCTTTCCCGACAAGATGAGTCAGGGCACCGGGCCAGCGTTCTTCGCGGATCCGAAGGGACTCGAGCGGCAGGTCGCAGGCGTCCCAGCCGCTGCCTGACGACTCGTTGTGCGACGCAAGCCGCCGGTGAAGTGAAGGAAGGGAACATCGATGAAGGCATTCATCCTCGAACGTTACGGCAGCGCCGACCATGTGCGGGCTGGCGACGTGCCAGATCCGGAGCCGCGCGAGGATGACGTATTGATCGAGGTACACGCCGCAGGTGTCAACCTTCTGGATTCCAAGATCAGAAACGGCGAGTTCAAGCGCATTCTCCCGTATCGCCTGCCGCTCATTCTGGGCCATGACGTCGCCGGGATCGTGGTCCGGGTCGGATCTCGAGTGCGACGATTCAAACCCGGCGACGAAGTCTATGCGCGGCCGGCTGACGGGCGAATCGGTGCATTCGCGGAGTTCATTGCCACCAAAGAAGACGACGTCGCGGTCAAGCCCAAAGCCCTCACGATGGAAGAAGCGGCATCGATCCCCTTGGTCGGCTTGACGGCGTGGCAGGCGCTGATCGAACGAGCGAACCTGACGCGAGGGCAAAAGGTTCTCATCCACGCGGGCTCCGGTGGGGTGGGCACGTTTGCCATTCAGTTGGCGAAGCACGTCGGCGCGACAGTCGCGACCACCACGAGCACGGCCAACGTGGATCTGGTCCGAAGCCTCGGGGCCGACATCGCGATCGATTACAAGAAAGAAGACTTCGCAGACGTGATCCGTGACTACGACGTTGTCTTGAACAGCCTGGACAAGGTGACGCTCGAGAACTCTCTGCGCGTGCTCAAGCCCGGTGGACAGCTCATTTCGATCTCAGGACCACCCGATGCCGCGTTTGCGCGACGCATCGGCGCGTCGTGGGTCTTGAGAACGATCATGGGATTCTTGAGCTATGGGATCAGATCGAAAGCCGAGCGCCGCCAAGCGCACTACTCGTTCCTTTTTATGAGGGCGAACGGCGACCAGTTGACCGAGATCACGTCTCTCATCGATGACGGAGTCATTCGCCCGGTCGTGGATCGGGTCTTCCCCTTCGCATCGACCAAGGAGGCCATGGCCTACGTGGAAGCAGGACGCGCAAAAGGCAAGGTCGTCGTCTCACTGAGGTGAACCAACAGGAGAACAACTGACTGCGTCGCAGAACATGAAGGTCAATTGGAAGACCGTGGCAACGCGGACGATCACTGCACGTGAGGATTCAGTCCAGCGACCCGCATCTGGGCATGAAATCGAACGCGTCGAGGCCGATTCATAGATGCTTCAGCCGATCGACGCCGGCCCGTCAGCGAAGTGCGCGCTCACGCACGCGGTGCATCATGATCATGTAGGTCAGCCAGGACACGACCGCGACGGCCGCCTCGAACGCAACACGATCCGGGAACTCGACGCGTTGCGAATCCCTCGCGATTCGGAACAGCTCCTCCGAATACTTGGCAAGGTGCAGGAAGCCCAACACGGTGATCGCGGCCGCAAACAATCGGAGCCCTCGCAGCCATTTGCCTCCGAGAATCAGATCACGCGTTCGCGCCAGGGCGCGAGCCTCCTCATCCGGGGGCATAGAGACCATGGCGACCGGGAAATCGCGCGATTCTTCGAGGCGCCGGGCCAATTCTGGATCGCCGCGAAGGAATTCATCCACAACCGCGCGGCTGTCCGGAGACGCCTCGCCCGCCACATAGAGCGGCCATAAATCAGAGACGACGTTCCGCGTAATCTTCATGCGGTTCTACCTCTCGAGAGCAATTCGTTGAGAAGGAGACGAGCGCGATGCACCTTGACTCGCGCAGCCACCGCGCTGATTCCCAATAGCAGCCCAATCTGGTCGTACGACAGACCGTCCGCGGCTCGAAGGACGACCGCTGCGCGGTCGCTTTCTGGGAGGCGTTGCATGGCGTCCAGGACAAAGCGCAACTCGCCTCGACTCGTCGCAACTTCTTCGGGGTTGGCTTCCGAATTCGGCTCGTCTTCCAAATCGATCGGCCTGCGGCTCGCACGTCGCTCCATCCGGTAGAGATTGCGCGCGATCTGCAGCAAGTACGCTTTGGCAGTCCCTTGTCGAATCCCGTCGCGTGCCACCCACGCCCTGACAAACGTCTCCGAGGTGATGTCCTCCGCCTCGGCTCGGCTGCCGGACAAGTAGAGCGCAAAGCGCAGTACGTCGTCGGCGTACTTTTCGTAGAGCGTGCTGAAGTCGACCGTGTTCACAGCTCTCTGAGAATATGCGCGAGCGTGCGTGATGTTACGTGGCCGCCGCAATTCCAGAGCCGTCCCGGTGGGGAGCAGTGGGCTGCCTGAGCATAGCCATGGCGCGGCAGAGTCTGACGAACAACCGACCGCCAGAACCAGTCGTGAACACGGTGGTGCAGTCGAGAAGCGAGACGAGTGCACCGGTGTCGAGCAGCAGCTCACCGGCCAATTTCAACGACGCGAGAATGTACTCACGATGTCGCTCCGCGAGAAGTTCGTGAGTCAGACTTGCCGCAGCGCCTCGGTCGGCTGAATGCGCAGCGCCCGGCGCGCCGGAGCGGCGCACGCCAGCACGCCCACGACGGCCATGATGACGGACGTGATCACCGACGAGGCGAGGAGATCCGTGGTCAGGCTGTCGGAGCGCCACGCGAGGAACAGGATGAGGCTGTTGCCGGCGATGATTCCGCCGCCGAGCTGACGGCCGGCGCGAGCGAACACGCTGCGGAGCACGTGCCGGGGTGTTGCGCCAAGTGCGATCCGGATCCCGATTTCTCGGGTGCGACGCGCAACGGCGACGGCCATGAGCGCATACAGACCGGCAGCGGAGAAGACGACCGCCCCGACCAGAATGCTGCCGAAGACGACGCTGACGAACGACTTCGATTCTTGCTCCTGTGCGACGACCTCGTCGAGGGTGGCGATATCCCGGAGCTGCAGGCCGGCATCGACCTGTCGGGCAAGGGCGGCGACGCGGGGCGCCAGCGGCGACGCGTCGCCTGCGACGCGAACCGTGACCACCAACGGATCGAGCTCCGCCGCGGACACTGCGCGATAGAGGCACGTCGTCCCACCGCCGCCGTCGCCGGCGGTGCTCAGATCGGCAACCACGCCGACGATCTCGTGCCAGGGTCCCACCTCGCGGTCGCTGCCTCGCTGGATCGTGCGGACCCGTGCGCCCACGGGATTCCTGCCGACTTGGCGCATGAACGCCTCGTTCACTACGACAGGCCGGTTCGACGCAACGGCGTCAGCGGCCTGCAAGCTGCGGCCGGCCACGATCGACGCGCCGAACGCCTCGTGATAGGCGGCACCGACAGCCACCATCCCGAATCCACCCTCGTAGTTGCCGGTGAGGCGAGCCGGTGGTGCGCCGTCCTGCTCCATTTCCAGTGCCACCCAGTCCGGCTGCGCCCCAAGCTGGCGATCGGCGAGCGTCACGTGTGTCACGCCAGCCTCCTCACGCAACCGGCCCGCGAGCTCTTCGTATGCCCGCGCTCGACGCGCGCGGATCTGCCCCTCGTCGGGCACACCGCGCTCGCCGGCCAGCGCCTCGTTGTCCATCCTGAGGCGGAAGGTGAGGTACCGCTCCGTCGGAAACGCTGCCCACGTCGACTGCTCTTGACGGGAGTTGGTGTAAATCCCCACGGCGGCGGGGACGAACAACAGCGTGAAGGCCACCTGCGCGCCGACGATGAACGACCAGATGCCGCCGAACTTCATCGTTCCGCCGGTGCTGGTGATCCCCTGCAGTCCCTGCTGGATGGACGCGGCCGTGGCTTTCAGCGCCGGCAGCAGGCCGATCAGTGCCGCGGCGACGAGCGCGAGCAGCAGCGCATAGGCAACGGTCACAGGCTCGAGCCTCAGATCCACCCAGAACGGCAGGCCGTCCCCGACGATCCGACTCGCCCGGGCCAAGGCATAGCGCGCGGTCGTCTGGGCCACGACGAGTCCAAGCACGGCAGCGGCGAGGGCCAGCACGAGGCATTCAGTGACGATTTGCGCGATCACGCGGGCACGGCTCGCCCCCAATGCGTGGCGGACGAGGATCTCCGATTCGCGCATCGCCGTGCGTGCAAAGATCAGCGTCGCGACATTCGCCGACACCGCCCCCAGCAGCAGCAGGACGATGGCGTGGACCGCCAGATCTTCCAGCCGCAGCGGATCACCCGGCGTGCGCCCGGCGAATGCGCGAACCCGCGTGCGCAGCTGCGCGTGGGTCGTTGGCTGGTCGGCGGCAGTGCGTGCCGAGACGACGTCGAGCTCCGAAGCGGCGTCTTGCCAGCTCGCACCGTCGGCGAGGCGCCCGAACACCTGCACGGCCGGCCCTTCGCGAGGCGGCGCGTCATCGATGAGCGGGACCGGCAATGGGACCCATAGCTGCTCATTGTGTGGGAAGCCGAAGCGCGGCGGCATCACGCCCACCACGGTGCGAGCCGTGCGACCTACGGTCACGACGCGGCCGATGATCGCCGGGTCGTGCAGGAACTGTCTCTGCCAGACGTCGTAACCCAGGACCACGACGGGCTCCGCGCTCTGCATTTCGTCCGCCGGCTCGAGCGGCCTGCCGAGCAGCGGCGCCACGCGGGTGAGCGGAAACGCAGACGCCGTGATCTCCGCCACGCGCAGCGATTCGGCGCGGCCTTCACCCGTGAGCACGTTGCGCTCGCTCACGCGGGCGGCGCCGAGCTCCGCCACCGTTTTCAGAGACCGCCGCCAAATCGCGAACTCGTGGAGCACCCTCGGCTCGACGCGTGATGCCGCCGTGTCCTGCGTCTCGAGCCGCACGACCCGGCCGCCTTCATCGAATGGCAGCCGTTTGTACAGCAGTTCGTCGGCGACTTCGATGCCCACGGCCCCAATTGCGATGGCGGCCGCCAGCGCAAGTCCGCCGATGATCGTGAGCGCGGGATACTTCAGCAGCAGACGCGCGCCCAGCTTCCAGTCGAGCCACGAGACCGCGGTCAGGCCGCCATCCATACGCTCCGTTCCTCCAGTCCGCACAGGTCGCGGCATCGTTCCCGGTAAGTAACTTTACACAGCAAAGTTATTTGCGTCAAATTGCGGCGGTCGCACAGTCGCTTCCATCCGCCGTCACGGCGCCCTCGAAGTGCTTTACACGCGACGGTGTGGGCGCGGTCGAAAGAATTCGCCGTGAGTGCGGGAATTTCGGCGGCGGATGCGCGTTCAGCACCCGAATACCGACAGCCACTTCGATTCACGCCCGTCTGCCTCTCTGCGGCGGAAGGTACGACAAATGCTGCATTCGTTCGATTATGGCGCTCGCCACGTGCTTTGCGATCGCCGCCGAACGGCGTCGTCCGCTTCCCGCCGACGGGATGGTGCCAAACCCGATCTTCACGTCATCCCGCGCCATCACGATTGACGCGCCTCCCGAACACGTGTGGCCGTGGATCGCGCAAATGGGCGCTGGTCGAGCGGGCTGGTACAGCTGGGACGCCATCGATAACGGCGGCGCGCCCAGCGGCGCGACCGACGCCTTCGTTGTCGCCGCGATCGATCCGCTGCTCCTCGCCTTTGCTGGAATCGGCCATCGCATCATGGAATCGCGGCACCTGCGTGGCGTTCAACGGCGCAGTGCGGCGCGTCCCAACGATCGCGCGCGCGTCGAACGATGGCGCGAGCCGTTGCTCACGTGCGGGATTCTGGCGCCTGTCCTGTATGTCGCGATGACGCTGTTCGTCGGCCTGCTGTGGGAGGGCTACAGCGTCGCCTCCCGCGTTCCGAGTGAGCTGTCCGCCATCGGCGCTCCGACGCGGCCGCTCTGGATCTCGCTCGGTATCGTCTACGCCGTCCTGATGATCGCCTTTGGATGGATCGTCTGGACATTGGCGCCGCCCAACCGCGCCCTGCGCGTCGTGGGAGCGCTGCTGATGGTGTACACCGTGTTCGGGCAATTCTGGCCGCCCATGCATCAGCGTGCGGTGCTGGCCGCCGGCGGCGGCACGCTGACCGACACACTGCACCTCGTGTGGGCGATGATCACCGGCTTCTTTTTCATGCTCATTGTGGGGTTCGGCGCCGTAGCGCTCGGGAAGCGATTCCGCATCTACTCGATCGCCACGATGGTGATCGGTCTTGCGTGTGGTGCGGTGACCGGCACGTATGCGTCACAGGTTCAGGCAGATTTGCCAACGCCGTGGGTGGGCGTCTGGGAGCGCATCAGCATCGCAGCATTCATGACCTGGATCGCGGTGCTGGCCACCGCGCTGCTGTGGACCGGCAAGGAGAAGGATCATGTCGTACCCATCCAGCTTCAAGACTCCAGAAGGTGAAGCCCGGTTCCTCGCGGCGTATGACGCCGCGTTGAAGTCGTGGCCGGTTCCCTATGAAGAGATCGACGTTCCCACCCGGTTTGGGAAGACGCATGTGGTGGTGTGCGGACCGAAAACCGCGCCGCCGCTTGTATTGCTGCACGGATATATGGCGACGTTGACGATGTGGTCGCCGAACATCGCAGCGTTCAGCAAGGACTATCGGGTCTATGCCGTCGACGTCATGGGTCAACCCAGCAAGAGCATTCCCGGCGACCCGATCTGCAACGTCGCGGATTTCGTGTCCTGGCTGACCGCGACGTTGGACGCACTGCATCTCGATCGCGTCTTTCTCGTGGGCATGTCCTTTGGCGGCTGGTTGGCTCTCAATTACGCGGTCGCCGTCCCGCAGCGCGTTCGGAAACTCGTGCTCCTGTCGCCCGGCGGGCTGCTGCCGATGGTCAGAGAGTTCCGCGTGCGCGGAATGGTCATGGTCTCGCTACCCTCGCGCCTCACCGTGAACACGTTCTTTCACTGGCTCGGGTTCTCGGATCGGGCCTACGCGAATGCGCTCGAGATGATCTATCTCGGCCTGAAGCATTTTCAGATGCCGTTCGAAACGGTGCGCGTCATGCCCGCCGTCGTCTCGGATGACGCGCTGCGCACGATGAAGGTGCCGACGCTGATGCTCATCGGCGATCACGAAGTCATCTCGGATCCTGCACGCGCTCTCGAACGCGCGCGTCGACTGATTCCCGGCTTCGAAGGCGAGCTCGTGCCAGGGTGTCGACACGATATGTGCTCCAGTCAACACCAGATCGTGAACGCGCGCGTCGTCGAGTTTCTGAAGACGGCGCGAACTGATGATCGCTCCGCGGCCGCCGAGCGGTCCGTGGCGTAGTTCTACTCCAGGCGCCAAGCCGCAGGAGGACCTATGGCTCCCGCACTCTTTGCGATTCTCATACTGGCGGTTCTGTATTGGTTTCCCATCCGCAGGTGGATGAACCAATGGGGCGCCACTCGATCGGATCTCGCGCGCGTGATGGCGGGCGACAGCCTCCTCGCCGATCCGACGTATTCCGGCACGATGGCCGTCATCGTCGACGCGCGGCCGGAGCACATCTGGCCGTGGCTGGTGCAGATCGGCTATCAGCGCGGCGGGCTATACAGCTACGACTGGCTCGATCGCCTGTTCGGCTACCTCGATCGTCCGAGCGCCACGCGCATTCTTCCCGAGTTTCAGCATCTCGCGGTCGGTGACCGCATTCCGCTCGGACGAGGCCCGAGCTGGCCGGTGGCGGTCCTCGAACCGAATCGTGCGCTGGTGTTGGACATGCGGAAGATGGGCGGCCTGGATTGGGTATGGCAGTTTGGACTCTACCCCGTTGATGAGACGCGAACACGGCTCGTATCGCGCAGCCGCGTTCGTGCGCGGGCGGTGTGGGCGCGGCTGCTGACGCACGCAATCGAGCCGGCAGGTTTTCTCATGACGCGCCGCATGCTGCTCGGGCTGAAACAAAGGGCGGAGGAGCTGCGCACGGGGAGTGTGGGCGAAGGCACAACTCATCAACGTCCGGCCGCATGACTTCACCTTAGCCGAGCACGCCCTTGTTGCTCATCGCACGAGCGTAGTACGCCAGGAACGCGGCGAAGACAATCGGGATGATGGTGAGAACCAAGTCACTCGTGCCCATCACCGCCATCCCGCCGAGAAGAAACAAGCCGCCGAGATTGCAAGCGATCGCTCCAATCACTGAGGCGAGCAAGACAGGAAACGCGTGGCGGTTCTCGAGAAGCAACAGGAGGCACCCGACCACGCCGCCGAACACCCAGATCGCCCAGAACGCAACGGCCCACAACGGGAACGATTCGAAGTACGCGCGCTGCTCGGGAGGAAACCGGCTCATGACCGCTTCGACGTTCATCTGAGTGAGCATGAAGGAAACCACACCCATCGAGCTCCACAGGCCTCCGATAATCCCGATCGCCCACAAGTGCCACGGCCTACCGGGAATCTTCGTCGCCTGTGCTTCCGGCATGGTTTCCTCCTCGGTCGTTTTCCATTGACCTTCGCCGCGGGCGGTCAGACCCGGCTGGGCGCCTCGACGCCCAGCACCTGCTCGAGCCACGGCTGCCATTTCGCGCGGATCGTTTCGACCTCGGCCGGCGTCTTTCCGTAGACCGACAGCATCGTATACACGAAGTTGTTCGCTCCGGCGCACGACATCGAGTGCGCGAGGTACGCGTCGCCCAGCTCGGGAATGTTCACTTCCAGAATCGTGGGTGCTTTCTCGAAGACGATGGTGCCCGTCGGCGTGACCGCAGCCACGAGACGCGCCCAGGCGTCCTCGGGCGAGCCGGACACCTTACCGATGATCTTGATCGTCGTGCGCGGCCTGCCGCCGTGATGTTCGAGATAGTGGCGCAGCGTGCGGAGGAAGGAGTTCCATCCGCTGTCGATGCCGTTGTAGAAGCCGTCCCACTCCGGCGCGTCAGGGATGCCGGAGTTGACCAGCCGCAGCACCGTCTTGCCGTCGCGGCGCTCGATCGTGTACTCGTTGACCATCGGCGTCGTACCGTCGTACTTCGCCGCGCCCATCTCGAACGGCATGCTGGTGAGCCGCAGCTTCCGGTTCGGCTCCCATTCGTCGATTCGGTTCTCCCCCTCTTCGCCGCCGCCCCACGAGAAAGTGATCTTGCCGCCGGCGCCCGGCTCGACGCTGGCTTCTTGGACGAACCACCGAGTCAGCTCCTCGCCATCGGTGATCGCCTTCCACACGGCTTCAACCGGCGCGTCGATGACGATCTCGTGCTGTTGCGTTCTCGTGCCTTTCCGCGCTGGATGATCGCTCATCACTGTCTCCTTGCGCTGTTGCGCTTGATTCGATGCTGTTGCTTGCGTTTGTGCCGCGCGGATTCCGCGGCGGCCTCGGCGGCGGTCTTCGTCACGACCGGATGCGAGCCGACGACGACGCGGAAGCGGCGGCTCTTGGCGGCGGCGTTGTCGTATTTCGAGGCCAGTGTCGCGACTTGCAGTGCCAGTTCCTCGGTGAATGCACGAAAGGCTGCCGGCGACGCGAAGCCGATCTCGCAGTCCATCGTGAACGTCGCCAGGCGTTGCTCCACCGCCCGGGCCCGTTCGGTGAGCAGCGCGACATCGCGGATCAGCCCGGTCGCGGTCGCGAGCAGGAACGCGCTCGAGAAACGATCGCGGGCCTGGTGCGGATCGTCCGACAGCGCGCCGAGCAGCGCGGGGTTGACGACGAAGGCGCGCGACGTCACTTTGAGCAGGCGTTCCACGCAGCCGCGGCGCGGCCGTTCCTCGACGACTTCGAGAAAGCCCTCACGTTCGAGCTCGCGCAGGTGGTAGTTCAGCGTCTGCCGCGACAGGCCGAGACGCGGCGCGAGGCTGGTCGCCGACTCGGGCTGCTGCATCTCGCGAAGGACGCGCATGCGCAGCGGCGAGAGCGCGGCGGCGAGCTGGCTCGTGTCGGTGAGGACCTGCACGGGCGGGGATTATCGATTAGACAAAGTTATTTGTCAAATGGCGCGCCGGCCGCGTCTGACCGATTCGCCGATCCGCCACCGAACGAGATGACTCGGGACATTCACGACATGGTGTTCGCCGCACGGTTTGACGGAAAGCGCTCCCGACGGTGTGTGCGATTCTGGGCAGACGAACTTCACGTTCCGGTCGATCGTTACGTCATGGATCCAGATCCCCGGCCGCCCATGCGGCGCACCACGTGCCCCAAGTGCAAATCCACGAAGGCGCTCGTCATCCTCCTGTCCTTCGGCGGCGACCACGGCTGCTATTGTCCTGACTGCGGTCACCGCTGGGATCACGACGAGCGGGACCCCTAGCGCCCGTCCGCGCGCGTCACGGTTGTGATCGTGCGGACGCGCGCCGTAGGGTCTCGGATCAGTCGCGCAAGACGACGCTCAGAAGGGCGTTGTGCACCTTCAGGCCGCCGTTGTACTCGATGAATCCAAGCTTCCGAAACTTGTTCATGAAGAAGTTCACGCGCGAGCGCGTCGTGCCGACCATCTCGGCGAGCGTCTCCTGGGACACTCGCGGCAGCGTCCGATGGGACGCGTCTGGCTCGCCGTAGCGCGCCAGCAGCAACAGCGTGCGCGCAAGCCTTTTCTCGCTCGAGTTGAACAGCTGATCGATCAGGTCTTCTTCGATCCGGATGTTCCTCGTCAGCATGTGCGTCAGAAACCGATCCGCGAATGCGGGCTTGGCGTGAAGCTGCCGCACCATTTCCTGCTTCTCGACCACGACGATCGTGCATGCGGTCATGGCGGTCGCAGTCGCCATGCGTTGAGACTGTCCCGCAAGGCAGCCCTCGCCGAAGAAGTGCGCCACGTCCAGCAGGGCGACCACCGCCTCTTTTCCAGCGTGCGACAGGACCGACAGCTGGACGGCGCCCTCCTGGACGTACATCACGCTCGTTGCGGGATCGCCCTGAGCGAAAATCGTCGCCGAAGGCTGATACTCAACCCGGTGCGTTCGAGTGCCGGTCCAGTCGACCGGGCTCGGGGGGATGCGGGCGGGTGCTGGGTTCTTCGACTTGCTCATCGCGTGCACCTTCCCCGCGGAGGTCAGTTTCGAACGCGCCACTATCTGTCCAGATTGCCACGACGGGCCGGCTTTGGCAAAACCGCGACGCGGCCGGCCGCGAGAGGACAACGTCCGCTAGGAGAGGGAGGAGCCTGACCCGCCATCGTCGGTCATGATCGCATCGACGAGTTCTTGGTCGTATGGTTTGTCGTCCGGTGCCCGGCGACTCAGTGCGTCGATTTGCGCCACAGCTTCACGTCGAAGCATCTGGGCGTCCCGTAGGATGCGAGTTTCACCCGGCCGCTCGGCGTGCGCCACCCGGCGATCGAGCGCGCTGATCAGCTCGCGCAGCGCTGCAATTATGCGGCTCGCTGTGGATGCGCCGCGCTGTGGTTTCTCAGTCATCAGGATGCGCCTTCCCGAGGCTAGTGTGCCGCGACCGGGGGCCTTTGCGTGTGCAATCTGGAACTGACATGGGTACCGTCGGGCGCTGTGGCGGTTTATTCGCCGAATCCCCCTTTGGTGAGCCCCGTCCGTCGTTTGTCACTTTCCGCTTCGAGCGCGAGAGATCCCCCACTACGCTCGGACTATGACACCCAAGACCTTCGGCGCCGCGGTGGTCCTCATCTTCATGTTGGCCCTCGGGGCGGCAAACACCATGATGGCCGCGGACTGGCCGTACTTCCGCGGACCGGCTCACGACGGCAAGTCCGCGGAAACGATCGCCTGGCCGAAGGATGGTCCCAAACAGCTGTGGAAGATCAATGTCGGCATCGGCCACTCCGCCGTGTCCGTGGTCGGTGACCGCGCCTACACGATGGGGAACACGGACGACGTCGACACCGTCTTCAGCATCGACATCGCGACCGGCAAGATCGTCTGGAGGCACTCATACCCCTGCAGTGAGAAGGTCGGTATCAAGAACTACGACGGACCTTTTTCGACGCCGACCGTCGCGAACGGCGTCGTCTACACGCTCAGCCGAAAGGGCGACGTGTTTGCGCTCGATGCGCGCGACGGGAAAGTGATTTGGGCGCGCGACATCATGAAGGAGGACGACGCGCGACAGCCGGGATACGGTGGATTCGCGGGATCGCCGCTGGTCCTTGGTGACAAGCTGATCTTGAACGGTAGTCCGGGTGGGATGGCGCTCGACCTCAAAACCGGCAAAACGCTCTGGAAGTCAGGGGTTGGGCCGGGAGGTCATGCAACGCCGGTCCCGCTCCAGATCAAACAGAAAACGTACCTGGCGATCCACTCTCCGCGGGCGTTGACCATCGTCGATGCGGCCGACGGCAAGCAAATCTGGACGACAGAGCGGCGACAACCGATCGGCGTCAACGCACCCGATCCCGTCGTCGATGGCACGAAAGTGTTCGTCACGGCCGGGCGCGCATTCGGTGGCGCGTTGTTCGACGTGACGGGTGATACGAAACCGCTGTGGGAACAGGTAGGCTTGTCCAGCCACTGGCACACCAGCGTGCTCGTGAACGGGTTTCTGTACGGACCGGACGGCAACAACTCCGAAGGCGCCGGCCGCTCGCCAACGTCGCTCCGCTGTCTGGACTGGAAGACCGGCGAGATCAAGTGGACCGAACCGAAGCTGGAGTTCAATGGTCTGATTGCGGTTGGCGGCACGCTGCTCGTGCTCACCGAGAAGGGAGATCTGGTGCTCGCTGAAGCATCGCCGAACGGTTACAAGGAACTTGGCTCCGCGCACGTCATCGACACACGCGCCTTCACCGCCCCCGTGTTCGCCAACGGCAGGGTCTACGTGCGCAACACTGTCGGCGACGTCGTGGCGTTGGACCTCCGTGGCAAGTGAGCTGGCCGACGGACCTGCGCCCATGAGAGCGCTCACCGGTGTTCTGCTTCCCGTATTGCTGGCCGGATTCGTGGACGGCCACGCGCAGGATCGCGCGCGCGTCGCGACCACGTCTGCGATCGCCGCGCAGTCGCCATGTCCATTCACCACATTCGAGGAGCAGACCTCCTTTACCAGGCGCTTCTACTCGAAGGCTGAATACGACCGGGCGAAGACCAACGCGTCGACCGAATGTCTGAGGATTCAGTACCTGAGCGATGGTCTGAAGGTCGTCGGCTTCCTGGTCAAACCGCGCGACACGGACGCGAGGCGTTATCCCGTCATCATCTACAACCGCGGCGGTCTGCAGGACATGGGGAAGATCGATGCGCCGAACATTCTCGATTTCTATGAGCTCGCCGCCAACGGCTTCGTCGTGCTGGCCTCGCAGTATCGTGGCAACGACGGCGGGGAAGGCCGGGAGGAGTTCGGCGGCGCCGATGTCGGCGATGTCGTGACGCTCGTCTCGCTGGCGTCCTCGCTCCCATATGCCGATCCGAAGAACATCTTTTTCTACGGCCTCTCACGCGGCGGGATGATGACGTTCCTGGCCCTGACGCGCGGCGCGTCGGTGAATGCCGCAGCCGTGGTCGGCGGCATCTACGACCTGCAAGGTCTGATGGAATCGTCGCAGCAACGCATGCCCGGCGTTGCCAACCGGGTGGCGCAGCTGATTCCAGATTATTCGAGTCGAGGAGCGGCCGCGCTCGCCGAACGCTCCGTCATGCAGTGGCCGGAGAAGGTCGCCGTTCCGCTGCTGATGATTCATGGTGCCGACGACGAAGAAGTGCCGGTGTCGCAGGCGCTGGCGTTTGCGGCGAAGTTGAGCAGCTTGCGGAAGCCGTACGAGTTGATCGTGTACGCGAAGGAGATCCACGAGGCGCTCAACAATCGCCGCGATCGGGATGCGCGGATCGTCGCGTGGTTCAAGCGCCACCTGCGGTAGAGCGAGAAAACCCACGGAAACACCATAGCAATTCAAAGACTTCGCCGGGCAGAGGGTTTACCGTCGGACCACTTGGAGGCACCCGATGGTAAAGCGATTGTCGTTCTTCACGTCGACCCTGCTGCTGATCGCGGCGTGCACGACCAGCAGGACACCTACTTCGCCGGCGCCCGCAGAACCGGCTGCGAGCGGGGCCCTCGGGCATCTCGGCCATTCCGCCACGATGGCAGAGGCCGCAGCCGACAATCCGAATTCTGCAGCTCACGAAGACAAGGGCTACATCGATGGCTGGCTCGATGGCGAGGAAGTGCAGCTGTACTACACGAAGTCATTCTTCTGTGCGCCGCTGTCGCCGGCTGCCGCCGTCCCCTGCGAGCTTGGAGCCCCGTCGGACACGGCTCCGCGGCCGGGCCCAATTCCCACAATCTACGCCATTGCGGCCGCGCCGCCCATCGCGAACCTCGTCGATCCGGCGACGCTCGCCTGCCGCGCCGGCACACCGTGCCTCAATCACCCGTTGATGATCGATCTGTCGCGTATCGGCGGCAGCCCCACCGCCGGCCCGGCGGCTCACAATCACATCCTGACCTCGCGCCGCGGTGGCTGGTTCCATACCGTGAACATCCGCGTGTTCTCGCTTGCCGCCTGGAATGAGATCGCTGCCGCCAAGACATTGACTAAGGTGCGGGAACTTCAGGGTGATCCCAATGTGGGCACCGCCGGCGTGATCAGCGCCGATACGCCGACGAATATTTATTTCTTCATCGCCTCATCGCGGCCGGTGCTCGAGTAGCGCGGGGAGGCGGTTCCCGTAGTACTCAATGGTTCTCCGCTCGACGCTCGAGCGCTGCTCGAAGGTGTTCGGCTCCATTCGGTGCCAAACGATCCGCTCGGTCCAGTTTCCGTGCGCGTCGTACCGATACTCGAATCTGGCGTGGTGAACGTGCGATTGTTTTTCCTCGCTCGTCACCGCGCCGTCGTCCATGCGCATCTCACGACTCACATCTGACGTGACCTGTTCCACCGGGTTGTCGAAATCGTCGTATCGAACGGACACGCGCTGTTCGGACAATTTCCCCATCCGCCGAACGGTTTCAATCCTGCGGCCCTTCTCGTCGTAGGCGTATGTCGCGAGCGAAAACGTCTGGTCCTCGAACACACTCCTGAGAAGCTCCATGAGCGAATCTCGCTGGTCGCCTGGCATGTTTGCGTCGATCGCCGGGCCGAAGAACCCCGCGGGTCCAGCGAACTCCATTCGCTCGCTCAGCACACGTCCATCTTGGTTCCTGGAAAACACGACACGGTTGACGACCACGTTGTTCGCATCGTGAAAGATCACCTCCGACGGACGCTCGTGCTCGTCGTAACTCGTGGTGCTCGTCGTCGCGCTCGGAGCCGAGTACGCGGCGTCACTTCCCTCGACGCCGTACGTCGTCCCGCACGAACCCGCTGAACAACTTGCGCCGCTGTCCTCGAGAACTGGAAGGACGACCACTTTCGTCTTGCGGCCGTTCTCATCGTATCGACAGCATTCGGTTTCGCGCCTCACGCCGTTCACGTCAACGGTGACCGCAGAAGCAAGCCGACCGTCTGCGTCGTACGTGTGAAGGACGCGGGTCGTCAGCACGCCGTTCGCCCACCACTGATTCTCGGTCAGCCGGCCGCGCTCGTCGTAGACCCGCACCTCACGAGGGATTGAACCGTCCGGATTGTGATGGTGGATTTCGCTCAGTTGGCCGTCGGTGCGGAACATCGCGACGCTGCGGTTCTTCAGAGGCTCCCAGTCTTCTGTCGTTGGATTCCACTCGGCAACATACGTGTGGAGGGTTCGCACCGGGCCGCGCAAGTCCCACCGGGCCAAGTCACTCATCGTGTCGTCCGGGCATGCGAGGGTTCAGCTCATCTCCGTATACCGCGGCGGCACGGGCTCGCCCGCCGCGAGCGCCGCCTTGACGTCGCGCGCGTGGCGGCACTGCCCACGATACTCGAACCCGGGACAGCTGCACGTCACATCCGCGTCGACGACAACGATCTCGTAGTCGACACCCTTGTGAGACGCGCTCGAGATGCGAAAGCGCCGCGCCGACGGGCCCGACAGCACCTTGACCAGTGCTTCGAGCGCGCGCGCGAGCGCCTGCACCTCCCGCTGGCCGCGGACGGCTGCGGGGCGCTGCGGATCGGCGCGGTGCGTGGTCCGGAACTCGTCGGACGCGCGGCGCAGCAGCTGTGAGATCACGTCATCGTCGTCGCCGTGTCCGGCCTCGACGTCGCCGCCGGCCGAGATCGAGTGAAGGACGCGCTGCAATTCGTCGAGCACGTCGCCGCCCGCGCCCGGCGCGAGCGCGTCGCCTTCGACGATCGCGTTGACGAGCGCCGCCTTCGTCTCGAGGACCGCTTGGACGAAGTCGTCGATGGTGTCGCGCGCGACGAAGTAGGTGACGTTGACCGTGCGCGTCTGACCGATGCGGTACGCGCGATCCTCGGCCTGCCAGTGATTCGTGGGTACCCAGTCGAGATCGTTGAACACCACCTGCGTTGCCGCGGTCAGATTGAGTCCCGTGCCGCCGGCGATGATGTTCGCGACGAAGACGCGGACGTCGGGATCGTTCTGGAATCGATCCACCAGCGGCTGCCGCATCGACGCCGGAGTTTTGCCGGTCACGACGACCGCGGCGTCGCCGAGCTCTTTCGCGAGCTTCTGAACGGGATCCTCGAAGCACGAGAAGACGATCACTTTTTCGCCTTGATCGATCGCGCCCTTGACGAAGTCGATCGACGCGGTGGCCTTGGCGAACGCGAGCGCCTGACGTGCCTCCACGAGGAAGGCGAGCAGCTTGCCGCGGCGCCGAAGCTCCACGTCGCGCGATGGCACCGGCCTCGTGTCTTTCCCGGCGAGGAGCTCGAAGACCTTCTTGACCGCGCGCGCGCCGGTGCCAGAAGGCACTTCGACCGGCAGCCACGTCCGCAGCTTCGGTGGCAGCGCGAGCACATCGTCCTTCGATCGCCGTAGCATGACGCCGTGCAGTTGGACGGTCAGCTCTTCGACGTTCGAGGCGCCGCCGGTCTTCCAGCCGTATTCCCCTTTCTCGGCTGCGCAATAGCGTTTCGCGAACGAGAGGAAGCTGCGGCCGAGCGGATGGGCCGCCAGCTGCAACAACACGAAGAGATCCCGCGGCCGGCTCGTGAGCGGCGTTCCCGTCAACAACTGCACAGGAAGAGTCGGTGTTGCCGCGGCAGCAGCAGTCGTCAGCTGGCGTGAAGCCTTGCTCCGCGCGCTCGTGTGGTTCTTCAGGTAGTGCGCTTCATCGAAGACGAGCGCCGTCCACGGGATCCGAAGCAGATCGTCGAGGTGCCGTCCGAGGACGTCGTAGTTGATGACGATCCACTCGGCTGCCGGAGATATTCGGGTCGCTCCCTCGATCACCAGGATCGACTCGTCCGGCGTGACGACGGTAATCTCGCGCGCCCAGTTTCGCTTGACGGACGCCGGGCAGACCACGAGTCGCGGGCCGCCCGGGGTGCGGTGCCGCAGCGACACGATCGCCTGGCGCGTCTTGCCCAGACCCATGTCGTCCGCGAGGATGGCACGCCGTCGCCCGAGGAGGAACGCGACGCCCTCGATCTGATGGGGGAAGAGCCCATCGGCAAGCGCGACCGCGCTTGCGACTGCCGCGGCGTGCGACTCGAGCGTGTCCGCCATGACGCGCTTATAACGCTATACCAGGTAAGCGGTCTTACCGGCGGGGACGACGAATGAGCACGTCGGCGATCTGCTCGAGGATGCGCGCCGCGGCCTTCTGCCGTTCGCCACGCGGCGGCCGCCGTTGCTGCGCCACGTCGGGAACCTCTCGCGCATCGTCCGCGTCGGCAATCCGCCGCGCGAACATGAAACG
The DNA here is from genome assembly GCA_036556425.1 of Vicinamibacterales bacterium. GTDB lineage: Bacteria > Acidobacteriota > Vicinamibacteria > Vicinamibacterales > 2-12-FULL-66-21 > DATBJJ01. Next base: position 20,377 of record DATBJJ010000029.1, read on the forward strand.
GTCGGCCCAGTACTCGTCGTCCAGGCTGTCGCGGCGAACTCGTCCGTATCGTTTGCTCGCGTCGATCATCATCCCGTTGCCCTCATAGATCCCCACGTGCGTCACGAGGGACCGGCGCGTGTCGCTCGAGAAGAACACGAGGTCCCCGCGCTGCAGCCGACGCCCGACGCGATCGCCGACGCGCGACTGGCTGATGGCGCGCCGCGGCAGCTCGATGCCGTGCTCGCCAAAGACGTATTGCGTGAGGCCGGAGCAATCGAATTCGTCGGGACCTTCGGCGCCCCAGACATAGGGCTGACCGATCAAACGGGCGGCGAGGGCGACCGGATCCGCCGAGGCGGGAGTTGCGACGAGGAGAGACAGAGGGATCGCACACGCGATTCGTGGAATCACGGTGACCTACTTCCTGGAAGGCTGTGCGGATCGCGAAGCAGCCGAAGGCAAAACCAGCGCCAGTGTTGGACGCCGTGAAATCGCATCGTCGCGCCGACCGGGCGACCATCGACGCGGATGGGGTGTCACGTGCGCTGGACGCGCTACGCGATTCCGAACATGAGGAGGGCCAGACGAATGCCTTCGACCAGATAGATCGCGCCGAGGCCGGCGAGCGCGGTTTCCGCCACACGCTGAACGCGGCTCCTGCGCGGCGGACGGCGGCTCCGTTCGAGCACGGCGCGGCAGCGCGCGCGGACGCGATCGGCGCGCGCACGATCGTATTCGGCGCTCGGAAGCTTCTCGAGCATGCGAAATAGCGGATCCGTCACGGTAGCACCTCCCTGAGGACACGCGCACCCGCGGGCGTCTTCTCGATGGCCCGCGCGAGCGACGCGCGGGCACGGCTGAGACGTTGACGGAGCGCCTCTGGCGTGACGCCGAGGACGGCGGCGGCGTCGGTGTGATCGAGACCGGCGGCCGCGACGAGCAGCAGCACTTCGCGCGACGAGAGAGGGATTGATGCGAGCGCACGCTCGATCCGCCGCTCCAGCTCGCTGGCGGCGGCCGCTTCGAACGGCGACGCACGCGCGACGGCGGACGGCCAGAGCGCGATCAGCCCGACGGCCGCGGAGTCTTCCAGAACGCGGGAGCGCACGTAGCTCACGTGCACGCGGCGGGCGACCGTGAAGAGCCAGGCCGCGAGACGTGTATCCGGCCGCAGCCTGCGCGCGTGCTTCACGAGCCGCAGCCACGTCTCTTCCACCAGGTCTTCCGCCACGTCGCGCCGCCGGCACAACCGCAGCAGGAACGTGAACAGGCGCGTGTGAAACGCGTCGTGGACGGTGTCGAATGCCGCGGCGTCTCCGTCGCGAAGACCCGCCACGAGCGTCAGCTCGGTCTCCCGGTCCATATCTCCAAGAACGCGCGGCGCCGCGCAACGTGACACATGTCACGGCGGACGCGTCGTCGCGTTGTACCTCTTCGCACCCGTCCCGAAGGAGGACGAATGGACATACTGCGGCAGGTCGGCATCTTCGCACTCTTGACGCTTGCGATCGACTTCGTCCCACTCGGGATGGCCGTGGTCTATCTTCTCAAGCCGACCGAGCGGAATCTTGCGCTGATGCGGCCGTTCTCGCTCGCCGGATTGTTCGCCGCGCTCGCGGGAGGCGTGCTCGGCTTTCTCCACGTGCTGACCGGCATCGCCGTCACGCCGGATCTCTCGCCGTCATCCTACGGACGCATCGCCGCCGGATCGGCCGAGTCCCTGGTCACGATGTTCGTCGGCTTCGCGTGCCTCTCGGCTGCGTGGCTGTTGGTTGCGGTGGGCATGAGCCGGACTCGCGCCGAGGTGTGAGCGCCGCGGCGCGCCGGCGCCAAAGCACTAGACATTCTATAGCAAAGGCTATAGAGTGCCGATAGCCTATGGCGCTCAAACAGCGGCAGGATCGGATCGACGTGCTGCAGGGCACGCTCGACATGCTCATCCTGCAGACGTTGCAATGGGGGCCGCAGCACGGGCTGCGCATCGCGCAGGGGATTCGCCAGCGATCCGAGGAGCTTCTGAAGATCGAGGCCGGCTCGCTCTATCCCGCGCTCCACCGCTTGGAGCAGCAGGGATGGCTGAACGCCGAGTGGAAGGTGTCCGAGAAGGGCCAGCGCGCCAAGTACTACCGGCTCACGCGATCGGGAAAGAAACAGCTCGCCGACGAGCACGGAAAGTGGGAGCGCTTCGTCAACGCCATCCGCCTCGTGATGCGGCCCACGGAAGGCAGGTGACGTCGTGCCACGATGGGTTCGGCGCGCGGCGATGCTCGTGCGGTGGCGGCGGCACGAGCAGGATCTTGAGCGCGAGCTCGCGGCGCACGTGGCCATGGACACGCAAGAGCGCATCGAGGCCGGCGATCCGCCGGAGACGGCGCGACAAACCGCCATGCGTGATTTCGGCAACCTCGCGCGCGTCACCGAGGACACGCGCGCGGCGTGGGGATGGACCGGCGTCGAGCAATGCGCGCAAGATCTGCGCTACGCGGCTCGACAGCTCGCACGCAGTCCAGGCTTCGCGGGGGTCGTCATCACGACGCTCGCGTTGGGAATCGGCGCGACCACCGCTGTCTTCAGCGTCCTTCAAGCCGTGCTGCTCGCGCCGCTCCCGTACGAGCAGCCGGGGCGTCTCGTCCGTCTCTATCAGCAGGAGCCGGGAAACCCGTCGACCCGGCACTATCTCACCGGCGTGCACTTCGCGTTCGTTCGCGATCAGGCGACGTCGTTCGAGACGGTGGCGGCGCTCGCGAACTACTCCGAGAAGGGACGCGATCTGGTCACGAACGGCCAGGGTCTGCGGCTGCGCGTCCTGAACGTCACGAGCGACTACTTCCACACGTTGCGGTCGTCCCCCGAGCGAGGTCCGGGATTCGATCGCGGCGACGAGTCTGGCGCTCGACGCGTCGTGCTCGCCGGCGCGCTCTGGCGAACGCAGTTCGGCGGCGATCCGACCGTCGTCGGCCGCACGATTCAGTTGAGCGGAGAGTCCCACGAGATCGCCGGCGTCGCGCGCGAGGGCTTCGAGGATCCTATCGCGGGCCGGTTCGACGCGTGGCTGCCGTACGCTGTCGCGCGGGATACGAACGAGGAGAACAACTCGCTGACGGTGATCGCGCGGCTGCGCGCCGGAATCACGCTGGAGCAGGCGCGGGCGGAGCTCGCGACGCTGAGCCGCGTGATGAAGGAACGGTTTCCGTCCGCGCGGCGGAGCGCGGTCGATCTCGCGCCGCTGCACGAGGATCTCGTCGCGCCCGCGCGCGGTCCGCTGCATCTCCTGTTCATCGCCGTCGCGCTCGTACTGCTCGTCGCCTGCGTGAACGTCGCGAACCTCCTGCTCGCGCGCGCGAGCGGACGCGTCCACGAGTTCGCGACGCGATCCGCGCTCGGCGCCGGGACGCGGCGGTTGTGCCGGCAGCTCCTCGTCGAAAGCGCGCTCCTCGCAAGTCTCGGCGGGCTGCTCGGCCTTGGGATCACTCGCCTGGGCGTCGTCGTGCTGCGGGATCTCGGCGGGGAGGCCGTTCCGCGCCTCGACGAGGTCGGATTCAATCCGATCGTCTTGAGCTTCGCCGTGGCGATCACCACGATCACCGCCGTCGCGTGCGGCGTCGCGCCGGCGCTGCGGTTTGCGCGCATCGCGCCGATCGACGCGCTTCGCCTGCACTCGCGCTCCGCCACGGGCACGCGGGGGCAGGGACGGCTTCGCAGCGCGCTTGCCGCCGCGCAGCTCGCGCTCGCGCTGACGCTCGTGGCCGGCGCCGGCGTCCTGTTGGCGAGCTTCTACCGCCTCCAGCGTGTCGACCTTGGATTCCGCGTCGATCGCGTTCTGACCTTCGACGTGAATCTGCCGTCGGCTCGCTACGACGCCGATCGGCGCGCGGCCTTCCAAGAGGAGCTGCCGCGCCGGCTTCGGACGATTCCCGGCGTGACGGCGGCGGGCGGCATCTCGTTTCTTCCAACGACCGGCGACTATCACGGATGGAACGCGGCGATTCTGAGCGGCCCGCGCGCGGGCGGCGCGGTCGAGACAAAAGACGGATTCAATATTCAGCAGCGCACGATCAGCGGAGACATTTTCGCGGCGCTCGAGATTCCCGTGCTCGCGGGACGGACGTTCGACGCGCGCGAAGATGGCGCCGCTCCGCGCGCGATCGTGAGCGCCGGGTTCGCACGCGTGGCGTTTCCCGGCGTGCCGTTGAGCGACGTCGTCGGGCAGCGCATACGCGCGGGGGGCAGGGTGCTTGAGATCATCGGCGTCGTCGGCGACGTCACGCTCGACGTGCACGTGCCGCCAGCGCTCGTCGTCTATCACGCGCACCGTCAGTTCGCCGACAACCGGAACTGGTCGCTCGCGCACGTCGTGGCGGCGGACGTGCCGCCCGAGCGAATTGCGTCGAGCGTCCGCGCGGAGATTGCCGCGATGGATCCTGAATTGATCGTTCACAGGGTCGCATCGATGAGCGAGGTCGTCGGCCGCGGTACGCGCCGCGAGCGGTTCGCGCTCGTGTTGATGGGCGCGTTCGCCTGCGTGTCGTGGGTGCTCGCCGCGCTCGGTCTGTACGGCGTGCTCGCCTACGCGGTGCGTCAGCGAACGCAGGAGATCGGCATCAGGATGGCGCTCGGCGCGACCGCTGCGCACGTGCGCCTGACGATTTTGCGCCAGGCCGCCGTCGTGGTCGGGACGGGCCTCGTCGTCGGGATCGGCGGCGCGTTTCTGCTCGGACGCTGGCTCACATCGCTCACGTTCGGCGTGAGCCCCTCGGACGCGCGGATCCTTCTGCTCGCGGCCGGCATGCTGACGGCGACGGCGCTGGCGGCGGCGTGGCTGCCCGCGCGCCGCGCCTCGCGCGTGGCGCCGCGCATCGCGATCCAGGAGCGCTGCTGACTGGCGCGCGTGTCACGCGTTGATCACGTCGTACTCCAGCCCGATGATCCCGGACGTCTCGTAGACGCGCGTCTTCTTCAACGCCAGCCGTCGCCGCACCGCGGGTGACGGCAGCAACGGAATCCCTCCACCGAGAACGACGGGGATGACGCCGACGTCGAGACCGTCGACGAGTCCGTCGGCGAGCAGGCTTCGGAAAAGCTCGCCGCCGCCAAAGAGCCAGATATCCTTGCCCGGCTCGGTTTTCAGCTTCTTGACGAGCGCCGCCGCATCGCTCGCGATCGTGACCTTCGGATGTTCGGACGGCTTCATGGTGCGCGAGATCACGAACGACGTTACGCCGGGCCACGATCCCTCGCCGCCGCCCATCGCGCGCATCGCGTCGAACGTCTTGCGCCCGACGAGGAGCGTGTCGAAGCGGCTGAAGATCTCCGCAAAGTCGATGTCCGGGTCGTTGACGATCCAGTCGGCTTCGCCGTTCGGGCCCGAGATGTACCCGTCGAGGCTCATGGCCACGCCGTAGCGAACGAGACGCATGGTCGGCCCTCCCGAGAATTAGTAAACGGACATTTTGTTACTCGGGGACAAAAGTAAACGACCATTTACTATTTTGTCAAGCGGCGGGCGGATGGAGCGGATCTACTGGAGGCCGACGCGCCGGCGCCACTCCGAGTGGAACGCGTTGGGCTGCACCTGAAACTCGAGCAGCGCGTCGTCTATCGACTGTCCGTTGCCGACGCTTCGCAGGAACGCACCGATGTTCGAGCCGAGCTGCGCGCAGAGGATCTCGGCCGCAATCGCGCTTTCCGCGTACGCGACCAGCGCGCGCTCCTCGTCGAGCCCGCTGAATCCCTGCACGAGCCCGTCGAGCGGAACGAGCGCCGGCGCTTTGCGTAGAACTTCCCGCGTCCACGCGCGATCGCTCCCCTCGAGGTACGTGGCGAGGCCTTCGTTCACCCACGCGGGCACGCGCCTCGGCGCGGCGTTCGCGACCATGGCGTGCACGAGCTCGTGCGTGACGACGCGATCGAGGTCGCGGGAGAGCGTGCCGCCGACGGCAACGCGGATGCGGCCGTCGTAGTGTCCGGTGGCCCAGGAGGGCGACCGCGTGAGGTCCTGGAACTCGCGGTTCGTGTAGAGCACGACGGTGATGGGCTCAGTCGGAAAGCTGTTCAGCGTGCGTCCGAGCCGCGAGTACTCGGCTTCGAGGACGCGCGCGATTCGATCGCCGATGCTCTGTTGCGCCGGTCCTTCGTACAGGATGCGGAAGTGTCCCGACGGCTTTTCGACGTAGACGCTGTGCACGGATGTCTCGCGCCGCCACCGATCGAGGAGCTCGGCGACGCGTGTGTCCCGTGGACGCATCGCGGCCGCGCGTTCCATCGATCGAATCGCGAGATCGTTCTTGCCGCGCGCGTACGCGACCTCTCCGAGCAGGGCGAGCGCTTCAGGGAATTCGGGATCGATCTCGACGGCGTGTTGAAGCGATGAGAGCGCGGCGTCGGTGCGGCCCATCGCGTAGGCCGCGGCTCCGGCGCCGAAGTGCAGTACCGGATCGTTCGGACGCTCGATCAGCTCGGCTTTGAAGATGGAGGCGGCTCGCTCCGGCTCGCGCCGCTCGAGCGCGGCCCACGCCTCGGGCGCGGTCATCTCGCGCGACGACGACCGGGTCAGGCGCGTCGCGACGATCAGCGCCGAAAAGAGCGCGAAGCAGGCGACGAGCAGCATGCCCCACGTCGCGCGAGGGATCGCCATGCCGCGGTGACGGGCAAGACGTGTGCCTGGTGTTCTGGATGTAAACGGGCGGGATTGGCGCGTTCGGCCGGATTCGCGAGCCGCCGTCGCGGCGGCATGCGTCAGATCTGTGATTCGCGGACGAAACTGGGATCGCCTGCTAGCGGGGACTCGAGATCATCATCGTCGAGGAGCACGACTGCTGGATCGCGATCGGTCGGAGCAGCACGCCGTTCACGACGCTGAAGATCGTGCTGCTCGCGCCGATGCCGAGGCCGAGCGTCAGGATCGCCGTCGCCGCGAGACCCGGACTGCGCCGGAATCGTCCGAGCGCGTGGCGGATGTCCTGCGTGCGCCGCTCGAGCCAGAGCCAATCCCGCATGCCTCGGTGATACGCTGCAGCAGTTCCCGGCCGCTTCTCGGTGGCGGGCATGCGGCGCATCTGCGTCCGATTCGCGCCGCCGCGCCGTGCAAGTGTGCGGACGTGGGATTTGCATCGTTGAACTCGAACATGACACGACCGCTGTGGAGGCGAGTTGGAGGTCGCGCGAAGCGCGCGCTCCATCGTCTCGCGACCCCAATCGATCGACTCGCACGGTGGAAGGATCCCGCGCTCCTTCCGCCGGCGCATCTCCGGATCTACTACTACCGGACGTCGAAGCCGAGCGCGTACGCGCATGCGTGCGAGGTGGCGCGCACCGAGCTCGTCACGCGCGGGCTGCAACCGCATCATCGCGTGCTGGACATTGGATCGGGGATCGGCAATCTCGCGCTCGGGCTCAGCGACTATTTGCGCGGCGGCTACGACGGGATCGAGATTCACCCGGAGGCGGTCGCGTGGTGCCAGCGCGCGATCACGCCGCGCCATCCGGCGTTCCGCTTCCATCGCGCGGATCTTGCGAGCCATGCGTACAACCCGAAAGGCCGCGCGTCGGCGTCGGGGTACCGGTTTCCGTTTCCGGATCGCGCGTTCGACTGCATCTTCCTCTCGTCGGTCTTCACGCACATGCTGCCGGAGGGCGTGGAGCACTACGTGCGCGAGATCGCGCGCCTGCTCGCGCCGGAGGGAATGTGCGTCGAGAGTTTCTTCCTGCTGAATCCGGAGACGATGGCCGGCGTCGATCGCGGCGCGAGCTTCATGCGCTTCGACGTGCCGCACGCGTCGGGGGTCTGCCGTCTGCACGACGCGGACGTGCCCGAGGCCGCGATCGCGTTCGATGAAGGGTTCGTGCGGCGCATCCACGAAGGGGCGGGACTTCGCATTCGCGACATCCGTCGCGGCCGCTGGTGGTGCGGCGAAGCCCACGATCAAGATGTGTTGACCGTCGGGTTCTGAGAAGACTCGACTCAGACTCGACTCAGACTCGACTCAGACCCGACTCAGACCCGACTCAGACTCAACTCAGACCCGACTCAGACTCAACTCAGACCCCCCCGGGCATTACTTGCTGTCGTGGAAGATCACGCCGAGCGTCTGACGGCGACCGGAACGAATCCGGCTGACGCCGTGCCGCATCGTGACGCGATAGCTCCCGCGCGTACCCTGTACGGGACGATGGCGCACCGCCCACACGACGCCATCGCCTCGACCGAGCGCGACGACCTCCGCGCGCGACTGCATTCGCGGACGCTGCTCCGTCAAGACGAACTCGCCGCCGGTAAAATCCTCACCAGGTTGGGAGAGAAGGACCATCACCTGCAGCGGGAAGACGTGCTCGCCGTAGACATCCTGGTGTAGCGCGTTGAAGTCTCCTTCGCCGTACTGCAGGAGCAGCGGCGTGGGCTTCGTCTGTCCCGCGCGGTGGCATCGTTTGACGAAATTCGCGTGCGCAGCCGGGTACTGAACGTCGACTCCCATCGCGGCGTTCCAACGGTTTGCAATCGGCACGAGCCGGGCATAGAGCGCCGGGCGCAGCTCGGCGATCGGCTCCGGAAGCGGATAGACAAAGTACTTGTACTCGCCTCGACCGAAGCCGTGCCGCGCCATGACGATTCGGCTCCTGAAACGATCGTCATCGTCATAGAGACGTGCGATCGCGGCGCTCTCGTCCGGCGTCATGAGCGACGGGAAGGGCGCCCAGCCGTGGGCGTCCAGGTGATCGGCAATGGCGGTCCAATTGAATCGGGTCACGCGATCGGCGATCGCGACGCGTTCGCGCAATTCGAGGGTCATGGATCAACTATCGCGCGATCCGTAGCGCGTCGCGCTCCGTCTGTTGCTCTCGAATTCGAGGTGTCTGAGTCAGGTCTGAGTCGAGTCTAAGTTGAGTCTGAGTCGAGTCTGAGTCGAGTCTGAGTCCCCTACTCCCCCCGCAGCGCAGACACAGGATCGAAGCGCGCCGCGCGGCGAGCGGGGGCGAGGCAGGCAACGGTGGTCACGAGCAGCAACAGTGCCGTGACGCCGGCGTAGATCAACGGATCGAACGGGTCGGTCTCATAGAGAAACGTGCCGATCGTTCGGCTGAGCGCGAGCGAGCCGAGCAACCCCAGGCCCAGTCCCGTGAGCGCGGGCGTCATGCCGCCGGCGAGCACCATCCGCAGCACCGCCGACGCATTCGCGCCGAGCGCCATGCGAATCCCGATCTCTTGCGTCCGAGACGCGATCGACTGATGAATCACGCCATACGCGCCGATCATCGACAGCACCAACGCGACCGCCGCGAGCGCCGCGAGGAGCATCGTCTGCAGCCGCCGCAGCGCGACCGTGCGCCCGAGCCGCTGCTCGACGGTGACGATCCCATACGGCGGCGCCGACGGATCGAGCGCGCGCAGCTCCGCGCGGATCGCGTCGCGCGAGGCGTCCGGATCGTTCATCGTGCGCACCGCGATGTCCATCTGACGAATAGCGCCTGGCTGAAACATGTACGGAATCGCCGCCTCGTCCAAGCGCTGCCGCCGCATGTCGGCGACAACGCCGACGACGGTCTTCCACGGACGATTCGCGCCAGGATCGAGACCGTACTTCAAGCGGCGGCCGAGCGCGTCCTGCCCGGGCCAGAACCGCCGCGCCATTTCCTCGTTGATCACGATCACCTGCTCGGCGCCCGCCGCGAGATCGCTGTCGCGCAAGAGCCGGCCGCGGATGAGCGGGATGCGCATCGCCTCGAAGTAACCGGGCACGACTTGATCTTCGGTCAGCGGCGGCGCTGGATCGTCTTCACGTTTTGGCGGCCAGCCCTCGAGGGCGACGTGATAGTCGGGCTGCCGATGGATGAAGAAATCGCTGATGGCGCCGACGGCAACGACACCCGGCAGCGCGCGAATGCGCCGTGTCGCCTCGGTGAAGTACCCCTTGACCTTGTCGTTGTTGTCGTAGGCGCCAGGCAGATCGATCTGAAGCAACAGCACGTTCTGCGAGTCGAACCCGCGATCGATCGTGCGGACGCGCTGAAAGCTGCGAAGCAGGAGGCCGGCGCCGGAGAGCAGAACCACCGCGAGCGCGATCTCCACGATCACGAGCGTTCGATGCAGCCGGCGTCCGGTCGGCCCGCCCTGCGCGCGCGTGCTGCTCTCCTTGAGGACGTCTGCCGGCTTCGTCGTAGAAAGCTGAATCGCCGGCAGCAGCCCCGCAATCAAACCGCTGCCGAGCGACGCCGCGAGCAGGAAGAGCAGAACGGTGCGATCGACGTGGATGCCCTCCGCGCGGGGCAGCGCGCCCGGCGCGACGTTGCGCAGCGCGATCGTTCCGGCCCACGCGATGAACAGCCCCACCAGTCCCGCAAGCACGCCCAGCGCGAGGTTCTCGGTCAGCGTCTGACGCACGAGCCGCGTGGTGCTGGCGCCGAGCGCCGTCCGCACCGAGTACTCGTTGCGCCGCGCCGTCGCGCGCGCGAGCACGAGGTTCGCGACGTTGGCGCAGGCGATCAGCAGCACGAACCCGACCGATCCGAACAGCATCCACAGCGACCGTTCGGTCGTCTGTCCGATGACCTTGTCCGTCAGCGGATCCGTGGTGACGCCAAGCGCGGCATTCGTCGCGGGATACTGCGCCCGCAGCCGCGCGGCGATTGTGTCCAGCTCGGCTCGAGCCGACGCGAACGACGCAGAGTCGGCGAGCCTCCCGATGACGACGAGCGAATCGCGTCCCCGCGTTGGCGGCTCGAGCCATTGCGCGCCTTCGAACGCGACCGGCTGCCACACCTGAACATCCGGCGTCGGCAGCTCGAATTCGGGCGGCATCACGCCGATCACTTCGACGTTCATGTCGCTGAACTGCACCTTTCGGCCGACGACGTTCCTGTCGCCGCCGAAACGCTGCCGCCAGAGCGCGTTGGCGATGACGATCGAATGCGGCGGATTCGTGAAATCGGACGCCTCGAACGTGCGTCCAAGAATCGGGGTCGCCCCCAGCAGCTCGAAGAAGCCGGGCCCGACGGCGCCGACGTGCACGCGCTCGGCGCCCGGACCGCCGCTCAGCGTGCCGCGCGTGAACTCTGGCCGATAGTAGGCCGCCATCGCCTGGAACTCTTTGCTCTGCTCCTTCCAGTCGCGGAAGTTCAGGTACGACGATCCATCGGGTAGGTTCTGGCGGATGTTCTTCGTCCACATCACAGCGATGCGATGCGGCTCGTGATACGGCAGGTCGCGCAGGACGACGGCGCGAAGGACGCTGAAGATGGCGGTGTTCGCCCCGACGCCAAGCGCGAGCGTCAGGATCGCGACGGCTGCAAAGCCCGGGTTCTTGTAGAGCGATCGCAGACCGTACTGGACGTCTTGCGCGAAGCTTCCCATGGGCGGCTCCTTCGAGGTCGTCGGTATAGACGGTGCACAAGGCACCAGGGTTTGGTACACTCATCGGATGCCGCGCGAGAAATCGCGCGGCAGACGGGTTGGCGCATCGCACCGCGGCCCGGAACCTGTGCAATTTCAGCCTGCGAACCGCGTCAGGGCCGGAAGGCAGCAGCGCTAAGCAGTCACTGACATGTGCCGCAGGCTTCTCCGGGTCGCGGTGGGCTGCGCCGTAGAATTCGACAAGACGTCTTCAGCGCTTCCGCCTGAAGGCGGAAGCCACGCATGTCCTACCAAGTTCTCGCCCGCAAGTGGCGTCCGCAGCGGTTCGACGACGTCGTCGGCCAGCGCGGCGTCACGCAGACGCTGCGCAACGCGATTGCCGCCAATCGCATCGCGCAGTCGTTTGTCTTCGCCGGGCCGCGCGGCGTCGGCAAGACGACGACCGCGCGCATCCTGGCGCGCGGGCTGAGCTGCGTGAACGGTCCCACCGCCGATCCCTGCGGCGTGTGCGACGCGTGCGTCGAGATCGCGCAGGGGCGCGACATCGACGTGCTCGAGATCGACGCCGCGACGAACACGCAGGTCGACAAGGTGCGCGAGATCATCATCGCGGGCCTCGCGATCGCGCCGGTGCGGAACCGCTACAAGATCTTCATCATCGACGAGGTCCACCGCCTGTCGGCGCAGGCGTTCGACGCGCTGCTCAAGTCGATCGAGGAGCCGCCGCCACACGTCGTGTTCATGATGGCGACGACGGAGATCGAGAAGGTACCGCCGACGATCCAATCGCGGTCGCAGGTGTTCGAGCTGAAGACGATCGGCGTCAAGCCGATTGCCGATCAGCTCCGCCGCATCGCGGACGCCGAAGGCATGCAGATCGACGACGCGGCAATCGCGCTGCTGGCCCGCGCGGGCGACGGCAGCATGCGCGACGCGCAGAGCGCGTTCGATCAGGTCATCGCGTTTGCCGGCACGACGATCACCGCCGACGACGTGTCGACCGTTCTCGGGCTGGTGCGGCGCGATCTGTTGATTGAAGTCGCGGATGCCGTCGCGCGCGAGGATGGCGCCGCCGTGTTCGACCTCGCCGGCAAAGCGGTCGAGGCGGGCTACGATCTGCGGCTCGTCATTCGCGAGCTCGCGCGGCTCACGCGCGATCTGCTCGTGATTGGCGTCGATCCCGCGCGGCTGAACGATCCGGAGATCGCCGCGGAGGGCGAGCGCGAGGCGCTGCAGACGCTCGCCGCGAAGTTCTCGAAAGAAGACTTGATGCGCGCGTTCGACGTGCTGACGAAGGCCGAAGCGGACATCAAGGCGTCGATGCAGCCTCGCTATCATCTCGAGCTCGCGCTGCTGCGCTGGATTCACCTGCGCAAGCTCGTGCCGCTCTCGGATCTGATTCAAGGGCTGGACAAGGGCGGCGCGATGCCGCGTCAATCGGTCCCGTCGATGCCGGCCGCGAGCGCTCGACCGCCGGCGCCGCCGAAGCCGCCGACATCGAACGCGTCGGCGATTCGAACCATCGAAGCCAACCGCGCGGAAGCGGCGCAGACGAAAACGGCGGGCGCCGGGGCGTCAGCGCTGAAGGACGCGCTCTTCGCCGAGCTGCAGAAGACGAAGAAGTACTTCTACGGTACGGTGATCGCGCAGGCGCTGAAGATCGAGGTCGAATCCGATCGCATCGTCATGACGTTCTCGCCGAACAATCGCACGATGCGGCTGCAACTCGATCAGAGCCGGCCGTGGCTCGAGGAAATGGCGACGCGCCTCGCCGGGCGGAAGATTGCGATCGTCGGCGCCGAGGGAGATGGGCCTGCGGCGTCGAGGCCGGTCGATGCCGCGCGCGGCGCCGCGTCGGCCGCGGGCGAGACCGACAAGCAGGCGGCGCTCAAGCAGAAGGCCATGGCGGATTCCGGCGTGCAGGCCATGCTCGACGTGTTCCGGACCGACATCAGCGAAGTCGAGGAAATGTGAACATCCAGCAAATGATGAAGCAGGCGCAGCAGATGCAGGACCGTCTGCAGAAGCAGATGGCCGAGCTGCGCGTCGAAGCCACCGCCGGCGGCGGGATGGTGACGGTCACGATGAACGGCGCGAAGCAGGTGCTGTCGCTCAAGATCGATCCGGAAGCCGTCTCGAAGGACGACGTCGAGATGCTGCAGGATTTGATTCTCGCCGCGATCAACGACGCTCAACGCAAAGCCGAAGCGGAGCTTCAGAAGCAGATGGGCGGGCTGATGGGCGGGTTGAAGATTCCCGGCCTGTTCTGATGAGCCGTCCCGATCCGCTGACCAGGCTCATCGAGCAGCTGCAGCGGCTGCCTGGCATCGGCGCGAAGAGCGCGCAGCGGCTCGCCTTCCACGTCCTCAAGACGCCGCGCGAAGAAGTCGAGCGGCTCGCCGACGCGATGCGCGAGGTCAAGGATCGCGTCACGTATTGCTCGGTCTGCAGCAACATCACCGACACCGATCCCTGCTACTACTGCACGCATCCAGGGCGCGATCACCGCGTGATCTGCGTTGTCGAAGAGCCGGAGAACGTCGGCGCGATCGAGAAGACGCGCGACTTCAAGGGCGTGTATCACGTCCTGATGGGGGCGCTGTCGCCGCTCCACGGCGTCGGCCCAGACGATCTCAAGATCAAGGGCCTGCTCTCGCGCGTCGCGGCGGGCGGCGTCGACGAGGTCATCCTCGCGACGAATCCGAACGTCGAGGGCGAGGCGACGGCGATCTATTTGGCGAAGCTGCTCAAGCCGCTCGGCGTGCGCGTCACGCGCATCGCGATGGGCGTACCGGTCGGCAGCGACCTCGACTACGCCGACGAAGTCACGATGCACAAAGCCATGGAAGGACGGCGCGAGGTTTAATTCCGCGCCGTTGTCGTTGTCCGGCCGACTCCGCGCCTGACGAGCAGCGCCATCCCGATCGACATCCAGAAGATCGTGCGGACCTTGCGCACGATCCCCATTGTCGCGCCGAGCGCGACGCCATAGCCGAGCATGCGCGTGAACATGCCCGTGGTGACCTCGTCGACGCCGGCCCGCAGCGGGACCGGCTTGAAGACGACCTGCACGAGGCGATTCGCGCCTTCGAGGATGAAGGCCGTCAGCAGCGGCGGCGCGGCGCCGACGATCAGCCAGACCGTCAACGCGATCTCCGCCACGCCGAGCGCGTGGAACGCAATCTCCGCCGCGGCAATGGGTACGATCACATCGCGGCGCCGCGTCGCGAACGTGAGGATTTGCTGCTCGAGGTCGTGGAGCTTCTGCGGGATGGACTGCAGCCGCGAGCCCGCGGGCAGGATCCGCGAGACCAGGCCGCCGACGATCGCCGGCTGCCGCCACACGAGGATCGCCGTCGCCACGAATCCCGCCGCGATCGCCGCGATCGCGATCCATGCGGCGTGCTGCATGTCCTCGGAAAGGTTGAAGCTGATCAACAGCGCGATCGTCGTTGCCGCGATCATCGCTGCGACCGACAACGTGTAGATGAGCGTCTCGATCGCGACCGCGCCGATCGCGGGCCGGAGAGGGCCATCGCCGCGAATGAGGGCGGCCTTCATCGGCTCGCTCGCGATGAGTCCGAGCGGCGTCAGGTTGCCGATCGCATCGCCGGCGAGCACAGCCGCGAACGCGCCGCGGAAGGCGAGCCTCGCCGGCGGCTCGACGCAGAGCGACAAGGCCCACGCGCGCAGCGCGAACCGCAGCCCAGCGATCGCGATGATCGGCAGGAATCCCCAGCCAATCGCGCGAAGGCCGCCCCAGATCTCGGACGGTCCGGCTTGCCGTACGTACCACGCGAACAGCAGCGCCCCGGCCGCCGCGATGATGACGCCGGTCGCGCTCCACCTCCGCACGTCCGTGATCATATAATCGGCGGCTATGCTTCCCGCGTCGTTCCAGATCCCTGCCGCAATCATTCTGCTCGCGGGCGGCTTGGTCTCGTGCTTCGCGGGCTATCGGGTGTTCCGCTTCGTGCTCGGGTTCTTCGGCTTCATCCTCGGCGCCCTGCTCACGAGCTCGATCGTCGGCAGCGAGCAGACGATCTGGATGATCGGCTCGGCGATCGTCGGCGGCATCCTCGGCGCGCTGATTCTGGTCGCCGCGTATTTCGTCGGCGTCGCGCTGATAGGCGCGGGCGTCGGCGCGCTCGTCGTCAACCTGATCTGGGCGGCGCTCGGCCGCGAGCCCCACATCTTCATCGTGATCCTGTTTGCGATCGCCGGCGCGCTCGGCGCGCTCGCGCTGCAGCGGTACGTGATCGTCGCGGCAACCGCGTTCGGCGGGGGCTGGACGGCGATCGTGGGCGCGCTCGCGCTGATGGGCGATCGCCTGGCGGTCGAAGCCGCCGCGCGCAACAACGTGTGGCTCGCGTATCCGATGAATCCGGCGCCGGGCCAACGATGGATCGTCGCGGTCTGGCTCGTGCTGGGCATCGTCGGCGTCATCGTGCAGTTGGGCGTGACGGCCAAGGGCAAGAAATAGCAACCGCAATCGAGAAGGCACGCAATCAAGGAGCTGATACATGGCAACGTTCTCGCGTAGCGTCACTGTCGACTGGGCCGGTCCGCTGATGGAAGGAAAGGGTCAGGCAAAGGCCGGGAGCGGCGCGTTCACCTTGCCCGTCTCGTTTCCGTCGCGCATCGGCGAATCCAACGGTCAGACGAGCCCCGAAGAGCTGATCGCGGCGGCGCACGCGTCGTGCTTCGCAATGGCGCTGAACGCCACCGTTGGACGCAAGGGCGGATCGATCGCGAAGACGACGGTCACCGCGACGGTCGTTGCGGACAAAGGGGACGCCGGAATCAAGTTGACGACGTCGAAGCTGAAGGTCGTCGCGGAAGGGCTGCAAGGGATCGAGAAGGGCCAGTTCGCGGAGGTCGCGAAGGAAGCGGAAGGCAAGTGCCCGATCTCGAACGCGCTTCGCGGCAACCTGCAGATCGAGTTGACGGCGGAGGCGAAGTAGCCGGCTCGCCCCGCCACAATCCATTTCGCCCCTTCGTGCTCGCGAGGCGCGGATCACGGAGATCACGATCGCGCGGATCACGCAGATCGGAGGGGTTATGCACAAAGCCGTTCGGGTCGCGCTCTGGGTCTGTCAGGCGGCGCTCGCGCTGGCGTTCTTGGCCGCCGGCGCGGGGAAATTCACGAGCCCCATGTGGCCGCGCATGTTCGCGCGATGGGGTTATCCAGATCACTTCTACCTCGTCGTCGGCGCCGTTGAAGTCGCCGCGGGTGCGGCGCTCCTCGTGCCTCGGCTCGCGACGCCCGCGTCGCTGGTGCTGCTGGTGGTGATGCTCGGCGCCGGCGCGACGCACGTTGCCTTCAACGAGCATCAGCGGTTGCTGCAGATCGTCGTGATGTCGTTGATGCTCGGTGCGATCGCGTACGGTCGTCGCGCGGATGCGTTCTGGCGCAAGGGCGCGCGAGCGCCGGCATGACGCGGCGCTGGATCGTGTGGACGTGGACGTGGATCGGCTGGACCGGTCTCGCCCTGTTCCTTGGCATCAGCTCGTCGCTGGCCTACATGGCCGTCGGCAATCCGCCGCGCTGGTCGCTCACGATCCGGATGGCGCTGGCGGAAGTCTACGTGTGGGGAGTCGTCGCGCCGCTCGTGATGTGGCTCGCGCGTCGATTCCCGTTCACGCGCGACACGCTGTGGCGCAGCCTGCCGGTTCACGTCGCCGCCAGCATCGCGATCAGCATCGCGAAGCTCGCCGCCGATCAACTGCTTCGCGTGCTGTTCTTCGAGACTCGTCAGTACGTCTTGATCACGAGCCTCGCGCCAAACGTGCTGTTCTACTGGGGCATCGTCGCGGCTGCGCATGGGTTCTCGTACTATCGCTCGAGCAAGGAGCGCGAGGTGCGCGCGTCGCAGCTCGAGGCGCGGCTCGCGCACGCGCGGCTGCAGCTCCTGCAGATGCAGCTCCACCCGCATTTTCTCTTCAACACGCTTCATACGATCTCGGAGCTCGTTCACGAAGATCCCGAAACCGCCGATCGCATGATCACCGGCCTGAGCGATCTGCTGCGGGAGGCGCTGGCGGCGACCGCGGTGCGCGAAGTTCCGCTTCGCCGCGAGCTCGCCGTCCTGGAGCGATACCTCGAAATCCAGCGCGCGCGGTTCGGCGATCGCCTGACCGTCGACGTCGACGTCGAGCCTCGCGCGTTGGATGCGCTGGTTCCGCACTTGATTCTCCAGCCGATCGTCGAGAACGCGATCAGGCACGGCATCGGATCGAGCGCCGCTCGTGGACGGCTTCGCATTGCCGCCTCTTGCGACGGCGAAGCCCTCCGGATCGACATCGAAGACGACGGCCGCGGCATCGATCCATCGGACGCGCAGGTCAACGAAGGGATCGGCCTTGGAAACACGCGCGAGCGCCTGCACGCGCTCTACGGCGCGGACGGACGGCTCGCGATGCGCAGCCGCGCCGAAGGGGGCACCGTATCGACGATGATCGTGCCGCTGCGATTTGCGGCCGGCGGCTCCGCGGAAGGCCGCGAATGATTCGCGCGCTGATCGTGGACGACGAGCCTGTGGCGCGGCGGCGCATCCGGCGCCTGCTATCGAGCGAGCCGGACGTCACCGTCGTCGGCGAGGCTGGAGATGGCCGCTCGGCGATCGACGCGATTCGCAGCGGCCACGCGAACCTCGTGTTTCTCGACGTGCAGATGCCGGAAGGAGACGGCTTCGACGTCGTGCGCACGATCGGCGCGGCGATGCCGGAGGTCGTGTTCGTGACGGCGTTCGATCACTATGCGTTGAGCGCGTTCGAGGTTCACGCGCTCGACTATCTGCTCAAGCCGTTCGACCGTACGAGATTCCAGCAGACGATCGGCCGCGCGCGGGCGAGGCTCGCCGCCGCGCAGGGCGCCGATGCGCGCGACCGGTTGACCGGTCTCTTGTCGGATCTGCGCCGGCGAAGTCCTTATCTCTCGCGGTTCGTCGTCCGCGCGTCGGATCGCGTGCTGCTCGTCGAAGCGGCGCAGGTGGATTGGATCGAGGCGGCGGACAACTACGTGATGCTGCACGTCGGGCGGGCGTCGCACGCGATCCGCGAGACGATGAACCGGCTGGCCGCGGAGCTCGATCCGGAACGGTTCGTGCGGATCCACCGGTCGACGATCGTCCAGATCGATCGTATCCGCGAGCTGCAGCCGGCGTTTCATGGTGACTACGTGGTGCTGCTTCACGACGGCACGCGCCTGACGCTCAGCCGACATCATCGACCCGCACTCGAAAGCGTTCTACGACGACCGTTGTGATTCCGGATCCCGGATCCCGGATCCCCGGATCCCGGATCCCCGATCTACTTCATCGCAAACGCGACTATCTTCGTGTCGAGACGAGACAGCGGCGTGTCGTGTCCGCCAGCGGCAATCACGACGATCTGACGTCCTGACGGGCTCGTGAAGATCATCGGCGTCGCGCGGGCGCTCGTCGGCAGCGGGGCCTTCCAGACTTCCTTGCCGTCCTTCGCGTCGAACGCTCGGAGGAACGGGTCCAGCGTCGCGCCGATGAAAATCAGTCCGGAACCGGTCGCGAGCGGACCGCCGAGATTCGGCGCGCCGGTCGGCGTGGGCACCGCGATGCTCAAGCGATCGCGCAAGTCTCCGAGAACCGATCGCCACGCGATCGATCCCGTGTCGGCATCGACGGCGACGAGCTCTCCCCATGGCGGTGCGATGCACGGCCGTCCTTTCGGCGAGAGAAAGAACTGGCGCGACATCGCGTACGGCGTTCCCGATTGCTCCGTCGTCTCGCGCTCGGGATGCGCGCGCCGCTGCTCGTTGAACTGCGCGGTCGGAATCAGGCGCACGATGGCAGGCAGCCGATTCACGGGCGCGACGATCAGCCGGCGGGACGGCTCCCAGACCGGACCGCCCCAATGCAGTCCGCCGATGTTGCCGGGAACCACCATCGTTCCGCGGACGCTTGCGGGAGTGAAGATGCCTTCGTTGCGCAGCGGCTTCAGGATCGCGCGGCACTCGTCGCGATCCTGCGGCGTTTCTCCCCAGAGATCGTCGTCGCGAACCTGCTGCGGCGCGAGCGACGGCGGCCGCTCCGGAAACGGCTGCGTCGCGAACGCCTTTTCGCCGTCCACGTCGCTCGCCGGCACTTGGCGTTCGGCGATCGGAAAGAGCGGCTTGCCGGTCAGACGATCGAGCAGGAAGAGATGACCGGTCTTCGATCCGACCGCGATCGCTGGACCTGACTTCGCCTCATACAAGAGAGGTGGAGAGGCGACGTCGTAGTCCCAGAGATCGTGGTGCACCGTTTGGAAGTGCCACACGACCTCGCCCGACGCGGCGCGCAGCGCGACGATCGCGTTCGCGTAGCCGTCCTGTCCGCGCCGCAGGCCGCCGAAGTAATCGGGGCTCGCGCTGCCGGTCGGCAGGAACACGAGGCCGTTCGGCTCATCGACGACGATCCGCGACCAGGTGTTCGCGCCGCCGGCATCGGCATCCGGTGGGAGAGGATGGAAGGTCCATCGAAGCGCGCCTGTCGTCTTGTCGAACGCGCGGACTTCGCCCGACGCCATCCGCGCGCGGCTGTTGTCCGCGACGAACGATCCGACGATCACGAGATCGCGGTAGATCGCGGGAGGCGTGCTGACGCCGTATTCCCCGGCGTATTGAGGTGGCCGCCGAAGCCCGGCGGTCAGATCGATCTCGCCGCCGCGTCCGAATCCCGCGCATCGCCGGCCGTCTCGACGTTCGAGGCAGATGAGCCGCGCGTCGACCGTGCCGACGTAAAGACGATCGCGATCGAGCGTCACCCCGCGGCTCGTGAACTCGCTGTAGTTCGCCTCTTTCTTGATGTCGAGATCGACGCGCCACGCTTCGGCTCCCGTCTCGGCGTCCAGCGCGATTGCGAGTCCGCGCGGCGTCGCGAGATACAGCCGGCCGTCCGCATACACGGGCGTGGCTTCGAGCGCGGGTCGTTTCGATCGTCCGGGAAGCGGGTCGGTCGACTCGCGCGTGTCGTACGTCCACGCGATCGCGAGCCGGCTGACGTTGGCGGGTGACACGAGCTCCGGGCCGCGCTGCGCGGCGGCCGCCAGCGCGGCCGCGGCGAAGGCAACGGCGGCGGCGGATGTTCGCATCGAGCAGAGTCTGACACGAAACGGCGGCGGGCCGCGTGGCCGCGCTTTCCTGGAACCGGATTCTATTGTTAGCGTCGTATGGCCCAACCACCGCAGATCGCGCGCAGTCTGCTGTCCATCGCGCTGCCGCAGGACGTTCGAGAACACGTGCTCGACGACCCGATGAAGTGCTCCGCGGTCGGTGCGTTGGAGACCCATCACGAGCGCGCCGCTGGTACTGGCGCGAAACGCTGTCGTTTTCGATCCATTTCACCGCCGAGCCAGCTGTGGGAATTGCATCGCGCCGACCTGGGCTACGAAACCGAGAATCGCTTCACGTTAGCTTTGCCCATTAATTCAGGGCTAGCGGGACGTGGCAGTCTCGGGAGACGCGGATCGCCGCGGATTGGACGGATCGCGCGGATCCCTGAGGTGCGGAGCGTCCGGATGGTGGTCGCGTCAACATGTGGGCGACGAGATTCTCGGATCCGCGAGATCCGCGGCATCCGCGAGATCCGTTTCCCATCGACCTGCACTGAAGATTTTTTGGGCAATGCCCTTCACGTTTCTGGTCGGGCCCGCCCGCAAGAAGCTCGTCGACGGATCTTCACGAAGGAGAGTCTCCGGCGCGCGTCATCGGTGGATCCGATCAAGGCGTTGCGCGCGGAGTGAGCGCGCACGGCAACGCGGCTTACCAGAAGACTCGCTGCCAGGCGCTCGGGTTCTTTCTGCGCATCGTGAGGTAGATCACGAATCCGGAGATCGTGAGGAACGCGAGCACCGTTCCCCACATCATCGCGACGACGAGACCGCCGTCGCCGAACGCTTCGCCGCTGTGAATCCGATGGATGAGCGGCTTGTCGACGTACGCCGCGGTGCCAATGAGCGCGCCGGTCGCCAGGTCGAACGTCAACCGTCGATCTTCGCCGCCGCCCGGCTTGCCCAGGAAGACGCTGATCGTCGCGGGCGTTGCCTTGAATTGGATCTGGATGCGATCGATCGGCGCGCCGGGCGCTTCGCGTGCGGCGCCCGCGAGCGCGCGCGCCACTTGATCGTGCCAGGCCGATCCGATTGCGTCGGTGCGGACGGGGCTCGTCATCTCGCGCGTCGCTTCACGCAGCGCTTCCTCGTCGCCGAAGAACTCGGTGATCGCGACGGCGACGCCGGTGAGGGCGGCGAAGAGGAGAAAGATGGACGCCGGGAAGGCGATCCACCGGTGCCACCTGCGCCAGAAGGCTGGATTCGTCATGGGTCCGCGCATGCTAACGAAGGCGCCAAAACCACTACCAACGGGGTAGGTTTCCGCGCGCG
This sequence comes from Vicinamibacterales bacterium, assembly GCA_036556425.1. GTDB lineage: Bacteria > Acidobacteriota > Vicinamibacteria > Vicinamibacterales > 2-12-FULL-66-21 > DATBJJ01. The sequence continues at coordinate 42,101 of DATBJJ010000029.1, forward strand.
CCCGAAACTTGTTTTGATAGAGGGAAATCCGCTAGACTGTTCGTTCCCGCCGAGAGTTTTCGCGCCGCCGTTCCTCAGTAGCTCAATGGTAGAGCATCCGGCTGTTAACCGGAGGGTTGCTGGTTCGAATCCAGCCTGAGGAGCCACCTTCCTCAGGTCCATTCTGAGCGGAGTATGGGCAATTTATACCGAGCGGAGTGGTAACACTTTCGGTCCGAACGGGTTCGGTCCATTCCGGAGACATGGGTAACACATCTGACGACCGCATGAAAGCCCTGCGAGCCGGTTTCCAGATTCATCTCGCGAAACCGATCGATCCCGCAGAACTGGTGACGACCATAGCCGCGTTGGTGAAGCGGTTCGCGCCCAGCGGCACCGACGACTTGTCTGAGATCAGTTAACGTCCGCGATCTTGATCGCTGCGGCCACCAAGGCCTTCGCCCACTGAGGCGTTTTGAGCAATTCGACCATCTTCACGATCCTCCCCTCCGCAAGGTGAAGAATGAGAGTCGGCTGGGGAGAACGTCCCTCATGAGGGTCGGCGTCAACGCTGTTGTCGAAGACCCGAAGCTCGGTGAGTCCCGGCATCAACTCGATCAGATTGATCCGACTGCGGTCGTACCGCTCCCGAATCCTTTTTTCCGGGATGTCGTGTCCACCCCGAGCCACCCTAGATCGGACGCGCGCCATGTGCAGTTCGGGACTACTCAATCCCACGAACCACATGCGCACTTCGATTCCCGCCGCCAACGCTTTGCGCAGAAGCGCGCTGATGGTGTGCCCGCCAAGCGTGGTTTCGAACGCAAAATCCAGGCGTTCGGCGATCGCTCGTTCCAGAAGGCGTTTCCCCTCGTGCCAAGCGGCGCTGTTCGCTGCTGCGGTCGAAATGTCACGATTGGCGGCGAGGATTCTGGCGGTCGCTTCGTCAGGATTGAAGTAGTCTGCGCCGGCCTGCCGAAACATGGCGCCCGCGACGCTGCTCTTGCCCGCACCGTTGGTCCCAGCGAGCACGTAGATGCATGGACGACGCCTCGAACTAGCCACGCGAGCGCGCCGCAGCGACGGCGGCCTTGCCCAAACGCCTTCCCGACGCGGCGAATGCCGACTTCATTCCACGACGAGCATCGGCTGTTTGCATCCGCGCAAGGAGCGCGTCAAAATCGTCGCTGAGCGTATCGAGCCTCCTCTCCGCTGCGCCCGATAACGCGTTGAACGTCTCGACGGACATGAGGACGGCTTTTGGCGCGTCGTGCTTCGTGATCACAACGGCGTCCCCCTGGATAGCCATCTCCAAGACGCGCCCGAACTCGCTCTTCGCCTCGCTCGCGGTCACTGTTGCCGGTTTGAGCGTCTCGCCGCGCCTGTTGCGAAACGTTGCGACGTGATCTGGCCGTCGTCGCGGCTCGACGGCAGACAAGCCTCGCGCCGAGTCCGCTTTCGCCCTCCGCTTCATATGTTCATTTTGGTCAAAATGGACGGAATAGTCAAAATTGCCCACTCGCCTCGCGCTGAGGGGCACTGGGGACAGGATAGGATTGGGTTCCCGATGAACGCCCCGAGACGGGTGCGTCTCGGAGGCCAGCGCCTCCCTCGAGGTTGGGCGCGTGGCTAAGCGCGCGCGGCGCGACGCAACGCCTGCGGCGGGAGGCGAAAGGAGCGCAGGAACGCCCGTCGCATTCGGCCAGCGTCGCCGAAACCAGCGGCCTCCGCAATCTGCTCGAACGAGGCCTCGGTGCTTTCGACGGCGGTCCTCGCTGTCTCCAGTCTGAAGCGCTCCACGGTCTTTGCCGGAGTCGTCCCCGTTTCCGCGGTGAAGGCCCGGGCGAAGTGTCGCGGGCTCATGGCCGCGCGGTCCGCGAGGCGCTCGACGGTGAGCGGTTCAGACACGTTCGCGCGCATCCACTCGATCAGCTCTCGGAAGCGCCCCGTTCGTCCGCCCATCTCCACGTGCCCCGAGAACTGCGACTGCCCGCCGGGCCGACGCTGGTGGACGACAAGCTGCTGCGCGGTGTGGCGCGCGACCTCGGATCCCAAATCGTCCTCGACCAGCGCGAGCGCGAGATCGATACCAGCCGTAATGCCGGCCGACGTCCAAACGTCGCCATCGCGGACGAAGATGCGATCGGGATCGAGCGTGACCTGCGGATACCGACGCCGGAATTGATCCGTGCTGCCCCAATGCGTGGTGGCGCGACGGCCGTCGAGCCGTCCGGTCTCTGCTAGAAGAAACGCTCCCGAACAGACGCTGGCGATCCGGCGCGCCTCCGCCCGCTTGAGCCAGGCGACGATCTTTTCCGTTGCAGTTGCTGACCGGATGATCTCGCCGCCCGACACGATGATCGTGTCCAGAGGACCATGCCTGAGCGGCCTGGTGGTGAGCGTGACCCCTGATGAGCTCTTCACCTCTCCGCCGCCAGGTGCGAGTAGCCTGACTTCGTAACTGCCGGGTCGAAACCGCTCAGCAATCTCGAATGCCGTCGTCGGTCCGGCGACATCCAGCAACTGGAAGCCGGGGTGCAGGATGACTGCAACAACGCGCTTCATGGCAGTTTTTGCTCGATTTGTGTCATTTCAGACATCATCGCGCCGCCGTAGGATGGTGTCAAGGCGTAGGACGTGAAGAAGAAGAGGGGGTCATGAATCGACGGCTTGTTTTCAGGGGCGGAGCGGCAGTGGTTGGGCTGGCCCTGGTCGGGTTTGCCGGATGGATCCTGTTCCTGCCCGCCGGACCCGCGCGCGCGGGCGCACCAGCGATCGACAGCCGCGAGGCCAGGCAGATCATTGACGGGCTGACGCCGCCGAAGCGGCAGCGTCCGGTGATTGCCGTCGTCGGCATCAATGACGCCTCCGAGACCACCGACTACCTCATGCCCGTCGGCATCCTGCGGCGCGCCGATGTCGCGGAGGTGATGGCAGTGGCGACACAGCCAGGCGCTGTGCTGCTGGACCCTGCCCTCAAGGTTGAACCAGACGCGACGATCGCCGAGTTCGACGCGCGGTATCCGGACGGCGCGGACTACGTCATCGTCCCGAAGATGACTCGCGACGACGACCCGGCGGCACTGGCCTGGATAAAGAATCAGGCGACCAAGGGCGCTACCGTCATCGGGGTCTGTGCCGGCGCCAAGGTCGTGGCCGCCGCCGGCCTGCTCGATGACAAGCGCGCGACGACGCACTGGTACTACGTTCGCGAGCTTCGCCGGATTGCTCCCACGGCTGTCTATGTCCCGGACCGTCGCATCGTCGTCGATCGTGGCGTCGCGACGACGACCGGCATCACGGCTTCGATGCCGATGTCGCTCACGCTGATCGAAGCCATCGCCGGACGACCGCGGGCCGAAGCGGTCGCCAGGGATCTCGGGGTAGCGCGATGGGACGCGAGCCACGACAGCAGTGCGTTCATCTTTACGCGTCCCTTTGCCCTGACAGTCCTGGGCAACGTCCTTGCCTTGTGGAATCGCGAGGAACTGGGGCTCGAGCTGTCGCCAGGCATCGACGAGGTGTCGCTCGCGCTGGTTGCCGACGCCTGGTCGCGAACGTATCGGTCACGTGCCATGACATTCGCCAGTACTGCAGGTG
>DATBJJ010000030.1:0-35743 GCA_036556425.1 Vicinamibacterales bacterium
GTTGAGTGTCCCGATTGGGTGTCCCGATTGAGTGTCCCCGCCCTACACCGCCTCCCAGCGCCGCGCGAGCAGACGGGCGCCGCTGAGGAACACGACCGTCAACGTCAGCAGAACCAGGACCTGCGGCCACAACTGCCACACCGGCGCGTTGCGCCAGAACACTTTCAAATAGCCATCGAGCGCCCACGCGTTGAACGTGATGAGGCCAACGCGCTGCATGCCCTCGCTCATCAGGAAGCGCGGGAACATGCTCCCGCCGAGCGCCGACATCGTCAGGATCAGAATCGTCGAGAACCCGGACAGCTGCGCGCGCGACCGCGCGATCGTCGCGAGCACCATCGCGAGCGCGCCGGCCGCCGCGGCGGTGACGACGGTCATCACGAAGAACCCCGGCAGATGCGAGAACAGCGGCAAGCCGAACGCGACGCGGCCCCAGAGGAACATCACCACGAGCTGCGCGCATCCCACCAGCATCAGGAACAGCCACTTCCCCATCAGGATTCCCGACATCCCCAAGCGCGTGCTGAGCAGCCGCTCCAGCGTTCCGGAGTCGACCTCGTCGAGCAGGATGCCGCCGGCCGCGCCGACCATCGAGAACAACAGGAACATGACGCCGATACCCGCCGCGTAGAACGAGATGAGCGATCCGCGCGTGTCGTTCGTTCGCATGACGTCGACCACGTCGACCCTGACGCCCATCGCGCCGCCCGGGCCGGACGCGGCCTCTCCGCTCTTGAGTCGAGGGAGCCATTGGTCGACGGCCGATCGCTGTTGCGGCGTCAACGCGCCGGCATACGTCTCGAACTGATGGAGGCCTCCCTGCATCATCAGATCGGGCGCGGCCGTCATCGTCACCTTCTGGAGCAGGCCGGCGACCATGTTCGGCGCGATCGGATCCGAGGGATCCGCGAGCAGCGAGATCGCTGGACCGCCGCCGAATCCACTCTGGCCGAACGCGGCGCCGAGTCCTTTCGGGATCACGATCGCGACGGGCACATCGCCGTTCCGCACCAGACGCTCGGCGGACGGTCGATCGAGCGGCGGACCCGAGTCGTTGTTCTCAGCCGCAGACGTGCGAACGCGAAGGGCGGTTTCCTTTTGCAGCGCGGCAATCATCCGCTGGCTCAGCTCGGAGCCGTCCTCGTCGACGACCGCGGCACGAATGCGGGGCGTCGGGTTCTGGCCTTGACCGCCAAAGACCGTGGCGAAGATCGAGAAGAAGATGATCGGAAGCAGGAACGTCAATGCCTGCGCCACGCGATCCCGCTTCAAGTTCGTCCACCCGATACGCAGCAGCGTTCCCATTACTCTCGCAGCTCCCTTCCGGTGAGATGAATGAAGACGGCCTGCAGGCTCGGCCCGCGCACATCGACGTCCTCGACCGATCGCCCCGCGACCCTGATGCGTTCGAGCAGCGGCGGCAGCTCCAGCGCGACGTCGCGCAGCCGCGTGCGAAGCACTCGCGGATCATCGCCGTCGATCGCGACGGCGGCGCTTGCCAAATCGTCGGCCGGCGACGCAAGCGGCCGATCGACGCGGAGCGTCACGAGACGATGGCGGCCGACGGTGCTGTCGACGAGATCCGACAACGTTCCGGAGGCGATGACCTTCCCATGGTCGATGATCACCGTTCGCGAGCAGCGCGCCTCGGCTTCCTCGAGGTGATGGGTCGTCAGGAGGAGCGAGACGCCGCTCGATCGCAGATTGGCGAGCACGTCGTAGATGTGATCGCGACTTTGCGGATCGACGCCGACCGTCGGCTCGTCGAGCAGAACGATGCGAGGTCGATGAAGAAGACCGCAGGCGATATTCAGACGGCGCCGCATGCCGCCGGAGAACTGCTTCACCGGCTCGGACGCACGATCGGCTAGGCCCGTGCGATCGAGGACCCAATCGATTTGTTCCCCGAGCGTCTTTCCCGACAGCCCGTGAAGGCTGCCGAATGCGGACAGATTCTCGCGCGCCGTCATCAACGGATAGAGCGCGACTTCCTGCGGCACGATGCCGATCTCGGGCGGCGTTCGTCCGCCGCCGATCTGCTGGCCGAATACGCGAATCTCGCCGCCGTCGAGGCGCACGCGTCCCGCGATGGCCCGAATGAGGGTCGTCTTGCCCGCGCCGTTCGGACCGAGCAGCGCGAGCAGCTCGCCTTCGTGCAGCTCGAACGATGCTCCGTCGAGCGCCTTCACTTTCCCGAACGTCTTCCTCGCATTCGCTATCGTGAGAACGGCCATCGCCGCGCCTCCATCGTCTGGCGTGAGGTTACGCTTGGTTGCGGCGGGAAGGTCGAGGGTTCCGGCGAATGGCAGGCTGGCTTCGGTAGGTGACGCCGGGGCGCGCTACGCCTTGCCCTTGTCTTTCAGGCGCTTTTGCAGCGCTTTGCTGCCGATCTTGCCGATGCGCTTCTGCTCGATGAGCGCGCGTTGATCCTTCTGTCTCGCCTGGAACGCCTGTTCGCCGGCAAGCTTGTAGAAGCTCTCCAACCGCTCGATCGGAATCTCTCCCGCGTCCACCGCGGCGCGAACGGCGCACCCCGGTTCGCTCCGGTGCTGGCAATCGCGAAACCTGCATTCCGCCGCGCGCTCGTCGATGTCGGCGAACGTACCGGCGAGCGACGTCTCGGACTCCCACAACTGCAGCTCGCGCATTCCGGGCGTGTCGATGAGCACGCCGTGTCCGGGCAGCATGACGAGCTGACGCGCCGTGCTGACGTGGCGTCCGCGGCTGTCGGACGTCCGCACCTCGCGCGTCCGCAGCAGATCGTGTCCGATCAGTTGATTGACGATCGAGGACTTGCCGACACCCGACGATCCGAGCAGCGCGCCCGTTTGACCGAAGCCGAGATATTGGCGCAGCACATCGAGGGTGTCAGGTTGGCGCGTGGAGACGGCGTGCACCGCCACGCCGGGCGCGAGCGGACGCACCTCGTCGACGGCGGCCGTTGGATCGTCGACGAGGTCGGCTTTGTTGAGGACGACGACGGGCGTCGCGCCGCTGTCCCATGCGACCACGAGATAGCGCTCGATGCGGCGCGGATTGAAGTCGCCGTCGAGGCCGGAGACGAGAAACACCGTATCGATATTCGCGGCGACGATTTGCTCTTCGGTTGGATCGCCGGCTGCGCGGCGCGAGAAGCGGCTCGATCGCGGCAGGACCGCCAGGATGCGCGCATCGCCGCCGTGCGCCGCCGGCTCGATCGCGACCCAATCGCCGACGGCGGGAAAATCGACTCGCGCCGCGGCACGATGGCGCAACCGGCCCGAGACGCGCGCGAGCCATTCGCCGTCATCCGTGAACACACGATAGATGTGCGTGTGCTCGAGCGCGACGCGTCCGGGCACGAGGCCCGCCGCCGCATGCGGCGCAAACGCCTCCTCGAGCCGGGCGTTCCAGCCGAGGGCGTCACGGTCGGCGCTCATCGTGTCAGAGTATCAACCACTGCGCACAGGTGCTTCGGCTGGCTCACACTTCCTGAGTGACCTCAAAACTTCCGCGACGCTCCACGCCTGGGCGACGCAGCCGCGAGGCACGTACGGCGGCTCCGCGTCGTAGATCTCGGCAATCGATCCCACGCACGCATCGCTGACGCGGGACTCGAACCCCTCGAGCAGCTTGCGCGCGCCGGCGCGATCCTCCGGGTACACCTTCAACCACGCATCGGCGAACGGACCGATCAACCACGCCCAGACGGTGCCCTGATGATAGGCCGCATCGCGCGATCGGAGATCGCCAAAGTAAACGCGCTTGTAGTCGGGATGGCCGGGAGCAAGCGAGCGGAGGCCGACCGGGGTCAGCAACCGTTCCTTGACGACGTCGACGACCTGCTTCCAGCGTTCGCGATCCAGCACGGGATGATCGAGGGAAATCGCGAAGATCTGATTCGGCCTGCACGCCGCGTCGTCGCTGCCGTGGTCGCCGTCGACGACGTCGTACAGATGATTCACGTCGGCCGACCAGAACCGCTCGTTGAAAGAACGGCGCGCGCGTTCGGCGTGTGCGGCAAGATCGAGATCAGGATGGGGCGCATCGAACCCGCGCACCCATTCCTCGAGAAGTTTCAGCGCGTTGTACCACAGCGCGTTGATCTCGACGGCCTTTCCACGCCGCGGCGTCACGACCCAGTCGCCGACCTTCGCGTCCATCCACGTCAGTTGATAGCCTTCGGCCCCTTGCGCCAACAGGCCATCCGATGGATCCACGCGGATGCCGAACCGCGTGCCGGCGAGATGCGATCGCACGATCTCGATCAAGGTCGGCAGAAGCGAGCGCAGCGTGTCGACGTCGCCGCTCGCGCGCACGTACCGCGCGAGCGCGTGGAAGTACCACAGCGTCGCGTCCGCCGTGTGATACAACCCCTCCCGCGATCCGTCGGGAAACATGTTCGGGATGAGGCCATCGCGCACGTAGTGCGCGAACGTGCGGAGGATGTACGCCGCCTCGCGAAGACGGCCCGTGCAAATCGTCAGCCCCTCGAGGCTGATCATCGTGTCCCTGCCCCAGTCGGTGAACCAGTGATACCCGGCAATCACGGTGCGCACTTCCTCGCCCGCGGCCCTCGCGCGCGCGGCTTCTTCCGCGCGTCCGGCCGGCGTGACGATGAACTGGTCCGCCGCCAGCACGAGCTCGGCTTCGAGGCCGCAGCGCTCCGCGTCTCCCGCCAACGCGAGCAGCCGCCGGCGCCGCTCTTGTTCGGAGCGCAGCGCGTCGGCGGGACCGAGCGCGAGCACGTTCTCCCAGGGATCGGTCGATGCGATCAGCGTCACCGCGTCTCCCACGCCAAGATCCGCGCGGAAGTATCCGGGACTCCACAGCGCGCCGACCGAGTCGTAGCCGCGGTTGCGTTCCATCTCGTACGGCACGGACGTGTGTCCACGCTCGTCGATCGTCAGCGCGCCTCGGCGCCCGACGAGCATCATGCGAAGCGGCGGCAGCGATGAGTTGCCGTGCAGCTCGTGATGCGTGCCCGTCGAGTGCAGCGTGTAAGGCGTGGACGTCGCGTCGCTGACCGGCGCCTCGTGCGAACGGAACTGAACCGACGGCCGCAGCGACAATCGGATGGTCTCGTTGTCGTGCAGTCCGCCGAGCAGCCGATAGCACACGTGCACCGTGTTCTGGCCATACGGCATCAGCACCCGCTTCTCGATCGCGACGCGGCCAAGCTCATACCGCCAGATGGGCAATCCCAGCTCGAGGCGGAACTCGACGAGGTGGCCGCCGCGATCCGCGGCGTTCGGACCCGCGACTTCATCCTCGTCGCCGAGCCACGTCACGGTCCGATCCGGAAGCCGGACGCGCTCGAGCAGATGATTCAGCATGACGTAGCGGCCGAGCGGCGCCGGCAGCGCCGAGATCAGCAAGCCGTGATAGCGGCGCGTGACGACGCCCGCGACGGTACTCGACGCGTAGCCGCCGAGACCGTTCGTGACGATCCACTCACGGCGCGGCATCGATCGGGTCGGATCGGCGTCGCGCGGTGGATCGATCGGGTGCGGGATGATTCGAGCCGGCTCGTGCGTCTCGGTCGCGATCATGCGCGTGGTTGATTGTCGGGAATCGCGCGAAGGAGGACCGCCGATTCGGCGGAGAGCCGCCACGTCGGATGGAGCACGAGCGACGTTTCGCCGGGACCGCCATAGGCCAGCGCGTCGCTGCTCCATTGGACCGCCCACCGCGAGCCGGGAGGCGCCGCAAGAAGCGGTTCCGGCATCAACGAGATCTCCAGGTCCGCGCCGAGATTCAGGACGAGCAGACGATCGTCCTCGTGTCCGGCGTTGAAGCGGAGCAGGAACGCGCTCGCTCCGAGCACTGCGCCATCGATGCGGCGGCGCGGCGCGGATCGAATGACGGGATCCTCCCGTCGAATCGTCAACAGATCGCGGTGCAGCGCGAGATCGGGCGCGTGCGTCGCGCGCTCGCCCCAATCGAGCCGGCATCTGTGAAACGTGTCGGGATCGTCGGGGACCGCCAGCTCGCCGCGTGCGGCCGCGTCGCGCGCGCTCGGAAACTGCTCGAGGAACTCGCGCCGTCCCTTGCGCACGCCTTCGCGGAGATCGTCGTTGTGATCCGCGAAGAAGAGAAACGGAGACGAGGCGGCGAATTCCTGCCCCTGAAAGAGAAACGGCGTCGCCGGCGCGAGGAGCGTGAGCGCCGTCAGCGCCCGGTATTTACCGGGCGACGTCAGTTGGTGCAGCCGCTTCCCGAATCCCGTGTTCGCGACCTGATCGTGGTTCTCCAGGAAGTGAACGAACCGATCGGCGGCGAGATCGTACGTGGCGGTTCCCCGCGGCTGTTTCTGCCACGAATACCATTGCCCCTGAAAGAGAAACCCGAACCTCGCGCACGAGACGAATTCCTGCGGCGTCCCCGTGTAGTTGCTGTAGTACCCCTCGCGGCGCCCGGTCAACGCGACGATCGCGGTGTGATGGTAGTCGTCGTTGAAGAGCGCATCCATGCCGTAGCCGCCCCGCGCGGGCTCCCGAACGAGTCGCGTGTGCTGCGGCTCGTTCTCGGCGACGACGTAGATGCGGCGGCCGCGCGCCGCGGTCCGCGCGCGCCGGACGATTTCCGCGAGCACGTGCTCCGTCGATGCGTCGTGGACGTCCTGCGTCGCGTCGAGGCGCAGACCGTCGAAGTGGAACTCGTCGATCCAATACGCGCCGTTCTCCGCGAAGAAATCACGCGCGGGGCGCGGGCCTTCGAAGTTCAGCGATTGGCCCCAGTCGTTGCTGTACCGCTTCGTGACGTAGTCCGGCGAGAAATCCGCGAGATAGTTGCCGTCGGGCCCGAGGTGGTTGTAGACGACGTCGAGGATCACCGCGAGGCCGAGCACGTGAGCCCGATCGACGAAGCGGCGGAGATCGTCGGGCGATCCGTAAAGGCGCGTGGGTGCATAGACGTTGACGCCGTCGTACCCCCAGCCCCATCGGCCGGCGAAATCCGCGACCGGCATCATCTCGATCGTCGTGATCCCGACGTCGACGAGATCCGCGAAGTGTTCCGCCGCGGCGGCCCACGTGCCTTCGCGCGTGAAGGTCCCAACGTGCAGCTCGTAGATCACCTGGCCCGTGTCGCGCGCGCCGGGCCAGTTCGCGTCCGACCACGGGAACGTCGTCGGATCGACGATCTCCGATGCGCCGTGCGGACCGTCTGGCTGGAACCGGCTGACGGGATCGGGACGGAGTCGCTCGCCGTCGAGCCGGTAGCGATAACGGTCGCCCGCGCGGACGTTGTCGATCGCGCCGCTGAAGAACCCGTCCGCGTCGCGCTCGAGGCGCACCACGAGGTCGCTGCCTGGACGCTCGAGCACGAGGTCGACGGATCGGCACGCAGGCGCCCACACACGAGCGTGCGCGACACTCCCCTGCAATTCGACGCCTGCCGAGAGGCGGCGCTGTCGGTTCGCCCCAATCATTCCAGTCTCGTCACCCGCTCGCAGCTTTCGTGCCGAGGGCGGGGAGGGCGGGGACACCCAACGTTGAGTGTCCCGATTGGGTGTCCCGATTGAGTGTCCCGATTGGGTGTCCCCAAGCTCAGCCGCGGCGGCGGGCGACCGGAATCATGAACTTTTCAGCCGTGTGGGTCTCGGAAAAGCTGACGACTTTGACATCGACGAGGCCGGCGCGCTTCCCCGCCGCCATCGTCTCCGCCTCGGTGATTTCTGCGCGGCCTTTCGGCCGGACGACCCAAATCGCCCCATTCTGCTGGATCATTTTCGACAGCGCGGCAAGACGCATGAGCGCGTCCCGATGATTCGCGCCATAAAAGATCATATCCGCCGGCCGGCTCGCGGCCGGCGCCGATCGCCTCAGCTTCGCGCCCCGGCGTTTCACTTCGTCCGCAAAGCGCGCGTCGCCTATCCCGATCGCCGCGATCGACATGCCCTGTTTCACGCCGAGCTTGTCGAGCCGCGACGGCGGGTTCATGATTCGCGCGGCCCACTTCTCCGCCGCGCTTCCGATCGTGAACGTCGCCGAGCGATCGCCGAAGCGCACGTGAAGCGTGCCGTCTCGCGCGGTCGCGGATGTGATGCTCGCCAACGGAATCGCGAGGCGCGTCGGTCCGCGGAAAACCAGATCCTTGTGCTCGAGCCACGCGGTCCCGCGCGAGGTCGTCCCGTCACACGTCAACGTGCACGAAGCGTCGTATCCCATCAGCGCACCCTCTTCTCGAGCGCATCCAGATACGCCGCCATCGTCGCCTCGTAGCCGAACACGAATCGCGCCATCGCGCGGAAGATCGGATTGTAGATCTCGCCGCGCTCGGTGATCGTCAACGTGGACCCGCCGGACGCAGGCGCGACCTCGTACGTCCACGTGCCGCCGAATGGCAAATCGGGATCGGCGATTCGAAGCACGAGCAGCCGCGGCGGCTCGCTCTTCTCGACCGCAAGCGTGATTCGTCCGTTGCTTCCGTGCTCGGCCCATACCGCTCGGCCGTCGCGATCGGGCAGCCGCTCGATTCGCTTCACGTCGGCTCTCCAGGAAGGAAATGCGTCGACGTCGGTCATGTGCCTCCACACGACCTCGGGCGGCGCCGCAAACGTTCGCTGGCGCGAGGCAACGTGCGCGACCGGCAGCGACCAACCCACGATCGCCGTCAGCGCCCCGATGACGATGATGACGGCTAGGACGATCAAGATCCATTTCAACATCGCTCGCTCCTTGCGTCAGGTCGCTCTCGCCTCCGGCGCCCGCTCCGCCATCTGCTCGTGCGCCGCGCGCGCGAGCAGCGTCAACCCTCGAATCGCGGCGGTTCGCTCTTCCTCGCTCAGCCGCGCGACGAGGCCTTCGACGAGCGACGGATCGAGCACCGAACTGGCCTCGCGCACGCGAACGCCGGCGGCGGTCAGCCGCAAATGGACGCGGCGGCGATCGGCCGCGTCGCGAACGCGTGCGACGTAGCCCTTTCGCTCCAGTCGATCGACGGTGATCGACATCGTGGCCGGCGTGACGCCCATGTGGCGCGCCAGGCCGTTGAGCGTCATCGGATCGATCTCGTCGAGATGGTCGAGCACCGAGGCTTGATGCCGGCTGAGGAGGCGCTGGGACTGCGGGTCGCGGACGTGCCGCGTGTGGCACGCGAAGAAGATTTGCGGATAGAGCGACATCACGTCGCGTGCGGTAGTGGCGACCGCTGGCATCCTGGCAGGATGCCGCTAATGCTTTGCTTTGTCAAATCAAATTTATTTCCCGCAAATTGTTCTAAACCAGAGTGGTTGTCGCCTCGTCCAATGCACCAACCCTCGGGGTACGGATCGGCGCTAGGGGTCTGACCCCAGTGTCCGGATCCGGGACGAGGCGGTACCGGATTCGGGCAGGCAGCGGGCGGCGCCGCGATCGGCCGAATCGGATAACTCGAGTCTTCTTAGGCGATTAGCGCGCCAAGGCGTCGTGGCATACGGTTTGGCTTATCTGGACTGACGACGGGGTGTATGCTCTCCCCCGCAACAGGACAGAGGCAGGTCAATGGTTGATATTGCACGCTCCCCAGAGGTCAAGAAGAAAAAGAAGCGGCGGCAGATCGCCCTCGCCGCGCTCGCGATTCTCGCGATCGTCGCCGTGACGATCGGCGTGTCGCGGTTGCGCCCCGCCGCGCCCGGCGTCGAGCGCGCGACGGTGTGGGTCGACACCGTTCGCCGCGGTCCGCTGACGCGGCAGGTTCGTGGATCGGGCACGCTCGTGCCGGAAAACATCCGCTGGATCACCGCGACGACATCGGGCCGCATCGAGAAGCGCGTGCTCCGCCCCGGCGCGACCGTCACGCCGACCAGCGTAATCCTCATCATGAGCAATCCGGACCTGCAGCAAGCCGCGACGACCGCCGAGCTCGCGCTGAAGTCCGCGCAGGCCGCGCTCGAGAACCGGCGCGCCAGCCTGCAGGCCGACCTCCTCACGCAGGAGTCCGCCGTCGCGACGGCGAAGTCGAACCTCAATCAAGCGACGCTGCAGCTCAACGCGAACGAAGAGCTGTTCAAGAACGAGCTCATCTCCGCGCTGACGCTCAAGCAATCGCAGGGCAACGCCGCCGAGATGAAGAATCGCCTCGACATCGCGGAGAAGCAGCTCGAGATCGCCAGGGCTGGCGTCAAGTCGCAAGTCGCGCCGCAGGAAGCGGACGTGAATCAGCGGCGCGCGGCGTACGATCTCGTGCTCAAACAGCTCGAGGATCTCAAGGTGAAGGCCGGCATGCACGGCGTGCTGCAGCTGCTGCCCGTCGAAGAAGGCGCGTCGGTGCAGGCGAACCAGCAGGTCGCGCGCGTCGCGGATCCGACCGTGTTGAAAGCGGAGCTGCGAATTGCGGAAACGCAGACGAAGGACATCAAGATCGGGCAGGTCGCGGAAGTCGATACGCGCAACGGCGTCGTGAACGGCAAGGTGACGCGCATCGATCCGGCCTCCTCCAACGGAACGGTCGGCGTGGACGTCTCACTCGAGGGTGCGCTGCCGCCGGGCGCGCGTCCCGACTTGAGCGTCGACGGCACGGTTCGCTTGGAAAAACTGGACAACGTGATCTACGTCGGGCGGCCCGCGTTCGGCCAGGAAGAGAGCACGATCACGCTGTTCAAGCTGACGGCCAACGGCGAGGCCTACCGGACGAAGGTCGTCCTCGGCCGCAGCTCGGTGAACCAAATCGAGATTCGTGAAGGACTGAAGGAAGGCGATCAGGTGATCCTGTCCGACATGTCCTCCTACGATCAGTTCGACAGGGTCAAGCTGAATTAGCCAGACACACAGAGGAGCCACGATGAACACTGCCGCGCAAACCCTTATCCACCTCGATGGCGTCACGAAGGTGTTCTTCACCGACGAAGTCGAGACGCACGCTCTGGCGGGCATTCACCTCGAGATCAAGAGCGGGGAGTACATTGCGATCGCCGGGCCGTCGGGCTGCGGGAAGTCGACGCTCCTCTCCATCCTTGGCCTGCTCGACTCGCCGACCGAGGGCAAGTACACGCTGAACGGGAAGGCGGTCGCCGACCTGCCGTTGTCGGAGCGCGCGCGCGTCCGCAACCGCGAGATCGGGTTCATCTTCCAGAGCTTCAATCTCATCGGCGATCTCAACGTGTACGAGAACGTCGAGCTGCCGCTCACGTATCGCGGGATGAAGTCGGCCGAGCGCAAGGAGCGCGCGATGGCGGCGCTCGAGAAGGTCGGCATGGCGCATCGCGCGAAGCACCTCCCGAGCCAGCTCTCGGGCGGTCAGCAGCAGCGCGTCGCGGTGGCGCGCGCCGTGGCCGGATCGCCGTCGATCCTGCTCGCGGACGAGCCGACCGGCAACCTCGACTCGAAGAACGGCGAGGCCGTCATGGAGCTGCTCCGCGAGCTGCACCGTGAAGGCGCGACGATCTGCATGGTCACGCACGATCCGCGCTACGCGCGGCACGCCGACCGCAGCATCCACCTGTTCGACGGCCGCGTCGTCGAGGAGGATGGCAGCCGGCGCGCGGAGAAGGAGCTCGAGGAGAGCGGCTTCCACATCGAGCACTGATCGGTGAACCGACAGACGTGCTGAAGGCTGATGGCCTTTTCAGCCTTCAGCCTCCTGCACGCCATGATTCAGGACTTCCGCTACGGCTTGCGGATGCTGGTGAAGAGCCCGGCATTCACCGCAATCGCCGTGCTCTCGCTCGCGCTCGGGATCGGCGCCAACTCGGCGATCTTCAGCCTCGTGAACGTCGCGCTGCTGAAGCCGATCCCTGTACGCGAACCGGGTCGCCTCGCTGCGGTCTTCACGACCGATCAGCGCAACCCTGGCAATCTGCCTCTCTCGCATCTCAACTACAAGGATTTGCGCGATCAGAATCAGGTCTTCACCGAGATGGCCGCGGTGACGTTCGCGCAGGTCAATTGGAGCCGCGGCACGGCGTCCGAGCAGATCCAGATTCAAGTGGTGTCGGGCAACTATTTCTCGCTGCTCGGCGCACCGCTCCTGCACGGGCGATCCTTCCATCCCGAGGAAGATCACAAAGCCACGCCGGTCGCCGTGCTCAGCCACGGCTTCTGGGAGCGCAGCCTCGGCCGCGACCCCGACATCGTCGGCAAGACGGTGACGTTGAATCGTACGCCGTTCACCGTGATTGGCGTCGCCGCGCAGGGATTCACGGGCACCGTGCTCGGCGGCAACCCGTCGATGTGGGTGCCGCTGGCGATGCACGACGTCGTGCAGCCGGGATTCGATTGGTACGAGACGCGCCGCGGGCTTTTCCTCTTCGCGTTCGGACGTCTGAAGCCGGACGTGACCGTCGAGCAGGCGTCCGCGAACATGCGAACGATCTTCGCGGCGCTCGAACAAGCGTTCCCCGTCGACAACAAGGGGCGCAGCGCCGGCTCGATGAGTCTGTTGGACGCGCGCCTCAATCCGCAGGGCCAGAACGGCGTGCCGATCGTGCGGCTCTCGGCGATCCTGATGACGATCGTGGGTATCGTGCTCCTGATCGCGTGCGCCAACATCGCCAATCTCCTGCTCGCGCGCGCGTCGAAGCGGCGCAAGGAGATCGCGGTCCGCCTGGCGCTCGGCGCCGGACGGCTTCGATTGATTCGTCAGCTGCTGACCGAAAGCATCCTGCTCTCGCTCGTCGGCGGCGCGTTGGGTCTGCTGATCGCGTATTGGCTGTGCGACGCGCTCGTGGCCACGGACCTGCAGCTTCCGCTTCCCGTCGGCGAGGATCTCGCGATCGATCGGCGCGTGCTGCTCTTCACGACGCTCCTCGCGATCGCGACCGGCGTGCTCTTCGGACTCGCGCCCGCCATCCAGGCTTCGCGTCCAGATGTCGTCCCGGTTCTCAAGAACGAAATCGTTCCGACGGCCATGGGCCGCGGCGTGAAAGGATTCTTCGCGCTGCGGCAAGTGCTGGTCATCGCGCAGATCGCCCTCTCGCTCGTGTCGCTCGTCGCCGCGACCGTCTTCCTCCAAAGCCTCACGCGTTCCGAGAGGACGAACACGGGATTCGAGACGAAGGGCGTCCTGGTGATGAACTTCAATCTCGGTCGCGAGGGCTACACGAAGGAGCGCGGGGAGGTCTTCCACGAAGAGCTCGTCGCGCGCGTGCGCGCGCTTCCGGGCGTGCAGCACGCCGCGATCGCCCAGAGCGCGCCTTTCGGGGGCGGCCTTCTTCGCAGCGTGTTTCCCGAGGGACACGACACGACGACGCGCGGCAGGATTCTGGTGCAGGTGAATCCGGTCGGTCTGGGCTATCTGCAGACGATCGGCATTCCGCTCGTCAAAGGACGCGATTTCACGCGTGCCGACGCCGAGAAGGCGCCGCTCGTCGTCATCATCAACGAAACGATGGCGGACCGGTTCTGGCCCGGAGAGGATCCGATCGGCAAGCGATTCAAGTTCTTCGGCGACGACGAGTTCACGACGATCGTCGGCGTCGCGCGAGACTCGAAATACAACGCGGTCGCCGAAGAGCCGACGCCGTTCATCTACGAGCCGCTGCTGCAGAACTACACGCCGCAGGCGACGCTCCACGTGCGCGCATCGAGCGACGCCGCAGCGCTGTCGGCCCCGGTGCGCCAGGTCGTTCAACAGATCGATCCGACGCTGTCGATCTTCAACGTCCGCACGCTCGAAGAGCAAGTGTCCGATTCGCTCGCGCCGCTCCGCACGAACGTCATCGTGATGGCGGCCTTCGGCGGGCTCGCGCTGCTGCTCGCCTCCATCGGGCTGTACGGCGTCGCGGCCTATTCGGTGACGCAGCGCACGCGCGAGATCGGCGTGCGCATGGCGCTCGGCGCCGGGCGCGGCAGCGTGCTGCGTCTGATTCTCGGCCACGGTCTCGTCCTCGTGGCGATCGGCGTCATCGTCGGCACCGTCGCGGCGTTGGGACTCATGTCGCTCGTGCCTCCGGCGCTTGCGCCGAACGTCAACGTTCGCGATCCGCTCACGCTCGCCGCCACGGCCGCGCTCCTCAGCGCGATCGCGCTCCTCGCAAGCTCGATCCCGGCGGTCCGCGCGACGCGGATCGATCCGCTGATCGCGCTGCGAGCTGAATGAACGGACTACGACACATGCTGATCACCGATCACTTGAAGAACTCGCGCACCGAAGGCGCCGACCAGGTGCGGCACGCCGTCAGACCGATCGAACCGCGCGTCCTCATCGCGGACGATCAAGCGGACGTCCTCGAGGCGCTCAGGCTCCTGTTGAAAGCCGAGGGCTTCAACCTCGAGACGGCCTCCTCGCCCGCCGGCGTCCTCGCGGCCGTCGAGGCCCGCGAGTTCGATGTTGCGTTGATCGATTTGAACTACACCCGTGACACGACGTCGGGTGAAGAAGGCTTGAATCTCCTCTCGCGCACGCAGGCGATCGATCCGACCCTGCCGATCGTCGTGATGACCGCGTGGGGCAGCGTGGAGATTGCCGTCGAGGCGATGCGCCGCGGCGCGCGCGACTTCATTCAGAAGCCGTGGGACAACGCGCGGCTGCTCGCGATCATCCGCACGCAGATCGAGTTGAGCCAGGCGCTCCGGAAGGGTCAGCGCCTCGAGGCCGAGAACTCGCTGCTGCGCGGAGAGGGCGTTCCGAAGATCGTCGCCGAGTCCGCGGCCATGCAGAACGTGCTGCAGGTGATCTCGCGCGTCGGTCCCTCGGACGCGAACGTGCTCGTGCTCGGCGAGAACGGTACCGGCAAAGGCGTCGTCGCCCGTGCGCTGCACGCGGTGTCGAGCCGCGCGACGCGCCCGATGGTGATCGTGAATTCCGGCGGCGTCTCGGAGGGCGTCTTCGAGAGCGAGCTCTTCGGCCACGTGCGCGGCGCCTTCACGGACGCGAAAGCGGATCGCGTCGGCCGCTTCGAGCTCGCGGATCAGGGCACGCTCTTCCTCGACGAGATCGCGAACGTCCCGCTCAGCCAGCAGGCGAAGCTGCTGCGCGTGATCGAAACCGGCGAGTTCGAGCGGCTCGGCTCGTCGCGCACGCGCCGCGTCGACGTGCGAATCATTTCGGCGACCAACGCCAACGTTCCCGAGGAAGTGGCCGGCGGGCGCTTCCGTCAGGACCTGCTCTTCCGTCTGAACACGATCGAGATTCGGCTCCCGCCGCTGCGCGATCGCCGCGAAGACACGCCGCTGCTGGCGCAGCATTTCCTCCGTCAGCACGCGCAGCGCTATCGCAAGCGGCTGACGGGATTCGAGAGCGGCGCGATGCAGATCCTGCTCGAGCACGGATGGCCGGGCAACGTCCGCGAGCTCGATCACGCCATCGAGCGCGCGGTGCTCATGGCGCAGGGCCCGCTCGTCAAGCCTGGAGACCTCGGGCTCCGCACGAATCGCGAGGGCGGCGGCCGGCTCGAGGACATGAGCCTCGAGGAAGTGGAATGCTTCCTCATCAAGAAGGCCATGACGCGCTACGACGGCAACGTGAGCCAGGCGGCGAAGGCCCTGGGCCTGAGCCGAAGCGCGCTCTATCGCCGCCTCCAGCGCTATGGGTTGTGAGGGGTTACACTTGAACCCTTGAACCGAATTGCCCCGCGTGAGCCTCGCCTGAGCCACGACCGACGCATTCTGTTGATGGCGTTCGCGTCGGCTCTGCCGGGCGCGCTCATCTCCCTCATCTTCCTCTGGACCGGTGACTTCACGCCGAAGGTTCAGTGGACGCTCACCGTCCTCATCATCACGTTCTGCCTTGGATTCGCGTTCGCGCTTCGAGAGCGCGTCGTGCTTCCGCTCCAGACCCTCTCGAACCTCCTCGCCGCGCTGGGTGAAGGCGACTTCTCCATTCGCGCGCGAGGCGCCCGCGGCGGCGATCCTCTCGGCGAGGTGATGATCGAGGTCAACGCGCTCGTGGAGACGCTCCGCCATCAACGCCTCGACGCCCTCGAGGCCACGACGCTGCTGCGCAAGGTCATGGCGGAGATCGACGTCGCGGTCTTCACGTTCGACGAGGACCACGAGCTGAAATTCGTCAACCGCGCGGGCGCGCGTCTGCTCTCGCAGCCCGCGGAGCGGCTGCTCGGGCGTCATGCGACCGGGCTCGATCTCGCCGAATGCCTCACCGGGGAAGCGCCGCGCGTGATCACGACCGCCTTTCCTGGCGGCGTCGGACGCTGGGAGATTCGGCGCAGTCTATTCCGGCAGGGCGGGCGGCCGCACGAGCTGCTGGTGTTGTCGGATTTGAGTCAGCCGCTGCGCGAGGAAGAACGTCAGGCCTGGCAGCGCCTCATTCGCGTCATCGGCCACGAGATGAACAATTCGCTCGCGCCGATCAAGTCGATCGCGGGCAGCCTCTCGACGATCGTCGAGCGGGATCCGCCGCCGCGCGACTGGCGCGACGACGTTCAACGCGGCCTCGCGGTCATTGCGTCGCGATCGGAGTCGCTGAGCCGGTTCATGAGCGCGTACGCGCGGCTCGCGAAGCTTCCGCCGCCGAAGCTCGCGCCCCTCGACGTCGGCGCATTCGTCGATCGCGTCGTCACGCTCGAGGAAGCGCATCACATTCAGGTGTC
The DNA here is from genome assembly GCA_036556425.1 of Vicinamibacterales bacterium. GTDB lineage: Bacteria > Acidobacteriota > Vicinamibacteria > Vicinamibacterales > 2-12-FULL-66-21 > DATBJJ01. Next base: position 16,448 of record DATBJJ010000030.1, read on the forward strand.
GCCCGGGCCGCGCCTCACGATCCAGGGTGACGGCGATCAGCTCGAACAGTTGTTGATCAACTTGATCAGAAACGCCGTGGACGCCGTGCGGGAAACCGGCGGCGGCGTGCGCGTCGGATGGCAGCGCCTCCCGGGATCGTCGCCGCCGACGATGGAGCTGTGGGTCGAAGACGATGGGCCCGGCCTCTCGAATACCGGCAACTTGTTCGTGCCGTTCTTCACGACGAAGCCGGGCGGATCGGGCATCGGCCTGGTCCTCAGCCGCCAAATCGCCGAAGCTCACGGCGGAAGCCTGACGCTCGAGAACCGCGACGATCGTCCCGGCTGCCGCGCGAGCCTTCGCGTGCCGCTGCAGGCCACCGTGCCCGCGCGCACGGAAGCGCTCGCGCAGACGACATAATGTGGCCGGGTCAAGCCGGACGCTACCTACCATGAGCGATCTCCGCGAACCAGTCCTGCCGGGAACCGCCGCGACGGATTACGAGCGCTACCTGCGCACCGATGAACTGCTCGCGCTGCAAAAGGCTCCGGAGGACGTGGTCCACCGCGACGAGCATCTCTTCCAGGCCGTTCACCAGTCGTCCGAATTGTGGTTGAAGCTCGCGTGTCTCGAGATCGAAGCCGCCACCGCGCTCGTGGACGACGACCGCGCGGGCGCCGCGACACGCCTCGTGCGCCGAGCGTCGGACGCGATGCTCCTGTTGACGAATCAACTGCACATGCTCGAGCACATGTCGCCGGCCGACTACGCGATCGTGCGGACGGCGCTCGGCCACGGCGCGGGATTCGACTCTCCTGGATTCCGGCGCGTGCACGACGTCACGCCGCTCCTCGGCGAGGCGTTCGATCGATTGCTGTCGCGGCGGAAGCTCGCGCTGATCGACGTCTACGAGCACGGCTACGCGCTCGAGGACGTGTATCAACTCGCCGAGCAGATGACGACGTGGGACGAGCGCGCGATTCTGTGGCGGTTCCAACACCTGAAGACCGTCGAGCGGATCATCGGCGGCCACGTGATCGGCACGAAGGGCACGCCGGTCGAAGTCCTCGGCAAGCGCATCGACGTGCGTTTCTTTCCGGCGCTGTGGCAGATTCGCGACGAGATCACGCGTCGCTCGGCGCTTGGCACTGACGGCCACGGCCGTTAGACGCGGATCACGCGGATCGGGCGGATCACGCGGATCGGAACACGCGGATCACGCGGATCGGAACGCGCGGAACGCGCGGATCGGGTGCGCGGCAGCCGCGCTGCGTTTCTCATTGCGGAACAAGGCCGTTTCGACGCGGCATCGCGATTGGTTTCGCCGCAGACGCCGATAGCTTTACCGAGACAGTTCGAAGGAATCACGAAACGCGGCGTCGATCGCCCCCTCACGGTCCGCGCACGGCGCCTGTCGTGGCGGCGCGCGCGTTTCGCTCGGCGAAATAGTGCGGCGCGCTTGACAGCCCCCAACGCTTCCTGTAGGTTCCGCCAACAAATGGCATGTCAGTAGGCGGGTTGTTTCCGTGCGGAGGAGGCCGTTCAATGTTCAGGCTCCGATCGAATCGGCGTTCGATGCTTGTGGTCCTCGCCGTGGCCCTCTGGGCCACCCTATCCGGATCCGTGTCTGCTCAAACCACCACGGGCGCGATCCTGGGGACCGTGGTCGATCCACAAGGCCAGATCGTTCCCGGCGCGACAGTGACGATCGTTCATGAAGGCACGAACGAAATGCGCGTCACGACGAGCGATGCCGAGCGCGGCACGTTCCAGGTCACAAGTCTGGCTCCCGGTACGTACACCTTACGTGTGGAGTTGCAGGGCTTCAACAAGTTCGAGCGGAAAGGCGTCGTGCTCAGCTCGAGCGACCGCGTCTCCGTCGGCACGATCCAGATGTCGGTCGGCGGCCTTCAGGACACGGTGACGGTGCAGGCGACGGGCTCGTACGTCAACACCGAAGAGACGCAGCACGGCGGCGTCATCACACGCACGCAGATCGAACAGGTGCAGGTGCTCGGCCGCGATGTGACCTCGCTGATGCGGATACTGCCGGGCGTGCGCTACACGACGCCCGTCGACTCGATGGGCGGCACATTCGGCGTGGACGTCCCGAACGTCGGCGGCCTGCCCGCCGACTGGAACAAGGTGATCATCGACGGCGTCGTCGCCAACGAAGTGGGCAACAGCGGCATGCAGGCGCAGATGGTGAACCTCGACGCGATCGCCGAGGTCCGCCTGCTCAATAACTCGTATCGCGCCGAGTACGGCCAGTCCGGCGGCTCGCAGCTGCAGATCGTCACCCGCGGCGGCACGTCGGAGTATCGCGGCAGCGGCTACTGGTACTTCCGGCACGAGAAGTTCAACAGCGTCGAGTTCTTCAGAGCGCGCTCGCAGCGACTCGCGGGCATCGACCCCTTCCCGCCCAAGTACCGATTCCAGACGTACGGCGCCAACATCGGCGGACCGTTGCTCGGCAGGCAGAACAGGAAGCTGTTCTTCTTCTACTCGATGGAAGCACCGCAGGTGAAGCGGCCCCAGAGCGTGCAAACGTGGCGGATGCCGTCTGCGCTCGAACGGAATGGCGACTTCTCGCAGACCTTCGACGCGCAGGGTCGCCTCATCAACATTCGCGATCCGCGCAAGGTTGGTCTGGCGTGCAACGCGGTGACGGGCGGGCCCGGCTGCTTCGACGGCAACATCATCCCGGCGTCGATGATCAACCCCAACGCCATGCAGGCGATGCTGAAGATCATGCCGCTGCCGGAGTACGACCCGCGGACGACGCAGGGGAACTACAACTACGATACCGAAGAAGTCATCGAGATTCCGAAGTTGAACAACATCGCGCGTGTCGACTGGCGCCCGACGGCGAACGACAGCCTTTCCATCACGTTCAAGGACTGGTGGCAGGATCAGCGCGGGGCACGCATCACGGCCGGGCCCTCGAACTGGCAGTGGTTCTTCGCGCACTACAAGAACACGGACCGGGGCTTCAGCGGCAACTACACGAAGGTCTTCCGATCGAACCTCGTGTGGGATACGGACTTCGGAAGCCGGCGACAGACAGAAGTTTTCTACCCACTGAACGACACGGAGTGGACCAAGGCGAGTCGCACGGCCGCCAACTTCAGGGTCGCGCAATTCCATCCCGAGCTGAACCCACGCGACGTGCTGCCAAAGGTCACGTTTGGTGTCGCAGGTGGGTCACCCAACTTCAGTTACGACAGCAGACTGAGCGACAGGGGCGAGGCGTGGCTGTCGTCGGTACGGTCCAACGTGACGTACATTCGCGGCGCGCATTCGCTCAAAGGCGGCCTCTATTACGAAAAGTCCCTCAACTCAGAGGGCAAGGGCGGTGTCGGAGGCGGTGCGTGGGCGGGTGATTTCAACTTCAGTGTGGACACCGCGAACACCCTGGACACCAACTACGGTTACGCGAACGCGCTTCTGGGACACTTCACGACGTACACCGAGACCGACGGCTTTGCCGATGTCAAGGGCTCACGGCCGACCGTCGAGTTCTACGGGCAGGATACGTGGAAGATGACGCGGAATCTGACCGTCGATTACGGCATGAGATTCCTTTGGTTCCGTCCGTGGGCGTCCACCAAAGCGGATACTCGCTCCGCGTCCTTCGATCCCGACCGCTACGTCCCCGGGGGATCTCCGCTGCTGTACCGTCCGGTCAGGGTGAACAACGTGAACCTGGCGCAGAATCCCTTGACCGGCGAGCTCAAGCCGAACGTGTACGTCGGCTCGTTCGTGCCAAACACGGGGAACCTCTACAACGGTATGGTCACCAACGACGAGTGGCCTACGTACGGTGTCGGCTTCCGTGTGAGTCAAGGCATCCAGCCCGAGGGTCGTGTCGGGTTCGCGTGGGACATCATGGGCAACGGCAAGACGTCGCTGCATGGAAGCCTCGGGCGGTATCACAATGCGTTCGTCAACGCGAACGGGCTCGACATCCTGGCGCGGCAGCCACCCGCGCAGAACAACCCGATATTGCGGTACTCCACCATCGAGCAGCTCTTGACACCCGAGGCGAGGGCGGCCTTCGATGCGACGCCGAGCGCGGCCACCGGGTTTCAGCACGTTGCGCCGACGCCAAAGTCGCTGAACTACTCGATCGGCGTCCAGCGCGAGTTGGGCTGGGGCACTGTGCTCGACGTGACCTACGCGGGCAGCAAGACGCGGAACATCGAGGTGACCTACCAGATCAACGATCTGCCGTATGGCACCAACTTCATCGATGTGAACCCGCAGAACATCGATCCGCGGACCGGAGGCGTACTGCCGGCCAACTTCCTGCGTCCCTATCGCGGATATGGCGCCATCGGGATTCGCCAGAACACCGGTGAGACCGACTACAACTCGATGCAGGTGCAACTCAACCGACGCTACATTCGCGGTCTCCAGTTCGCCGTGGCGTACACGCTCGCCAAAGGATGGGACACCCGCGTGACGAGTCCATACCAGACCGAGGATTGGTTCAACCGCGCGCCGACCGGCAACACGCAGCTCCACAACCTGAACATCGCCTACACGTGGGACGTGCCGAAAGGAAGCGCACTCTGGGACAACCGGTTCACCCGCGGAGCCCTCGATGGATGGCAGCTCTCCGGCAATACCGCGTTCGTTTCCGGCGACTGGTCGGGTGTTACGTTCTCGACAACGGACAACTTCGACTTCTACGGCGGCGGCGCCGGCGGTCGAATCGTCCTGACGGGCGCCGATCCGCGAAGCGGCGGAAACATGGATCCGAATCCCGACGGCAACGGCAGCTACTTGAACTGGGCCGCGTTCGCGCGTCCGTCGGGTCGGCTGGATCTCGGCAACGCGCCGCAGCGGTTCATCCGTCTACCCTGGATCAAGAACACCGACCTCGCGCTGTTCAAGAACTTCCAGATGGGCGGAGGACGGCGGATGCAGTTCCGCTGGGAGATCTACAACCTGTTCAACACCGTCAACTGGAGCGGCATCGATACCAGCGCCCAGTTCAACCCGGCTGGTGAGCAGGTCGACACGCAATTCGGTAAAGCGACGAGCGCGCGCGACCCCCGTATCATGCAGGCGTCGTTCCGATACAGCTTCTGATGTGACGACACCACTCATCGACTCGGCTGGCGCCCGTGCGTCAGCCGAGTCGACCTTCACACTGCTCTTCCTGTTTTGCGCGTGCGCGCTGGTCGGTTCGCACGGTCTGTCTGTCACCGCCTTGACTGGTCGAGTCTCGTCGCCACAGCAGATCAGCCGCACGGTCCGCGTCACCGTCATAACCAACAAAGGAGAGACGGTCCCTGACCTGACGCCGGCTGATTTCGAGCTGAAGGAGGATGGGAAGACGCGCGAGGTTTTGAAGATCGAACCGATCGCCGAGCCTTTGTCGGTGGCCGTGCTGCTCGACGACAGGGGATCGGACATCAACGAGATTCGTTCGGCGCTCGCTGCGTTCGTCGTACGTATCCAGGGGCGGGCGGAAGTGTCGCTCGTCTCGGTCGTGCCGACGGTCGTGAAGGTCTTCGACTACACGTCGAGCGTCCCCACGATGATGGCCGGCATTCAGCGGCTGGTCTGGCGTGCGGGACCCGCCGGTGGGCTGGTCCTCAGCGCCGTCGCGGATGCCGCTGACGAGCTCGCGCGGCGCGAGGCCGAGCATCCCGCGATCGTCGCCGTCACATTCGAAGGCGAAGAGTTCCGCAGTCACCGGCCCGCGAATGTGATTCTCGCGTCCCTCGAGCGCAGTCGTGCGCCGCTGCACGTCGTGTCCGTTGGCGCGCCAACCATACGCAAACTGAACCGCGCGGCTGTCGAGAGCGGAAACGCGCAAGGCGACGACTGGACGGTCGACCAGACAAATCGCAACGCGGTACTTGGCGATGGACCGAAGCAGTCAGGCGGCCGGCGGCACGAGCTCGCCGTCGCGAGCGGACTGACCAGAGCATTGGAGGCTGTCGCCGACGATCTCCTCAATCAGTACGCCGTCGTCTACGCGGGTGCGTCCGATGCGAAGCCATCGAGAAAGATGAACGTGTCCGTGAAGCGCCGCGGCGTGACCGTTCTCGCACCCGCTAAGATTACGGGTGGATGATCGCGCGCGGCGATCTTGCGAAGGACTGGACCGAGACGATGAAATACGCGGCGATGCTGATGGCGGTTTGCGGATGCCTCACCTATCCGGCGGCGGTCGTGGCACAGAACCCCAACTTGCTCGTCTACCAAGGCGACAAAGGTCCAGGCGCAGGCAGGCATATCGTCTGGGTCGCCGGCGATCAGGAGTATCGCAGCGAGGAATCGCTGCCCGCGCTCGCGCGAATCATGGCGAGGCACTACGGGTTCAAGTGCACCGTCGTCTTCACGACCGATCCCGCCACTGGGTTCATCAATCCGGATAGCTCGAACATCTCCGGCCTCGATGCATTGAAATCAGCCGACCTGATGGTGGTGTTCCTCCGCTTCCGGGATTTTCCCGACGCGGAGATGCAGCACATCGTCGATTACCTCGATCGCGGCGGTCCCGTCGTGGGTTTTCGCACGGCGACGCACGCGTTCCAGATCAGGAGGCCCGACGCGAAGTTCCTGAAGTACACGTGGAACAACAAGGAAGGATACGTCGGCGGATTCGGACGGCAGATTCTCGGCGAGACGTGGGTCTCGCACTACGGACGGAATCACCAACAGAGCTCGAAGCTCTTGCTGCAGGCCGATCAGGCCGACCATCCCATTCTCCGCGGCGTCAAGGACGTGTGGGTGCAGTCGGGCGGCTACACGGCCGATCCAATCGAAGGCAGCACGACGCTCGCGCTCGGACGCATTCTCAACGGCATGACCCCGGATTCTCCGCCGGCCGAAGACAAGAAGGAGCTGCCGGTCGCGTGGTATCGCTTGTATCGCAGCGAGTCCGGGAAGTCTGGACGCGTGTTCACGACGACGCACGGCGCGTCCGAGGATCTCCTGAACGAGGGATTCCGGCGTATGGCCGTCAACGGGATCCTCTGGGCCGCGGGGCTCGAGGCGAGCATTCAGCCCGCGAATAACATCGCGTTCGTCGGTCCATTTCATCCGTCCACGTATGCGTTCGATGGATACGTGCGCGGCATCAAGCCGTCCGATCTCGCCGGCTGGGATTCGCCAATACCGAAGCAGCCCGCCGGAAAACTGCAGTAGAGTGTGTGACATGACCAGAACGCGTAGGGTTTGGACCGGACTCGTACTCACGCTCGCGATCGTCACCGCATCGCCGATCGCGTTTCAGCAGCCGTTTGCGCTTCAGCCGAAGGAGCACATCTGCATCATCGGCAACACGCTCGGCGAGCGGATGCAGCGCGACGGCTGGCTCGAGGCGCTGATTCAGGCACGGTTCCCCAAACATGAGCTGGTCTTCCGCAACCTCGCGTTCAGCGGCGACGAAGTCGATACGCGGCTGCGATCGAAGAACTTCGGCACGCCGGACGAGTGGCTGAGCGGCCTCGCGGAGCCGATCGGCGGATACGAGGACAATCGTCTGGCCGGCACGAACACGCGGGCGGACGTCATCTTCGCATTCTTCGGCTACAACGAATCGTACGCCGGTCAGCCGGGACTCGACGCCTTCAAGAAAAAGCTGACCGACTGGCTCACGCACACGCTCGCGCAGAAATACAACGGCAAGTCGGCGCCGCGCGTCGTGCTGTTCTCGCCGATCGCGCACGAGGATCTCGGCAGCCCGGATCTGCCCGACGGCAAGGCGAACAATCAGCGTCTCGAGATGTATACGAAGGCGATCGCCGAAGTCGCAAAAGGAAAGGCCGGCGTGTTCTTCGTCGACCTCTTCACGCCGAGTCTGAAACTCTACGCCGACAACAAGGCGCCGCTCACGATGCAGGGCGTGCACCTGAACACCGAAGGCAACCGGCAGATCGCGATGGCGATCGATCGCGCGCTGTTCGGCGACTCGCCGAAGTACGCCGACGCGCTGCTCTCGCGCCTGCGGCAGGCCGTCGTCGACAAAGACTTCCATTGGTATCAGCGCTATCGCGTCGTGGACGGCTACTCGACGTACGGCGACCGCGCGTTCCTGACCTTCGTGCGGAACACTCCGCGCAACGTCAACGAGAAGCAGGCGGCGGGCGCGGCGAAGGAAGACATTCTGCCGACCAACTACGAGGTCCTGCAGCGCGAGCTGCCGATGCTCGACGTGATGACCGCGAATCGCGATCGCCGCATCTGGGCGATCGCACGCGGCGAGGATCTCAAGCTCGACGACAGCAACGCGCCGGCGCCGATCGACGCGAAAACCAACCTGCCGGGCGCCTCGCCGTTCTTGTCCGGCGCGGACTCGGTCAAAGCGATGACGGTCCACAAAGGGCTGAAGGTCGAGCTCTTTGCGTCGGAGGAGCAGTTCCCGGAGCTCGTCAAGCCCGTGCAGATGGCGTTCGACGCAAAGGGCCGTCTATGGGTCGCGGCGTGGAAGAACTATCCGCACTGGCAGCCGAGGACGCCGATGGACGACAAGCTGCTGATCCTCGAGGACACGAACGGGGACGGCAAAGCCGACAAGTGCACGACGTTCGCGGGCGATCTGCAGAATCCGACCGGCTTCGAGTTCTACAACGGCGGCGTGCTCCTGGCGCAGCAGCCGAACCTGGTGTTCTTGAAGGACACGAACGGCGACGACAAGTACGACACGAAGGAGTACATCCTTCACGGATTCGATTCGGCCGACACGCATCACGCGATCAACAGCTTCACGTTCGATCCCGGCGGCGCGCTCTACATGCAGGAGGGCATCTTCCACCGGACGCAAGTGGAAACGCCGTGGGGGCCGACGACGAGGCAGGCGGATGGAGGCGTGTATCGATTCGAGCCGCGGTCGTGGAAGTTCGAGACGTACGTCCCGTTCAACTTCCCCAATCCGCACGGCCACGTCTTCGACCATTGGGGCCGCGACATCGTGTTCGACGCGACCGGCGGTCAGCCGTACTACGGGCCGTCGTTCTCGACGAAGAAGTACTACCCCGCGATGGAAACGAAGCAGGCGCCGAAGCCGGGTGACGTTCGCACGCGTCCAGTAGGCGGCGCCGAGATCCTCTCCAGCCGTCACTTCCCGGAGGCGCTGCAAGGCAATCTGATCGTACTGAACACGATCGGCTTCAGAGGTCTTTTGAACTACAAGCTGAGCGAGGACGGCGCGGGACTCAAGATCGCCGAGGCCGACCCGATTCTCCAATCGGCCGACGAGAACTTCCGTCCGGTGGATGCGGAAGTCGGTCCCGATGGCGCGCTGTACTTCACCGACTGGCACAATCCGATCATCGGTCACATGCAGCACAACCTGCGCGACAAGTCTCGCGATCATCTGCACGGCCGCGTGTACCGCGTCACCGCGGAAGGCCGTCCGCTCCTCAAACCGGCCGTCATCGCCGGCGCGCCAATCGCGCAGCTCCTCGATCTGCTCAAGGAACCGGAAGATCGCGTCCGCTATCGCGCGCGGATCGAGCTCGGCGCGCGCGACACGAAAGAGGTGCTCGCCGCGGCGCAGGCGTGGACCGATCGCCTCGACGCGAAGGATCCGCGCTACGAGCATCACATGATGGAAGCCTTGTGGCTCCATCAGTCGCACAATCGCGTCAACGAAAAGCTGCTGACGCGCATGCTCCGCTCGAGCGATCCGTGGGCGCGCGCCGCCGCGACGCGCGTGCTCTGCTATTGGCGCGATCGCGTCGCCAATCCGTTGGCGCTCCTCAAGGTGCAGGCGACCGACGAGCATCCCGGCGTGCGGCTCGAAGCGGTTCGCGCCGCCAGCTTCTTCCAAACGCAGGAAGCGGCCGAGGTCGCGCTCGCATCGCTCGAGAAACCGCAGGATCGCTTTCTCAAGTACACGCTCGATCAAGCGATGAACACGCTGAAGGCGTTCATTCGATAGAATCCAGGTGATGCCCCCTCGGCGTTGGATCACGGCCGCATTCGTCGTCAGCGGTTTGTTCGCCGGCACCGCGATCGCGCAGGAGGCTCCCCGCGTCCTGCTCGACCAGCCTCTTCGCGCCGTCGAATACCAGCTCGGCCGGCTGACCAACGAGGAGCTGACGCTCGTCGAACGCTCGGCGGACGACAAGAAGTACAGACCCGTGTACTTCGCCATCCTGATCCGCAAGGGCATCGCGCCTCAATATCGCGACGAAGCGCTCGACGCGCTCACGAAGATCGACAAAGCCAGCCGCGGCCGCGTGCTCCTCGAGGCCCTTGCGAAAGTCCCGGCGGACGACGCGCTGACGGGAGAGAAACTGCTCGGGCTGCTCTTCGCGCAGCCCGCGACCGCGCTGCGCGCGGATCGCGACGCGTTCCTGAAAGCGCTCGACGGAACGCCGGAGGCGCTGGTTCTCCGCGGCGCCTACGGCGCGCTGCTCGTCGCCGACGCCAAACCGGATCAGGCGTGGCAGACCGCGACGGCGCACGGCGCGCAGATCGTCGAGCTGCTGCGAGCCGTGCCGTATCTCCCCGAGTCAGGCGGCGCGGGCGACCTACGCGCGCAGCTCTTCACGCCCGTTGCCGCGCTCGCGGCCGGCGCGAAAGAGGCTGACGTCCGCGCGGCCGCGTTCGGAGCGCTCGGGTGGACGCGACGCGATGCCGGCACGTTCGATCTGCTGGCGCAGGAAGTGATCAAAGGCAGCGATGCCGCGTCCCGGTCCGCCGCGATCCGATCGCTGCAGGCGCTTCCCGAGGACGTCTGGCCGCAAGCGGGCATCGAGCCGCTCGCGCGCGCGATCGTCGCAAAGGTCGGCGAGCTGACGCCCGAAGCGCGCACCGAACCGGCCGTGCTCGACCTCATTCAGTTCGGCGATCGCCTCAGCGCGAAGCTTCCTGCGGAGTCCGGCCGCACCGTGCGGCGCGATCTGCGCGCGCTGGGCGTTCGCGTGATCCGCATTCAAACGCTCCCCGAGAAGCTCAGTTTCGACGTGCGTTGGTTCGCGGTTGAAGCGGGCAAGGCCGTGCAGATTGTCCTCGTCAATCCGGACGCGATGCCGCACAACCTGGTCGTGAGCACGCCGGGATCGCTCGAAGAAGTCGGCACGAAGGGCGGCGCGATGCCGATGCCGACCGATCCCGAGGCCCGCGCGTTCGTGCCGGATTCGCCGCTCGTGCTGCACGCGACGAAGCTCGTGAAAGAAGGAGACTCGGAGCGGCTCGGCTTCACGGCGCCAAACGCGCCGGGCGAATACATCTACGTCTGCACCTTTCCCGGCCACTGGGTCCGCATGTACGGCGTGATGCTCGTCGTTCCCTCGCTGGACGAGTGGGAGGCCAAGCCGACCGTGCCGATCGATCCGATGACGAAGCAGCCGTTCACGTCGCAACGCAACTGAGCGTGCGCGGCGCATCTGCTATCCTGCACGGATGAACACCGGGCTCTTCTCGGGTCCCGTGGACTGGCGCGCCGTCGTCATCGGCCTCATCGCGACGCTGGTGATCTCCGCGTTCGCGGCCATCTTCGCGCGGCGCCTCGTTCGCCGCGCGCTCAATGCCGCCGTCGGCGAGCACCTGACGCCATCCAGCCCTCTCGTCCGCGGACCGCTGCGGCTGGTGGCGATCGCCACCTTCCTGCTGATTGCCTCGCTCGTGATATTTCCCGCGTTCGAGCTGAGCGGCCTCCACCCTAGCACCGGCATTACGTCGGGCGAGATCGTGGCGTGGGTGCTCCGGAACGGACGGAAGGTCCTGTTGATTGCGCTGCTCGCGTACGCGCTGCACCGAATCACGGCCCTTCTCGTCCGCCGGTTCGAGTACAGGGTCAGCCAAGGCACGACCATCGACGCGCTGGAGCGCGCGAAGCGCGCGCGCACCCTGGGATCGCTCGTGCAGAACGTCAGCACGGTCCTGATCAGCAGCGTCGCCACGGTCATGATCCTCTACGAGTTCGGCGTGAACATCACGCCGGTCCTGACCGGCGCCGGCATCGCCGGACTCGCGGTCGGCTTCGGCGCGCAGACGCTCGTGAGAGATGTGATCGGCGGCTTCTTCATGATTCTCGAGGACCAGGTGCGCGTGGGCGACGTCGCCGCGATCAACGGCGTCGGCGGGCTCGTCGAGCAGATCAACCTGCGGACGATCGTGCTGCGCGACGAGGAAGGGGCGCTCCACGTGTTTCCCAACGGCGGGATCAACACGCTCGCGAACCGCAGCAAGGACTTCTCGTACTACGTGATCACGCTCGCGATTCCGTATCAGGAGGACCCGGATCGCATCATCGGGATCCTCCGCGACGTCGGCGACGGCTTGAAGAACGATTCGCGATTCGGCCCCTTCATTCTCGAGCCGGTCGAGATCCTCGGCCTCGACGCGTTCGGCGAGTGGGCGATGCAGATCAAGCTGCGGATCAAGACGGTGCCGCTCAAGCAGTGGGATGTCGGGCGGGAATTCCGGAAGCGCATTCGCAAGGCGCTCGCGGCCGCGGGCGTGACCGTTCCGTATCCCGCGATTGCGGCGACGGTGCCGCATCCGCCGCCGGGTCCGGAGCGTCAGTAGCCGCTCGGCGCGCCCGCCGACGGCTTCTGCCCTTTCGATTCCTGCACGATCTTGACGCCGGCGCTGGCGCCAACGCGCGTCGCGCCTGCCGCCACCATCGCCTTCAGTCCCTCGAGATCGCGGACGCCGCCCGCGGCCTTCACGCCCATCTCGGCGCCAACGACGCGCCGCATCAGCGCGACGTCGGCGGCGGTCGCGCCGCCGGGACCGAAGCCCGTGGACGTCTTCACGAAGTCGGCGCCCGCGGCCTTCGTCAACGTCGAGGCCGTGATCTTCTCTTCGTCGGTCAAGAGCGCCGCCTCGATGATGACCTTGCTGATCACGCCGCACTGGCGGCACGGATCGACGACCGCTTCGATGTCCCGCTCCACCGTGCGAAGATCGCCGGACTTCAACGCGCCGACGTTGATGACCATGTCGATCTCCGACGCGCCGTCGAAGATCGCGCGCCGCGTTTCGTACTGCTTCGCGTCCGCGGTCGTGGCGCCGAGCGGAAACCCGACGACCGAGCATACGCCAACGCCCGTCCCTCGGAGGAGCGCCGCGCATCGCGAGACCCAGAAGGGATTCACGCAGACCGTCGCGAAGCGGAACTCGGCGGCTTCGCGGCACAGCTTCTCGATATCGGCGCGCGTCGCGTCCGGCTTGAGCAGCGTGTGATCGATCATGCCGGACACGCCGTCCGGCGCGCCGCCCGCGGCGTGCACGCCGAGCCGCGTCGCGCCGGCGTCGAGCACGCCGCGCAAGTGCGATGGGCAGCAATCCGACAATACCGAATGACAGGCGCAGCGGGTCTGCGCGCGAGACGCTCCCTGCGCCGCAAGGATCTCTTCCGTGATGATGTCGACGAGGCGCTGCAGTTCCCGGGGATTCACGATCGCTCTTCCAGCCTGCGGATCTTCGCCAACCGTCGGATGTAGCGCGCCTCGCGCATCGGCGTCCCGAGCCACACGTCGACGATCCTGATCGCCGCTTCGGTGCTCGGTACGAGCGTCGCGCCGAGGCTCAGCACGTTCGCGCCGTTGTGCTCGCGCGAGTATCGCGCGGTGGTTTCGTCGAGGCACATCGCCGCGCGCACGCCGCGAATCTTGTTCGCCGCGATCGCCGACCCGATGCCGGCGCCGTCGATCACGATGCCCGCGTCCGCTTCCTTCCGCGCAACCGAGAGCGCCACGGCGGCCGCGATGTCCGGATAGTCGACGGGATCGGGACCGTCCGTACCGACGTCGAGGACGCTCGCGCCGCGGCCGCGCAAATGCTGCACCAGCGCGCGCTTCAGCGCCACGCCGGAATGATCGCTGCCGATCGTGACGCGGCGGATGTCCGCCACCGGCGCCAGATCCGCCGGCAGCGACGGATCCAGCGCGCCTGCCGGGACGACCGTCACGCGGCGCGCCGCGAGCGTGTCTTTCGCGAGCGGCGTGACGACGCCGCCCGGTGCGAGCTCGACGGTCGATCCATGATCGAGCACGCGCGCGTCCGCTTCCGTGATGATCTCGAATCGCTTCATTCTTCACCGACGGGCTTTCGCCCCTCGGACTCCCCTACACGCGCTCTCGCGCGCCGCTTCGCCGGCGCGCTCCGTTCGCGTGGCTCGCTCGCGCGCTCGCTTCGCGATTCTGCTTCATTCGCCGTCGAGCACCGCGATGTGGCTGAGGTTCCGGTACTTCTCCCCGTAATCCAGACCGTAGCCGACGACGAAGCGGTCTTCGATCGTGAAACCGATGTAATCGACGGCGACGTCGACCTTGCGCCGGGACGGCTTGCTCAAGAGGCACGCCGTCCGCAGCGACTTCGGGGCCCTCGCCCGAAGGATGTCCTGCAGATACGTCAGCGTCAAGCCGGTGTCGACGATGTCCTCGACGATGATCACGTGGCGGCCTTCGAGGCTGGTGTCGAGATCCTTGAGCATGCGGACCTCGCCGGAGGATTTGGTGCTTTTCGCGTAACTCGACACGGCAATGAAGTCGAGCGTCACCCGTGCGCCCATGGCGCGCACCAAATCGGCCATGAACATGAATCCGCCCTTGAGGACGCCGACGAGGTGAATCGGCTCGCCATCGGGATAGGCGCGCTCGATTTCCCCGCCCAGCTCGCGGATGCGCGCCTGAATCTGCTCGGCTGTGATCAGTGTTTCCACGCTCGAACCTTATCGAACCGCCTGCCGGACCTTGTCCGCCCACACGGCGGCCTCGTCCAGCACGGCTTTTTCGTTCAACGTCAACACGCGGCGGTCGCGCATGACGATCTTTCCGTTCACGACCATCGTCTGCACGTCGTCGCCGCGCGTCACGTAGACCAGATGGGACAACGGATCGTACATCGGCGTCTGCCGCGCCGTCCGCATCGCGACGACGAGCAGGTCCGCGCGCTTGCCGGACTCGAGGGACCCGATCTCGCGCTCCAGGCCGAGAATGCGCGCGCCTTCGATCGTCGCCATCCGGATGGCCGTTTTCGCGGGCAGCGCCCGCGGGTCGTTCGTGATCAGCTTGTGCAGAAATGCCGCCTGCCGCATCGCCTCGAACATGTCGAGGTCGTTATTGCTCGCCGCGCCGTCCGTCCCCAAGCCGACGTGAACACCCGCTCGCTGAAGCCGAATCACGGGAGCCGTGCCGCTGGCGAGCTTCATGTTGCTCTCGGGATTGTGCGACACGCCCACACGGCGCTTCGCGAGGATCGCGATATCGGCCGGCGTCAGGTGTACGCCGTGCGCGGCCAACGTTCGCTCTCCCCAGAATCCAATCGACTCGAGAAACTGCGTCGGCGTCGTCTTGTACTTCTCTCGAGCGACCTTGACCTCGTCCGACGTCTCAGCGAGATGAACGATCACCGGCGCGCGCTCTTTGTCGGCGACGGCGCGAATCGTCTTGAGCGTCTTCGCGTCGAGCGTGTACATCGAGTGCGGCGCAATGGCCGGTACGATCAACTCGTCGGACTTCCATTCGCGAATGAAGGAGGTGGCGCGCGCGATGCCGTCCTCGGGCGTCTTCGCATCGGGCACGGGGAACTGAATGATCGTCTGGCCGAGGACGCCGCGAATGCCGGCCTCCTTCGTTGCTTTCGCGATCTCCTCCTCGAAGTAATACATGTCCGCGTAGGCGGTCGTGCCCGACTGGATCATCTCCAGCGCCGCGAGCCGCGTGCCGGCGCGCACGAACTCGGGGCTGACGGTTTTTGCTTCCGCGGGAAAGATGTACTTCTGCAGCCACTCCATGAGCGCGAGGTCGTCGGCCAGCCCGCGGTACAACACCATCGGCGCGTGCGTATGGGTGTTGATGAGGCCGGGCAGCACGACCTGGCCGCGCGCGTCGATCGTCTCGCGCGCGGTGAAGCGCTGCGCGATCGCGTCAGCCGTATCGACGCCCACGATGTCCCGGCCGTCGATCGCGACGGCGCCCGGGGTGATGAGGCGATCGGCGGCGTCGACGGTGACGACCGCGCCGCCCGTGATAATCAATGAGACGTCGCGCCGCGCGGGCTGCGGCGCGAGCGTCCAAAGCGCGGCCGTCAGAACCGCACACAAGCTGCGGAGCATGAGGGGGGAATTCTATCAAGGCTCAGGGCGCGTGTTCCTGTATAGTGACTCGGTGCCCGTCCACATCGTCGAGCATCCGCTCGTCCACGATGCCCTCGCGACGCTGCGAGACGAGTCGACGTCGCCCGAGACGTTCCGGCACATGGCGATGCGAATCAGCTTGCTGCTCGCCTCGGAGGCGACGCGCGACGTGCCGAGCACGCCGGCGCGCGTGCAGACACCGCTCGGCCCCGCAGACGGCCGCCGCGTGCGCGACGGCGTCGTGGTCGTGCCCGTGCTCCGCGCGGGACTGGGAATGCTCGATGCGGTCCTCGAGCTGATTCCGACGGCGCGCGTCGGCCATATCGGTCTCCAGCGCGACGAGATGACGGCCGTGGCCTCGCAGTATTACTCGAAGCTGCCGCCGGATCTGTCAGACGCCTTCGTGCTCATGATCGATCCGATGCTCGCGACCGGCGGCAGCGCCGTCGCCGCGTTGGATCTGATTCGCCGCACCGGCGGCAAGAACGTGCGCATGATCTGCATCGTCGCGGCGCCTGAGGGCATCGCACTCGTCGAGCGGCATCATCCCGACGTACACATCTACACGCCCGTGATCGATAGCGGTCTCAACGATCACAAATTCATCGTGCCCGGGCTGGGTGATTTCGGCGACCGGCTCTACGGAACCTGAGGTGCTGTCATGAAACCTCGACCAACCGAGATCGACGAGGCGACGAAGACGGCCAGGCGCCCTGAACGGCGCGCCGCAGCGGCCGACAGCGTCTGGCACACGGCGCTCACCTGCATCGAGCCGAACAAGATCCTCGTGCGCGGATACGCGCTCGACGAGATCATGGGCCGGCTCACGTTCGGCGAGGCGATCTACCTCTTGCTCGTGGGAGAGATTCCGTCGCCTGGCATGGGCCGCCTGATGGAGGCGATACTCGTCTCGTTCATCGATCACGGCGCGACGCCCCCGTCGACGCTCGCGGCGCGGAACACCGCGACGACCGGCGCGCCGCTTCGCGCGTGCGTCGCCGCCGGCGTCCTGGGGTTCGGCCGCTATCACGGCGGCGACATCGAGAGCTGCATGCAGTTCCTCGACACCGGGCTCGCGCTCGTCCGCGAAGGCAGCTCGGTCCGCGACGCGGCCGCCACGATCGTGCAGCGCTCGGTCGACGCCAAGGAGACGCCGCCCGGTTTCGGCCATCGCTTCCACACGCGCGATCCTCGCGCGGGCCGCTTGTTCCAGATGGCGCTGGAGCTCGAGGTCGAATCGGATCACGTCCAGATGATTCGCGCGGTGGAGCTCGTGCTCCACGAGCACCCGGACGACGAGGGTCGCACGCTGCCCGTCAACATCGACGGGGCGATCGCGGCGGTCTGCGGCGATCTCGGCATCCCGCCGACCATCGCGGACGCGCTGTTCATCATCTCGCGCGTCCCAGGCATTGCCGCGCACGCGGACGAGGAACGGCAGACCCAGCAGCCGATGCGGCAAATCGATCCGAAAGATCACGTGTACGACGGTCCATCGGAGCGCCGGCTCCCAGAGCGCCGGAAATAGCGCGCCCGCGCGCTAGGTGACCGGCGGCGCGCCCGCCGCCAGACATTGCCTCACCGCCGCGACCAACTCATCCGGCAGCACGGGCTTGTGCAGGATGCACGGGACCTTCATGCCGAGCGTTTGCTCCGGTCCAGCGGCAGTCACGACGACGACGGGAATGTGCTGGAGATCGACTCGCGCGGCGAGCTCCTGTTGAACGACGAACCCGCTCACGTTGGGGAGAAAGAGATCGAGCACGACGAGGTCCGGCGGATCCGTTTCGAGAAGGTTGAGCGCCATCCATCCGTCGGCCGCCTGCTGGACGTCGAAGCCGGCGACGAAGAGCGCGGTGGCGAAAATCCGTCGGAGATCCGCGTGATCTTCGACCACGAGGATCTTCTTGGCGGGAGGTTTTTCGAGAGGGTCCCCTTCCGAATCGTCGGTCATCGCAAACGACGCCGGATGATAACGGAAGGACGGAAATGACCGCCAATGAGCTAATAACCCATCCGTTCGGCGCAACGCGTTCAGTGCGCGGGCGATGGCGCCAAGCCGGACCGCTCCTTCGCTCGCGGCTTCGGCATACGAGTCGTGCTCACCACGTTCGTCTTCATCAGGGGGCGCGGCACGGGCATCGCCATCGCAGCCGCTTCTGGTTCGTCATCGCCATCAGGCGCCGCCTGGTAGTACGCCTCCGCAATCGCGGCGATCCTGTCGGCCTTGGCAGTCCGGCCCTTCACGCGGTGGTATTCGGCGAGGTCCGAATAGCGGTCGTAGAAAAAGAGATGGGAATCGAGGATGCCGCCGTTCGGATCCGCCGCGCTCGCGAACAGCTTCGCGAGCACCCACACGAACACCCTCATCGTCACGATGTCGACAACGATAGTTGCGTGTGACCAGATGGACGACATCTTCTTCACCTAGTATGTCACCTTCAGATCAGGTGGGCCAATTGCCCCTGAAGCTGCCTGGCGCTGGGCACGTGAGGTTGTATCTCACGTCCCGATTGCATGCTTCAACACTTGCTGTGGTCCCAACGTCTCCCGCCGTTCGTTGAAGTCATCTTGGAGATCGTCATCGAACTGTTGCTTGGTCCAGGTGACAGAACCGATTCGATTTTCGGGCGTACTTCGCACAGTTCACCGCGGGCTCTGCGAGCTTGTCGCGAAACTGCTGGTAGTGCCCCTTCACGGTGCCGCTCTCGTGCGCGTACGTATTCGATCGGAGGACCGAATTCGAAATGAAACGCCCAGACCGCACTGACGATCGTAGAAGGTGCCTCCCTCCACCTCGGTCACCCTGATCGGACGCGCGCAGGCGGATGTCAGCATCCCGCACGATCCCGTCACGCTCGGAGCCAGCCGAATCCGAGGAGAGCCCACGCTAAAAACACGACGACTGCCCATACAAGCGTCCATTGCCGAGGCGTTTGCGGCCGTGCTCTCGTCGTCAGCCCCACAATGACGATCACGCACACGAGAACGCAAAGAGAATTCGTAACAGGTCGAGCGGGTGCCAACTCATTTCAGTTCGACGGGTCCCGTACCGTGTGCGTTGGATTTGTTGTTCCACCTCGGAAGGCTTTAGGAAACACACAGAGACGATCGAACTGACCAAAAACGCACCCGCAAGCTAGCGCAGCTAGGAGTGAACGTAGCGGATCACCATAGGAGGCTCAACGCCCGGTTTCGCCCACACCACTTCGTCGACTGTGAGAGTGTAGTAAGTGAGAATCCAGCCCCCTCCGGGAGT
>DATBJJ010000031.1:0-70284 GCA_036556425.1 Vicinamibacterales bacterium
GAAGCCGCCGATCTGGGCATCGACAGCCTCGAGCACGGCATCAGCGCCGCCACGGACTTCGTGCCCGGCAAGAAGCCGGACGAGTGTCCGGCGCGCGGTCCGAACGACGGCAATCCGCCGATCGACTCGCCCGAGGTGCAAGGGCTCATCAAGCATCTCGTCACCAAGAAGGTGGCGATCGACTCGACGCTGCCGGTGTTCGAGGCCGGCGTAGCCGGACGCCTGCCAGAGGTGCCGCGCTTCTGGGACTCGCTGTCGCCGCTGGCCCAGGCCGATTACCGCATCGCCCGCGCACGCGGCAACGCGGCTGGCGCGGCGAGCCTCCGGCGATCGATGGACTTCGAGGTTGCGTTCGTCCGCGCGGGCGGCACGCTCATCGCCGGGCTCGATCCCACCGGCAACGGCGGCGCCATCGCCGGCTACGGCGATCAGCGCGAGGTCGAGCTGCTCGTCGAAGCGGGCTTCACGCCGCTCGAGGCGATCTCGATCGGCACGCTCAACGGCGCGAAGTATCTTGGACGCGACGCGCGGATCGGGTCGATTGCCGCGGGCAAGCAGGCGGATCTCGTCGTGATTGCCGGCAACCCGGCGGCGCAGATCGCCGACGTGAGAAACGTCGAGACGGTGTTCCGCCTCGGGATTGGGTACGATCCGGGAAAGCTCGTCGACTCGGTCAAGGGGCGCGTCGGGATTTGGTGAGGAGGCGGTATGGCGGATGCGAACACGTCAGTCTGGCCGGCGCTGCCGCTCGAGGCGTGGTCCGATACGTGCGCCACGCTGCACATGTGGACGCAGATTGTCGGCAAGATCCGGCTGCGCGAGAGCGCGCCGATCAATCACGCCTGGCACAGCACGCTCTACCTCACGTCGCGCGGGATCACGACGTCGCCGATTCCGCACGGACCACGCACGTTCCAGATTGATTTCGACTTCATCGATCACGCGCTCGTCATACAGGTCAGCGACGGCAAGGTCGCGCGAGTGCCGCTCGAGCCGCAGACCGTCGCGGCGTTCTACCGGCGCGTGATGGACAATCTCCACGCGGTCGGCATCGACGTCCGTATCTACGCCAAACCGAACGAAGTCGTCGACGCGATTCCGTTCGCGCAAGACGAGGTGCATCGCGCCTACGATCGCGATTACGTGAATCGCTTCTGGCGGGCGCTCGTGCAGAGCGACCGTGTCTTCAAGGAATTCCGTTCGAGATTCGTCGGCAAGAGCAGTCCGGTTCATCTCTTCTGGGGCGCGCTCGATCTCGCCGTGACGAGGTTCTCCGGCAGGCGCGCGCCGGAGCATCCGGGCGGCATACCCAACCTCCCCGATCGCGTCACGCGCGAGGCGTATTCGCACGAGGTGAGCAGTTGCGGATTCTGGCCTGGGAGCGGTTCGATCGCGTATCCGGCGTATTACGCCTACGCGTATCCCGAGCCTTCGGGATTCGCGAACGCGAAGGTGGGACCCAGCGCGGCGTTCTACAGCCCGGATTTTCACGAGTTCATCCTGCCGTACGACGTCGTGCGGAACGCGCCCGATCCGGACGCCACGCTTCTCGAGTTCATGCAGACGACATATGCGGCCGCCGCCGATCTCGGCGGGTGGGATCGCGCCGCGCTCGAGCTTCCGGCGCACGCCGGCTGACCCGATGCGGCGCGGGCCGCAGGCGGTACAATCGAGAGAACCCAATTCGTGTCCAAGAATCCGGCCACGACCGTTCGGATCAGCCCGGACCTCCTGACGCGCCTGCATCGTCGAGCGGACGCGGGGCGCTGGGCCGTGCCGGAGGCGGCATTCTGCGCGGCGCTCGAGCGCAGCGCGGCAAAGACGCTTGCCGAGGGCGCGCGCGATGCGGCGCGGCTCGAGCGATATTTGTCCGCCCTTCACCTCGACGATCTCGCGTTGGCGTGCGCCTGCGCGGAAGGGAACGGCGCCGCCTGGGACCATTTCGTCCTCGAATTCCGGCCGGTGCTGTATCGCGCGGCTGACGCGCTCGCGCCCGGCGGCGGCGCG
Organism: Vicinamibacterales bacterium; assembly: GCA_036556425.1. Taxonomy (GTDB): domain Bacteria; phylum Acidobacteriota; class Vicinamibacteria; order Vicinamibacterales; family 2-12-FULL-66-21; genus DATBJJ01. Next base: position 2,008 of record DATBJJ010000031.1, read on the forward strand.
CGCGATCTCGCCGATTCGATCTACGCGGATCTCTTCGGCTTGGACGAGCGCGACGGCGAGCGCCGATCGCTCCTTCGCTATTTTCACGGGCGCAGCAGCTTGGCGACGTGGCTGCGCGCGGTGCTCGCGCAACGGCACGTCGATCGCATTCGATCGGAACGGCGGCTGGAACCGCTGCAGACCGATGACGCGGACGAGAATCTCTCGCCGCCTCAGAACGCGCCGGGCGGCGCGGATCCCGATCGCGTGCGGTTCATCGCGCTCGTGAAGCTCGCGCTCCAGCGCGCGGTCGCACGGCTTCCGGATCGCGATCGGCTGAGGCTCGGGTTCTACTATCGCGAGGATCTCACGCTCGCGCAGGCCGGCCGCCTGCTCGGCGAGCACGAGGCGACCGTGTCGCGCCAGCTCGCGCGGACGCGCCGCGCGATCCGCGACGAGGTCGATCGCTATCTGCGGCAGGAGCATGGTTTCGGAGACGCGGAGGTCGCGCGCTGCTTCGAGTGCACGCTCGATGATCCGGGCCCGATCGACCTCGGACAGATGCTCGGCAATACGCCGCGCAAGAATCCGGAGCCGGAGCGTTCTATCTAGAGACAGGGTGTGAAGTGGGATTCATGAACGACCGTTCACGCGGGACACCGCCCGATACGCCGCCCGACGCGATGGATCGCTGGCTGCGCGAGACGCTCGACTCGGAGCGCGGCGCTGCGCCGTCCGACTGCCTCGATCCCGAGACGCTCGCGGCCTGGGCCGAAGGCGGACTCTCGGGATCGGAGCGATCCTTCGCGGAGGCGCACGCGGCGCGGTGCGCGCGATGCCAGTCGATGCTGGCCGTCATGGCGCGGACCGTTCCACCCGCGCCGGCGTCCGCGCCCTCGTCCTTTCGGAAGTGGATCATGATGCTCACGCCGGCTGCGGCCGGGGCGGTTGCGGTGGCGTTGTGGTTTTTGGTGGAGCCGCGGCGGCCGATCGTCCAGCCCGTTCCCGAGCGTGCGGCGACCGTCGCCAGCGACGATCGCGCCGGCGCCGATCGCGATCGGTCGGCGCCGACCGCGGCATCCGCTCCAGCGCCCACTGGTGCCGCTGCGGCCGCGCCCGGGCCCGCGGACAAGGCGGCGGCGCCATCGGAAACGTTCAGGACGTTGCAGGACCAAAAGGAAGAGCGCAGCACTCGGAAGGTCGCCGCGGTTCCGCCGCAAGCGCCGTTGTCGAAAGCCGACGAGATCAAATCTGTTGAAGGGCGAAGAGAACGAGAGAAGGACGCAACGCCGAAGCCGCTCGCCGAAACGGTGACCGTGGAGTCGAAGTCGCAAACGGTCGCGGGCCAGCAGCAAAACGCGCAATCCGAACTGCCGCGCGACTATCAGCGATCCGCGCAGCTCCAAGCTCCACCGCCAGCGCCGCAGCAAACGCAGCAGCAGACCACGCAGACGGGCGCGGTCGCGGGACCGCTTCCTCGGGCGGCGCCTCCGCCTCCCCCGGCGGCGCCGAAGCCTGCGCCGGCTCGCGTGGATGGATTCCTCGATGCGTCGGCGCGTGCGGCCGGCGGCGGTGCAGGACGCGGCGGCAATCCAGCGGCGAACGAAGCGCTGCAAGTCCGCGAGATGCCGCCGTTGACCGCGGTCGCGCCCGATGGAAGCGCGCGATGGCGCGTCGCTCAGCGAACCGTGCAGCAGTCCGTTGACGGCGGCGCGACGTGGTCCGCCCAGTTCACGCTCGACGAAGGTGTGCTCCTTCTTTCAGGCACCGCATCTTCGTCGTCGGTGTGCTGGTTCGTCGGACGGTCGGGTGCGATCGTCGCGACGTCCGACGGCCGCACGTGGCGTCGCATCGCGTTCCCCGAACGGATCGATCTCGTCAGCGTCACGGCCGCCGACGCTCGAACCGCAACCGTCGTCTCATCCGACAAGCGCGTATTCGTCACGACCGACGGCGGCGCGCGCTGGACGGCCAAGTAATACCGGCCCGACGCCAGCCTCCTGCAAGATCCCCTCGCAGCTCCGTTCAAAGAACAAGGGCCCAATAACGGGCCATTGCTCAAGGAGCTGCTTCGATGCGTACTTGCATCCTCGTGGCGGCGCTCACGCTGGTTGCGAGCGCCGCATTCGTTCGGGACGCCAACCCTGTCGCCGCGACGCCCGGCGCGACGGGGCAGGACACGACGACCAACACCGATCAAGTGGATCTGGCGGTGACGGTCTACAACTCCGACATCGCGCTCGTTCGCGACGTCCGCAACGTGCAGCTGCCCGGAGGCAGCTTCGATCTGCGGTTCATGGACATCGCCGCGACCGTGAATCCGGCGACCGTGCACTTCCGCTCGCTCACCGAGCCCGCGCGCGTGAGCGTCCTCGAGCAGAACTACGAATACGATCTGCTCGATCCCGACAAGCTGCTGCGCAAGTACGTCGGCCGCGACGTGACGATCGTTCGAACCGTGCAGGCGAACGGGACGACGCGCGAGGAGCAGATCACCGCGCATCTTCTGAGCTTCAACGGCCAACCCGTGTGGCGCATCGGCAAGGAGATCGTGACGGGACTCGACGCGCGGCAGATTCGGTTCCCCGAGCTTCCGGAGAATCTCTATACGCGCCCGACGCTCATCTGGACGCTGCAGAACGGCGGCGCCACGCGCCATCGGATCGAAGCCTCGTATCTCGCGTCGAAGCTCGCGTGGAACGCGGACTACGTGCTGACGGTCGCGCGCGACGACAAGACGGCGGATCTCGACGGATGGGTCACGCTCCGCAACGGCAGCGGCACGGCGTTCAAGAACGTCAAGCTGCAGCTCGTCGCCGGCGATCTCAATCGCGTGCGCCAGGCCGTCGCGGAACGGCGGTTCGACGACGCCCGCCGGAGCATGGAAGCGATGGCGGCGGCGCCGATGGCGCAGGAAGTGTTCTCCGAGTACCATCTCTACACGCTCGGCCGCAAAACGACGATCAACAACGAAGAGACCAAGCAGGTCAGCATGCTGGGCGGCACGGGCGTTCCCGTGACGAAGCGCTTCGTCGTCGACGGCCAGGACTTCTACTATCGCAACGTGCAGCATCCAGGCGCGCCGATCAAGGACGTCGTGCAGGTCTACTATCAGTTCAAGAACGACGAGAAGAACGGCCTCGGCGTGCCGATGCCGTCCGGAACGGTGCGCGTCTATCAAGCCGACTCGAAGGGGGGCGTGCAGTTCGCCGGCGAGGATCACATCGGCCACACGCCGAAGGACGAGACGTTGAAGCTCAAGATCGGCAACGCGTTCGACGTCGTCTGCGAACGCAATCAGACGGACTTCAAGAAGATCGCGCCGAACGTCTACGAGCTCGAGTACGAGATCGTGCTCCGGAACCACAAGGCGATCCCGATCACGGTCGAGGTCAACGAGCCGATCGGCGGCACGTGGCGGATGCTGAACGCGACGCACGCGTGGACCAAGACGGCGGCGTGGGCGGCCGGGTTCACCGTGCCGGTGAAGGAAGATGGCACTTCGACGTTGAAGTACCGGGTGCGAGTGACTTATTGAGTTGGGGTCAGTCGGCGGTCGTGGGTCGACAGTCGTCGGTCGCAGTCGGCAGTCACAGTCGAGAGTCCGAGTCGACAGTCGGGAGTCGACAGTCGGGAGTCGACAGTCGGGAGTCGACAGTCCGAGACCACGTCGTCCATAGCGTCGGGCTCCAGCCCGACCGACTTCCGACTCCCGACTGAGACCTCCGACTGCGACTGTCGACTGATGCCTCACGACTGTCGACTGCCGAAACGCTGCTTGACATCGCGTCGTAGTTAAGCGGAGATCTACCGGGTTCGGCTGACAGGAGGAGAGTGCATGCGCTGGTCATTCTCGAAGTCATTCTCGAAGTCATTCTCGAAGGCAGGGTTGAAAACAGGAATCTTGGCCGTTGCTGTCGCGAGCGTGGCGCTTGGCGTTGCCGCGAGCCGCAACGCGGTCGTGACGGCCGGCGAACAGGCCGCCGCCGCACCGGGACTTCAGTCGATCGGCCCGTTGGCGTTCGGGCCGGACGGCGTGCTGTTTGCCGCGGATCGACAGGCGGCCACGATCTACGCGATGGATCTCGGGACGCAGGCGACGGGCGGCGCGCCCGGCGCGAAAGACGTCGCGGGCATCGACGAGCAGATCGCGTCGATGCTTGGCACGGATGCGAAGTCGGTGCAGGTGACCGATCTCGCGGTGCACCCCAAGACGCGCAACGCGTTCATCTCGGTGATGCGCGGCACGGGCGCGGAAGCAAAGCCCGCGCTGCTGCGGGTCGACGGCGCCGGCAAAATCACCGTCGTCGGACTCGACAGCCTCAAGATGACGAAGGCGACGCTGCCGAACGCTCCCGTCGCCGGGACGGGCCAGCGCAACCCGCGCATGGAATCGATCACCGACATGGCGTTCGTCGACGGCAAGCTCGTCGTCTCGGGCCTGTCGAACGAGGAGTTCGCGTCGAAGCTCCGCACGATCGCCTATCCGTTCGCGTCGGTGGAGAACGGCACGAGCGTCGAGATCTATCACGGCAACCACGGCCAGTTCGAGACGCGGTCGCCCGTGATCTCGTTCGTGTCGTACGAGCTCGACAAGAAGCCGCATCTGATTGCCGGTTACACCTGCACGCCGCTCGTGAAGTTCCCGGTCGCGAGCCTCGCGCCGGGCGCCAAAGTGATGGGCACGACGATCGCGGAGCTCGGCAGCGGCAATCGGCCGACCGATATGATCGTGTACAGCAAGGGCGGAAAGGACTATCTGCTCATCGCGAACACGAGCCGCGGCGTCATGAAGGTGCCGACGGATCCGTTCGGCGCGGCGGCCTCGATCACCGCGCGCGTGCAGTCGGAGACGGCTGGCGTCGCGTTCGAGCCGATCGCCGCGTTGAAGGGCGTCGTGCAGCTCGATCGACTCGACGATCAGCGCGCGATCGTGCTGAGCCGCGCCGAGAATGGAGCGCTTGCGCTCCAGGCGGTCGCGCTTCCGTAGTTCACCCACCCGCGGCCGGGGGCGGCGCGATGACGCCGCCCCCGCGCCGCCACTCCGCTCGTGCGCGCATACCACCGTTCGTTTCTTCTCGTCGCCAGCGTCGTCGTGTCGGCGTGCATCAGGATTTACGACCCACCGCTGATTCAACTGAACGAACGATCGAACACGATCGACGTCATCGGCATCGGACCGCAAGGCCTCGACGCGCTCGCGAGAGTCGACTGGACGATGGAGCAGTGGCAGTCGCTGCTGCGCGTGTCGGTGAAAGGAGCGGACGGCGATCGACCGCCTGCGGTCGCTGGACGATACGCGATTGCGGGCGACGTGCTCCGGTTCACGCCGATGTTTCCGCTGGACGAAGGACGGCAGTACGACGTCGTGCTCGATCCGGGATTCTTGCCGCCCAACGCGCGGATGATCGCCGATCCGCAGAATTCCGTGCGAGCGGTCGTCGGACGCCCGGCGGTGGAGCGATCGCCGTCGACGATCGTGACGCACATTTATCCGAGCGGCGGCGTGGTGCCCGCGAACCAACTGCGGTTGTACCTGCATTTTTCCGCCCCGATGGATTGGCGGAGCGGATACGACTACGTGAAGCTGCTGGACGAGCGAGGCGAGGAAGTCCTCGACGCATTCCTCCCGCTGGACGCAGACTTCTGGAACGACGATCGAACGCGCTACACCGTGTTCTTCGATCCGGGACGCGTCAAGCGCGGGATTCTCCCGAACAGGCAGATGGGGCGCGCGCTCGAGCCGGGCAAGCGCTACACGCTCGTCGTGAAGCGTGAATGGCGCGACGGACACGGGCTTCCTCTGAAAGATGAGTTCCGTCACGCCTTCCGCGCGGCGGCGCCGATCGAGCGCGCGCTGAGCACGTCGGCGTGGACGATCGCGCCGCCGGCGGGGGGCAGCCGCGCGCCGCTCTCGGTCGTATTCCCCCAGCCCCTCGACCGCGGTCTGCTGCAGCGCGCGCTGCACGTCGAGCGCGACGGCAAGCCGCTCGACGGCGAGATCGCGATCGAGGCAGAGGAGACGCGCTGGTCGTTCACACCGCGCGAGCCGTGGCGTCCCGGCGAGCACCAACTCGTCGCGCTCGCCTTCCTCGAGGACCTCGCCGGCAATCGCATCGGCCGGGCCTTCGAGGTCGACAACTTCGAGCGCGCCGATGTCACGCCGGAGCCCGAGCGCACGGCCGTCCGCTTCAAGGTTGGTCCATAGCCGCGTCCTGTAGTTGCGTGGCTTCCGGCTCTAGCCGGAAGATCGCGTGCGCGTGCTACGATCGTGAGGTCGGAACGATCTCATGAGCACCGTCACTTCCCGCAAGGTGTTCGACAACATCCTCGAGGCCATCGGCGATACGCCCATGGTCCGGATCAACCACATCACCAAAGGGCTCGTGGAGGCGCGGGTCTTCGCGAAGATCGAAACGTTCAATCCGGGCAACTCGATCAAGGACCGCATGGCCGTCCGGATGATCGAGGATGCGGAGCGGAAGGGCCTACTCGAGCCGGGCGGCACGATCATCGAGGGCACGTCGGGCAACACCGGCATGGGCCTCGCCATCGCGGCAGTCGTCAAAGGCTACCGCTGCGTCTTCACGACCACCGACAAGCAATCGAAGGAGAAGATCGACGCGCTCAAGGCGTTTGGCGCGGAGGTCATCGTGTGCCCGACGGACGTCGATCCCGAGGATCCGCGATCGTACTACTCGGTCTCGTCGAGGCTCGAGAAGGAGATCCCGAATTCCTGGAAGGCCAATCAGTACGACAACCTGTCGAACACGGCCGCGCACTACGAAGAGACCGGTCCCGAGATCTGGGAACAAACGGAAGGCCGCATCACGCATCTCGTCGTCGGCGTCGGCACCGGCGGGACGATCAGCGGCGTTGGACGATTCCTGAAGGAGCGCAACTCGAAGATCAAGGTGTGGGGCATCGACACCTACGGGTCCGTGTTCAAGAAGTACAAGGAGACGGGGATCTTCGACAAGAACGAGATCTATCCCTACGTGACCGAAGGGATCGGCGAGGACTTCCTCCCGAAGAACGTCGACTTCGACGTGATCGATCGATTCGAGAAGGTGACCGACAAGGACGCCGCGATGATGACGCGCCGCATCGCGCGCGAAGAGGGGATCTTCGCGGGCAACTCGGCAGGCGCCGCGATGGCTGGACTGCTGCAGCTGCGCGACCAGTTGACCGAGGACGACCTCGTGGTCGTGATCTTTCACGACCACGGTTCGCGGTATCTCGGCAAGATGTTCAATGACGATTGGATGCGCGAGAAGGGCTTCTTCGACAAGAGCGGGTTGACCGCGCGCGATCTCGTCGCGTCCGGCTTGTCGGGCGAGCTCCTCGCGATCGAAGGCACCGAGCCCGTGGAAGTCGCCGTGAAGCTGATGGGGGAGCACGACTTCTCGCAGGTGTCGATCACGCGCGACAAGCGCCTCGTCGGATCCCTCAACGAGGCGCATCTCTACGAGCAGCTCGTACGATCGGCGGAGGTCAAGAAACAGCCGGTCGAGACGATCATGCAGCCGGCGTTTCCGTTCGTCGACATCTCGACGCCGGTCGAGCTGCTGTCGACGATGATCACGCCGGCCAATCCCGCCGTCCTCGTGCGGGATTTCAAGACCGACAAGACCTACATCATCACGCGGTCGGACGTCATCCGCGTGTTGTGCTGACCGCCTTCGCCAAGGCTACGGCCAGGCAGGCTCTATTTCTTCTTGCCGGTGAACGCGCCCTCGAACGCGCCGCCGAAGTCGACCTTCCCCTTCATCGTGTCCTTCTCGACCGTGCCGGCGTACTTCACGGCGAGCTTGTTGCCGTCGAACGACGTCTCGAAGCCGAACGCGATGTTGTTGCCCTTGATCGTCCCGGTGAGCTGATGCTCGCCGATCACCGGCGACGAGTACGTGCCGGTCAGCTTCTCGCCGTCCTGCTTGAACGTGACGGTTGGCGTGCCTTTGCCGTTCGGCGTATCGATTTCGAGCGCCCACGCGCCAGAGACGTCGGCCGGCTTGTCGGTCTGGGCGGCGGCCGGCAGCGCCAGCGCCGCCGCGACCATGGTCAAAATGAGCAGTTTCATGCCGCCGATTATAGACATCCGCGCGGCGCGAGAAATACTTTGCATTGCAAAGCGAAGGCGTGTTATTCTGTTAGACGGTTGTTCGTTCCTGAATGTCCCTAGCGCCTATCGAGTTCGATCTCGAGCTCACTCCGCGTGCGCGCGTGGACGTCATCGACGTTCGCCGCCTGGTGTCACAGCGTTTCGGCGACGGTCTCGATGCCTACCCGAACGCGCTCTGCTGCTCCTTTCACACGACCGCCGGCTATCTCGACCAGAGTCTCGCGACGCGGCTGCACCAAAGCCGCGGCGGCGTGATGTCCTACATCAACGTGTTCCGGACGATGTTCCCGGAAGGGGCGGGGTACGAGCACGACAAGATCGACCGGCGGACGGAGCTGACCGACGCGCAGAAGCCGGTCGAACCGCAGAACGCCGATTCGCATCTCGCCTTCATGGCGGGCGCGCTTCGGACGTGCGTCGCGTATCGCAACCGCGTCGCTGAGCCGGTCTCCTTCATCGATCTCGACGGCGTGCACGCTGGCCGTCCCCGGCGCCGCCGCACGACCGTGCTCGGATACTCACACGAAGAGGCTGTCGCGCAAACCCGCCTCGTCGTGCCCGTCTCGCGCCATTCCGTCGACTCGGTGAACCTCAAGGATCCGCAGCTCGGCGTCTACGACAAGTGCCGGGAGCTCGTCACGGCGCACGGCATCACGAAAGGGCGCGTGCGTTTGTCGTTGGCCTCGGGCGAGCGGCACGCGGGGCTGACGGTGAACGAGTACGAGACGCTCTTGATGCGCCACGATCTGTCGGAGGTGCTGCGCGATCCGCTGCGCTTCATGGCGGAGAAGGCCGGGCACATGCTCGGCAATCCGCGCGCGATTCCGGCGAAGACGCTCGACTACGCGAAGTACGATCTCGTCCGCGTCTTCAACCAGCTCCTCGACGCGCTGGGCCTGCGCGAATCGATGGTGGAGAGCGTGCTCTCGCGGGCGATTGCGATGCCGGCGTCGCGCTTCCTCCGGATGAAGCGATCGGTGAGCCTGTTCGTCTCGGATCGCGAGACCCCCGACCGCGGCACGATCGTCGAGGGCACGTATCAGAGTCCCATCCTCGTGCAGTGGCACCGCGGCCAGCGCGGCGTGCGCGTGCTCGACGCGACGCTCACGCGTTTCGTCTAAGCCCGATCAATATTTCCACGTTTTGAGGTCCGCGCCTGGCGGCGCGAACTTCTCGATCTGCCGGACCATCTTCGCCATCAGCTCCGATCCGCGCGGTCCCCAGCAGTGCGGCGCCCGGCGTTGGAAGACGATCTCTCCCGAGAACGCCGGATTAGCCGCCTTCGAGAGGAAGTCGTTCAGCTTCTCGACCGCATCGTTCAAGTAGTACGAGTCCATGTCGCCGACGTAGACGTTCAGCTTGTGCGCGACCTTCGGGCCGAGCGTCGCCCAGTTCGTCTCGAGGACGTGACGCAGATCGTACTTGCGCCATTCCTGCGCGACCGCCTTGTCGATCTCGCCGGTCGTCTTGTTCCACAGCCTCCGCGGATAGCCGTCGTCGCCGGCGGGTGAGTACGTCGCTTCCCAGATGTCCCACTGGCCGCCGGAGCGCGACTTGTCGCCGACGACGAGCTCGTAGTGGTTTTCGTCCTTCATCATCGATTCGATGTTCCCGTCGGGGCGCCGCTGATTCGGCCGATCGATCTTCAGCCATCCCTTGTCGACGAAGTACGCGTTCGCGTCGCTGTAGATGTCGACGATCTGGTGATATCTGAAGTCGACGGAATCCGGGCAGCTCGCGAACGCGCCGCCGTAGAAGTCCGGGTAGAAGATCTGATGCGCGGCGGCGATCCATCCGCCCGTCGATCCGCCCGACAGCATCCGCGCCCACGGCTCGCGGATGACGCGGAACTTCGATTCGATCGCGGGAATCAGCTCCTGCAGGATTGCGTCGCCGTACGGTCCGTTGTTCGCGGAGTTCACGCCGTACGAATCGTCGTAGTACGGCGACGGGTGCTGCAGCGTGACGTAGATCATTCGCGGCGTGTCGGCCGCCGTCCAGAACGCGTCGAACGCGCCGCCGGAACCGAAGCCGCCGGGCGCGCGCAGCGAGAAGTGGCCCTGCTCGTAGTTGACCGGATAGCGCGCGTTCGGGTTCTTCTCGTAGTCCTTCGGGAGGAGTACCGTCGCGCCCAGCCAGATCGGATGGCCCCACCACTTCGAGAGGATCTTGCTCTCGATCTTGATCCGCTTGACCTGCGCGGTGTCCGCCGGCGGTTGGATGGGCGGAATGACCTTGTCGGCGACGAGCTTGATCGGCGTTGTCGACTTCGGATCGAACGAGACGCGGATCGGATCGCCGTAGATGTTGCCTGGCGATCGCTTCCAGTTCTGTCCTTCCCACTGATCCATGTGCAGCCAGACGGTCTTGCCGTCGGCGCGCGCGAAGCGCGTGTACACGTTGACGAACGGCTGCATCCAGTAGTCGCCGGGCGGCACGTTCGCCAGGCTGATCACTGGATGGCCGCGATCGGGCGCGGTGATCGTGACGGGCGTTCCCGACCGCACGCCGTCGACGAATGTCGAGAAGAGCGGGCTGCCGGTCGGCGACGCCTGCTCGATCGGCGTGCGCTTGTTGTCGCGGCTGATCGCGACATAGATCATCCCCGTCGTCGCCTCGGCTCGTGCATCTTCTGCGATGGTGATCTCGATGCGCGGGCCGCCCGCCGCAGGCTGAATGCCGTGGAGATCCGATCGGGATGCCGCCGCGGCGGCGACGAGCACGATGACGGTCGCGGAGCCGAGTCTCGTGACGTTCATGACAACGTATCGTAACGCACGCACCTCACGCCCGCCTTGTGATACAACGCTCGCGTGGTGCTCTCCAGGTTTTTCCTCGCCGCCGCGGTCGCGGCCGCCGTCATCCTTTCGGCTCCGTTCATCGGCGAGCTCCGGCGCTGGATCCGCGCGACCTTTCCCGGCCATTTCGTCCTCGTCGTGGCCTCCGCCGTCGCCTTGTCGATCGGGCTGGCGATTGCGGTCGCGCTCTTCAGGATCCGCAACCGCCGCGGCATGCGCTACACGGCCATCGCCGCTTCGCTCGTCCTGGGCGTCGCGTACGCCATGTGGACCGCGCAGGGACGGCCGGAAGTCGACGTGGTGGAGCGGGTCCACTTCGTCGAGTACGGGCTCATCACGTTTCTCTTCTACCGCGCGTGGCGGCCCGTCGGCGACGCCTCGGTGCTCGTGCTCCCGTTCCTTGCCGGACTCTGCGTCGGCACGCTGGAAGAGTGGCTGCAATGGTTCATCCCGGGACGCGTCGGCGACATGCGCGATGTCTTCCTGAACGCCGCCGCGATCGTCTGCGGACTGCTGTTCAGCCTCGGGGTCGATCCGCCGGATCGGCTGTCGCCTCGCCTCAATCGCGGATCGCTCCGGCGCATCGGCGTGTCGTCGTCGTTCGTGGCGCTGGTGTTCGCCGCGTTCGTCTACACCGTCCACGTCGGCGTGGAGAATCACGACGCCGAGGTCGGATCGTTCCGATCGCTCTACGACAACGCAACGCTCCTGCGCCTCGCGCAGGAGCGCGCGGCGCTCTGGAAGGCGCAGCCGCCCATCGGCCGGCCGCAGGGATTCAGCAGGGAAGACCAGTATCAGAGCGAGGGTCACCTGCACGTCCACGAGCGCAACAATCGATGGGACGCCGGAGACCTGCGCGGCGCGTGGTACGAGAATCTGATTCTCGAGAAGTACTACACGCCGGTCCTGGACTCGCCGTCGTTCCTCTCGAAGACCGGCCACCGGTGGCCGGACGAGCAGCGGACCGATGCCATGCACCGTTCCGAAGCGGCCCGTGCGGCGAATCAGGCTCCGTACGAGAGCCTTGCCGACGTGGCCGAAGGGCGGCACTTCATACGGCCGTGGCGTCCGGCGACGTTCTGGATCGTGGCGCTGATCGTCGTCTTTGCGATGTTGGGCGTCACGTACTCGATCGATCGGCGCTGACGCGTCACGCGAGCGCGCGCGTGACGATTGGCTGCACGCGCTCGCCGATCTCGCGCACGCGCGCCGCGAGCGAGTCGGAGTAGGTCGTAATCCACACTTGCGCGCCGGTCTTCCCGCCGGCGCGCCACGTCGACACGCGAAAGATTCCCGAGTCGAGCGCGTCGACGATCATCAACACGTCGCGTCCCGGCCGCTGCCACGCCACGGTGCCCTCGAAGCGATCGCCGGTCGCGGCGTGGATGACGCAGCGTGCGCCTTCGGCCAACGTGCCGTCCGCGACGATGAATGCGGACGGACTGAGAAGACGCTTCCAAACCTCGTTGATTGCGAGAGTCGTCGACGTGTTGATTGCCGTGTGGTGACGATCGCGGCCGGCGTGACGCTCGACATACAGTCGCAGCCCGCGCAGCTCGGACTGCCACCCTCCGCTGACGCCGTCGAGCTCGTCGTCCCAGACCGCGCCGTGCCCGAAGCCGGAGTGCACGAGGCGGAGACGCGTGCCGCCCTTGTGCGTCTCGAGCGTGAACTCCATCGCCATCTGCTGCGAGGCAACCGGCAGCGGATCGCCGCTCACGCCGAACGCCGGACGGTTCTCGACGAGCGTCAACCGCTTGCCGGGCTCCCACACTTCGATCGTGGATTCCCAGGCCCACTTGTCGTCCCAGCTCCAGAACATCGCGCCGCCCTCGCCGGGCGTGACGCGCGCTTGAAGCGGAAACCAGCGAACGAGCTCTCCTGCGTCGGTCAACGCGCGCCACACCTCCTCGGGGGTCGCGTCGATGTCGATGGACATCGTGAAGCTGCGGGTCGGTGCGTCGGTCATCGATCTGCTCCTTGCGAGTCCTTTGTGTGCAGCTGCGGCATCGGATGCACGAGCGCCGACAACCGGAACCGTCGTCCGCCATGCGCTTCGTCGTCGTGATACTTGGCGACGAGCCGCGCGATCGTTCCGGAGAGCTCCTCCGCGAAGGCCGCGCGCCGCTCCGCCGTCGCGAAGCGGACTTCGGCATCGATGGTGAGCGTCGCGATTCGCTTCTTTGCCGCGCGCGCCGCCTGCTCGAGCGTCGAGACTTCCTGCACCGTGCGCGCGGCGACGGCGATGGCGTACGACGCGCTGAAGCGATCCTGCGCGGCCTGCGGCGTCGCACCCAGCGCGCCGAGCGCCTGCGGCGCGATGACGAACGACCGCGCGGTCGCGCGCAGAAGACGCTCGGTGCAATTTCCCTTCTTGCGCTCTTCGACGCACTCGATGAGGCCGTGGCGCTCGAGGGCGCGCAGGTGATAGTTGAGCCGCTGGCGGGGCAGGCCGAATCGGCGGGAGAGACCGGCGGCGGACTCGGGTTCCGCGAGCGCCGCGAGGAGCGCGCGCCGCTTCGGATGCAGCGCCGCCGAGGCGGTGTCGGCCCTGTCGATCACGGCCAGGTTTGCTTCGGAAATGCCTCGCATGGGTGTGAGCGTAGATCCGAAAAATATATTTGTCAAGACAGTCTAAGTTGTCTGTTCCGCCGATGACTCCTGATGCACCCCGGCCGCGCCGATAACTCCTGCGACACGTCCGGATCGCCATGTCGCATGCCTACGAGCCGCTGCTGACCCGCGCGCACGAGCGCGCCCTCGCCTACCTGCAAACCCTCTCGTCGCGTCCCGTTCGCGCCGCCGCCGCGTTCGAAACGATCGCGTCGCGTCTCGGCGGAGAGCTGCCCAACGGGCCAGATGAGGACGAGCGCGCGTTGACGGAGGTCGCGGCGGAGCTCGAACGCGGGCTCGTCGCGAGCCCAGGTCCTCGCTACTTCGGCTTCGTGACCGGCGGAAGCTACCCCGCCGCGCTCGCCGCCGATTGGCTCGTGTCCGCGTGGGATCAGAACGCGATGCTCCTCGCGACGTCGCCGGCGATGTCGGCGCTCGAGGCATGCGCCGCGCGATGGGTGCTTCAAGCGCTCGAGCTCCCGCCCGCGTCGAGCGTCGGGTTCGTGACCGGCGCGCACATGGCGAACGTCACCGCGCTCGCCGCGGCGCGGCACGAGGTGCTGCACCGCGCGCGATGGGACGTCGAGGCGATGGGCCTGCAAGGCGCTCCGCCGCTGACCGTCATCGCCGGCGAAGAAGCGCATTCGTCGGTGTTCGCCGCGTGCCGGTTGATCGGCTTCGGCAGCCGCACGGTGATTCGCGTCGCGACCGACAGTCAGGGCCGCATGCGTCCCGATGCGCTCGAATGGGCGCTCTCGGCCAGTTCGGGGCCGACGATCGTCTGCGCGCAGGCCGGGAACGTGAACACCGGCGCGTGCGATCCGCTCGTCGAGATCGTCGAGCTGGCGCGCGAACGCCAAGCGTGGGTTCACGTCGACGGCGCGTTTGGACTGTGGGCCGCGAGCTCGCCGCGGTATCGCAATCTCGTCGCGGGCCTCGATGCGGCGGACTCGTGGGCGACCGATGCGCACAAGTGGCTGAACGTTCCGTACGACAGCGGGATCGTGATCGTCCGTCATCCCGCCGCGCATCGCGCGGCGATGAGCCAGGCGGCCGCGTATCTCATTCCTGCCGAGCGCGAACAGCGCGACGACAGCGACTGGGTGCCGGAGTCGTCGCGCCGCGCGCGCGCGCTTCCGATCTACATCGTCTTGCGCACGCTCGGACGCTCGGGTCTCGCCGCGTTGGTCGACCGCTGCTGCGCGTTGGCGCGCCGCATGGCAGATGCGCTGCGCCACACGTCAGGGATTCAAATCCTCAACGACGTCGGGTTGAATCAGGTGCTCGTGCGCTTTCTCTCGCCGTCCGGCGAGAACATCAGCGACGATGTGATCGCCGGCGTGCAGGAGGCTGGCGTGTGCTGGTGCGGCGGGACTTCGTGGAGCGGATCGTCCGCGATGCGGATCTCCATCTCGAACTGGCAGACGACCGAAGAGGACGTCGATCGCTCGGCCGCCTCGATCATCGAGAGCTTTCTCCACGCATCTTCGCCGTTGCGCTGACGTCGGCGCGCACTATCATTCGTGTGATGGTGCGCGCACAACGGACGAGCGTCCGCGGCCGAGTCATGCATTACCTCGAGTCGGGCCTCGGCCAGCCAATCGTGTTCCTCCACGCATTTCCACTCGACGCCGAGATGTGGCGCGCGCAGCTCGAGCGCGTGCCGCGCGGCTGGCGCATGATTGCGCCGGACTTTCGAGGCTTTGGCGGCTCCACGCTCAACGGCGAGGCGCTTCGCGTCGCGAACTACGCGGAGGACGTCGTCGATCTGCTCGACGCGCTCGACATCGAGAAGGCCGTCGTCTGTGGACTGTCCATGGGCGGCTACGTCGCGTTTGCCATCTTCCGCCTTGCGCCCACGCGCTTGAGCGGGCTCGTCCTGGCCGATACGCGATCGACCGAAGACTCGTATGAGGGGCTTCGCACGCGCCGCGAGCTCCTCGCGAACGTGAGGAAACAAGGCGTCAGGCCTCTCGCCGACGGGTGGTCGAAAAAACTCGTTGGAGAGACGACGCAGCGGGAGCGGCCGGACGTCCTGACGGATGTTCGCCGGCGGATCGAGTCGGCGCCCGTGCGGGGGATCGAGGCGGCGAGCGTCGCGCTGATGACGCGGCCGGACTCCACTCCGGATCTGCCGCGCATCGAATGTCCATCGCTCATTGTCGTCGGGGAAGAAGACACGATCACGCCGGTCGCGGATTCCGAAGCGCTCCATCGGGGCATTCGCGGCTCGCGCCTCGCGCTGCTCGCGAGGGCGGGACATCTCTCGAACCTCGAAGCGCCCGAAGAGTTTTCGACTACGATTAGCGAATGGGTCGTGTCCCTCGGCTGATCCTTTTGATCGGCGCGCTCAGCTCGGCCGGCGCGCTCGTGCTCGCCTCGAACCTTCAACAACAAGCGGCATCCGTCCCGGCGAGCGACGCGCTCCATCGTCCGCTCGATCAACTGCTCGACGTCAACGTGCGCGACGGTCTCGTGTACTACCGCGCGCTCCAATCGAGCCGTGGCGCGCTCGATCGCTATGTCGCGTCGCTGAACGTCCCGGCCGCGACCTACAACGGCTGGTCGCGCGAAGCCAAGATGGCGTTCTGGGTGAACGCGTACAACGCGTTCGTGCTGCAGACCATCATCAGCCGGTATCCGATTCGCGGGGCGAGCGGAGACTATCCGGCCTCGAGCATCCGCCAGATCTCCGGGGCGTTCGATCAGGCGAAGCATCGAGCGGCCGGCCGCACGGTCACGCTCGACGAGATCGACAAGACGATCCTGCCGGAGTTCAACGAGCCGAGGCTGGCGCTCGCGCTCGGCCGCGGCGCCGTCGGCAGCGGACGTCTTCGAAGCGAGGCGTACGTCGCGTCCAAGATCGCGGCGCAGCTCGACTCGATTCAGGCGGAATTCGTCACCGACCGACAGATGCTCGCCGTGGACCGCGGCGCCGGCACGATCTCCACGACGCCGATTCTGAGCTGGCACGAAGCGCATTTCGTGGCGGCGTACGACAAGTCGTCCGGCGGGCCGTTCGGCCCGCGGTCGCCCATCGAGCGCGCCTTGATCGCCTTCATCCTGCCGCACCTCCTGCCGCTCGAAAAGGAGTTCGTCGAGCAGAATCAGTTCAAAGTGACCTTTCATCCGTTCGATTGGCGCCTGAACGATCTCACCGGCGGCCGCGTCGAGTAGACTTTCCGCACACCGCTCGATGGATCTCGGACTCGCCGATAAAGTTGCCCTCGTGACAGGCTCGAGCCGGGGCCTCGGCCTGGCCATCGCGCGATCGCTCGTCGCGGAGGGCTGCCGTGTCTGCATCTGCGCGCGCGGCGCCGAGCGGCTCGCGGAAGCGGCGATCGAAGTCGAGGCGGCCGCGCGGCGGCCCAACATGGTCACGACGGTCCAGGCGGACGTGTCGACGATCGACGGCGTCGAGCGCGTGATCGAGAAGGCCGTCGAAACGTTCGGCGGGCTCGACGTGCTCGTGAACAACGTCGGCCGCGCCGGCGGCGGCGATCTTCTCGGGACGTCGGACGCCGAGTGGCAAGCTGCGTTCGACGAGACGCTGTTTCCGGCGATTCGCGCATCCCGGCTCGCGGTTCCTCACATGCGCGCGCGCGGCGGCGGGGCGATCGTCAACATCACGTCGATCTACGGACGCGAGGCCGGCGGACGCATGACGTACAACGCCGTCAAAGCCGCGGAGATCGGCCTGTCGAAGTCGCTCGCGCAGCAGCTCGCGCCCCTGAACATCCGCGTCAACAACGTCGCGCCCGGCTCGATTCTCTTTCCCGGCGGATCGTGGCACAAACGGCAGCAGGCCGATCCCGAAGGGATTGCGGAGTTCGTCCGCCGCGAGCTGCCGTTCGGCCGCTTCGGCCGTCCCGACGAGATCGGCCTCGTCGTTGCGTTCCTCGCGTCGCCGCGAGCGAGCTGGATCAGCGGCGCGTGCATCCCTGTCGATGGCTGTCAGGGGAGATCGAACATTTGATGGACCGCCTCGCCTCCGCGATTCAGGCAACAGCCGATTGGCTGTTCATGCCTTGGGTCGTCGGTGTCCTCCTCGGCGCGGGCCTCTTCCTGACGGTGCGCACGCGCGTCGTGCAGATCCGTCGATTCGCCGACGCGTGCCGCGTCGCGTTCGTTCGGCGGGGCAGCGGAAGCGGCGCGCTCACGCCGTTCCAGGCGTTCATGACGTCGCTGGCCGCATCGATCGGCACGGGCAACATCGCCGGCGTCGCCACGGCGATCGTGTCCGGCGGACCGGGCGCGCTCTTCTGGATCTGGGTCTACGGGTTCGTCGCGACGTCGATCAAGTTCGCGGAAGCCGTCCTCGGCGTCACATACCGCGACGCGCGCGGCGACAAGGTCCTCTCCGGACCGATGTACTACTTGCGCGACGGTCTGCGTTCGCCGTTTCTTGCGTGGGTGTTCGCGCTGGTCGCCGCCGTCGCCGCGCTGACGACGACGCCGTTCACGCAGCCGAATTCGATCGCGCTCGTGTTGAACACGGTCGTGGGGATTCCACGCATCGTCTCCGGCGTTGCGGTCGCCATCTTGACGTGGCTCGTGATCATCGGCGGCATCAAATCGATCGGCCGCGCGGCGGAACGGCTGTCGCCGCTCAAGGTCGGTCTGTATCTCGCGGGCGGGCTCATCGTCATTCTCGTCAACGCGGCGCGGATTCCGAGCGTGCTCGCGCTGATCGTCAGCGAGGCGTTCACCGTGCAGTCGGCCCTCGGCTTCGGGATCTACACCGCGATGCGCTACGGCATCGCGCGAGGGATCTACGCCAACGAAGCGGGCTACGGGACCGCCGCCGTCGCGTACGGAACGGCGCAGAGCGATCGGCCCGTTCAACAAGGGCTGAACGCGGTGATCGAGGTCTTCATCGTGTCGTTCGTGACGTCGACGATCAGCGCGATGACGATCCTCCTCACCGGCGTGTGGCAGTCCGGTTTGACGAGCACCGCGGCCGTCGCCGCGGGGTTCAATGCCGCCATCCCTGTTGCCGGTGGATGGATCGTCGCGTTTTGCACGTTCCTCTTCGGCTACACGACGCTCATCGGATGGGCGTACTACGGCGAGCAGTTCTTCGAGTACATCCTCGGCCGGAAGGTCACGCTGCCCTACCGATGGATCTTTTGTTTGCTGATTCCGTTCGGCGCGATCTCGCGCGTCGAAGTCGTGTGGGCATGGGGCGACCTGATGAACGTCCTGCAGGTCTTCCCGAACCTCATCGGCGTCATCGGCCTGAGCGGCCTCGTGGCAAAAATTGCGATGGGGTCTGACCCCAGACGCTGACCCCAGACCCTTCGCCTCTTGATCGCCATCCAATCCGCTGCTACCATCGTTGCCGCAATTGCCACTGAGTCAAGGCTTTCTGCTGGCTTCGACGTCCACTATGGCTCCACGCACGCTGCCGGTCGTGACTGGCGACAAGGACCGCTCGCTCCAGGAAGCGGTCAGCCGGTTGACCTGTTCCCCCAGGCCGGGCGGGGCCGACGCGGAGCCGATCGTGACCGCCGTGCGCCGGTTGCCGGCGATCACGCCGCAATTCGGCGCGTATCCCGAAGGCACTGACGAGCGGTTGATCGCGTCGCTCGCCGCGCGCGGGATCGCGCAGCTCTACACGCATCAGGCGGAAGCGTTCACGCACGTCCTCCACCGGCGCAACGTAGTGACGATTACGCCGACCGCGTCGGGAAAGACGCTCTGCTACAACGCGCCGGTGCTCAACGCGATCGTGAAGGATCCATCGACGCGCGCGCTGTACCTGTTTCCGACGAAAGCGCTCGCGCAGGATCAACTCGCCGAGCTGCACGCGCTGTCCGAGCTCGTGACGCGCGACACGGACATGCAGATCGGCGCGTTCACGTACGACGGCGACACGCCGGCCGACGCGCGCCGCGCGATTCGAGGCAAGGCGCACATCGTCTTGAGCAATCCCGACATGCTGCACTCGGGGATCCTGCCGCACCATCCGCGATGGGCGAAGCTCTTCGAGAATCTCCGGTTCGTCGTCATCGACGAGCTGCACGCGTACCGCGGCGTGTTCGGCAGCCACTTGTCGAACATCCTGCGGCGGCTGCAGCGCGTGTGCCGCCACTACGGCTCGGACCCGGTGTTCATCTGCTCGTCCGCGACGATTGCGAATCCGCGCGAGCTCGCGGAAGGTCTCACCGGACGGCCGTTCGAGCTCGTCGAGAAGAACGGCGCGCCGCGCGGCGAGAAGTTCTTTCTCTTCGTCAACCCGCCGGTCGTCAACGCGGAGCTCGGCATCCGCCGTTCGTACCTTGCGGAAGCGCGCCGCGTGTCGCTCGAATTCCTGAAGCACCAGCTGCAGCTGATTCTCTTCGCGCAGAGCCGGCTGACGGTCGAGATCCTGACGACGTACTTGAAGGACGCGTTCCAGGGACCGCCCGGCGCGGCCGACGTGATTCGCGGGTACCGCGGCGGATACTTGCCGAATCGACGCCGCGACATCGAGCGTGGCTTACGCGAAGGACACGTTCGCGCGGTCGTATCGACCAATGCGCTCGAGTTGGGCATCGACATCGGCGCCCTCGACGCCTCCGTCATGGCCGGTTATCCGGGCACGATTGCCGCGACATGGCAGCGCGCGGGACGCGCCGGACGCCGCACGACGCGCTCGGCCGCGGTCCTCGTCGCCAGCAGCGCGCCGATCGATCAGTTCATCATCAGAAACCCGTCGTATTTCTTCGACGCGTCTCCTGAGCACGCGCTGATCAATCCCGACAATCTCCACATCCTGCTCGATCACGTGAAGTGCGCCGCGTTCGAGCTGCCGTTCACCGACGACGAGCCGTTCGGCCGCGAGAACGTGCAGGAGATTCTGACCGTGTTGGGCGAGGAAGGATTCGTCCACCATGCCGACGGGCAATGGAACTGGACGAACGAGTCGTATCCGGCGGACGCCGTCAGCCTCCGGTCCGTCTCGTCGGACAACTTCGTCGTGATCGACATGACGGATGGCGATCGCGTGATCGGCGAAACGGATTTCACGAGCGGTCCATCCACGCTCCACGAGAAAGCCATCTACATCGTCGAAGCGCAGCTCTATCAAGTCGAGCGCTTGGATTTCGACGGCCGCAAGGCGTACGTGCGCGCCGTCGAGTGCGACTACTACACGGACGCGATCACCTATACCAAGGTCACGATTCTCGAGACGTTCGCGAGCGATGGGCCCGCGCCCGATCTTCCGTCAGCGCGCTCGCACGGCGAAGTGCACGTCGTGTCGCGCGTCGTGGGGTTCAAGAAGATCAAGTTCTACACGAACGAGAACGTCGGCTCGGGCGAGCTGGATCTTCCCGAGCAGCAGATGCACACGTCGTCGTACTGGCTGACGATTCCGTCGAGCGTGATGGGCGCGCTGCCATTCGGCGGCGACGATCGGCGCGACGGCGTGATTGGTCTGGCGTTCGCGATGCGCAACGTCGCCCAATTGCTGCTGATGTGCGATCGGCACGACATCGGGCTCTCGGTCGACGGCGGCACGCTCGAACGCGCGCCGCGTACCCGTGGCGCGGCGGGCGTGCCGGCCGCGCTTGCCGCGGAGCCCAACCTCTTCATCTACGACAACTATCCTGGCGGGATCGGGTTCAGCCGTCCGCTGTTCGAAATGCACGGCCTGCTGCTCGAGCGGACGCAAGAGTTGATCAGCGGATGCCCGTGCGAATCCGGTTGCCCATCGTGCGTGGGTCCCGAAGGGAACACGGGACCGCATGCGAAGGACGTCGCCTCGCTGATTCTTCGCGCGCTCCTCGACACGGCAGGGAACAGCCCGGCGAATGTCGAATCGCTCGCGGTGAACGCGGACGAGCGCTGAGATGGATCTTCGATCTCGACTGCGATCGATCGTCAACGCCGAGCACAAGCCGGCCCGCGAGCTGACGTACGAGCCGGATACCGGCCGCTACGAGGCCACGATCGAGCCGCGCCGCGTCGGCGAGATGCTCGGCGGCCAGCCGATCGAAACGCCGTTCGGCTCGTGCCTCGTGATCGATCGCCGCTACGAGTCCAACCGGCGGCACGGCGACGTCTTCATCGAGGACTGCCAGATCCAGGCGGCGGACAGCCTTCGCGTGCTGGATCCGTCGCTGCTCGTGGATCCCGCGTTGGGCCGCACGGTCTTCATCGATCTGGAGACGACCGGCATCAGCGGGGGCGCGGGGACGGTAGCCTTTCTCGTCGGATGTGGCTACTTCGATCTCGGCGCGTTCCAGGTGCGCCAGTTCCTGCTCACGAGCTATGCCGCGGAGCGCGCGCTGCTCGCCGCCGTATCGGACTTCTTCGACGACGCCGATCTCATCGTCACGTACAACGGCAAGACCTTCGATGTTCCCGTGATGGAGACGCGGTGGATGTTCCATCGCATGGAGCTTCCGCTCGAGGGCGTGCCGCACTTCGACGCGCTCCACGCCGCGCGGCGGCTGTGGAAGTCGCGCGTCGACGGTGACGCGCCGGCCGACGCGGACGCATGCTGCCGGCTGACGACGCTCGAGCGCGCGCTGTTCGACGTGCGGCGCGTCGGCGACGTTCCGGGGTTCGAGATCCCGTCGCGGTACTTCCGGTTCCTCCGCAGCGGCGATCCGCGGCCGCTCGAGCCCGTGCTCGAGCACAACCGGCTGGATCTCGTGTCGCTCGCGGCGGTGACCGCGCGCGCGGCGAGGCTCGTGATCGACGGGGCCGACGCGTGTCCGGATGGCGCGCAGGCGCTTGGGCTCGGACGCGTGTACGAGCGCGCGGGATCGTTCGATCGCGCGGAGGCCTGCTACCGCAAAGCGGGGACGGCGGACACGCTTCCGATTCGAGGCGAAGCGCTGTATCGGCTGGGACTGACGTGCCGGCGTCAGCGTCGGTTCGCGGACGCGGCGGAGGCATGGCGGGCGATTCTCGCGGCCACCGAATCGCGCGCGTCGCGGCGCTGGCCGCAGGCGGCCGTGCTCCGGCAGTTCGCGGTCGAAGCGCTCGCGATTCACCACGAGCATCGCGATCGCGATCTGCACGCGGCGCGCGAGCTCGCTCTGTTCGGGCTCGAGGAAGACTCCAACGCGCGGAAGGCCGACGGCTACCGCCATCGCCTCGCGCGGCTCGATCGCAAGATCGCCAAAAAGGAAAGCGCTCAGCTCTTTTGGAACTGAGCGCTCTCGGAAATCAGCGAATCGTCGGGCGGTTACGCTTTCGCGGCGGCCGGCTGCTTCTTGGCTTTCGCAGCCGCTTTACGGCTCTCGGACGTCTGCGCGCCGAACCGCTTCGTGAACCGCTCGACGCGGCCTTCCGTGTCGATCAACTTCTGTCGGCCCGTGAAAAACGGATGGCAGTTGTTGCAGATTTCGAGGTGCAGCTCCGGCTTGGTCGACCGCGTCGTCCAAGTCGCGCCGCAGGCGCAGCGGGCGACGACCTCGTTGTATTTCGGGTGAATCCCTGGCTTCACAGCAGGCTCCTTCGGGGCTCCGGGAAAAGATCATTATATCAGACCGTGCCCCGCTGTCGCTGCGAGGACTAACTTGCGACAGGTCAGTTAGTTACAGTCTACTCGAAATCCACGGTCCGGTTCCAGCGGTGCCCCCTGAGCTCTGCCATGAGAGGCTCACCCAACCGGCTTCCATCGCTGACGGAAATGTTCTGCTCGACGTGCGACAGCTTGCGCATCCCCGGGATCACGGTGCTGACCGCCGGGTGTTGGAGGATGTGCCGCAGCGCGAGCTGAGGCATAGACATGCCGGCCGGCACGACCGTCCGGAGGCGCGCGACCCGCGGCAGGGTGGCGTCCAGGTTTTCACGATGGAAGTAGAGATTCCTGAAGTCGCCCGCCGGCCACGTCGAGCTCGCCGTGAGCGTGTCGGTCAGACTGCCCTCGTCGAACGGCACGCGCGCGATGACGGCGATGCCGTGCTCCCGGCAGTACGGGAAGAGCTCGTCCTCGGGACTCTGATCGAAGACGTTGTAGACGACCTGTACGGCGTCGATGATGCCCGTCTCGAGCGCGCGCAAGACGTTCGCGGGCTGCCATCGATTGATGCTGATGCCCAGCGCGCGCACGAGCCCCTCGTCCTTCAAGCGGCGCAGCGCGCGCTGCCCGCGATCGTCGCCGGCCCATTCGTCGGTCCAGACGTGGAGCTGCTGTAGATCGAGCGTCGACACGCCGATGTTCTCGAGGCTCTTCTCGGTGTATTCACGAATGTAGTCGGCAGGGAACACGTCGTCGAGCGCGTAGCGCGGCGTCGCGGGCCAGCGGCGGTTCTTCGGCGGAATCTTCGTCGCGATGTACAGCTGTTTTCCGCGATGACGCTTCAGCGTCGCGCCGAGGAGGCGCTCGCTGTGGCCGTCGCCGTACGCCCACGCCGTGTCGAAGAAGTTGCACCCCAGCTCGATGGCGCGATCGAGCGACGCGAACGACTCCTCGTCGTCGCTGCCGGTCCATCCGGCCATGCCCCACATGCCGTAGCCGACTTCCGAGACCTTCCACCCGGTTCGTCCGAACACTCGATATTGCATCCACCCATCATATTCCACGCTTGACACACTATTACGGTCGGCGTAGTATTACGTCATACGTATTACGCAGTGCGTATTACGTGGAGCGAAGCAGGGGCACGAGCGAATGACGAAACGAACGCGCGCGGACGAGGAGCTCGACGACTTCGGCCGGTTTGCCGAACCGGCGCTGCTGATTCTGATCAGCCTCGCGGACGGCCCGAAGCACGGGTACGCGATGACCGAGGACATTGCGACGGTCGCGGATGTGCGCCTCGGGCCGGGCACGCTCTACGGCGCGCTCACGCGCCTCGAATCGCGCGGGCTGATCGAACGGCTGGACAGCGAGGACCGGCGGAACCCGTACAAGCTGACGGCCCTTGGCGAACGTGCGCTTCGCGCCCGGCTCGCCAGCATGCAGGCGGTCGCCCGCATCGGGCAGCGCCGCCTGGCCGGGGCATGAGCGCTTCTCGCTCGAGCCTGAGCGCGGCGCTCATCCGCCTCTATCCGCGCGAATGGCGCGTGCGATACGGCGATGAGATGGCGCACGTGCTGGCCGAGCAGCCGACGACGATGCGTCTCGTCTTCGATCTGCTCGCCGGCGCGATCGACGCGTGGATGTATCCGCAGTCTTCGGCGGGAGCGGCAGGCGCTACCGCGAGCAAAGGAGAGACAGCCGTGACGAAACTCTTGACGTACTGTCAGCCGCACGAGATCACGTCAGCCGAGTACAACCGCAGCGTCGTGTGGATGTTGGGGACGACGGTCGTGCTCTCGGGGATCTTCCTCGCGTTGAGGCGCGCGCTCGGTGACAACATCCTCGTCGACGCGTTCGGTGTGTCGACGTTTCCGGTCGCCGTCCTTGTTTCGAGCTGGGCGACGTACTTCAAGCGCTACTCGAAAACCGCACGCGTGGCGATCATCGCCGGACTCGGCGCGATCGTGTTCTTCCTGTCTCTGGGGGCGGAGTCCCTGGGACGGGCATTCTGATCCGCGTGATCCGCGTGATCCGCGTCAATCCGCGTGATCCGCGTCTATCCGCGGAATCAGCGTCTATCGACGACGACCTTGCCGTCCTTCATCACCCAGCGAACGCCCGCTCGCAGGACGTTGATATCGCGCAGCGGATCTCCGTCGATCGCGACGAGATCCGCCGCGAACCCAGGGCGCGCCTGGCCGAGTCTCGTCTGCTGGCCGAGGAGCTCCGCGCCGACGATCGTCGCCGACTTCAACGCCTGTTCGGGCGTCATGCCCGCCTTGACGAACCACTCGAGCTCGCGGGTGTTCTGACCGAACATCGAGAACACCGCGTCCGATCCCATCCCGAGCCGCACGCCCGCGGCGACGGCGCGCCGCGCCGATTCGAGATTGCGATCGATGTACTCCTGCAGCGGACCGATGGCGGATTCCGCGAAGCCGTACTCCGCTCGCGACTCCACGTAGTAGCGATTGTGGTCGATCGTCGGCACCCACACCGTGCCGCGCTTCACCATCTCCGCGATCGTCTCGTCGTCGAGATCGATTCCGTGCTCGACCGAGTCCGCGCCGGCGCGGACGGCATCCTTCACGCCCGATGGGCCGTACGAGTGGATGGCCACCTTCCGTTGGAGCGCATGCGCCGTGTCGACGACCGCCTTCATCTCGTCGAAGGTCACCGTCTGCGTGGTATCGACGCTGTCGAAACTGCCGCGCGATCCGTAGATCTTGATCCAATCGGATCCGCCGCGGATGCGCTCTTCCGCTGTCTTGCGCATCGCGTCCGGATCCGGCGCGGCGCCCGAGCGCGCCGAGAGTCCCTGACCGGAGGCGAAGATCCGAGGCCCGACCATCGCGCCCATCGCGATGAGATCGCGCATCGCGAAATCCGACTCGCTGCTCGCGCCAAGATCTCGCACCGTCGTCACGCCGGTCTCGAGCGTGCGCCGCGCGTTGTCCTGCGCGAGGAAGACGGTGACCGCCGGCCGCCGCCGCTGCCCGAGCGGCCGCGTGCCCGGCTGACGATCCCAGTAGTAGGTGATGTGCGTGTGGAGATCGATCAGTCCTGGGATGCCGGTGTATCGGCGGAGATCGATCGCATCCGCCCCCGCGGCCACTGCCGCGCCGCTCTCCACGCGGACGATGCGATCGCCGTCGATGAAGACGACCGCGTCGGGGATGAGACGGGATCCGTCCCAGAGCTGCTTGAATCGAATCGCTTTGGGCTGCGCGAGCGTAGGGGATGCGGCGGTCGCGAGGATTACCAGAACGCTCGCGACGGCGCGCCTCATTTCGCCGCTTGGCACGGCGTGCCGCTGAGCGTCGACACGAAGATCAACGGCCGCGAGCCGCGCCGCGTCATAGAGTGCGGCGTGCCACGCGGCACCACGGTGAAGATGCCGGCCGAGAGCGCAGACTCTTTCCCGCCGACGCGATGCGTGCCTTCGCCGGCAACGACGTAGATGATCTCGTCGGACTCCGCGTGCGTGTGCTCCGCGAGCGGTTCCTTCATTTGAATGAGCGTCGACGTCGAGCTGCCCGTGCACCCGACGGGCGAGCGCTTCACCTGCGCGCTCCCGATGTAGTTGCTCTCGATGAAATCCGGGATCGACATCGAGCTCGCTGAGTAGTTGCCGTTCGGCGCGGGCGATGGCGGCGGCGACACGGGCTCGACCTTCGGCGGCGCCGGCGGCGGCGGCGGCACCGCGCTGAGCGTCACGTTCGCGCGCAGCGGCTTGCCGGCGGTCAAGCTCATTTCTTTTTCGAGCGTCACGAATTCGTCGTGCTCGAATCGCACGCGATACGTACCGGGCGCCATGTTGGCGAAGTTCACGAGGCCCGACGGATCCGTTTGCCCTTCACGATCGACCGGCCCCACCGCGGTCACCGCGACGTTCTGAAGCGTCCGGCCGTCCAGCGCGGTGACCATCACCGTCAGCGTCAGCTTCGTCGGGAGCGGCGCCGGCGTGCGGCTGCGGCCCGTGGTTGCGGCCGTCGCGGGCGGCGACGCCGGCGGCTTCGCCGGAGCCGGCTGTGTGGCGGGCGGGGGATTCTGGGGCGTTTGAGCAATCACGCGCGAGTCCGACGGCCCGGCGATCAGGCCGAGGCTCGCGGCGAAACACAGGACCGAAAAAGGTGTGCAGCGCATGCTCTTATGAGATTGCGTGATGCTTGGCGGCGTCAAGAGGCACCTCGGCGCTCAGCTGAGCGAGACCCGAGCCCAACGGGAGGCTGGCACTCCCCGTGAATCTCGTTCAGCCATGAGACGTTACCTCTGGCTGCTGGCTGTGCCGATCGCGTTGATTGCCATAGCCGTCGTCTACGCCGCGCGACGTCAGTCGCTGCAAATCTCGTACGAGGAAGTCACGGCCGGGCCGCTGGACCGCGAAGTGCTGACCAGCGGGACGCTCGAGCCGGCGCGCGAAGTGGAGGTTGGTGCCCAGGTCGCGGGGACCGTGCAGTCGCTCCACGCCGATTTCAATTCCCGCGTGAAATCGGGACAGGTGATCGCGCAGCTCGATCCGTCGGTTTACGACGCGGAGCTCGCGCAGGCGCGCGCGCGCGTCATCGAAGCGCAGGGCAACGCGCAGCGCGCGCAATTGACCGAGCGCGATATGACGACGAAGCGCGATCGCGCGCGTGAGCTCGCGTCGAAGGATCTCGTCCCAGCTACCGACTTGGAATCCGCGGAGCTTGCCGCGAAACAGGCGTCGGCCGATCTGATCGCCGCGCAGGCCGCCGCGACGTCGGCGCAGGCCGCGCTGAAGCAGGCCGAAGTGAACCGATCGCATACGACGATTCGGTCGCCCATCGACGGGATCGTGGTCAGCAGGAACGTCGAGGTGGGGCAGACGCTGGCGGTGCGCCTCGAATCGCCCGTGCTGTTCCGGATCGCGGATCTGAGCCGTATGCATCTGCTCGCCGAGATCGGCGAGGCGGAAGTGGGCGGCGTTGTACCTGGCGCCGAGGTCGCGTTCGAGATCGAATCGCTCGGGCCGCAGCGATTCGAAGGCAAAGTCTCGGAGGTGCGCCTGCAGCCCGTGTTGCAGGCGGCCGTCGCGACGACCGGCAGTGCGACGACCAGTGGCGCGACGACGGCGACAGCTCCCGCCGCGTCCTCCGCGCCGCGCGCGCCCGGCACTCAGGGCACGGCGCAGCCGCAAACAACCGCGAACACGCCGCCGCAATCCGGAGCGGTCGTGTCGTACACGGCCATCGTCGACGTCGACAACCGCGACTGGCGCATCGCGCCCGGAAGCACCGCGCTCGTCCTGTTGCCGACGGCACAGCGATCGCGCGCGGTTCGCCTTCCCAACAACGCGCTCACGTTCCGCCCGCCGCCCGCGGTGCTCGAGATCACGCGGCAGAAATCCCTTCGCGTCGATCCGATCGATCGAGATTCGCCGACCGCCCGCGGCGTCGACGGTCATGTCTGGAGATACGAGAACGAGAAGTTCGTGCCGGTGAAGGTGAGGACCGGCGTCGCTGACGAACGGTGGACGGAGCTCATCGACGGCGCCGTTCAACCCGGCGATCGGCTCGTCACCGCGGCCCGCCAACGCTGATTCCACGCCCGGGTGAGGGAAACGTCACCCGCCTTCGTTACATACACGGAATCGGAGAACGGCCGCCCGGCCGATGTCCTCCGGCTCTAGAAAGAAGGCGGTATGCAGACCTATGCACGCGCGACGCTCGCGGCGGTGGTGCTGGCGTTGTTCGGCCTCGCGCAGTCCGGCCTCGACGCGCAAACCAAGCGGCTGATGTTCGAGGTGCGGCAAGTGAAGGCCGTCGACGAATGCGGAAACGGCCGTCCCGAGGAGATCTTCGGCAGCGACGAGATCAGCTTCGGCGGAGTCTCGATCGATCCGGCTGGCAACGTGCACAAGCTCAGGACGATGAATGCCGGCTCGTTCAAGCGGGACGGATCGCAGCGCACGTTCAACCCTGCGAAACAACTCGTGATCTTCAACGTACGCGGCAACAAGTATCCGCAGACGTATCAGGCGCTTCTCGTGCTCGTCGAAAGAGATCCGGGAGGCGGCTTCGGGAAGTACCTCGACCGTCTCGTGAAGGAAGCACGCGAGCTCACGGATTCATCGGCCGATCCCAACGTGCCGATGCTGTTGCCGGCCCGGTATACGCCGGGTGCGGCG
Source organism: Vicinamibacterales bacterium (assembly GCA_036556425.1). Classification (GTDB taxonomy): domain Bacteria; phylum Acidobacteriota; class Vicinamibacteria; order Vicinamibacterales; family 2-12-FULL-66-21; genus DATBJJ01. The sequence goes on from DATBJJ010000031.1 coordinate 31,134, forward strand.
CTGCAGATTCCCGAGATCCTCAGCACGATCGCCGCGGAGAAGATCGGCAAGGCGGTTCTCGGTGCCGCGAAGAAAGAAATCAACCAGCGATGGGCGGATGACATCTTCGACCCCGTTCTGCAGACCGTGACCCTCCGCGACGCCCAGTTCGAGCCTCCCAAGACGATGACGACGCTGGCGTACAAGAAACACAACTGCTCGTACCGCGTGATCGGGAGATGGCACCTCGACTGACCGGTCGTTCGATCGTCGCGCCTTCGGGCCTCGCGGATCATTCGGCGATCCGCGAGGCCGAGGCGTCTCGGTCCGCGTGCTATCATCCGCGGGCGCCCGCGTTCGATCGTGAGGAGTCTTCAATCACGAGCGTCGTCGACTTCCGGCTGCCGTCTCCCGACGATGGGGATGAAGACATCGAGCGGTTGCGAGCGGACCTTTCACGCGCCGTGCGACAGGTCTGCCCGCGATGGCTGGCGGACTGCGCCGACGATCTCATACAGGTCGCGCTCTCGCGCGTCGTCGAGCGGCGCCGCGCTGCGGGAGGCGGCGCGGCGTTCTCGAAGGCATATCTCTACCGCGCTGCGTATTCCGTCCTGATCGATGAGATCCGCCGGCGGCGGCGGAGCAGAGAAGTCCCGCTCGACTCCGCGGATGTTCAGCCGGCAGCCACCATCGGCGCCGATCGGCGCATCGCTTCGCAGGAGGCGCGCGAGGCGATCGAACGGTGCCTCACGCGGCTCGTTCCCGCGCGCCGGCGCGCCGTGATGCTGCACCTTCAGGGCCACTCCATCGCGGAGGTGGCCGCGCTGCTGGAGATCAATCACAAGAGCGCGGAGAACCTCGTGTACCGCGCGCTCGCCGATCTGCGCGCGTGTTTGACGAAGGAAGGAGTGGCGCCTTGACCGTTCCCGGCGGCTCCGAACGCTGGGCCGAACTGCTGCGCGCTCGTGAGGAGCGCGCGAGGCCGGGACCGAATTGTCCCGATCCCGATCAGATCTGGGGCGCGGTCACGCGCGAGCTGCCGCTCGCCGAGCGGGAGGCGATCATCGACCATACGATCGAGTGCGGCGCGTGCGCCGAGGCGTGGCGGCTCGCAGTGGAGTGCGCGCGAGACGTTGTGTCGACGAACGCGCGATCGTCAGCGGGCGCGTGGACCGCGACTCGCTGGCTCGGCATCGCGGCGGCGGCCGCCGTCATCGTGGCGGCGGCCGGCATTGCCGTCTGGTTCGGACGATCGGGCGCGCCGGAGTTTCGACAGCCGGATCGCGATGCGCCGCAATCCATGCTCGCGCCCGATGCCGTGCTTCCCCGCGATCGTGCGCTGCTCCAGTGGTCGGCCGGTCCGCCGGGGGCGCTGTACGACGTGACGGTCACGACCGAGGATCTGGCCGTCATCACGTCCATACGCGGACTCGATCAAGCAGAATACGTGCTGCCGAAGGAGCGGCTGACCGGCCTCGGGCCAAACACGCGTCTCCTCTGGCGCGTCGTCGCGGAATTGCCCGACGGACGCCGCCTGGCGTCTCCCACGTTCGAGGTCACCGTGCGCTGATCGTCACCATCGAAGGAGGATGTCGATGCCGCGAATGCCACCGACGAAAGAGGGACTTGGTTTTCTGCAAGCGTTCACGGAGTACGTCGATTGGCGGATCCACCACAAAGGCCGCCGCGTGATGCCGGGTAGATCGATGCGGGCCTTCGGCACGTTTCTCCAGTCGCGCGGTGCGAGGGTCCAGAGCGACACGTACAAGTCGCTGATGGCTCGGATGTACACGATGAAAGACGGGCGCAGCACCGACAGGCCCCCGCCCAAGTAATCTCGCAGCGACCGCGACAGCCATGACTCCGCATTCGACACGGTGCCACGCCGTCCTGACGCTTGCCGGCGCGCTGCTGGTCTGCGCGCCGGCGGGCGCTTCCGATCGATTCGCGGACTGCGATCGCGCGCTCTCGAACGACGCGCGCGCTCGCGCGTCGGCGGAGTGTTTCTTCAAGACCGCGGAGGCCGCCGGCGATCTCGACGCCGGCGAGGCGCGGCTGCAGCGCGCGCGATCCGGGAATCCCGGATCGCCATGGCTGACGTTCTATCTCGCGGAAACGAGGGCGAGCCGGCAACCGGCGACGGCGCTCGAGTTCTTTCGCGCGTCAGTGCAGGAGTTCCGAGCCGCTCGCGATCCGCACGGCGAGGTCGAGGCTCGCGTCCGGTTGGGATGGGCCTCGTTTGTCTCCGGCCGCGCCGACGAGGCGTGGCGGCAGGTGAGCGAGTCGCTGTCGGCGGCGTCGGCGAGCGGCGATCCGGCCCTCGTCGCGCGCGCGAAGCTCTGGGAGGTCTGGCTGATCACGAGCACGGGGGAGCGGCTCGAACGCGGCCAGCGGCTCTTGAACGAAGTGTGGCAGGCCGTGGTTCCCGACGGCCCGTATTCGCTGCAGCGGCAGACGCTCTTCGGGCTCGGAAACATCGAGTTCTCGCTCGGTCAGTACTCGCAAGCGATCGTGCACTTCCAGCGCGCCGAATCGCTCGCGCGGCAGCATGACGACGGGCAGGCCCGCGTGTCCGCGCGGTACAACGTCCTGAGCGCCAGGCGCAGGCAGATGGAGCAGCTCCCCGAGCGCGATCGTGTGCCAGAGTTCACGCGCGAGGCTCGCGAGCTCGTCGACATGGCGGAGGCCGTCGGCGCCCAGAGGCATCGCGCATTCGCGCATCGGACGCTCGGCGACATGCTGGCCGCGTCGCCCGACACGGCGCCGGAGGCGCGCGCGCAGTACGAAGAGGCGCTGCGCTACGCGCGTGCGAGCTCCGATCGCACCGAGATCGGACTGGCGCTCTGGGCGCTCGGCCGAATTCTGATCGATGTCGATCCCGGGGCGTCGCGCCGCCTGATCGGCGAGGCGCTCGCGCTCGCGGCGACGTCCGGCAACCGGCCCGACGCCGCAGCGGCGTGGCGCCAGCAGATGCGACTCGGCTGGACCACGCTTCCGTTCGACGGCGCCGTGGCGCAGTCGATGCAGGCGCTCGACGCGATCGAGACGCTGCGCGCGCTGCAGGATCAGGATCTCGCGAGCACCGCGGTGTTCTCCACCTGGATGGCGGACTACTACTGGCTGATCGGCGCGCTGCTCGAGCGGCGAGATCAGGATCCACGCGGCGTGGCGCTCGCGTTCGAGGTCGCCGAACGGATGCGCGCGCGCGGCCTGCTCGACGCGTTGATCGTCCGTTCCGATCGCCGTCGATCCGACGGCGCGTCCGAGAGAGCCGCCCGCCGCGACGCGATCCTTCGAGAGATCGCCCGCACGCAGACGAAGCTGCTCGCGCTCGGCGCGGACGATCCCGAGCGCGCGCTCGCCGAGCATGCGCTGGAACGCCTGGAGCGCGACGAGGAGGCCGAGCGCGATCCGCGGCGGCCCGGCGCGATCCCGCGCGCGTCGATCGAGCAGGTGCAGCGGGCGCTGGCTGCCGACGAGGCGCTCTTGTCGTACACCATCGGCCTCGATCAGAATCTCTACGGCCGTTCGGCTGGCGGAAGCTGGCTGACGATCGTCACGCGCGATCGCGTGCGCGTGATCACGCTGCCCGATCGCGCGGTGCTGCACCCGGTCGTGTCCGTCGCCATTGGCGCGCTCGATCGCCCGCACGCGGCAAGCGGACGCATGGCCGTTCGGCTCTACGATCTGCTCCTCTCGGAGGCGATTGCGAGCCTGAGCTCCGGCATCTCGCGACTGGTCGTCGTCGCCGACGGACCGCTGCACGAGGTCCCGTTTCCGCGGCTGACGCGCGATCCCGCCGCGGCGCCGATCGGGTCGCGCTATCAGATCGCATCCGTGCCGTCGGCCACGCTCTGGCTGCGGTGGAAGCAGTCGCGCCGAGAATCGACGCCCGGCGCGCTCGTGTTCGCGGATCCGCAACCGCCGGACGCATGGGGCCGCGAGGCGCCGGCCGTCGAGCGAAGTTGGTGGCCGTCCACCATGAAGCTGGGGCGCCTGCCGCACTCACGCGGAGAGGGCAGCGCGATTGTCGCGCGCATCGGCGGACGGCTGCTCGTCGGCGCCGAAGCGACGGAAGCCGCGCTGCGGTCATCCGATTTCAGTCGCTTCGCGATCCTGCATCTCGCCGCGCACTCGGTGATCGACGACGCGCATCCCGAGCGATCCGCGGTCGTCCTCGCGCCCGGCGATGCGTCGAACGACGGTCTGCTGCAGGCGCGCGAGATCGCGGATCTTCCGCTGGCCGGGCACTTGATCGTTCTGTCCGCGTGCGAGAGCGGCACCGGCGCGGTCGTCGGCGGCGAAGGCGTCATGGGGTTGTCGCGCGCGTTCTTCCAGGCCGGCGCCTCCGCGGTCGTCGGCACGTTGTGGGCGATTCGCGACGATCACGCGGCGGCGTTCTTCGCGCTCTTCTATGACGGTGTCGGGAGAGGACTGAGCGCCGGAGAGGCGCTGCTCGAGGCGCGCCGGCGCGCGGCGCGTGGCGGGCTGCCGCCGCACGTCTGGTCGAGCGTGGTGCTCATCGGGGACGATACGTTCACGCTCGGGATGGTGCCGACGGGATCGCGCGAGCCCGGGATGCGGCCCGCGCTCGCGATGCTGTCGATGATCTGCGTGCTGTTGGCGTCGTGCGTCTGGGCGGATCGCAGACGCGCGCGCGGCGGCTGACGCCGCGTCCTACTTGCCGTTCGCCATCGCGCCGAGGAACTCGGCGTTGTTCTTCGTCTTCCCCATCTTCGAGAGCAGGAGCTCCATCGCTTCGACGGGCGAAAGCGGCGTGAGGACCTTGCGCAGTACCCACACGCGGTTGAGATCCTCGCGGACGATCAGCAATTCCTCCTTGCGCGTGCCGCTCTTCTGGATGTCGATCGCGGGGAACACGCGGCGGTCGGCGAGCTTGCGATCGAGGTGGATCTCCATGTTGCCCGTGCCCTTGAACTCTTCGAAGATCACTTCGTCCATCCGCGATCCCGTGTCGATGAGCGCGGTGGCGACGATCGTGAGCGATCCGCCCGCCTCGATGTTGCGCGCCGCGCCGAAGAACCGCTTCGGCCGCTGCAGCGCGTTGCTGTCGACGCCGCCCGACAGGACCTTGCCGGACGCCGGCACGATCGTGTTGTAGGCGCGCGCGAGCCGCGTGATCGAGTCGAGCAGGATCACGACGTCCTTCTTGTGCTCGACGAGCCGCTTCGCCTTCTCGATCACCATCTCCGCGACCTGCACGTGCCGCGTCGCGGGCTCGTCGAACGTCGACGAGATCACCTCGCCCTTGACGGATCGCTGCATGTCGGTGACCTCCTCCGGCCGCTCGTCGATGAGCAGCACGATCAGGTAGATCTCCGGATGGTTCGTCGTGATGCTGTTCGCGATGTTCTGCAGCAGCATCGTCTTGCCCGTTCGCGGCGGCGCGACGATCAGACCGCGCTGGCCCTTGCCGATCGGCACCATCAGATCCATCACGCGCGCCGACAAGTTGTCCGAGGCGGCCTCGAGCTTCACGCGCTCCTGCGGGTAGAGCGGCGTGAGATTCTCGAAGAAGATCTTCTCGCGCACGCGATCCGGCGGCTCGAAGTTCACCGCTTCGACCTTGATCAGCGCGAAGTACCGCTCGCCGTCCTTCGGCGGACGGATCTGGCCCGACACCGTGTCGCCGGTGTGCAGATCGAATTTGCGGATCTGCGACGGCGAGACGTAGATGTCGTCCGGTCCGGGCAGGTAGTTGTAGTCGGGGGCGCGCAGAAAGCCGAAGCCGTCGGGCAGCGTCTCGAGGACGCCTTCCGAGAAGAGCAGGCCGCTCTTCTCGGCGCGCGAGCGGAGGATCTCGAAGATCAGCTCCTGCTTGCGCATGCCGCCGGCGCCCGGCACGTCGAGCTGCTTGGCGATCTTCGTCAGCTCCGTCACGCTCATGTCTTTCAGCGTGCTGAGCTCGACCGCCGGCGCCTCGGCCGTGGCCGTCGCCGTTCCTTTTTGTTCGTTCTGTCGATCGGCGGGCTTGTCCGTCTTCTCGGTCACGCCGCGGTTCTGGCCAGTCTTGCTATCGTTCTCCACAGTTCATCCAATCCTTCGCCGCTCTCCGCCGATACCGGCAGGGCGGGCATGTCGTACACCGTTTCCAGAGTTTTCAGGTTCTTCGCTCGCTCCGCGCGCGACAGCTTGTCGATCTTCGTCGCGACGACGTGATAGAGCACGTTCAATTCGTCCAGCCACTCGGCCGCCTTGCGATCCGCATCGAGCTCGGGATGCCTCGAATCGACGAGGAGGAGCGCCTTGGGGTCAGACTCCACGGACTTGGGGTCAGACCCCACGGATGGCGCGCCGCGGAAGTAGCTCTCGGCGACCCGCGCCAGCTCCTCACGCGACGACGATCCGCCTCTTGCGTAGCCGTAGCCAGGCAGATCGACGAGATACAGACCCCAATGGCCCGGTCCGCCCGGGCCGCCGTCGACGAGCACGCGGTAGAAGTTGACCAACCGGGTCTTACCGGGCGCGGCGCTCGTGCGCGCGATCGCCGAGCGGCAGAGCGCGTTGATCAGGCTCGACTTGCCGACGTTCGAGCGGCCCGCCAGCGCAATCCGCGGCAGCCCGTCGCGCGGCATGCCGTCCGCTCGCGCGGCGCTGGTGACGAAGTCGGCGTTCAGGACCTTCAAACGTATCCGACAGCGTCAGTGCGTAATCGTGTCGTCCGAGATGGTGGGCTGGACTTCCACTTCGGCCGGAGCCGCGGCCGCCATGACGGGGAGCGGCGCCGTCAGCGCGACCTTCAATACTTCGTCCATCGTCTCGACCATGTAGATGTCGAGCGTGTCGAGCACGGCCTTCGGAATGTCCGCCAGGTCCTTCTCGTTGTCCTTCGGCAGAATGATGCTCTTCAGTCCGGCGCGGTGCGCGGCGAGGACTTTTTCCTTCACGCCGCCGATGGGCAATACCTTGCCGCGGAGCGTGATCTCGCCGGTCATCGCTACGTCCTTGCGCGCGGGCACGCGTGAGACCGCCGACACGAGCGCGGTCGCGAGCGTGATGCCGGCCGAGGGCCCGTCCTTCGGGATCGCGCCTTCCGGCACGTGCACGTGGACGTCCGTCTTACGATTGAAATCCTTCGGGATGCCGAACTCTTCCGACTTCGAGCGGACGTAGCTCATCGCCGCCTGCGCCGACTCCTGCATGACGTCGCCGAGCTTTCCGGTGAGCGTCAGGTGGCCCTTGCCCGGCATCAGCGTCGCTTCGGTCACGAGAATCTCGCCGCCGACTTCGGTCCACGCCAGGCCCGTCGCCACGCCGATCTCGTTGTTCTCTTCCATCAGCGTCGGACGGAAGCGCGGCACGCCGAGGTACTCGGTGACCTTCGAGGCGCTGATCTCCTCGCTGAACGCCTTGCCCTCGACCACGACCTTGCGCGCGATCTTGCGGCAGATCGACGAAATCTCCCGCTCGAGGCTGCGCACGCCGGCCTCGCGCGTGTAGCGCTGGATGATCGTCTGAAACGCCTCGTCGAGGAAGGTCACGTTCGCCTTCGTGAGCCCCGCGCCTTCGATGGCCTTCGGCGCGAGGAACACCCGCGCGATCTCGACCTTCTCCTGCTCGGTGTAGCCGGCGAGCTGCAGCACCTCCATGCGGTCGCGCAACGCCTGCGGGATCGTGTGGAGGACGTTCGCCGTGCAGATGAACATGACGCTCGAGAGGTCGAACTCGACGTCGAGATAGTGATCGAGGAACGTGTTGTTCTGCTCCGGATCCAGGACCTCGAGGAGCGCCGCCGACGGGTCGCCCCGGAAGTCCATCGACATCTTGTCGACTTCGTCGAGCAGGAAGACCGGATTCTGCGTGCCGGCCTTCTTCATCATCTGGATGATCTGGCCGGGGAACGCGCCGATGTACGTCCGGCGATGGCCGCGGATTTCCGCCTCGTCGCGCACACCGCCGAGCGACAGGCGCACGAACTTCCGGTTCATCGCCCGTGCGATGGATTTCGCGAGCGACGTCTTGCCGACTCCCGGAGGCCCGGAGAACGTCAGGATCGTCGCCTTCGGCTTCTTGATCAGCGCGCGGACGGCGAGGAACTCGAGGATGCGATCCTTGATCTTCTCGAGGCCGTAGTGATCTTCGTTCAGGATCACTTCCGCCTTCCTGAGATCCCGGCTCTCCTTCGTCTTCTTGTGCCAGGGGACCGCGATCAGCCAATCGAGGTAGTTGCGTGAGACGGTGGCTTCCGCCGACATCGGCGGCATCGCCTCGAGGCGCTTCAGCTCCTGGATCGCCTTCTCGGCGACCTCTTCCGGCATCTTCGCCTGCTCGATCTTCTTCTTCAGCTCGTCGATCTCGTTTCCCTTCTCGTCCTTGCGGCCCAGCTCCTTCTGGATCGCCTTCATCTTCTCGTTGAGGTAGTACTCCTTTTGCGCCTTCTCCATCTGCTTCTTCACGCGAGACTGGATGCGGCGATCGACCTGGAGCTTGTCGACCTCGGCCTCGAGGATGCCTGCGATGCGGTTCAACCGCTCGACCGGGGAGATGATCTCGAGCAGATTCTGCTTCTCGTCCACGCCGACGAGGAGGTGCGCGGCAATCGTGTCCGCGAGCTTGCCGGGATCGTCCACGCGGACGGCGGCAATCATCGCGTCGTAGTGCAGGTTGTTCGAGAGCTTCACGTACTGCTCGAACAGCGACACGACACGCGTCATCGTCCCTTCGGCGTCGACGCCCGTTTCCTTGTGCTTCGCGATCACCTTGACGACGACGCGATAGAAGCCCTTGTCTTCCTTCCACTCGACGGCGCGCGCGCGCTCGATGCCTTCGACCAGCACTTTGATGTTGCCGTCCGGCAGCTTCAGGCTCTGGACGATGTTCGCCACGCAGCCCATGGTGAAGATGTCGGCCGGCTGCGGGTCGTCGACCGCCGCGTCGTGCTGCGCCGCCAGGAAGATCCGCTTGTCCTTGACCAGCGCGTGCTCGAGCGCGCGCGTGGACGACGGCCGCCCGATCACGAACGGCATCATCATGTGCGGGAAGACGACGACGTCGCGGAGCGGAACGATTGGGAGAGTTTCGTAGAGTTCCATGGGTTGGATAAGCTGCCAGCTACCAGCTTCCGGCTTCCAGCACGATGCGTCAAGCCTTTCTATCCAGAAAGGCTGGAAGCTGGCGGCTGGAAGCTGGAAACTATCCGGCCTTCTCAATCAGCGTAATGGGCTTTTCCTTGCTCTGCACGACTTCCCGCGTGATGACGCACTCTCGGACTTTCTTCTGGCCGGGGAGCGTGTACATCAGATCCAGCATCAGGTCTTCGATGATCATCCGGAGGCCGCGCGCGCCGATCTTGCGCGCGAGGGCGGATTCCGCGATGGCCTCGAGCGAGTCGTCCGTGAAGCGCAGCTTCACGTTTTCGTACTCGAAGAGCTTCTGATACTGGCGCGTGATGGCATTGCGAGGCTGCGTGAGGATCTGCACGAGCGCGGGCTTGTCGAGCTCGTGGAGCGTGCCGATGACCGGCAGGCGGCCGACGAACTCCGGAATGAGCCCGTACTTGATCATGTCCTCGGGCTCCACCATCTCGAGCGTCGTGCCGATCTCGCGGTTCGCGGCCGATTTGACGTCCGCCTTGAAGCCGAGCGTCTTCTTGCCCGTGCGGCGTTCGATCTGCTTGTCGAGACCGACGAACGCCCCGCCGCAGATGAAGAGAATGTTGGTCGTGTCGACCTGGAAGAACTCCTGATGCGGATGCTTGCGGCCGCCCTGCGGCGGCACGTTCGCGACCGTGCCCTCGAGGATCTTGAGCAGCGCCTGCTGCACGCCCTCGCCCGAGACGTCGCGCGTGATCGACGGGTTCTCGTCCTTGCGGCAGATCTTGTCGACCTCGTCGATATAGATGATGCCCTGCTGGCACTTCTCGATGTCGCCGCCCGCCGCCTGCAGCAGCTTCAGGATGATGTTCTCGACGTCCTCGCCCACGTAGCCCGCTTCGGTCAGCGTCGTCGCGTCGACGATCGTGAAGGGGACCGAGAGGAGCTTGGCGAGGGTCTGCGCGAGGAGCGTCTTGCCCGTGCCCGTCGGACCGATCAGCAGGATGTTCGACTTCGTCAGCTCGATTTCGTTCCGGCTGCGCGCCTGCTTCTGAATCTCGATCCGCTTGTAATGGTTGTAGACCGCGACGGCGAGCTTCTTCTTGGTCTGCTCCTGGCCGATCACGTACTCGTCGAGGAACTTCTTGATCTCCTGCGGGACCGGGAGCGAGGAGCGCGTGCCGCCGCGCGCCTCGAAGCGATTGTCGTCCGCAATGATGTCGTTGCAGACTTCGACGCACTCGTCGCAGATGAAGACCGTCGGGCCCGCGATGAGCTTCCTGACATCGTTCTGATCCTTGTTACAGAACGAGCACCGGAGGATTTCGCCGTCACCGGCTTTTTTGACCATGAAGTGAACCCTGAAGCTTCCAGCTACCAGCTTCCAGTCAGCCCCCGGCGGGGAGCTGGCAGCTGGAAGCGGGAGGCTTCACGCACGTTTCCGGATGACATCATCAATAATACCGTATTCCTTGCCTTGGTCGGGGCCCATGATGTAGTCCCGCTCGGTGTCGTCCTGAATCCGCTTCAATGGCTGGCCGGTGTGATGGGCCAGAATCTGGTTCAGGCGCTCGCGTGTGCGCAGCAGCTCCTTGGCGTGAATATCGATATCGGTCGTCTGCCCGCCCAAGCCCTGGACCCACGGCTGGTGGATCAGGATGCGGGAATTCGGGAGCGAGTACCGCTTCCCCTTCGCCCCCGCCGCGAGCAGCACGGCCGCGACCGACGCGGCCTGGCCGATGCACGTCGTCGTCACGTCCGGCTTGACGAACTGCATCGTGTCGTAAATGGCCATCCCGGCGGTGACGACGCCGCCCGGGCTGTTGATGTAGAGGATGATGTCGCGATCGGGATCTTCCGCTTCGAGGAACAGCATCTGCGCGATGACGAGATTGGCGACGTTGTCGTCGATCGGCGTCCCGATGAAGATGATGCTGTCCTTCAGGAGGCGCGAGAAGATGTCGTAAGCGCGCTCGCCGCGGTTGGTCTGCTCGACCACCATCGGAATCAATTGACTGTGTTCGGTCATTTATAAGAACCCGAGCTCTCGGAGCTTCCGCTGATTGTCTGTGCTGGGGATGTGCGTGCTCGAGCGGGCAGGCGTCGTACTGTTCTCCCCAAGTGTACCACGTCCGCTGCCCAAACTCCTATATCGGGCGCTCTGCCCTATCCCTTGAGGACATTGGCCTTCGACAACAGAAACTCCATCGTCTTCTCGCGCCGCAGTCCTGTGTAAAGGCGGGCAAGCCCGCCGTCCTTCTCGAGACGCGCGCGCACCGAGGCGGCGGTCCGGCCCGATCGCTCGGCGTAGCGCTCGATCTCGGCGTCCAACTCCTGCGGCGTCGCGGACAGGCTGGCGCGCCGCGCGATCTCGTCGAGCACGAGCGCGCTGCGCACCGACTCGATCGCGGCGTCCCGCTGCCGCTCGCGGAACTCCTCCCAGTCCACATTGGTCTTCGTCGGATCGATCTGCTGCTCGACGAGGCGGCGCACGAATTCCTCGACGCGGCGATCGATCTCGCGATCGACGAGCGTCGCGGGGACGTCGAAGGTCACGCGCGCCGCGAGCTGCCGCAGGAGATCCGATCGCAGCTCGCGATCCGCGTCGTGCGCGGCCTCGTGCTCGAGATCCGCGCGCACCTGCCGGCGCAGCGCGTCGAGCGAATCGAAGGATCCGAGATCTTTCGCGAGCTCGTCGTCGAGCGGCGGCACGACGCGCTGCCGAAGGGCTTTGACGTTGACGTCGTAGGTCACCATCGTGCCCGCGAGCTCCTTGATGGCGTAGTCGCCGGGATAATGCACGTCGAAGGTCTTCGCGTCGCCCGCGTGCAGACCGGCGAGCTCGTCGTCGAACCCCGGGGGATTGGCGGACGCGCCGATGTCGACGGTCACGTTCTCGTGGCGATCGGTGTGCGTCTCGCCGCCTTGGTCGCCATGCGCGGTGCGCTTGAGATCAAGGACGACCGAATCGCCCATCTGGATCCCGCGGCCTTCGATCGGCTCGTACCGCGCGGCGCGCTCGCGCAGCCGGTTGAGCGCGTCGTCGACGGCCGCGTCGTCGACGGCCGCGTCCTTCTTGCGCAGCGTGAGCCCGGAGTAATCGCCCGGATCGATCGGCGGCACCGTCTCGAAGCTCGCCGTGAACTTCAACGGCTGTCCTTCCTCCACGACGACATCGCGGATGTCCGGCGTGTTCACCGGCTCCACGCCGCGCTCGCGCAGCGCGTCGTCCACCGCGCGCGGAATCAAGCCGTGCGCGACGTCGTGGAGGATCTGATCGCGAAAGCGCTGCCGCACGACCTTGGGAGGAACCTTGCCGGGACGGAAGCCAGGAATGCGCGCCGCGCGGCTGTAGTCGCGCGCGACCTTGTCGATCTCGGCATCCACGATCGTGCTGGGGATCTCGACGACGAGGTTCTTGCGGGTGTCGCTGACGTCTATGAATTCGGTTTTCATCTACCTAGTGATTTATGCGAAAGGGGGGAGTCGAACCCCCATAGCCTTTCGGCTACCGGATCCTAAGTCCGGCGCGTCTGCCAGTTCCGCCACTTTCGCGCTGAAAATCGATTGTAGCCCAACTGATTCCCGAACCGTCCGCTCGGCGCGATGCGCAGATTGGCACCGCGGGCCGGTCGAGTAGTGCGTAAGCGGGTCTCGATCGTATCCGATCAAAACTCGGCCTTGATCCGCCGCCGTGCGCCAGCTCAGCGCGCTATTCGCTGCTCCTCTTTGAAGATCCTTCGATCGCGCCGCGCGCCGCGCGCGATCGCGCCGTGGCGCGTCTCCTGCAAGGTCACTCGGCGTTGAGCACGACCACCACCAGACGTTCGCAGGCGCGGACGAATACGTTGCCCTGGCATTACGTGCGTCAACGGCAGAGCAATTGACACGCACGGACCACAGGAGACCAAGCGCATTGCGGATGACCAGGGGCCGCAGTTGCAAGGAGGATACGCAATGAAACGGGTTCTTGCAGGATCATTCATGGCCGCGGCCTTCGCCGTCGGGCTCGCCGCCCAGACGACGCCGCCGCAGTCCACGCCGCCCTCGCAGCCGCCGGCATCGCAGAGCCAGCCCGCGATGGCCGATCGGGACGCAGCGAAGACCGTCACCGTCACTGGCTGTCTGAAGGCGGGCGACACGGCCGACAGCTTCATGCTGTCCGATCTGAAGTGGAGCAGCAGAGACAGCAAGGGCACCGGTGCCGTCGGCACGTCCGGGAGCGCGGGCGCGCCGCCGGCGGGGCTCGGGACCGTGACCAGCTTGAAGATCGTTCCGAGCGCGAGCACGAAGCTCAGCGAGCACGTCGGCCATCAGGTCGAAGTGAGCGGCACGATCAGCGACAAGGACAAGGATCGTGGCGCGGCGCCGTCGGCCCCGCCCGATCCCGCGAGCGCGAGCGCGCGTTCGTCATCGAGCTCCGGGCCGGCGCTCGAGGTCCGCACGGTGAAGATGATCGCGGCCACCTGCTCGCAGTAGGACGAGAGTCGGCGATCAGGTACGTAGCACGTCAATGAGAGCCAGCCCGTGTTCCAACGGGCTGGCTCTTGCTCGTTCGAGGAGTCGCGCATGGCTCGTTCGATGTGGAAGGGATCGATCGCGTTCGGCCTGGTGAGCATTCCGATCGAACTGTACGGCGCGGTCAGAGATCACCGCCCGCGCTTTCGCTTGCTGCACGCGAAAGACGAGTCGCCGGTTCATTACGAGCGCGTCTGCGAAGCGGACGGGAAACCGGTCGCGTGGGAAGATCTCGTCAAGGGATACGAGTACGAAAAGGGACACTTCGTCGTCCTGACGAAGGATGACTTCAAGAGCGCGGCGCTCGAGAAGACGCGCACGATCGACATCCTCGATTTCGTGAAGGGCGACGAGATCGACGAGCGCTACTTCGAGACGCCGTACTATTTGCTGCCGGGGAAGGGCGGCGATCGCGCGTACGCGCTCCTCAGAGAAGCGCTGCGCAATTCGGGCCGCACCGGCATCGGGAAGATGATCCTCCGCGACGCGCAGCATCTCGTCGCGCTCGAAGTGATCGGCGACGCGCTCGTGCTCACGATGATGCGCTTCGCCGACGAGCTCGCGGATCTCTCCGAGTTCACGTTCCCGAAAGCCGAGGCCATTCGCAGCCAGGAGCTCGCGATGGCGCGGCAGCTGATCGATCACCTCAGCGCCGAATGGAATCCGGAGAAATTCACGGACGAATATCGCGACAATCTGATGAAGATCATTGCGGCCAAGCTCAAGGGCCGCACGCCGAAGCTCCAGGCAGCCGTCACGCCGCGCGAATCGAACGTCATCGATCTGATGGAGCGCCTGCGCGCCAGCCTCGCCGGGAAGGCCCGGCCGGAAACCTCGACCCGCCGATCGGCATCTAAACCCAGAAGCGCGGCGCGCCGGCGGCGTCCGGGCGCCCGGAAAACCGCCAGCAAGACCAAGCGCGTGGCGTGAGGCCGGCCGCCCGTTCATCTCATAAGATAAGCCTGAAAGGGGACGTCTTGCCCTCGACTCTACCTGCCACCGCCCAGACGGCGGATCGCCAGACGCTCGCCGCGTGGTACCGCCACAATCGCGATCGCTCCCGCCGCCTCTTCGATCTGATCGATGCCGCGGCGTACTACACGCGTCCGATCGCGCTGAGAAACCCGATCGTGTTCTACGAGGGACATCTTCCGGCGTTCAGCGTGATCGCGCTGCTGAAGCGGGGCTTCGGCCGTCCGGGCGTCGATCCCGCGATGGAGCGGCTCTTCGAGCGCGGGATCGATCCCGACAGCGTCGACACCGCCGTGCCGCGAAGCGGCGCCGCAACGGTGTGGCCGTCGCGCGCAGACGTCCTCGCGTTCGGCGAGCGCGCCGATAGCGCGATTCTCGACGTGCTCGAAGCGTTCGATGCGGACACGAGCGCGATGCGCACGCGCGATGCGCGCCAGGTCGAAGGGATTTTCACCGCGCTCGAGCACGAGGCGATGCACCAGGAGACGCTGCTCTACATGTGGCATCGTCTTCCGCACGATCAGAAGACGGCGCCCGCACCCGTCCGCTACGAGCTCGGGCCGGCGCCGCTGCCATCCACAGTGCGCGTTCCGTCAGGCGTCGCGACGCTCGGCGCGAATCGCGCGGAGATTCCCTTCGGGTGGGACAACGAGTTCGGTGAGCTGCGCGTGCCCGTCGACGCGTTCGAGATCGATGCGCACAGCGTGACGAACGGCGACTTCCTCGCGTTCGTCGACGACGGCGGTTATCGAAAGCGCGAGCTGTGGTCCGAGGCGGGCTGGCACTGGCGCGAGGCGGAGCGGATCGCGCAGCCGACGTTCTGGTCGCGCGAGAACGACGCGTGGCTCTGGCGCGGCATGTTCGAGTACGTGCCGCTGCCGTTGTCGTGGCCGGTGTACGTCAGCCTCGAAGAGGCCGCGGCGTTCGCTCGGTGGCGCGGCCGGCGTCTGCCGACCGAGGCGGAATATCATCGCGCGGCGTTCGGCACGCGCTCGGGCGAGGAGCGCGCGTTTCCGTGGGGACCCGAGGCGCCGGATGCGACGCGCTGCAACGCCGACTTCACGTCGTGGGATCCCGTGCCCTGCGGCGCGCGGCCGTCGGGCGCGAGCGCGTGGGGCGTTCACGATCTCGCCGGCAACGGGTGGGAATGGACGTCCACGATCTTCGCGCCGTTCCCCGGCTTTTCGCCGATGCCGTCGTACCCCGAGTACTCGGCGGACTTCTTCGACGGACAGCACTACGTCATGAAAGGCGCGTCGCCCGCGACGGCCGCGCCGCTCATCCGCCGCAGCTTCCGGAATTGGTTCCGGCCCAACTATCCATTCGTCTACGCGAAGTTCAGGACGGTCGCATGCTGACGACGATACAGTCGTTCGCGGCGGCGTTCGCGGCGGATGTCGATCGCGATCTCGCGCTGTCGCCCAAGCAGCTGCAGTCGAAGTATCTCTACGACGCGCTCGGGTCGAGCCTCTTCGACGCGATCTGCCGCCTGCCGTGGTACCGCATCACGCGCGCGGAGATGCGCCTCCTCGCGCTCCACGCCGGCTCGATCGTCGCGGCGCTCGGCGAGTACGACGGCACGATCGTCGAGCTGGGTTGCGGGAGCGGCGAGAAGCTGATGCTGCTCGCCGAAGCGCTCGAGCATCGCGGCGCGAGCGCGCGCGTCCACTTGATCGATATCTCCTCGCAGGCGCTCGAGCAGACCGAGCAGCGGTTGACTCGACTCCAACACGTGTCGGTCGTCGGCCATTGGTCCACCTACGAAGAAGGATTGCGCACGGCCGTTGCCGCGCGCGAGGACGGCAGCACGATGCTCGTGCTGCTCCTGGGGTCGAACATCGGCAACTTCGATCCGCCCGCGGCCGCCCGGTTTCTCGACGGCATCCGCCGCGCGCTCGATCCAGGCGACCTGCTCCTGCTCGGCGCGGATCTCGTCAAGCCGGAGCGCGATCTCCTGCTCGCCTATGACGATCCGCTCGGCGTTACCGCGGCGTTCAACAAGAACCTGCTCGTGCGCATCAATCGAGAGCTCGGCGGGGAATTCGATCTGCGGACGTTCCGCCACCGCGCGGTGTGGAACCGCGACGAGAGCCGGATCGAGATGCATCTCGTGAGCGCGAGGCGCCAAATCGTCCGCGCGCGCGCGGGCGGGCCGATCGTGCCCTTCGGCACCGACGAGCCGATCTGGACCGAGAGCTCCTATAAGTACGAGCCTGACGGCATCATCGAGATGGGCGCCGAGGCGGGGTTCGCAACGCGCGATCAGTGGATCGATCCCGAGGCACGATTCGCGCTCACGTTGATGGCTGCAATCTAGAACCGAACCTTGAACCTTGAACCCTGAACCCTGAACCAACAAACGGCTAGTACTCTCGCCCGAACGGTCCATCCCACCCGTCGCGGACCCATTCCGCTTCGAGTTGCAGCGTACGGCGCGTCACCGCGGCCGAGTCCTGAAAGTGCTCGACGCGCTCGGCGCCGTCCGCGTCGGTGATGACGAGGTCGAAGCGATCTCCTTCCGCCATGCGCCGCACTTCGCAGCGCAGATGACGGCCTTGCTTGGCGTAGAACCAGATCACACGTGTGTCTCCCCAAATCGTGGCATTGGCTGTGCCGTGACGCCGCAAAAGAGAGGCCGCCGCACACGGCGACCGAAACGCTTGAGCACACACGAGTTTCGAACGGTGGGACGAGCGGCGGCTGACCCGGAACGGAACACATAAACACGGATCACGCAGATAGACGCGGAGAGACGCGGAGAGACGCGGATTACGCAGATCGACGCGGATTACGCGGATCAGATCCGCGTGATCCGATCTAATCCGTGGGATCCGCGTCTCTCCGCGTCTCTCCGCGTTATTCGAGCCGCGGTACGTAGCGCGATCGCGTGCGATCGAGCTCCTCGAGGATCTGTTCCGCGAGCGCGGCGGGCGCGAGGACGCGCGCGAGCGGGCCGAAGCCAAGGATCCAACTGCGCAGCGCCCAATCGATCGTGACCGTCAGCGTCAGCGTCACGCTGCCATCGTCGTGCTCGCGAATCTGCTGCGACGGATGCCACACGCGCGCTTTCACGTAGCGCGCCATCCGAGGCTCGAACGCGATCTCGATGCGCTCGGGCGCGCCCTGATGCACGCCGAGCGAGTGCGCGAACGCATCCTCCGCCAGATCCTTCGGCTCGAAGCGCTCCTCGGTCACCGAGACCGAGAGGATCCGATCGACGGAGAAGGTGCGCAGCTCGCCGTACTCCGGCACGAACGCGACGAGATAGAGTCCGCCTTGCGCGTATACGAGACGCTGCGGCTCGACGGCATACGTCTTCTCGCGATTGCTCGAGAACGAGTGGTACCGCATCGCGATCCGGCGATGGTGGAGCGTCGCGTCGAGGAGCTGCGCGACGTGCGCGCTCTGCGTCGACGCGGGCGGCGAATCGGCGTCGCGATCCGCGGCAGGACGCGCGCCGGGATCGGGCTTCGCCTGAATCACGAGCGGCAGCCGATCGAGGAACTGCCGCATGCCCGGCGTCAACGCGGCGGACAGCTTGTCGAACGCGTTGCGGACATCCTGCTGAAACGGCGTCGCGGCGAGCGCTTCCGCGAGCGTCCGGCTGAAGTAGAGCGCGCTCAGCTCGGCGAGGTTGAAGCCGGTGTCGTCGAGCCGCTTGAACGCGCGCTGCTCGAGGCGCCAATAGCGTTTGCCGTCGTGCACTTCATCGAAGAGCGGGAACCCGGCTTCCTGCAGCGCCTCGAGATCGCGCCGGATCGTCCGCGTCGTGACGCCGGTCCGCGACGCCATCTCGTCGATCGTCAGCCGGCGCGACGATTCGAGATCGCGCAGGATCGACCATTGACGGATGACTTCGGCGTTGCGCGGCATCCACGTCAGGCAACCGGTGCCGCCGTCTCGGCCTGCTTCTGCATCGCACGCCGGCGTTTTCCCGCGGCCGCTCCGTAGATGCCGTGCGCCGGTCCCATGAGCGCGAACATGGTCGGCGCGATCGGCGACATCTCGACCGGCGCGAAGCGCGCGACGGCCACGACGGCGAGGCCGACGCTCGCGCTGACGAGATGATGGCCGGCGAACATCCTGTTGTCGAAGATCTCGAGCGGCGTCAACCCGAGCGACTCGCGCTTTCGATACGCGTGCCGGTAGAGCAGCGCGAACATCACGAACAGCACGACGAAGCCCGCGCCGTAGATCGCGGATGCGTTCGCGAGCTGCGGCAGCGACATCTGCTGCAGGCCGGGGTCCCTCGCGATCCGCGCGAACATGGAATCGAACATGAACTTCAGCGGATACACGTAGAAGAGCACGACGAAGAGCAGCCCGGTGTTGAGAAAGGTCGTGAGCCCGTCCTGCAGCCCGTAGCGCCGGAAGAACAAGTTGTGCTCGTTCCAGATCCAGACGAGCAGCGCGAAGCAGCACGCAAACGAGGGAATGCCGCGGACGGTACGGATCAAGTCGTCGTAGCTGCGCGGGACGTCCAGGGAGACGACGAGCAGCGTCAGCGCAAAGGCGAATGCCGCATCGCTGAACGCCTCGAGGCGGGAAATCTCGTGGCGGCGCTCTTGCACCCGCCGACTATACCAAGATCGGGCTCGGACCTAACCCTGGCCGGTGGCCGCGAGATGCGCCAGCATCTGGCGCCGATGCGCGAGTTCCCGCGGCGTCAGCGTCGGCGCGACGGTTTCGAAGGGAAGCGACCGCTGCGCCCACGCCTCTCGACGCGCCCTCGTGCGCTCCACGCCCGCCCGAAAGCAGCGAAAGCAGATGGCGTGGCTCACGCAGATGTGATCGCCGGCGTCCTTCGGTTTCATGACGTATTCCTCGCGCCGTGCTTCGACGAGCTGTCCAACGACTCGAGCAACCGGCGCGCGCGGATTTGGGCCTGCCGCCGGCGATGCTCGAGCATCTTGTATTTGTCCGGGCCGCGAACGCCCCGAAGATCCGGGACGACGCGGAGGCGCAGGCGGCTCTGGATCCTGGAGGGATTGCCGGGGATGTCGCCAAACTCGAGCTGTCTCGCCAACGATCCATCGAACCACCACATCGCCTGCCTCCTCGTTATCGTGGTCGAGTGTAACGAGAGGGTGTGACAGGGTAGGTCACGGGGGGAGAAGGGGTTCGGGATCCGGGATCCGGAAGCGGGGAGCGGAGGTCCTTTCCCGGCTCCCCGGGATCCCCGGATCCCCGAGTCCCGGATCCCGAATCCCGGATCCCCGATCCCGATGTGATATATTGTCCCACAACATATGGCGGGGCCGACAGAACTCAAGCGGGGAAGCGCGGAGCTGATGGTGCTGGCCGCCATCGAAGAGCGCCAGCGGCATGGCTACGAGATCGCGAAGCTCATCGACGATCGGTCGAGCGGCGTGCTGCGGTTTCACGTCGCTTCGCTCTATCCGATGCTTTATCGCATGGAGCGCCGCGGATGGATCGACGGCAAGTGGATCGAGAAGTCCGGGCAGCGCCGGCGCCGCTATTATCGGCTCACCCCGGAAGGCCGTAAGGTCCTCGCGGCCGAACGCGCGAACTGGCGCGAGCTCCTCACGGCGCTCCATCGCGTCGCCCGGCTGGACCCGCTTGGGTGAGCCCCACCGAGCGACGCGATACATGGACTTCCACGATTTCGTCCGCCGCCGGCTGCCGCCGCTGACGATCGCGCGCGAGCCGGAGATCATCGACGAGCTCGCGCAGCACCTCGGCGATCTGTATGAGGAGGCCCGCGCCGCGGGCATGAGCCACGAGCGCGCGCTCGAGCGCGCGGCCGCGGCGATTCCGGAGCGTGACGCGGCGCTCGGATCCGAAATCGAATCGGCCAGCCGAGGCCTGCCCGCGATCATCACGGCGAAGTGGGCGGATCGGTTTGCCCCCGCCGACGCTCCCGATCGGTCCGGCTCCCGGAGGTTCGCGATGTTCGGCGATCTTCGGCGCGATGTTCGCTACGCGATGCGCATGCTCCTCCGCACGCCCGGCTTCACGCTCGTCGTCGTGCTCACGATCGCGTTGGGGATTGGCGCGAACGCGGCGATCTTCAGCGCCGTCGACGCGCTGCTGCTGCGGGACGCCCCCGTCGCCGATCCGCCGCGCGTCGTCAGCGTGTATACGAGCGGAACCGATGGCAGGGTTGTGTACGGCACGTCGTCTTTTGCGGACTACGAGGATCTGAGAAACGCCGGCGCGCTTGCCGGCCTCTCCGCGTTTGCGTCCATCGCCGTGTCGTTCGATCGGTCGGGCGCCGTCGATCAGATCGCAGGAGAGATCGTCAGCGGCAACTATTTCGACGTACTCGGCGTCGGCATGGCGCTCGGCCGCGGCTTTCATGCGAGCGAGGACGTAGCCGCGCAGCCGGTGCGCGTCGCGGTCCTTTCGCACGCGTTCTGGCGCACGCGCCTCGGCGGCGACGCCTCGATCGTCGGCCAGTCGATCGTGTTGAACGGCCAGGCGTTCGAGGTCGTCGGCGTCGCGGCCCCGCGCTTCGTTGGCGTCGTGCTGGGCCGCCCGTCGGACGTTTACGTGCCGATGGCGCTGCAGCCGGAGATGCGTCCGCCGAGCGCGGGGGTACGGCGTCAGCTCGGCAGCTCGAACCTGCTGACCGTGCGCGGATCGCGCTGGTTGAGCGTCGTTGGGCGATTGCCGCCCGGTTCGACACTGCCGCAGGCGAACGCGTCGGCCGACGTGATCGCGCGGCAGCTCCAGACGCAGTATCCGGCCTCGAATCGCGATCGCCGATTCACGATCGTGCGGCTCGGCGAGGGGCCGGGCGTGCGCGCCACGGCGCGCCCGCTGCTCGGCGTGCTGACCGGCACGGTCGCCATCGTGCTGCTGATCGCGTGCGCGAACGTCGCAGGCCTGCTCGCGGCGCGCGCCGTCTCGCGGCGGCGTGAAGTGGCGATCCGCATGGCGGTCGGCGCGGCGCGCGGCCGCCTCGTGCGGCAGTGGCTGACCGAATCGATGCTGCTCGCGATCCTTGGAGCGCTCGGCGCGCTGCTCGTCGCGAAATGGTTCACGCCGGTGCTCTATGGCCTGGGCGTTCCCGACAGCGTCGAGCTGAGCATCAATCCCCGCGTGCTGATGTTCACGCTGGCGGCGGCCATCGCGAGCGGTCTCGTCTTCGGCCTCGCGCCCGTGCTGCAGGCGCTTGGCCGCGATTCCGTATCGGCGCTGCGAGACGAGAGCGGATCGATCGCGTCGGGTGCGCGCGCGGCGCGACTGCGAGCGGCATTCATCGTGCTGCAGGTCGCGCTCAGCCTGGTGCTGATGATTGGCGCAGGCCTGTTCCTTCGGACATTGAAGAACGCGTACGCGGTCGATCTCGGCTATCAGATCGATCGCATGCTGATTGGAGACGTCAACCTGGACGTTCGGGGCTACGCGCCGGCCGCGGGACAGGAAACGTATCGCCGCATCCTCGAGCGGTTGAACGGTCTGCCCGGAGTGATCGCCGCGGGCGGCGCGCGCGTGCCCGTGCTCAGCGGGGGCTCGCGCTCAGGCGGCGTCACCGGCGACGCACCACCGTCGCCCGACGGCTCCAATGCCGTCGGCGTGCGCGTGAACGTCGTCAGCGATCGCTATCTCGACGCGATGGGCATTCCCATTCTCGCGGGGCGCGGATTCCGTGAATCCGACGATCGGACGAGGCCGAGAGTCGCGATAGTCAGCCGCGCGCTCGCGGATCGGTTGTGGCCCGGCCAGGATCCGATCGCGCGCTCCATCTATTCCGATCCCGTGACGGCGTTCAGCGTTATTGGCGTCGTACCGAATTCCGTCTACGCGAGCGCGATCGAGCGGGATCCGCCTCCCGTGTATTACGTGCCGCTCGCGCAGAACTACGAAGCCGGAATCTCACTCCACGTGCGGGCCGCGGGGGATGCGCTCGCGCTCGTCCCGGCGGTGCGGCAGGCGATTCGCGAAGTCGATCCGCAGCTCGCCTTCGCGCGCCCGCGGACGCTCGCGGGCACGCTCGATCAATCGGTCGGCGATCAACGGCTGATGGCGACGCTCGTCGGCTTGTTCGCCGCGCTCGCGCTTCTTCTGTCGATGGTGGGTCTGTATGGCGTGATGTCGCACGCGGTCGGACAGCGGCGCGCGGAGATCGGCGTCAGGCTCGCGCTCGGCGCCGAGCCGATCGCGATCCTCTCGATGATCGTCGCCGCCGGATTGCGCCTCGTTGTCCTCGGCAGCGTGTTGGGACTGGGCGCCGCGCTTCTCGCGTCGCGGCTCGTGCAGGCGCAGCTCTTCGGCGTCACGCCGATCGATCCGCTGACCTATGTTGCAGTCGTCGTTCTCCTCGTCCTCGTCGCGCTCGTCGCCTGCGTCATTCCGGCGCAGCGTGCGATGCGAGTCGATCCCGTTCGCGCGCTGAGACACGGATAGACGCAGATCGCGCGGATCGCACGGATTACACAGATCGGATCCGCGTCTACCCGGCGCCGGCAGCGCCTCCGCCCGCGGCTCCGCCTCCGCCCGCCGCGGCGCCGCCGCCGCCATCCGCCGCGCCGCCAGAAGCGACGAATGCCGGGAAGCCTCCGCTGTCCGCGCCCATCGCCTGGAACCACGGCGGGATGTTCTGCGGATGATGCTTGATGAACTTCGACCACGCGGACGCGAGGCCGAGCGCGATGGCGAACGGCAGCAGCTGCGCGGGTGCGTCGCGCCCGATCTGCGCGCGATCGCGCGCCACGTCCTTGAGATAGCGCTGATACGATCGCCATCGCTCCGCACGCCGGACGCCCTCGTTCGAGAGCGGTGTCAACGCGCCATAGAAGATCAGGCCGACGACGCCGACGATCACGAGCGCGGCGGGAATGAGGAAAGGCCAGCCCTCGAACCGACTCGTCAGGCCGGCGGCCGGTATCGCCAGGACCCCTGCGAGGACGAAGACCGCGATCGACACGGCAACGTACCGCGATCGAACCTGAACGCGCTCATCGTCGAGGAGGCCGAGCTCGACGAGCGCTTGCTTCACCGTTTTCTTGAAGGTGCCGATCCGGCTTCCGATCCGTCCGCGCGCCTGCGCCAGCGAAACGGACTCCTGCACCGCATCCTTCTTCTTGAACGCGATCTCGAGGAGCGCCGCTTCCTCCGGCGCGAGTTGCGCCGCCGCGGACGGATGACGATGGAGCGTGAAGCGGCGCTGCCCCCAGCGGCGCGGCTCTTCGACGATCGTGACGGCGCCGCGATCGGCGAGCGTGAACAGCGCGGCCATCGCGTGTTCGAGCTTGACGCCGCCGTTGGACGCGACGGCGCCCGCGAGCGCCGGACGCAGCGTGTCGGGCGGCGTGTCGGCCGGATGCGACGATTCGATCGCTCGCGGCGGCGCGTCGTAGCGCTGCCACAGCGCGAATATCAGCACGAGCCCGACCGCGACGATGAGACCGGCGGCGGTGAGCCAGCGGGGCGCGAGCGCGTCGATCGCGGCGTGGCGCTGCTGCCACGCCGGCATCGCGGCGATCAGGCTGCCGTCGGGGAATGCGAGCTGCACCTTGACCCATCCG
The DNA here is from genome assembly GCA_036556425.1 of Vicinamibacterales bacterium. Lineage (GTDB taxonomy): Bacteria > Acidobacteriota > Vicinamibacteria > Vicinamibacterales > 2-12-FULL-66-21 > DATBJJ01. The sequence goes on from DATBJJ010000031.1 coordinate 55,150, forward strand.
TCGTTGCCGATTCCGCGCGCGGCAATCTGCACGCGCTCGCCGGCCGGCTCGACGCTCGCGTCGGTGACGCGCGCCGAATCGATGATGGGGCTGCCCGCCGGAGCCACCGGCGCTTCGATCAGGATCCGACTCGTCTCGATGCGATAGGCGTGTTTGGTTGGCAGCGCAACCCACTCGAGCAGATCAGCGCCGCCGCGCTTGTAGATCACCCCGCGCGCGATGTAGTTGAGCGTGAACGCGTGCGTCGTACCCGAGCGTGGCGCGAACCGCCATCGGACGCGCACGGGCGAGCCGTTCGAGACCTCGACCTCGCCGGTACGCGATCCGAACGGCAGCCGCCGTCCATCCATTTCGGCGTACCGCACTTCGATCCGATCGGTGCGCCGGCGTGGAATGTCACGAAACACGTGATCGAATGTTCCATCGTCGAAGCGATAGACGACCAACTCGGTCACCTCGATCGCGCCGTCCGGCAGCACGCGAATCGTGGAGTCGAAGCGTTCGGCCCAGTAGGTCTTCGCGGCGGCGGGCGCGGCAACGAGCGTGACGAACGTGGCAACGAAAACCAGGACGCGCGCGATCGTGGTTCGCATGGGCGTTCCTTCTTGCGATGCGGCAACGACCGCCGGTCGCTCCTCGATCATACATCCGCTGAAATGCGGTAGGCTCATGGCCTTCTGATGATCTACGTCCTGCTTGCCTCGATCGTTCTCGGCGCGGTGATGACCATCGGCGATTGGCTGTGGGAAGTATTCCGCATCCAGCACACGATCACCGCCGGTTTGGCGCACGGCGCGTTGATGTGTCTGTTCCTCGGCGCCGCAATCGGCCTGCGTGAAGGGCGCGCCGCGGCGGGCGCGATCGCGGGTCCCATTGTCGGCGTGCTTGCCGCCGGCGCGTTCTATCTCTTGGCGCCGGCGATGCGCATGATGGCCATGTTTCCGGCCTGGATGTTCTTCTGGATCTGCTTTGCGCTGCTCCAGTCGTGGCTGCGCCGCGAGTCGAGGCTCGGCGCGGCGGCCGCGTACGGTTTGACTGCCGCGGTGCTGTCGGGGCTCGCGTTCTACTCGATCTCCGGCATCTGGTGGCGCCACGATCCGAACGGCCCGAACTATCTCTGGAACTTCGCCGCGTGGAGCTTTGCGTTCCTTCCGGGATTCGCCGTGCTCTTCTCGATGCCGCGGCGCGCGCGGTAATGACGCCCGAGCGCGACACGGGTCTTCAGAAGATGCTGATGTGGACGTTCGTGGCGCTCGTCGTCTCCTTGCTCATGGCCTACGCCGGCGTCAAGCTCGTCGTGTACTTCTTCGATCGGCCGTAAAGCGCTGCATCCGGAGACGGAGATCCTGTAGGCTCTTGAGATGCCGTCCGCTCCGGAACTTCAACACCGCGCGATCGAGTACGCCAAAGCCGGCGACTTCGGTCCGCAGGCCCTCGCGACCAATCTCGAGCTTGCGCGGCTCGCGCCGACCAACGAAGGCGCGCTGACGCGCCTCTCGCGGTGCTACATGGAAGGCGGCCAGCTCGACGAAGCCACCGCGACGCTGGACGCCGTCCTCCAACTGAATCCGCTGAACACGATCGCTCGCAGTCTTCAAGTAGAAGTGACGCGCCGGCGCGCCGTGTACGCGCCCGCCGTGAGGCGGACGCGATCGAGCGAGGCCAGGCCGAAGCGATCGGAGCCGCGGAGCCCGATCGGGCTCGGCGGTTTCGGCCGCGCGGAGTTCGCCACGCTCGGCCAACTCGCGCCGGAGGCGGCGCTCGAGGCGTTGAACGCGCGCGTGGAGCCGCTGCTGATGGCGCTGAACGATCGCCCGTTCGCCTCGAGAGCGGTCGAGGCGCGCAATCGCGCGGGGCTCGCGGGCGCGCGGCTCTTCCGGCGCAACACGCTGCACGCCGGCGGCGCAGGTCATCTCTATGCGTTTCATCAGGGCGGCCGCTTCGAGCCGCAGCTGAACGTAGGATTCTTCTCGAAGACGCCGTGGGGCCGCGATGCGATCGGCGCCGGGATCGGCTTCAACCTCGCGCCGAAGAGCGACGATCCCTCGGACCGCGCCGGCCGCGAGCGCGCGCTCGCGGCCTTCGCGCGATTTCAACATCTCGCGTCGTCCGCGTGGCGCAGCTTCCTCCAACAGTGGATGTCGGCGAACGCCGGCTTCGTGCAGCTCGGACACACGCCGCCGTCGACCGATCTGATGCCGGCCGACGCGCTTGCGACGGTCATCAATCTTCAGAACGCCGCGGAGATGGAGTGGATCTTCTTCGGCCGATGGCTGTTTCTCGATCGCGCCGGCGACGCCGACCTGATGGCGGACGGCAAGCGTTTGCTGGTGTGGACCGAATCCAGCTTTACCGATCTGCTTCCGGTTTGGACCAATCTTTATCGAGCTTGAGGGGGTTCCGGGGTTCCAGGGTTCCGGGAACAGCTATCGCTTGGAAAACTGCGTCATGACCGCCTGCTTCAACAGCTCGGGCGGCAATAGCCCTTGCGCGAGCACGAAGTCGTGGAAGTCTTTCGCGTTGAACTTGCCGCCCATCGCGCGCTCGACCTCGGGCCGCAGCTCCCTCAGTTGCGTGTAGCCGTAGAAGTATGACGTCGCCTGCGCGGGCGATCGAAACATGTAGCGCTCGACTTCGGATTCCGTCATCCCCTCCGACAGCACCACATCGTCGCGCAGGATCTTGCGCGCCTCGTCCGGCGTGACGCGGCCCATGTGCAGCTCCGGATCGAGAAACGCGCGCGCCGCGCGCATGAGACGGAACTGCAGCGAGACGAGCTGACCATCGGGCGGCATGTAGGGCAGCATCATCCATTCCGCGTACAGTCCCCAGCCTTCGACGTTCGTGCTGTTGAACGCGAACAGCGCGCGAGCGATCGACACGCCGCCCTCGATGATCTTCGCGAACTGCATCTCGTGGCCGGGACGCGCCTCGTGCGCGGTGAGCGTCCACGACGCGGCCTGGTACGTGAAGTCGTCGAGCTGTTGCGCCGCTGCTTTGCTGCCCGGCGCGGCGGGCACGTTCAATGGCAGGATGAACTCGCCCATCTCGCCCGTGTTGCCGAGCAGTCGCGGAGGACGCATGTTCGGCGCGGGCGTTTGCGCGGCTTCGGCGTCGGTCGCAATCCGGATGCGCGCGTCGCGCTGCGGCAGCGTGACGAGATTCTCCCGCCGGATGATCGCTTCGATCTCCGTCAGACGGCTGCGATAGTGCGGCAGAATCGCGTCGCCGACGAGCTGTTCTTTCTTGAGCGCACGGATCACCTCGCGATAATCCGCGCTCGCCAGACCGCGGGCTTTCGCCACGGCCGGCGCGAGCTTCTGCATTTCGGCCTGAATCTCCTTGAAGGACTCGCGCGCCATCTTCGTCAGCGCGTCCGGCGTGATGCCGACGCCGACCTGTTCCAGCGCGAGCGCATACAGATCCGGCGGCAGCCGGAAGTCCGCGCGCGATCGCGGAAGGATCTCCGTCCGCACGAATTGCTCGTACTCCGAGAGCTGTTGCTTCAACGTTGCGAACGGCTCGCGCCACCCTTCGAGCTTGAACTGCTCGAACAGCTGCTCGATGCCCTGCATCAGGATCGGACCGTTGGCGAGATCGCGCTCGACCTGCTGCCTGGCCGGACCGAGCAGCGTCGCGTCTTTCATGCGCTCGCGCGTGAGCTGCATCGCTTGCGTCGTGATTGGAGGTATCCCCAAGACGCCGCCGGTGTACTTCCGCAGCCGGACGACGGCCGCAGGCCGCCGCTCGGCGGACACCTGCGGATCGAGAAGGGCTCGCAGCCCGCCGAACACGAGGCCGGTCACGTTCGCGTACGGCAGCTGACGCTTGAGCGACAATTCCGACGCGCGCAGATTGTTCTGCGCCGAGCGGATCAGAATCTCCAGATCCTGCCGGACCGGCGGATCCTTTTCGATCTTCAGCAGCTCCTGCAGCTTCGCGAGCGCGGCTTGCGTCGCCTCACGTCCCTCTTTGATTCGCTCGATCGAGATCCTGGTGACTTCGTTGTCCAGACCGGAGACGCCGAACTGGCCCGCACCTTCGGGCGCGAATTTCGCGAACACGTCGAGCAGGAGCTGCGCGTGCGTGTTGCTCGTCGCGACCCACGCGCGCGGATCCTGCGCCGAGGCGCGCTCCGCGCCGCTCGAGCCGATCGAAAGAAGAAGGAATGTGAGAGCGAACGTGCGGAGGCGCATGGATGTCGGATTCGAGGTTCAGGGTTCAACGGGGAACCCTGAACCCCGATTGGCTACTTCCCGAGCGCGAGGCCCGTGACGCTCACGTTGACGTTGTGGCTCACGCGGATGCCGTAGACGCCGTCGGTCGATTCGAGCTTGTCGGCTCCGACGACTTCCGCCTTGTCGAGGCTCGCCACCGTCTGTCCGTTGACGACGCAGTCGGCCTTGTTGCCTTTGACGACCCAGCCGACTTCGTTCGTCGCGCTGCCGTCGGCGCCCGCCTTGTTGACGGCGGCGTGCGGCGTTCGCTTGCTGACTTGACCCACGCCGTTGCCGCCCGCGATGAACTGGCGAATCAGGTACGTGCCGTCGCCGTAGACGACGCAGTACATCAGATTCGGCTTGTCCGTATCGAGGTTCTTGCCGCCGATGAAGATGCCGTAGGAATGCGGATGATCCGCGGTCGTCTTGCCTTCCTTGAACGTGGCCTTGACCGAGTAGTCACCCTTCGCGGTGTTCGAGGGATTCCAGTAAACCGCCGCCGGGCCGACGGCCATGTTGATCGTCGATCCTTCCTGCGTGAACTTCGAGTCCGCGACGGACAGCCCCTTCTTGGCCGCGCCGGGATCCACTCGGCCTTGCCATCCCTTGACGCTGATGCCGCCGCCGGCGACCTTCCGATCCGCGTCCTGATCGGGCGCGCCGTGCAGGACCGGAACGAGCAGGGCCACCGCGATCGCGCATGCTGAGGCGTGGACTAGACGCATAACGAAATCTCCTTTGATCAAATCCTCTGATCGAAACGTAAACCGTGAATATACCTTCAGTCGAGGCGTTTTCGTAGCCGGCAATCCAGGATTCGGATTCATCAGCGAGCCGCGCTGGCGAGGAGCGCGTTGAACAGGAGCTTGAACGTGCCGTGGGGCTGCGCGCGCTGGAGGATCTCAGGCCCGAAGAGGAGCACGCGTCCTTTCCCGACCCGCGCCTCGAGCGCGATCGCGCCGCCCGCCAGATACGACTGACCCCAAGCCCAGCCGCTCCGCAGCGGCGTTGCCGTGTCGAACCACGCGATGCGGCGGACGCCCGCTTGCTCCGCGCCCGGCGCGAGCGAAAACACAGGGCTGTTGTCGAAGAACACATCCGTCCGCTCGTTCATTCCCGCGGCAATCGGATGCGAGACGTCGACCCTGGCGGCAAGGACCGACCCCGGGACGAAATACTTGGCGCGCGGCAGCGGCGTTCCGTTTTCGACCAGGTGATCGGAAACGGGCAGCTTGAAGTATTGCGCGAGGCTCGCGGCAGATGCGCCGATCGCGACGATCGTGCCTCCCTGCTCGACGAACGCGCGAAGCGCAGGGATCGTGCGGTCGGCGGTGACGCGGCCCAGTTGCGGGCGATACTCGGCAGGCAGATCGGCCTCCGATGGCAACGCGCCGCCTCGTCCTCCGCGGCCGCCGCCCTGCGCCGACGGGATGCCTCCGTTGGGAAAGATCAGCGCGTCGTATTTCGCGTTCAGGCCGCCGGCGTCCAGCGCGGGCGCGTAAACGCGATCGAACGCGAACTCGAACTGCTCGAGAATCCATCGCGTCCAGCCCGATTCCATCGATCCGCCGTACTGATCCCAGAGGCCGATGCGCGGCTTCGCGAGCTTCAGCGCGGATGACGGCTTCGTGGCGACGGCGCGTGCGCTGACGCCAATCGATTTGGCGATCTCCTCGAGTCGTGCCCGCGTCCTCGCGCCCGCGACCACATGAAGCTCGGGGCCGAGATAGATCTCTTCGCCTGCGGCGAGCAGACGATTGACCGCGGTGACCGAATCGTTGACGCGCCGATCGAGAACGTACCCGGACGCATCGGCGGAGGTCGCCACCGTGCCGGCCGGCGGCTTCACGTTCCAATCCGTGACTCGCTCGAAGGGCCCTGTGAACGGTTCGAGCACGCGATCGAATTGCACGCCCATCTGATACGCGAGCGTCCACCCGGCGTTGTCGTACGGCGGCGTCGGCGGCGCGCCCGGATACGGAATCACGTTCGGATGATCCTGCGGCTCGAACATGTCGAGCACGTGCGGACGAAACGCCTGCGCCGCCATCACGACGAACGATCCCGCCGGGTATCGTTTTCCAGCGGCGTCGAACTCGCGCGTCGCGCGGAGCACCGAGACGTTCACCTCTCGCAGCGCGTTCACGAACTTGATCGCGGTCGGGAAATCCGGCTGGTTCGACGGGATGATGAACCCCCGCGGATCGCGAAGCTCGGGCTTCCGGATCTCCGCCCAGAGCTCGGCGTCACGCTCGGGCGATCCGCCGCCGCGCCCTCTGCCGCCGCCCGATTTGTCCGCGATCGCTTGCAGCCTCGTCGGCGACGGCGTCCACGTATCCTGGCTTCCCCGCTCGATGGCGCGCTTGCCCATCACGTAGATGTTGTAGAGGAGATGCTCGCGGTTGCGCGCCGCGTAGTCGATGACCGCGCGGTTGAACGAGATCGAGTACTCGACCGATTGACGGAAGCGCCACGGCTGCGGCGCGATCGGATACGGCAGGTCGCGCGACGGGATCTGACGCTGGATGACGAGCGGAACGCGCGACGGCGTCGGGCTGCCGATCGTCTCCGTCAGAATGGCGATGATGTTGTGGAAGTTGCCGGTGTTTCGAATGCCGCCGTTCCACCATCCGTCGTACGCGCCGCCCGCCGCCATCGTCGCGCCCGGCTTCCCCTCGGCCGCGAGGCGTTGATGCATGTGCGTGCCGAGCGCCTGCAGCCCGAGAATCAGCAGCGGATCGAGATTGAAGTTGTACGGATCGCGCTGCGGCGACGACCAGACGACAGTGCCTTCGGGCCCGCTCTGGTGATGGTTGTAGAGAATCTGCGGAAGCCAGTCGTGATAGAGGACGCGGTTGATGTTCTCGGTCTCCGCCTGCGTCGACGCGAAGAAGTCGCGGTTGTTGTCGTGGCCGATGTACTTCTGGTAGAGGCGCGGCAGACCCGCGAGGCTGCGCTTCAGCGGGTCGGCGTTCCGCATGTACCAATCGGCGACGAGATCGTTGCCGTCCGGATTCGCGTGCACGAAGAGCAGGATGCATTCGTCGAGGAAACGCAGCGTCTCCTCGTCCGTGCGGCTCACCATCTGATAGACCATTTCGCCGAGCTGCTGTGCGCCGAGCGTCTCGGTCGCGTGCAGTCCGCCGTCGATCCAGACGACGGCTCTGCCGGTCCGCGCGAGCGCGCGCGCCTCGGCGTCACTCACGCCGTCGGCGAGCGCGAGCCGGCGCGAGATGTCCCGGTACTTCGCGAGCTGCTTGTGATTGGCGGGCGAGGTCACGATCGCCATCAGATGCGGCCGGCCCTCGGCGGTCTTGCCGATCTCCTGCACGATCATCCGATCGGACTGCGCATCCAGCGCGCGCCAGTACTCCGCGATCTGCTTGTAGTTGGCGAGCTGATAGTCGTCGCCGAAGTTGAAGCCGAGGAACTCTTTCGGCGTCGTGATGCGCGGCTGCGCCGTCGGCGGCGCGATGACAGCAGCCGCCAGGACCGCGCAAACGAGGATCCTGCGAATCATGAAGCGAGAGTATAGCGAACCTTGAACCGTGAACCAGTCAGGTTTTCGACAGCACGTCGAGGACTTCGTCGATGTCGGACTCGGTATGTGCCGCGTTGATCTGGAAGCGGATCGTCTCGTCGCCGCGCGGGACGACCGGGAAGGTCAAGCCGACGGCGAGAATGCCCCGATCGAACAGCGTCGAGACCATCGCGCGTACGCGATCCGTCTGACGGACGAGGAGCGGCACGACCGGATGCGGTCCCGGGATCGATTCGAAGCCGAGCGACGTCAGGCCGGCGCGGAACTGATCGGTGCGCGCTTTCAGGCGCGCGAGCCGCGTGCGTCCTTCCTCGCTGTCGGCGACGTCGACGGCGCGCAGCGCGGCGGCGGCATCGGCGGCGCCCAGCGGATTCGTGTAGATGTAGGTGTCCGCCTTCTGTCTCACGGCTTCGGTAAGGTCGGCGCTTCCCGCCACGAAGCCGCCGTTCACGCCGAAGGCCTTCCCGAACGTACCGACGAAGATGTCGACCTTCGCGCCGCAGTGCTCTTCCGTGCCGCGGCCCGTCGGCCCGTATGCGCCGATCCCGTGCGAGTCGTCCATCACGGTGACGACGCCGTCGCGGAATCGCCGCTCGTGCCGCGCCACGAGCGACGCGATCGCGTCGACGGGCGCGTTGTCGCCGCGCATGCTGAAGATCCCGTCGAAGATGACGACGACGCGTCCGGTGGCGGCCGGAACCTGTTCCAGCTTGGCGGCGAGATCGGCGAGATCGTTGTGCTTGAAGATCGCGCGCTGCACGGACGGCACGTTCGCGATGCGCATCGCGCGGATGATGCAGTTGTGATTCAGCTCGTCGCCGATCCAGAACGTGTCGGGTCCGGCCAGCGTGATCGCGAGGCCGAGCACGCTCGTGTAAGCCGAATTGAAGATGCGCGCGGACGAGCGTCCGACGAACCGCGCGATGCGCGCCTCGAGCTCCGCGTGGGCGGCAAACGTGCCGTCGATGAACCGGACGGCGCCGGGACCGGCGCCGAACGCATGCGACGCGGCATCCGCCGCGGCGAGCACGTCGGGATGGTTCGACAGCGACAGATAACTGTTGCTGTTCATCCGCAGGAACTCGCGATCGGCGCCGCGCAGCCGGTATCGCGGTCCGCGTCGTCCGCTCGCGGGAACGTACGCGACGATCACGCGCTCCGGCGGCTTCGCGCGGCCTTCGTCGGTCAGCTTCGCGACGTCGGCGCGAAGCGCCGCATCGAGTTTGTCGAGCGACATGCGCGGAGGGTCAGTTCCTCCGGTTGCCGAGGAAGCGCAGGAGCATCAGGAACAGGTTGATGAAATCCAGGTAGAGCGCCAGGGCGCCGACGATCGCGTGCGATCCGATCTGGCCGGACGGCGTCGCGAGCGCCATCTGCTTCAGCCGCTGCGCGTCGTAGGCGGCGAGACCCGTGAACACGATGACGCCGATGAATCCGAGCACGAACTGGAACATGTCGTTCTGCCAGAAGATGCCGACGAACGACGCGAGCACGACGCCGACGAGTCCCATGAACAAGAACTGTCCCCATCCCGCAAGGCTCTTCGTCGTCGTGGTTCCATAGAGCGCGAGCGACCCGAACATTCCCGAGCAGACGAGAAACGTCGTCGCGATCGACGCGCCCGTGTAGGCGAGGAGGATGAACGAGAACGTGACGCCTGTGAGCGCGGAGTACGCGATGAAGAGCATCCCGGCCGTGCTCGCGGCCATTCGCTCAACGCGTACGGAGAGGACGAGCACGATTCCGAGCTGCGCGATCATCAAGCCCCAATAGGCCAGCGGATTCCGCGAGATCGCGATCACGAGTGACGGGGATTGCGCGACCGCATAGGCCACGACGGCGGTGATCGCCAGGCCGGCGAACATCCACCCGTAGACGCTCCGCAAGAAGAGCGTCACGCGCTCGTCGAGTGCGTATGGTGTCGTGAACGCGCGTTCGGGCGTAATCTCGTACTGCGGCATGATTTGCTCCTGACTTGGGATCGATTGGATGCTAACACGCCTGGCATAGTTCATGCTCGACGCGAGCAAGCGAGCGCCGGAGGGAAGCCCGCGCAGCGGGCCGCGAGCGCGCAGCGAGGGCGGGGATCAAAGGGGACCCGCCCGAGCGAAGTCATAGATGGAGGCAGCTCATGTTTCCAATCGGCGACGAGAACGTCAAAGGATCGGGCATCGCGTTCGTCACGATCGCGCTCGTGGCGATCAACGTCCTCGCCTTTCTGTTGGAAGTCACGCAACCCTCGGAGCACGCGCTGCAGGCGTTCATCCAGGCGTGGGGCGTCGTGCCGCGCGAGCTCACGTCGGGGCAGGATCTTCCGCCGGACATTCCGTATCCCATATGGAGCACGCTCCTGACATCGATGTTCCTCCACGGCGGCTGGGGCCATCTCGGCGGGAACATGCTGTTCCTCTGGATCTTCGGCGACAACATCGAGCATCGGCTCGGGCATCTCCGCTTCTTGATCTTCTATCTCGTCTGCGGGCTGGCCGCCGGACTCGCGCACGTGTTCACGAACCCCGGCTCGATGGTGCCGACCGTGGGAGCGTCTGGCGCGATCAGCGGCGTGCTCGGCGGTTATCTGCTGCTCTTTCCGCGCAACCGCGTGTACGTGATGACGTACGGCGGCGTGACCACCGTCCCGGCGGTGTTGATGTTGGGGCTCTGGATCCTGGTGCAGTTCGTCAACGGCGTGGGCAGCATCGCCAACACGCCGGAGACGGGAGGCGTCGCGTATCTCGCGCACATCGGCGGGTTCATCGCGGGCCTCGTGCTCGCGCCGCTCTTCGCCGCTGGACGCCGCAACGTGCCAGCGGTCGACGAGCGCTTCTGATTACGTCCGTCCCTTCAACTCGGCTGCGATCTTTGCGAGCGTGGCGCGCTCCTCGCTGGAGATGCGTCCGATCCCGAGAATGCCGCCGGACGCCTCGGCGATGCGCTCCGAGTACTTGATCAGATCGTCGACACTCATCGGCGCGCTGTCCGGCGCGCCGGAATCCAACATCGCGCGAATGAGGCGCGTGGCGCGCGTGAAGACCTCGGGCGACGGCTCGCGCGCCATCCAGTCCGCCAGCAGGCGATCGGCGGCGCTGCCTGCCGCGATGCCTCGCTCGCGCGCGACCTCCATGAGCAGCGTGCGCTCGGCTTGCGTGATGCCGCCTTCGGCCCATGCCATCTGCACGATGGGGACGAGCGGCAGCACGGAAATCGTGTCGGGCGAGAATCCCAGCGCCTCGAGCTCTTTCACGAGCGCGGGATCGTTCAGCCCCGTTTTGGCGCTCAGCTGATTCCTCGCCTGTTCGGCCGCGGCCGCTTGACGCATCCGCTCGATCAGCTCTTTGTCCTTGCGCCGGAAGTAGTCGTCTTCCGATGCGCGCCGCCTGTCGTCGAGGAAATCTCCGTCGGGCATCATCCCTCCTGAGTCGTTCTTCGAATCGTAACAAGCTTCCGGTTAAAGCCGGAAGCCACGAATTTCTGCTGCGTGATGGCGTGGCTTCCGGCTTCAGCCGGAAGACGATGAACAAACGTTACGCGACTCACGTAGAATTTCAGAACCGGGCCGGCGGCGCGTCCGCCGCGGCCGCCGCACACTCACTGGAGTCTCAACATGGGCTTTCTCGACAAGCTGCTCGGCCGCAAGACCGAGCCTCGAACCCGCGTTCGCGTCTGCGTCGAATGCGGGATGCCGATCGCCGAGCACAAGGAATGGTGCAGCATCCTCAGGACGCAGCGCGAGATGGAACGAAAGCCCTCGGCCGGCGAGAAATCGTAGCGGACGGAGCGCGATCTGGACGTCTATCTGATCGACGGGACCTACGAGCTCTTCAGGCACTTCTACGCGGTACCCTCCGCACTCGATTCCGCGGGCCGGGAAGTCGGCGCGGTCCGCGGCGTCGTCGGCTCCATCCTGGGAATGTTGAATCGCGGCGCGACGCACGTCGCCGTGGCGACCGATCACGTCATCGAATCGTTTCGCAACCGGCTGTGGGGCGGCTACAAGACGAGCGCTGGCGTCGACCCGCGGCTGCTCGCGCAATTCCAGCCGCTCGAGGACACGTTGACGGCGCTCGGCGTCCAGGTCTGGCCGATGATCGAGTTCGAGGCGGATGATGCGCTGGCGGCGGGCGCGCATCAAGCGGCGCTCGACGATCGCGTCGATCGCGTGATCATCTGCACGCCCGACAAGGATCTCGGCCAATGCGTGCGCGGCAGTCGCGTGGTACAGCTCGATCGGCGTCGCAACATCACGCGCGACGAGGCGGCCATCGTCGCGAAGTTCGGCGTGAAGCCGGCCTCGATCCCCGATTACCTCGCGCTTGTCGGGGATTCCGCCGACGGATACCCCGGACTGCCGGGATGGGGCGTGAAATCCGCAGCGGCCGTCCTCGCGAAGTTCGGGCACCTCGAGAATATTCCGGCCGACCACCGCGCGTGGAGCGTCAACGCAGCGAACGCCGCCGCGCTCGCGCGCACACTGAGCCAGGAAAAAGATCGCGCGTTCTTGTTTCGCGATCTCGCCACGCTTCGCACCGACATACCGCTCTTCACGTCGGTCGACGAGCTGCGGTGGAACGGTCCGCGGCCGGAATTCGCCGAGATCGGAAAGCGTCTCGACGCCGCGAAAACGAGCTCCGTCACCTGATGATTCGGAGCTGCGTCGGCACCGGCGGCGGACTGAGCGGACCGACGACGCTGAGCACGATGCCCCTCGAGATGCTCACGACGTACAGCTCGCCGTCGGCATCGACGCCGAAAGAGCTGACGTTTCCGATCTGCGACTGACCGCCGAGCTCCGCGGTGTGCTCGGCGAGCCCGCTCGCGCGCGCCTCACCCTGCGCATCGATCGTCAGCCCGATCGACCAGATGCGTCCCTGCACGTAGTCGGCGAAGAAATACCGCCCGGTGAAGGCGTCGCCGAGCGCGCGTCCGCGATAGACGACGCCGCCGGTGATCGACTGGCCGACGCTGCGGGGGTACTCGAAGATCGGATCGACGAGCGGCTGATACGCGGCCGCACGGGACGTCACGTGATCGTGCGCCCCTTCGCGATTCCGCCATCCGTAGTTGCGCCCTCCACGTCCGGCCGGCTCGTAGTCGATTTCCTCCCACTGATTCTGTCCAACGTCGCCGATGACGAGCGCGCCGGTGCCGCCCTTCGCGGGGTCGTCGAAGCTGTAGCGCCACGGATTGCGAAGACCGAACGCCCAGATCTCGCCGCGCGCGGAGATCGGACGGCCGCCGACGAAAGGATTGTCCGGTGGGATCTGATAGCCGGTCGCGTTTGTGTCCGGAACGTTGACGTCGATGCGCAGCATCTTTCCGAGAAGCTCGTTGGGATTCTGCGCGCGATGATCCGGATCGTCGCCCGATCCGCCGTCGCCCAGCCCGATGTAGAGAAATCCATCGGGGCCGAAGACCAGATTGCCGCCGTTGTGATTCGAGAACGGCTGCTGGATCACGGCGGATCCATTCGGTCCGCCCCATCGCAGATCGAAGCGCGACGCGGCATTCGCGACGAGCGGATCGGTCGACGATCGGCGGAATCGCGCGACGACGGTGTCGCCCGAACGATCCGTGAAATTGACGAACAGCCGGCCATCCGCCGCGCAGGCCAATCCGAGGAGTCCACGCTCGCCGCCCGACAACACGGCGGTGCGGATGTCGAGCAGATCTGTCGGCAGCAGAGCGCCGTTGCGCACGACGCGAATGCGTCCGGCCTGTTCGACGACGAACTGCACGTTGCGATCGAGCGGATCCTGTACGAACGCCAGGGGCGCGGTGAATCCGGACGCGTAGATCCGCGAGCGAAGCGGCTCTTGCGCGATCATCAAGACGATCACGCCGGCCGCGAAGAGGATGACGGCCAGCGCTGCCGTGCGGCGCGCCATGTGGTGAATTGTAGGACGGTCGTGCGGTTGCGCTCGCGCCGGCGTTATCATTAACTGGGATGATCCGGCAGAGGTTGGTCGCGCTCGCAGTGGGTTTCGTCGTTGCGGCCGCGTCTGCCTGCGGAGGCAGCAAGGCGCCGCCGGGATCCTCCGATCCGGGCAGCACCGGTGAGCGCATCTCCGGCAGCGAACGGCTGGGCTGGTCGCAGGCCGCGTCGAGCTCGAGTGAACTCGCGACGTTCGGCTACCTCGCATACGTCGACAACAATCGCAACGTGCTCTCCGGCGTCTCGTGCACGCCGTCGGGCAGTGGCTTCGATTGCAGCAGCCGCATGCCGACGATGACGCCGGGCGCGCACACGATCCAGCTCGCGTCGTACTCGCTCGCCACGAACGTCGAGAGCGCGCGGTCGGCGCCGATTCAAGTCAACGTCGTGCCCGCGACGGCGGGTGCGGAATCGTCGAACGCCGTTCGATCGCAAACGCAGACGACCGCGGATGGCATTCGCCTTCGCGCCGACGCAATCACGGACGTCATCGATACACCGACGGCAATCGCCTTCACCAAAGACGGCCGCATGATCGTCGGCGCGCGCCGCGGCAGCATCTACATCGTCTCGGCGGCGGATTCGGAACCGTCGCCGACCGGATCGATGTCGTCCGCGATCGAATTGCCGGACGTGTATCTGACGTCTCCGTCGACGGGCGGACTGCTCGACATCGCGCTCGATCCCGACTTCCAGCGAAATCGCTTCGCGTACGTGTTGTACACGACGCAACACGCCGACGGGACGCCGCAATTCACGATCGCGCGCTTCCGCGAAGCTGGCGGACGTTTCGGCGAGCGCGCGACCGTCATGACCGGCGTCGGCGCGGCGCTCGAGCGGCCGGCGGGCTCGATCGATTTCGGCAGGGACGGCAAGCTCTACGCGGCATTCGACGCCGGCGGCATCCTCGCGCTGCGCGGCGGGAATGCGTCGTACAACGGCAAAGTCCTGCGACTGAATGCGGACGGCACGACGCCAGACGATCAGCCGTCGCCGACGCCGATTCTGGCTGGCGAGTACCGCTCGCCGCGCGGTCTCGACTGGCACCCCGTCAGCGGCGCGATGTGGATTGCCGACGCGGCGTCGTCGCGGGTCGAGGAGCTCCGCGTCAAGCAGGCGCGTATTCCGTTGCCCGCTGGAACCGGCGCGTCGTCCATTGCGTTCTATCGCGGGGATCTGATCGCGCCGTTCCAGGGCAATCTTCTCGTCGCCGCGGGCGAGAGCCGCGCGCTGCTGCGCCTGCGATTCGATCGGCGCGAGTCGACGCGCCTTCTCGCGACGGAACGGCTGTTCGACGAAATCGCCGGCGCGGTCACAACGGTTGCCGTCGGCCCCGACGGCGCGATCTACTTCGGATCGGATCGAGGACTGTTTAGAATCACAGGAGAGTAGTCGACAGTCGAGAGTCGGGAGTCGAGAGTCGCAGTCGGTAGTCGACAGTC
>DATBJJ010000032.1:0-36092 GCA_036556425.1 Vicinamibacterales bacterium
GGACGAAGAGGACGGCCACCGCACGCTGCGATTCGTGACGGGGCCGATCTTCGCGCAGATCATCCTCGCCGACGAAATCAACCGGACGCCGCCGAAGACGCAGGCGGCGCTGCTCGAGGCGATGCAGGAGTATCACGTCACGGCCGCCGGCCGCACGTATCCGCTCGAGCGGCCGTTCTTCGTGCTCGCCACGCAGAACCCAATCGAGCTCGAAGGCACCTATCCGCTGCCCGAGGCGCAGCTGGATCGGTTCATGTTCAACATCGTGATGAGCTACCTCACCGAAGACGAAGAGGTGAGGGTCGTCACGCAGACGACCGGTGTGACGATGGAGACGCCCGAGCGCGTGCTGAGCGGAGCGGAGATCCTCGAGATCGAGCAGTTGGTGCGGCAGGTGCTCGTCGCCGAAGAGATCGCTCGTTACGCCGTTCGGCTCGTCGACGCGTCGCGCCCCGGACGTCAGGGCGGCCACGCGTTCGTCAACGACTGGGTCAAGTGGGGCGCGGGCCTGCGCGCGTCGCAGGCGCTCATCCTCGCGGGCAAGGCGCGCGCGCTGCTGAACGGCCGCTACCACGTCTCGATTGCCGACATTCAAGCGCTGGCGCCCGCGGTGCTGCGCCACCGGATCATCCCGAACTTCTACGCCGAGTCCGAGCGCGTGACCGCCGATACGCTCGTCGATCGGCTGCTCGAGGCGGTGCCCGTGCCGCGGAGCGGCTTGTAGGCATGCCGCAGCCGGGCGCCCGCGATCTTCGCGACATTCGCTTTCTCGATCCCGCAGTCATCGCGAAGTTGGGGACGATGGAGCTGAAGGCGAGGACGGTCGTCGAGGGTTTCCTGTCCGGTCTTCATCGCAGTCCTTACAAAGGCTTCAGCGTAGAGTTCGCCGAATACCGGCAGTACCTTCCCGGCGACGATCTGTCGACGCTCGACTGGAAAGTCTTCGCGCGCAGCGATCGCCATTACGTCAAGAAGTACGAGGAAGAGACCAATCTCGAGTGCCATCTGCTCGTCGACATCAGCGCGTCGATGGCGTATCGCGGCGCCGCCGCGATGAGCAAGATGGAATACGGCTCCGTGCTCGCCGGCTCCCTCGCGTTCCTGATGAACCGGCAGCGCGATGCGAGCGGCCTGATCGCGTTCGACGAGAAGATTGCGTTCCGTCTGCCCGCGAGCGCGCGGCGCGGACACTTGCACACGCTGCTCGTCGCGCTCGAGCGGCTCACCGCCGCACGCCGATCGGATCTCGGAAGACCGCTGCATCAGCTCGCCGAAGCGCTGGTGAGGCGCAGCCTCGTCGTCTTGATCTCGGATCTGCTCGACGAGCCGGAGCCGATCATTGCCGGTCTGAAGCACCTCAAATTCAAGGGCAACGACGTGATCGTGTTCCAGGTCCTCGATCCCAACGAGCTGACGTTTCCGTTCGAGGCGTCCGCCCGCTTCACCGACGTCGAGAGCGCCGACGCGATCACCGCCGATCCCCGCAGCATTCGTGAGGCGTATCTCGGCGAGCTTGGGAATCTGAAGCAGCACTACGATCGCGAGCTGCGCGGGGTCGGCGTCGACTACGTCCAGCTCGACACGTCGAAGCCGCTCGATTTCGCGCTCCTCGCGTATCTCGCGGCGAGGAGCCGGCGGAAGTAGATGGCGTTCCTCTATCCTGCGTTCCTGATTGGCGCCGTCGCGATTGCTCTGCCGATCGTGCTCCACCTGCTCCGGCGCGATATCGCGCCGGAGGTGCCGTTCACCGCGGTGCGCCTGCTGCGCCGATCGCCGGTCGAGCGCGTGCACAAGCGTCGTCTCAAGGATCTCCTTCTGCTCGCCGCACGCGTGATCGCGCTGCTGCTCCTCGCGGCGGCATTCGCTCGGCCCTACGTCCGTGGCGCCGCGCCTGCGCCCGTTCGGGTCGTCGCGCTCGATCGTTCGTACAGCATGGGCGGACCCCAGCGTTTCGATCGCGCGCGCGCGCTGGCGCGTGCCGCGATCGAGGATGCGTCTTCCTCGGAACGCGTCGCGTTCGTGGCCTTCGATGACCGCGCGGATGTGCTCGCGATGCCGGGGGGGAAGGGCGAAGCCCGCGCGGCGCTCGACGGGACGACGCTCGGATTCGGCGCGACTCGGTATTCCGCGGTGTTCGACAAAGTGCTCGAGATGGCGAACGGCGCGACCGGCCGCTTGATCCTCGTGACCGATCTGCAGCCGTCCGGCTGGAACAAGGAAGGCGCGCCGGTACTGCCGTTGGGCTGGGAGATGGAAGTCAGGGACGCTGGCTCGGTCGGAGAGAACTTGACGATCGAGGCGGTGACCGTCGACGCAGCGGCGGTTGCGGCGACGATCAGGAACAGCGGACGCACGCCGCGATCCGGGCGCATACAAGTGACGCTCGACGAGCGCGGCCCCGAGGCAGCCGGAGCGGACTTCACCGTCGCGCCTGGACAGGCGAGCGTCGCGCGAATCAACTGGCGCGCGCCGTCGACGGGAGCGCTGACGGTGTCCGTCGACGATCCCGTGGGGCTTGCCGCCGACAACTCGCGCTACGTCGTCCTCGGCGCTCGTCAAACGCCGAAGGCTCTTGTCGTCGGCGCCGGCGAGCAATCGGGCCTCTACCTCAGTCGCGCGCTCGAGACGTCGCGTACGGAAGATGTCGACGTCGTCACGTCCGCACGGCTGGCGTCCATGACGCCAGAAGAGGTGTCCAACTACTCGACGATCGCGCTCCTCACGACGCGCGCGCTCGAGCGAAAGTCGCGCGAGACCATCGCGGCGCAGGTGCGTGCGGGATCCGGTCTGTTCATCGCGGCCGGATCGGATCTGGACATCTCCGTCGTTGCGTCGATGGCGGATTGGCAGCCGGCGTTGTCGGCGGTCGAGCACGGGCAGGGGCCGCCGGTGACGCTGGCCGCGACCGACGTGCGTCATCCGATCTTCCGTCCGTTCAACGCGCTGGCGGTGAACTTGGGGCAGGTCAGATTCGAGCGGAGCTGGCGCGTCGCGCCGGAGGGATGGTCCGTGATTGCCCGATTCTCGAATGGGTCGCCCGCCCTTCTCGAGCGGACGTTGGGACGCGGACGCGTGGTGCTCTTCGCGTCGGACGTGGATCGCCAATGGAACGACTTTCCGCTGCACCCAGGGTTCGTCCCATTCGCGATCGAGACGGCGAGGTATCTCTCGGCGTCGGGCGATCGCCGGCAGGTCAGGGATTACACGGTTGCACAGGCGCCGCCGGGAATCGGCCCCGCCCCCGGCGTGTTTCGTACGGCCGACAACCGAACGGTCGCCGTGAACGTCGATCCGGCAGAGGGCGCGCTCGATCGGATGAGCGCGGAGGCGTTTGCGGGAAAGATTCAGCGAAACGATGCCGCCGGTACCGTGCAGCAAGCTCAGGCCCGCGATACCGAATCGAGGCAGAGTTACTGGCAATACGGTCTGGCGCTGATGTTGCTCGCCCTCGTGGCGGAATCGTTCGTGGGACGGGCGTGAGGCGGATCGCCGCCCCTCGTGGCACACTAATAGAAGAGATAGACCAGATGTCGGCCGATCGGCTTCGCCCCCTGCTCGATGGCGTCAGGCGCCGTTGGCGCGCTCAGGGTGGGTTGCGCCTCGCCGGCCGCGCGGCGCTCGCGGCGTCTGCGCCGCTCGCGGCCGCAGTGGTCGCCGCTAGGTTCATCGATCTCTCCGATCGCGCGCTCGCCTTGCTCGTGGCGGTCGCATTGGCCGCGGCAGTCGCGGCCGTAATCCTGACCCTCAAGCGCACCGCATTCCGGCCCTTCGGCGACGCCGTCTCCGACGGCCGCCTCGCCCGTTTCATCGAAGAGCGCACGGCCGCGCTTTCAGCCGAGCCTTCCGCATCCGCGCCTGCGTTCGACGACGTGCTCGTGAGCGCCGTGGACGGGATGAAGGATTCCTCGCAGCGTTTTCATGCAGCGGTCGTCGACAGCGCGGCGCGGAAGCTCGAGGCCGTCGGCGCTTCGCGGATCGTGCCGCCCGAAACGATCCGGCGCGCGGGGCTCGAGGCGCTCGGCGGGTTCGCGGTGCTCGTCGTGGCCGTCGCGTTCGCGGCGCCTCTCGTCGGCCGCGTCTCGGAGACCGCATGGATCGCGCTCTTTCCGCGATCGGTGCAGCTCGAGATTCTTCCGGGCGACGCGCGCGTCGTATCGGGACAGCCGCTGGCGATTCGCGCCATCGTGCGCGTGCGTGGGAGCGCGCTGACGCGTTTCGTGCCGCGGCTCACCGTGCTTGCGGGGACCGACGAGCGCTCCGTCCCGATGACGTCGAACGGCGACGGGTTCCAATTCGCGTTCGAGTCGATCGATCGTTCGTTCCGCTACCGCGTTGCGGCGGGCTCCGCCTCGTCGCGCGAGTACACGGTCACGGCGCTGCACGCGCCGAGAGTCGAGCGAATCGATCTGCGTTACGACTATCCAGCGTTCACGAAGCTGCAGCCGCGCGACGAATCCGACGGCGGCGACGTCTACGCGCCCGCCGGTACGGCCGTTCGCGTTCGCGTGCACACGGACAAGCCGATCGCCAGCGGGTCGCTCGCGCTCGGCGGCGCGTCAACGCTGCCGCTCGCGCGCACCGGCGATCGTCAGCTCGAGGGCACGTTGGTGCTGTCGAGAGACGATTCGTACCGCGTCGCGCTCGAGGATGCGGATAACCTCCGCTCGAAGGGGGACACGGAATACTTCATCCGGATCATGGACGATCGGCCGCCCGACGTCCGCATCGTCCGGCCTCTCGGCGATCAACAGATCACCCCGCTCGAAGAGGTCGCGATCGAAGCGCGCGCGGATGACGATCACGGCATCGCGCGGTTCGAGCTGGTCTACGCGGTGGCGGGACGGGCGCCGAAGGTCGTGCCGCTCGCGATCGCAACGGGCACCGAGGCCGTCAAGGCGGGCACGTACCTCCTCGCGGCCGAAGATCTGCGCGTGCAGCCTGGAGACGTGATCACGTACTACGCGCGCGCGCGAGACGTCGGCCGGGGCAAGCGGCCGAGCGAGACGCGAAGCGACATGTTGTTCCTCGAGGTGCGTCCGTTCTCGGAAGAGTTCGTGAACGCGCAGTCGCAGGCCGCCGGGGCGATGGCCGGCGATCAGATCGATACGCTGATCGCGGCGCAGAAAGAGATCATCAACGCGACGTGGAACATCGAGCGGCGCGCCGCCGCGGGCGCGGGCAAATCGACGAGCGACATCACGGCGATTGCCGACGCGCAAGCCGAGCTCAAGGGACGCGCGGAACAGATCGTGTCGCGCGGTGTTCGCACGCGCGGAGCCTTCCGCCTGCCGCAGCAGATCGCTCCATCGCGTCAGCTCGGCGCGAACCGTCCGGCGGCGGATCCCGTCGGCGCGGCGATTTCCGCGATGGGGCGCGCCGTCGGCGAGCTCCAAGGTCAGCGTACCGGGGATGCGCTGACGCACGAGATGGCGGCGCTGCAGGGCCTGCTGCAGGCGCAGGCTGAGATCCGGCGCCGCGAGATCTCGCAGCAATCCGGCGCGGCCGGGGGCGGCCTCGGACGTCAGGGGCAAGATCTCTCGGCGCTCTTCGACAAAGAGCTTCAGCGTCAGCAGCGAACGAACTACGAGACGCGATCGCAGCTCGAGACGACGCCGGATCGCGAGAACGAGAGCGCGCTCGATCGCATCCGCGATCTGGCGCGGCGGCAGGAAGAGCTGAGCCGCCGTCAGCGCGAGCTCGCGAATTCGGCGCTGCCGCCCGATGAAGTCAAGCGGCGGCTCGAGCAGTTGACGCGCGATCAGAGCGAGCTGCGCGAGCGCGCCGACGAGATCGCCAAGCAGACGGGGCAGCAGGGCGAGGGCAGCGGCATGCGCGGCGTCTCGGAGCAGATGCGAAGCGCCGCAAGCGATCTGCAGCGTCAGGATCCCGGGGCGGCGGCGGATCGCGCGGACCGCGCGGCGGCGCAGCTCCGCAGGCTCGAGGAGCAGCTCCGTCGCGATGGTCCGGAGGCGCGTCAGCGCGCGGCGGGCGAGCTGCGGCTCGAGGCGCAGCAGATCGCGGACGAGCAGCGGCGAATCGCGGGCGAGGCCGGACGTCTCGAAAAGGGCACCGCCGACCGCGATGCGTGGCGCCGCCTGGCTGGTGAAAAGGAAAAGCTCGCGGATCGCGTCGACGATCTCCAGCGCGCGGCCGAGCAGTTGTCGGCAGGCGATCGCACCGGCGGCCAGGATGCGGCGCGAGAGCAGACGTCGCGCGCCGCGCGCGAGCTGAGCGATCAAAAGATCGCGGATCGCATGCGCGAGACCGCGAAGCAGATTCGCGAGGCGAATGCCGCGGCGACGGGCGGACGCGGGGCGGCCCCGGCGCCGCGCCGCGGTACGGCGGACGCCGAACAGCAGATGGCGCGCGCGCTCGATCGCGTGATCGATCGGTTGAACGGCACCGATGCGAGCGCCGACGAATTGTCGCGCGAGCTGAGCGAGACGCGCGCGGCGCGCGAACGGCTCGATCGCCTCGAGCGCAACGTCCGCGACGCCGAAGCCAAGAATGCCGCGGCGCGTGCCGGCGGCAACGGATCGCGCGGCAACAGCTCGGCCTCGGAAGATCTCCAGCGGGCGCGCGAGGAGTACGCGAAGGAAATGCAGCGCACCCGCGAGACGCTGTCGCGCCTCGAGCGCAGCGCGCCGGGCTCGGGCCAGGGCGGCACGTCGCCCGAGAACCACGAGTGGAGCGTCACCGATCAGGGCACCGAAGCCTTCAAGCAGGATTTCTCGAAGTGGGAATCGCTGCGCAAGGAAGTCGATTCCGCGATGGAGCGCTACGAGGCCTCGATCGTCGCGAGAGCCGCGCGCAAGAGCCTCCAGGATCGCCTGAACGCGGGCGGCAGCGATCGCGTGCCCGACGAATACCGCAAACTGATCGCGCGCTATTACGAGTCGCTCGCCCGAAAGAAGTAGACGCCGACCGAGAAGCAGAGCGCCTTGTCCTTTGCGAACCCTCTTCCCTGGTGGGCCCTGCTGGGGATCGTCGCCGCCTCCGCGCTCGTCGCGTGGCTCGCCTATAGCCGCTGGTCGATCGCGCCCGCCCGCCGCCTCGCGCTCAGCGCGCTGCGATTCGTCACGCTGCTCGCGCTGATGCTGTTTCTCCTTCGGCCGGTCGTGCCGATCGCCGGCACGAATTCCACGCAGGCCGTCGTGCCGATCCTCGTCGACACCTCGAGGAGCATGAGCATCGAGGACGCTGACGCGGCGCGCGGCAACCGGCGGATCGATCGCGCGCGGCAGCTCGTCGTCGATCGCATCCTGCCCGCGCTGGCCTCGCGCTTTCAGCCGGACGTGCTCGCGTTCGGCGAGACCGTGAGCCGGACGACGCCGCAGGAGTTGTCGGCGTCGGCGCGCAAGAGCGATCTTGGAACCGCGCTGACGTCGCTGCGCGATCGTTATCGCGGCCGCGCCGTCGCGGGCGTCGTGCTGATTTCCGACGGCGGCGACACGAGCGGCGGGGCGGAGCGCGCGGCGGATGGAGCCGTGCCGATCTTCACGCTCGGCGTCGGCGCGGCGGTACCCGGAAAAGATCGCGAGGTCTTGAGCGTCACCGCCGCGGAGCAAGTGCTCGACGACTCTCGCGTCGATCTCGCCGTGTCGGCCGTGAGCCATGGCCTCGGCACCCAGCCAATC
The DNA here is from genome assembly GCA_036556425.1 of Vicinamibacterales bacterium. Taxonomy (GTDB): domain Bacteria; phylum Acidobacteriota; class Vicinamibacteria; order Vicinamibacterales; family 2-12-FULL-66-21; genus DATBJJ01. The sequence continues at coordinate 7,638 of DATBJJ010000032.1, forward strand.
GAGCTTCGTCTCATCGAGAACGGCAAGCCGATCGACGTCCGCCGAATCGCGCCGGCCGGCGACGGGGTACCGGTCCGCGAAGTCTTTCAGGTCTCCCCGGGACGCGGCGCGCCGACGGTCTACACGGTGCAGATTCCCTCGGAGCGAAACGAGCTCGTGCCGGAGAACAATGCGCGCAGCGTACTCGTGCAGCCGCCAGCCCGCCCGCGCCGCGTACTGCTCGTTCAAGGCGCGCCTGGTTTCGAGCACAGCTTCCTGAAACGTGCGTGGGCGACGGACGCCGGTCTCGAGATCGATTCGGTGGTGCGGAAAGGGAAGAACGAGCAGGGCGCCGACACGTTCTACATCCAAGCCGCGCGCGGGCGCGGCGACAGCCTCACGTCCGGTTTCCCGCCGACGCGCGAGGCGTTGTTCCTGTACGACGCCATCGTGCTGGCGAACGTGGAGGGACATCAGTTCAGCACGGCGCAGCTCGAAGCGACGCGCGCGTTCGTCGGCGAGCGCGGCGGAGGCCTGCTCGTCCTCGGCGCGCGATCGTTCCTGCGTCAAGGGCTGACGAATACCGCGATCGAAGAGGTGGTCCCGCTCGATCTGACCGAGCGCGGCGGCGGCGCCATTCCCGCGTCAGCGATGCGCGGCGCGAACCGCGTGGCGTTGACGCCCGCGGGCGAGTCGCATCCGGTGATGCAGCTCGCGCCGCTCATCGAGGACACGCGCAAGCGATGGGATGCGCTGCCCGCGCTCGCATCGACGGCGCCCCTCGGCGGTCCTCGCCCTGGCGCGAGCGTGCTCGCGGTGACGAGCGGCTCCGGCGGCACGCCGCGCGCGTTGATTGCCGTCCAACGCTACGGCGAGGGACGCGCGATGGTCTTCGCGGGCGAGGCATCGTGGCGCTGGCGGATGCTGATGCCCGCGACCGATCGCGCGTACGACACGTTCTGGAAACAGGCGGTTCGATGGCTCGCGCTCGGGGCGGGCGATCCCGTGCAGATCACGGCCGAGCCCGGAGGCGCGCCGGGCGACACGCTGCCGATTCGCGTCGCGGTTCGCAACGCGGCGTTCGAGACGCAGCGGGACGCGTCGGTCGTCGTTCGCGTCACCGCGCCGGATGGCCGTACCGAATCGCTTCCTGCGGCCCTGGAGCCCGCTCCAGATGGCGGTGGCCGGTACGTCGCGCATCTTCATCCCGGTGTGTCGGGCGTGTTCAAGGTCGCCGCCGAGGCGCGGCGCGGCGAGACGCCCTTGGGCGCGGCGACAGCGGCGCTTCTCGTCGGAGGCGCCGATCTCGAGATGACCGATCCGCGCTTGAACTCGGAGTTGCTGCAGCGGCTTGCGGCGGCGTCTGGCGGCCGGGTGCTGGACGAGAACCGGCTGACCGGCTTGGCGGATTTGCTCGCGGCTTCCGTCCCGAGCACGGCGTTCGCCGCCCGGCGCGATCTCTGGCACACGGGATGGTCGTTTGCGGCTATTCTGGTTTTGTTGGGTGCCGAGTGGGTGCTGAGACGCCGATGGGGATTGCGATAACGATCCGACTCGCGCTGGCGTTCGTGCTGACGGCCGGTCTCTCGACTGCGTCGGGACAGGGTCCGTCCGAAGCGACGGGCGTCCGCTATGCCTTGATTGTGTCGGGCGCGAGCGGCGGACCGGAGTACGCCGACCAGTACGCGAAGTGGACGCGGGACTTGTCCACGGTGCTCGTCGATCGCATGAAGATCGGCCGCGATCGAATCAAGGTGCTGAGCGAGACCAACGATCCGGCGAACGCGGCGACCGCCGCGAACGTGCGCCAGTTCCTCGGCGCGGTCCGCCGATCGATGACGCGCGACGATCTGCTGTTGATCGTCCTCATCGGCCACGGAACGTACGACGGCGTTGACGCGAAGTTCAATCTCGTCGGGACCGATCTCGAATCGGCGCAATGGGCCGAGCTGCTCGCCGCCCTTCCCGGCCAGGTCGTCGCGGTCAACACGTCGTCCGCCAGCTTTCCGTTCATCGAGCGCCTGAGCGGCGATCGGCGCGTCGTCATCGCGGCCACCGACTCGGTCGCGCAGCGGTTCGACACGATCTTCCCCGAGTTCTTCATCAAGGCCTTTCAGGGGGATGCGGCCGACATCGACAAGAACGATCGCATCTCGATCTGGGAGGCCTTCAGCTCGGCGACCGGCGAAGTGCGGCGCTACTATCAGCGCCGCGGGCAGCTCTCGACCGAGCGCGCGCTCCTCGACGACAACGGCGACGGCCTGGGGCGGGAAGCAGCCGGCAAGGGTGATGACGGATCCTTCGCGAGCCGCGTATATCTCGACGTACCGCTTCCCGGAGCGCCTCCGACCGACGAGGTGCTCGTGAAGCTGCTCCAGCAGCGCGCGGCCATCGAAGCGGAGCTCGACGAGCTCAAGATCCGCAGGAGCTTTTTGCGCCAGGCCGAGTATCAGCAGGAGTTCGAGCGCTTGATCGTCGAGCTCGCGCGCGTGAACCGCGACATCCGCGCCCGAGTGAAATCGTGAGACGCGGATCACGCGGATCGGCGCGGATGACGCGGATCTCGCGGATCACGCGGATCACAGGGGGCGCGGATTGCGCGGATCCGATCCGTGAGATCCGTCAGATTCGTGAAATCCGCGTCCGACGCTGCGCCACAGCGCGCCGCTGAGCGCGCCGACAACGAAGCCTCCCACGTGCGCCCAGAACGCGACGCCGCCGGCCGCCTCGGCCGCGCCGAGCGATCCGATCCCGCTGAAGAACTGCATCAGGAACCAGATGCCCAGGAAGAAGACGGCGGGAATCTCGATGAGATCGAAGAAGACGAAAATGAAGACGGCCGTCAGCACGCGCGAATGCGGGAAGAGGACGAAGTACGCGCCCATGACGCCGGCAATCGCGCCGCTCGCGCCAATCATCGGCACGATCGAATGCGGCTGCGTGATCGACTGGCCGACGGCCGCGGCCGCGCCGCACACGACGTAGAAGATCAGATAGCGCCCGTGCCCGAGCTGGTCCTCGACGTTGTCGCCGAAGATCCAGAGATAAAGCATGTTGCCGAGGAAGTGCAGCCATCCGCCGTGCAGGAACATGCTCGTGACGACGGAAGCCCAACTGAAGTCGGCGGGCACGACGCCGTAGGCCTGCGCGAATTGCTGCAGCTCCTGCTCCGGGAGTTGGAGCTCGAACAGGAACGCCAGCGCATTCAGCCCGATCAACCCGATCGTCACGACCGGTGTCTTGCGCGACGGAATGACGTCGGCAACCGGGAACATGCTGCATTCAGTATGACACTGCGACCCCTGACTATAATCACGAGATGCAGTGCAGACAGTGCGGAACGGAGATCGCCGACAAGGCGATCGTCTGCTATCGCTGCGGCGCAGCGACGACAGATCCCGTCAGGAAGGCCGCTCCGATCGCGCCGCGCAAACGTCCGCTCGTGCCGGCCGCCGCGATCGTCGTCCTGTTGTTGGCCGCGTTGTTCATGGGCTACGTCTCACGCACCGCCGCGAATCCAGAGCTGCCGCAACTCGCCGCGGGCCTCGCGCTCGGCGCGGCAATCGCCATTCTTTTCATGCGCGTGCTGCGGCGCCGCTGACCTCCGCGGATTGCGAAAACCCCGAAGAGTGTCATAATTCCTGGTCCCATGTCCGACGCTCGCCTGGAGGTAACCGACGCGCTTGGCCGGCGCATCGTGCCGATCTCGAAGGGCCATTTCGAGATCGGACGGCGCGAGACCAACGATCTGCGGTTGGCCGGAAGTGAAGTCTCCCGCGACCACGCCGAGATCGACTCCCAGGAAAATCAATTCGTCATCAGAGACAAGAACTCTCGCTACGGCACGTACGTCAACGGCGAGCAGGTCACTGAGCGTACGCTCGTGCACGGCGATCGCGTCCGCCTCGGACGCACGGGCGGCGCCGAGATGGTGTTCCTCCTCGCCGAGAGCGCGCCCGCGATGGAAAAGGCGACGACGACGGCGATTGGCGATCTGCGGCAGATCGCGGCGCTGCTCGAGGGCCTGCGCGCGCTCGGCTCCGGACGCGTGCTGGACGACGTGCTCGCGCTCGTGCTCGATTCGGCGATCGAGGTCAGCGGCGCGGAGCGCGGCTTCATCATGCTCGAGGGCGCCACGGACAACGAGCTCGAGTTCAAGATGGCGCGGTCGCGCGGGCGCTCCACGATTGCGAGCGGCACGTTCGCGACGAGCCGAAAGATTCCCGAAGAGGTCTTCCGCACGGGCGAGCCGCGGATCGTCGCCGATCTGCTCGACGGCGATCTCGCGAACGTTCACATGGGAACCGTCGCGCTCGGCATCAGGAACGTGCTCTGCGTGCCGCTGCGTCTGGTGCGCTATCTCGATCGCGCCGAAGCGGCCGGCGAGGATCGCCGCATCGGCGTCCTGTATTTGGACAGCCGCGAAAAAGGATCGCTCCTCTCGAACTCGACGCGCGCGGCGCTCGAGACGCTGGCGACCGAAGCGGCCGTCGCGATCGAGAACGCGCGGCTCTATCGCGAGACGATGGAGAAGGCGCGGATGGAGCAGGAGATGCGGATCGCCGCCGAGATCCAGCAGGCGCTCCTGCCGAAGGCGGGCCGGTCGGGCGCGTACTTCCGCGCCGCCGCCGCGTCGCTGCCGTGCCGATCGATTGGCGGCGACTTCTACGACTACGTCGATCTGTCCGACGGATCGTTCGGCTTCGCGCTCGGCGACGTCGCCGGCAAGGGCCCTCCCGCGGCGCTGCTCAGCGCGATGATGCAGGGCATCTTCGCCGCGCAGGCCGCGGGCAGCGACTCGCCGTCGCGCACGATCTCGAAAGTGAACCTCGCGCTCTACCGCCGCGGCATCGAGTCGCGGTTCGTGACGTTGATGTACGGATCGCTGCTGCCGAACGGCCGGCTGTTGTACTGCAACGCGGGCCACAATCCGCCGCTCGTGATCGGGTCGAACGGCTTCCGCCGTTTGGAATGCGGCGGCCCGATCGTGGGGCTGTTCGAGAGCGCGAGCTACGAGGAAGAAACGGTGGTGCTCTCGCCGGGCGACTGGCTGATCGTCTTCAGCGACGGCGTGTCCGAAGCGCTCTCGGCGAGCGGCGAAGAGTACGGCGAAGGGCGCATCCTGTCCGTCGTCCAGCGCAACACGTCGCTCGAGCCGCAGAAGCTGCTCGAGGCGGTGTTCAGCGACGTGCGCGAGTTCGCGCGCGGCGCCGCGCAGAACGACGACATCACCGCGATGGTGCTGCGCTACGGATCATGAAGCGGCTCGAGCGGCGCGAACGATTCGCCGTCGCCTTCTGGGTGATGGCTGCGATCGTCGTGTGGAACGGGCTCTACGATCTCCTGCTCGACCGGAACACGCAGACGTATCTATTCGAAGCCGCCATCCATCAGGCCGGGCTCGGTCCGCCCGTCGATCTCACCGCCGCGATGGACTACAGCGTGGCTCAGGCCGTATGGCTCTCGACGCTCTGGGCCTGCGCGCTGCTCGTCGCGGCACTCGCCACGATTCGATTCTTCCGCCTCAAGGCGGACGCCGCGATTGAACGATCTATCGAGTGATGCATCCGCTGATTCACGATTGGAACCGGACGCCGGCCGCGAAGCCGCCCCTCGTGCTGCTCGACGACGAGACGCTGCGGGATGGGCTGCAGTCGCCGTCGGTACGATGCCCGACGATCGAGGAGAAGCTCGAGATCCTTCATCTCATCGATTCGCTCGGCATCGATACCGCCGACATCGGGCTACCCGGCGCGGGACCGCACGTGGTGCGCGACGTCGAGCGCCTGGCGCGAGAGATCGCGGACAAGAAGCTCCGCGTCGCCGCGAATTGCGCGGCGCGGACGCTCGTCGCGGACATCAAGCCGATCGCGGAGATCTCGCAGCGCGCCGGGATCGAGATCGAGTGCGGCGCCTTCATCGGATCGAGCCCGCTCCGGCAATACGCGGAAGGGTGGGGCATCGATCAACTCCTGCGCCTGACCGAGGAGGCGATCTCGTTCGCGGTGCGTGAGGGCGTTCCGGTGATGTATGTCACCGAGGACACGACGCGCGCGGATCCCGATACGCTCAGGCAGCTCTACTCGACCGCGATACGCGCGGGCGCGTCGCGCGTCTGCGTGGCGGACACCGTCGGCCACGCCACGCCCGAAGGCGCCGCGGCCGTCGTGCGCTTCGTCGCCGGGGTCGTCCAGGAGTGCGGCGGCAACGTCGGGATCGACTGGCACGGCCATCGCGATCGTGATTTCGCCGTCGTGAACTCGCTGGCCGCGCTCGCGGCGGGCGCGACGCGGCTGCACGGGACCGCGATTGGAATCGGCGAGCGCGTCGGCAACACGCCGATGGACATGCTGCTCGTCAACCTCGTGCTGATGGGCTACATCGAGCGCGATCTCTCGACGCTCGTCCAATACTGCGAGACGGTGTCCGCGGCGACCGGCGTTCCCATCCCGGCGAACTATCCCGTCGTCGGACGCGATGCGTTCAGGACGGCGACCGGCGTGCACGCGGCGGCCGTGATCAAGGCGTTTCGCAAGAACGATCGCGCGCTCGTCGACGCGGTCTACTCCGCGGTGCCGGCGAGCATGGTGGGCCGCGATCAGGAGATCGAGGTCGGCCCGATGTCGGGGAAATCGAACGTGGTCTTCTGGCTCGAGAAGCGCGGACTTCCGGTGACCGACGAGGCCGTCGATCGGATCTTCGCGAAGGCGAAAGCGTCGGCCGCGGTGCTCGACGAGCGCGAGATTCTCGACGCGCTCGGGACGCTATCGTAGACGCGCTTCGATCTCGGGGAGCGCGGCGAGCAGCACGTCGCCGACCGCCTTCAGCGACCCCGCGGACACCTTGTCGATCGTATCGTCCTCGGTGTGCCACGCCGGGTAGTCGAGATCGATGATGTCGACGGCTGGCACGCCGGCGCGGACGAATGGCAAGTGATCGTCCTCGATCGCCAATTCTTCGTCCACGAACTCCCGCCGCTTCAGTCGCGCCGCTGCATTCCAGATTATTTCGGTGAGCCACGGCGTCGAGTTCGGATCGCGTTGGATCCGCAGATCGCGGTCGCCGATCATGTCGACGAGCAGCAGGGCCTTGATGCCGCGGAGCGTTCCGTCCTTCCGCGCCGCCTCGACGTAGTACCGGCTCCCGTACGTGCCGTCCTGATCGGACCACTCCGCGACGGCCTCTTCGCCGTCGAGGAAGAGGAGCTCGATCGCGATCGGGTTTCGCCGATTCTTCAGGACCCGGGCGAGCTCGATGAGAAACGCGGCGCTCGAGCCGCCGTCGTTCGCGCCGACGAAGCGGAACTCGCGAAAGAGCTTCGTGTCGTAGTGGCCGGCGACGATCAACCGGTCCGCCTCCGCACCCGGCGGGAGCTTCGGCGCGGCAAGCCCGGGCAACGTCGCGCGGAGGTTGACCATCGTCACGCGGCCGTTCGGCGTGACGGCTTCGAACGGCTGCTCCCGAACGTCGAGCCCGAGCACGGTCAACTGCCTCGTGATGTAGGTGCGCGCCGGCTGCGCGCCAGGCGAGCCCGCCACGCGCGGCCCGATCGACGCAAGGGCGCGCGTGTGTTCCAGCGCGCGAACGCCGTCGAACGCGGGGACCGGCGGCGCCTGCGCCTGCGCGCACGCGAGCGCGCCGGCGACGACGGCGGAAGCCGCGCCGAGGGCGCGCGTGAGGGTCATTCTGGTCAGCGCCTCTTGTCGCGCGAGACGTAGTCGCGGGTGGGCGGGCCGACGTAGATCTGGCGAGGGCGCGCGATCTTCTGCTCGCCGTCGGTCAGCATCTCTTCCCACTGCGCGATCCATCCGGCCGTCCGCGGGATCGCGAAGAGCACCGGGAACACGTCCACCGGGAAGCCCATCGCCTGGTAGATCAGGCCCGAGTAGAAATCGACGTTGGGATAGAGCTTGCGGGTGACGAAGTAGTCGTCCTCGAGGGCGATGCGCTCGAGCTCCATCGCGATCTCGAGGAGCGGATTCTTTCCGGTGACGTCGAACACGAGGTCCGCCATCCGCTTGATGATCGTCGCGCGCGGATCGTACGACTTGTAGACCCGGTGGCCGAATCCCATCAGCCGGCCGTCCCCGCCCTTGACGCGCTTGATGAACGCCGGCACGTTCTTGATCGAGCCGATCTCGGTCAGCATCCGCAGGACCGCTTCGTTCGCGCCGCCGTGCAGCGGCCCGTAGAGCGCCGCCGCGGCGCCGGCCAGCGAGGAGTACGGATCCGCCTGCGAGCTGCCGATGTTCCGCATCGTGCTCGTGCTGCAGTTCTGCTCGTGATCCGCGTGCAGGATGAAGAGCACGTCGAGCGCGCGCTCGAGCACCGGGTTCACCTTGTACCGCGGCTCCGTCATGCGGAAGAGCATGTTGAGGAAGTTGCCCGCGTAGCTCAGATCGTTGTCCGGCAGGTTGTACGGCCGGCCGATCGAGTGGCGGTACGCGTAGGCGGCAATCGTCGGCACTTTGGCGATGAGCCGGATCGTCTGCAGGCGCCGCGACTCGACGGAGAAGATGTTCTTCGCGTCGGGGTAGAACGTCGACAGCGCCCCGACGGTGCTGATGAACATCCCCATCGGGTGCGCGTCGTACTGAAACCCTTCCATCAGCTTCGCGATGTTCGTGTGGAGCATCGTGTGGTGCGTGATGTCGCGCGTCCACTGCTCGTGCTGCGCGTCGGTGGGCAGCTCGCCGAAGAGGATCAGGTACGCCGTTTCGAGGAAGTCGCTGTGCTCGGCGAGCTGCTCGATCGGATAGCCGCGGTAGAGCAGCACGCCCTTGTCGCCGTCGATGAACGTGATCCGGCTGCGGCACGCGGCCGTGTTCATGAACGCCGGGTCGTACGTCATCATCCCGAACTCGTCGGCCTGGACTTTGATCTGGCGCAAATCCATCGCGCGGATCGTGCCGTCCTGAACGGGAATCTCGTACTGCTTGCCGGTGCGGTTGTCGGTAATCGTCAGCGTGTCGGCCATCGCTCTCGTCGGTCCGTTAGTCGTCTTGGTAGTCTCGGTCGCGGTCGCCGGATCGCGCCTCGTCTGGCTCCGCCACGATCGCGGCATCCTCAGCCGGCGCATGGTCCGGCACCCGGTAGTCCTCTGAGAGCCATCGGCCGAGGTCCGCCATCCGGCAACGTTCGCTGCAGAAGGGACGGTGCGCCGGGTCCATCTGCTGGCGACGGCAGTACACGCAGAGGGGTTCGGACTCCGCCAAACCCGCTCATTGTATCCAATGGGATCGGATCGCCGAAATGTGGGTGGAGACGGGATCCGGGACTCGGGATCCGGGACTCGGGATCCGGATGATTTCTTCCGAGCCCCGGGCCCCGAGCTCCGAGTCCCGATACGATTCGCTAGGCTTCTACTTCACCTGCATGGTGGCGCACGTCGCGTGCGGAGACCATGAAGATGACGTCCTCGGCGATGTTCGTGGCGTGGTCGCCGATGCGCTCGAGGTGCCGCGAGACGAGGATCAGATCGAGCGACGGCTCGATCGTGTGGGTATCCTGCAGCATGTAGGTCAGGAGCTCGCGGAAGACCTGCGTCTTCAGCGCGTCGAGCGTGTCGTCCTCGTTGAGGACGCCCTGGGCGAGGTCCGTGTCCCGCCGGACGTAGGCGTCGAGCGCGTTGCGCAGCATGCGCTGGGCGATGTCGGCCATCCGCGGAATGTCGATCAGCTCCTTCACCGGCGGGTGGCGCATGTAGCGCCGGACGGCCTCGGCGATGTTGATCGCGAGGTCGCCGACGCGCTCGAGGTCGGTGTTGATCTTCACGGCCGCGACGATCGACCGGAGGTCGACGGCCATCGGCTGGTGCAGCGCGAGCAGCTTGAAGCAGCGGCTGTCGATCTCGATGTGCAGCTGGTTGATCGGCCCGTCGCCCTCCAGCACGCGGTCGATGATCGGGGCGTCGCGCTGCACGAGGCCCTTCACGGCCGATCGCACGCGGTCCTCGGCGAGGCCGCCCATCTCGAGCAGACGGGTTTTGAGCTGCTCCAGCTCGTCCTGAAAATGGGGAACCATGCGGTCGGCCATGCGCTATCCAAATCGTCCCGTGACGTAGTCCTCGGTCAGCTTCTCGTGCGGGTTCGTGAAGATACGATCGGTCGGTCCCTCCTCGACGAGGCGGCCGAGCCAGAAGAACGCCGTGCGGTCCGAGACGCGCGCGGCCTGCTGCATGTTGTGCGTCACGATGACGATGGTGTACTGCGCTTTGAGCTGATAGATCAACTCCTCGATGCGCTGCGTGGCAATCGGATCGAGCGCGGAGGCGGGTTCGTCCATGAGGACGATCTCCGGCTTGATCGCGAGCGCGCGCGCGATGCAGAGGCGCTGCTGCTGGCCGCCCGAGAGCGCGAGGGCGGAGTCGTACAGCCGATCTTTCACCTCGTCCCAGATCGCGGCGGCGCGGAGGCTGTCCTCGACGCGGGCGTAGAGATCGGCGCGGCTCGACGCCATGCCGTTGAGGCGCAGCCCGTATGCGACGTTCTCGAAGATCGACTTCGGGAACGGATTGGACTTCTGGAACACCATGCCCACCCGGCGCCGCAGCTTCACGACGTCCATCCCCGGCGCGTAGATGTCGTCACCTTCGATGAGGACCTTTCCCTCCACACGCGTGCCCGCGATGATGTCGTTCATGCGGTTGAGGGTGCGGAGGAAGGTGCTCTTGCCGCAGCCGGACGGCCCGATGAACGCCGTCACGAGCTTGGCGGGAATGCCGATGGTGATGTTCTCGAGGGCGCGCTTCTGGCCGTAGTAGAAGTTCAGCGCTTGGACGTCGATGCAGACCGGGTGCTGGCTCGGTTCGGGTTGGGGCCGCGACGGAACGCTGAGCGAGGGCGGTAGCGTCTGCACGAGATTCATGCCGGGTGCCACCAGGCTATCCGCCCCCAGTTTCCGGTCAATTTCGTCGATGTAAATTTGGTGTAAACGGGGGGGGAGGAGGAGGAGGACTCAGACTCGACTCAGACTCGACTCGGACTCGACTCAGACTCGGACTGGACCCGTTTTCTAGGCGTTTTTGACGACTTGAGGAGTCTGAGTCGAGTCTGAGCCAGGTCTGAGTTGAGTCTGAGTCGACTCTGACCCCTCCGCCCGGCTCGCGTCGCTTTCCGCGAGGAAGGCGCCGATCTGACGACGAAGCTCGTCCTGGATCACGTCGACTTTCCGGCGCGCGTCGAGGACCCGGAAGCCGAACTCGTCCGACATCGACGCGTACTCCTTCAGCAGCGCCTTCTGGTACGCCCGGAAGCTTTCGTAGATGTCGTCCCCCAGCTTCATGTCCATCCCCGATTCCCAGTAGTCCATCCCCCGCGCCTGCAGCACGCGACGAATGAGCGTCTTCTCGTCGATCTTCAGATAGAACACGAGATGCGGCGCGATCGCGAAGCCATACAGATTCCGGATCCACGTGCGATCGACGCCGCGGACTCCCGCGCGCGCCATCGCCGTGTAGATGTAGCGATCCGACAGGACGATGAAGCCCGCTTTGAGCGCGGGGATGATCTCTTTCTCGAGACGATCCGCGAAATCGGTCGCGTAGAGGAGGACGAACGTCAGCTTGTTCAGCGTGTTGCTCTGCTTCGCGAGATCGATCGTCGGCTGCATCAGCGTCGATCGCGTCCATCCTGTCTCGATGACGCCGTAGCCCTGCACTTCGAGCCACTCGCGAAGCAGCGTGATCTGCGTCGAGCGGCCGACGCCGTCGGTCCCCTCGATCGCGATGAGCTTTCCAGGGTAGCCCTCGATCGGCAGATACGGAATCCCGTTGCCGTAGTAGCTACCAGGCTTGGCGCCGCCGTTCGCGCCGTCTTCAGGCAAGCTCGTCGAGCTCATCGTCGGTGGCCTCAATCGCGAGATGCTGCGACACGATTTTTCTGAACGTCCTCTGCTGGTCGGTGATGCTGCCGGTCGCCGGGATGACGCTGAGCTCGAACTCCTCCACGAGGCGATCGTACTCTTCGAGCACTTTTCCTTGGAAGAGGCGGAAGCTCTCGACCGCGTTCGTGCTCCAGCCCATGTCCATGCCGGCTTCGTAGAACTTCAGCTTCACGCGGCGCGCGAGGAGGCGATCGGTCGAGACCTCGATCGGCACGCGGAAGTACACGGCGAGATCGGGACGCACGGCAAAGCTGTACAACTCGCGCACCCAGCGGCGATCCACGCCGCGCGCGGCGTCGCGCGAGAACGCGGTATAGGCGTAGCGATCGGCGAGCACGATCATGCCGGCTTTGAGCGGCGGGATGATGTTGTAGAGCAGCCGATCGGCGAAATCGGTCGCGTGCAGCAGGCTGAACGTCATCGGCGTCAGCGCGTTCTTCTTCTTGCCGGTTTTCGTCGCCGCCTTGACGAGCGCCGACGAATTCCATTCGGTGACGAAGACCGGATGGCCCGACGAGCTAAGCCACTTCGCCAGAAGTGACAGCTGCGTCGTCTTTCCCGACCCGTCGATGCCTTCGACCACGAACAGCTTTCCCGGGTACTCGTGGCGCGTCGTCAGGTTGTTCAGCATGAGCGGTCACTGGCTTCTGGCCGCCGTCGGCGGCCTCGCGTTCTTTGTACATCTGACCCGCGACCTCGAAGCGAATGGGCTTTCCCAGAATCGCCTCGAACGGTGCGACATGGCGGTGCGCGGCCCACAGCTCGAGCTCGGCGTCTCCGGTCGCGCGCAGCCGCGCCAGATAGTCGTCGCCGCGCGGGTAGAGATCGATGCCCTCGAGCGCCTGCGCGTGGCTGCGATCGAGGCCTTCGGCGAGGCGGACCATCGCGGAGAGGACCTTCACCGTCTTCCGCAGCGATCCTCGCAAATCGCCGTACCCTTCGTGCGACTTCTTCGGCGTGGCCTGCCGGTGATACCGGGCGATGAGCGCGATGACTTCGATCTCCTCGGGGTCGAAGCCGCGGAGATCGCCATTCTTGATCAGATAGTACGAGTGCCGGTGATGGCGCTCGTAGCTGATGTGCACGCCGACGTCGTGCAGCATGGCGCCGTACTCGAGCCACTCGCGCTCGCGATCGGAGAAGCCATGCACCCCGCGCGTTTGATCGAAGATGTTCAACGCCAGCCGCGCGACCTGCTGCGCGTGCTCCGACCAGTAGCCGCAGCGCTCGCCCAGCTCGATGATGCTGCGGCGGCGGACGTCGGGATAGCGCTCGACCTTGCGAATGCGCGCGCTGTTCCGATGGATGTAATCGAGCACGAGCCCTTCGCGCAGCGCGAGATCGCACAGCGTGAACCCGTCGGCGCCGAGCCGGCGCACGATCGTGTCGAAGAGCACGGAGCCGGCGACCGAGAGATCGGCGCGGCGCGGATCCATGCCCGGCGTCGCGAGGCGCTCCTCGATGTCCGATTCGACGAGGTGTTTTCGCAGCCGGTGAAGCGCCTTCGCGCTCACGCGGCGGTTGCGAAGATCTTCCGGCGGTTCGCCGTCTTCGGTCGACGCCATCAGGCCGAGGCTGAGGATCGTGCCGGAGGTGCCAATCACGCGATCGAACCCGCGCGAGGCGATCTGATCGATGTAGCTGCCCATCTCGCGGCTGAGATGCTTCGAGAGCCGGCGCTCGTCGCCGGCGCTGAGCGGGTCGCTCTTGACGAAGCGCTCCGTGAGCCGGATGACGCCCGTCTTGAAGCTGCGGCCGAGCGTCAAATGCGTTGCCGTGCCCAGCGTAATCTCCACGCTGCCGCCGCCGATGTCGACGACGACCGCCGTGGAGCCGCCGATGTCGACGCCGTAGCCCGCGGCGAGGTGAATGAGCCGCGCCTCTTCGGTGCCGGAGATCACTTTGATGCGAATCCCGGTCTGACGATCGACGTCCGCGATGAAGTCGCCGCCGTTGTCCGCTTCGCGCGTGGCGCTCGTCGCCGTCGCGACGATCTCGTCGACCTTGTGCGACTCCGCGATGCGCTTGAACTTGGAGAGCGTCTGCAGCGCGGCGGCGACGGCCGTCGGCGTCAGGCTGCGCCCGTCGAGGCCGCCGGCGCCGAGCCTGACCATGTCTTTTTCACGGTCGATGACTTCGAAGGACAGATCGGGCCGCACCTGAACCACGATCATGTGAATCGAGTTCGTTCCGATGTCGATGGCTGCGATGCGCATGCACGCGTCGGCTGACTCGGCCGGGTTGTGCCGTTACATGGCCGTTATATACTGGCTGGGCCGTCTGGAGGCACGCAAGAAAACTGGCCGTTTTTCGTCCGATCCGAGCCGTCATCCTACCATGAACCGTCGAAATCCTCGTGTAACAAGCCGGTTGCTTGCGCGCCGCGCCACCGCCCTGAAACGGCACGTGTCGGAAGCCGTGAACGGCCGCCCGCGCGGCGTGCATCAGGCGCGCGTTGCGTCGAGGCGCTTGCGCGAAGCCGTGCCCGTGCTGACCTCGGGCGTGAAAGGCACGAAAGCGAAAAAAGCGCACGGGAAGATTCGACGGTTGACGAAGGCGCTCGGCACCGTGCGCGAGCTCGACGTGACGCTGCAAGTGCTGGACGAGCTGTCGTCGAAGGATTCGCTGCCGCGCCCCGCGCTCGAGGAAGTGCGCGCGCACGTCGTGCTCGAACGCGACGAGCGGCGCGCGGAGATGCTCGATCGCATCGAGCACGTCAATCTCGAGAAGCTCGACCGCCGCCTCGCGTCCGTCGTCGAATCGATCGCGGCATCGGATTCTGAGGATTGGCGGGACGCGCTCGGCTCACGACTGATGAAGCGATCCAAGTTTCTTGCCGCGGCGATCTCCGATGCAGGCCACGTCTACTCGCCGGAGCAATTGCACCAGGTCCGCATCGCCGCGAAGAAGCTGCGCTACGCGATGGAGCTCGCGCTGGATACCGGCGTGAAGTCCGCGGCGGCGCCGCTGCGGCTCGTGAAGAACGCGCAGGACACGCTGGGAAAGCTGCACGATCTCCAGGTGCTGCAGACGCACGTCGCGGTCGTGCAGGCGGAGCCCAAGGTTCGCACGCTCCCCGATGGAGGGCTCGACATCCTCGCGCGCGCGCTCGAGGATCAGTGCCGCCATCTGCACGCGCGCTACGTCGCGTCGATTCCCAAGCTCAACGACGTCCTCGAGGCGACGCGATCGGTGATCGTCCCGCAGCTCGCGCAGCGCGGCTCGAGCGGGAGCCGCGCGCTGAAGATGACGCTCAAGTCACGCACGCCGGTACGGCGCGCGGTTGCCGCGAGCGGAGCGGGGAGATAGCGGCGGATGGCAACGCTCGAGCTGTATCTCATCAGACATGGCGTGGCCGCGGAGCGCGGCGAGGAATACCCGGACGACTCGAAGCGGCCGCTGACGAGCGACGGGATCGCGCGATTGAAGAAGGAAGTCAAAGCGCTCGACGAGCTCGACGTATCGTTCGATCAGATTCTCTCGAGCCCGCTCGTGCGCGCGAAGCAGACGGCCGAGATCTTTGCCGATCTCAAAGGCAAGCCGCCGATCGCGATGACCGACGCGCTCACGCCGGCCGGCAGCCCCGCCGCGGTGATTCAGGAGCTCGGCAAGCACCTGCGAAAGGCGCGCATCGCGCTCGTCGGCCACGAGCCGAACATGGGCGAGCTGGCCGCGCACCTGATCGGCGCCAAAGTTCCGCTGCCGTTCAAGAAGGGCGCGATCGCGCGCATCGACTTCACCGTGCTCCCGCCGAAAGGCAAGGGGGAGCTGGTGTGGTTCCTTCCGCCGCGGATGCTGCGCAAGCTTGCGTAGCCGTTGCCGCCAGATTCCCTCGATATTCGACCACCATCGTGAGCTCGCGGCGCACCTGACGGCCCATGTCCTGCGCGGCCGTGGTGTCGTAGACGTGCTCGCCGCCGCTCGAATGTCCGATCCGCTCGTAGAGCGCGATCATCGCGTTCGCGTCGCGGACGCCCGGCTCGCCGGCGACCTCGAGCGCATGCTGCAGCTCGTGGCCGATGAGCGCGATGCCTTCGTTGCGCGTGAGGTCGGAGCGGATCTGAATGCGCAAGTAGCGCGTGGGGCCGGGAATCGGCACCATCGTGAGCCGGCCGAGCGTTTCCTTCGACAGCGACATGACGCGCTCGATGTAGACGATCACGTCGGTGCGATTGATGGCGACGAGAAGGCCCGCGAACGACGGCGATCGATTGAAGCCTTCGGTGAGGAGCGATTGGACTCTCGGGTCGGTGGCGCGCACGCGGCGATCGGGCGAGCGGAACACCATGTCGCTGACGCTCGGCGTCGAGGGCGCCGGCGACGGCGCCGCGGGATTCGTCGCGATTGGTCCGATCGTCATCGACGCTCCGATCGCCAACGCGCCGCTGAACGCCACTGACAGCAATGCCACCATGCGCTCCTCCCTCGTGTTCGGGTCCCGATGCGCTTAGACGTGGCGTGGGCCGAAACGTTTGGAAGTGTGCGCGCGTGGAACGAGCGGACACGTTTCGTGATGAAGCGATGGATGGGTGCGTGACGAACGCGGGGACGAACGGCTACACGGTGACGTTCTTCGCGATCGTCGCGCCCTTCGGCACGATGACGATGCCGTTGCGGATGAAGTAGCCGTCGCCGTCGGCGTGATCGACGCCGCGGCTGTTCACGAGCCGCGCGCCGTCGCCGATGCGCGCGTTCTTGTCGACGATCACGCGATCGAGCACGGCGTCGCGGCCGATGCCGACCGGAATCTCGATCGCGTTCGTGTCCTCCTCGTAGAAGTCGGCGCCGAGGAGCACGGACCGCGTGACGCGCGCGCCCGCGTAGATGTGCGTGCGGATGCCGACCACCGAGCTCGCGATCTCGCACCGGTCGAGGTGGCACCCTTCGGCCACGATGGACGATTCGATGCGGCAGTCGAACGCGTGCGTCGCCGGCAGGAAGCGCGGATGCGTGTAGATCGGCCAGCGGTGATGGAAGAAGTTGAACGGCGCGTCGGCACGCGTGAGCTGAATGTTCGCGTCGTAGAAGGATTCGATCGTGCCGACGTCCGCCCAGTAGCCGCGGAAGATGTACGGGCTCACGACGTGCGTCGAGAGCGCCTTCGGGATGATCTCCTTGCCGAAGTCGATGCCGGGCTGACTGAGGATCTCGAGCAGCACTTCGCGGTTGAACACGTAGATGCCCATCGAGGCGACGAACGGCCGTTCCGCGGTCGTGCCGCCCGAGATCGATCCCTTCGGAACGCTGCCGCCGATGGCCGCGAGGCGCTCCGCGTTGGGCTTCTCCTCGAACGCGCGAATCTGACCGAGATCGTCGAACGTGAAGATGCCCATCTCGGTGGCGTCGGCGGCGGTCACCGGCTGCGCCGCGATCGTGATGTCCGCGCGTCCCTCGATGTGTGATTCGACGAGCTGGCAGAAGTCCATTCGGTAGAGATGGTCCCCCGCGAGGATCAGGTAGTAGTCGGCGTCGAACCCGCGAAAGTGCCGCGCGGCCTGACGCACGGCGTCCGCCGTGCCTTGAAACCAATCCGAGCTGTCGGGCGTCTGCTCCGCGGCCAGCACCTCGACGAATCCCTCGGAGAACATGTCGAGCCTGTAGGTCTGCGCGATGTGGCGGTTGAGCGACGCCGAATTGAATTGCGTCAGCACGAAGATCCGCTTCAGCCCCGCGTGGAGGCAGTTGCTGATCGGAATATCGATCAGCCGGTACTTGCCGGCGAGCGGCACCGCCGGCTTCGAGCGCATGTGCGTCAACGGGAAGAGACGATTGCCTCGTCCACCTCCCAGGATCAGCGTCAACACGTCATTCATCGCCCTCCATCTTACTTGCACAGGGGATACCTTCTCGTCACACCGGCGTCATGCGCTCGTGCGAATGTGGAGCCATCGGCCGGTGGCCGGTGGTCGGTCCTCGAAGGTGAGCCTGACCGTGGGCGGATAGTCCCACCGACGCAGCCTCAGCATTCCTTCGCCGTCCACCGGGCGCCGGCCCGATTCCCTCCAGTCGCCCTCCCCAGCAGGCGACATCGGCGTTGTTTCTCCTCTGCAAGGAGCGTCGATGGACCTGCGCATCAGCGTGATCGTGTGCGCGCACAACGAAGAGGCGCATCTGGCGGCGTGCTTGCACTCGCTGCTCGCGCAGACGCGTCCGCCGGATGAACTGATCGTGATCGACAACGCCAGCACCGACGCCACCGCCGCGATCGCCGCCGCGATTCCATCCGTGCGCGTCGTCTGTGAGCCGCGAAAGGGCCTCGTCACCGCCCGTGAGACGGGACGCCGGGAAGCGCGCGGAAACGTGCTCGCGTATGTCGACGCGGACTGTCGCGCGCCGCTCGCCTGGCTCGCGCGCGTGGCGCGGCACTTCGAGCGCGACGCGTCGCTCGTCGCGCTGTCCGGTCCGTATCGCTACTACGACTGGGATTTCTTCGGCCGCGCGCTGATTCGCGCGTACGACGTCACGCTCGCGCCGGCGACCCAAGTGTTCGTGAAACACATCTTGCGCCTCGGGACGATCTTCTACGGCGGCAACTTCGCCGTTCGACGATCGGCGCTCGACGCGATCGGCGGCTTCGACACGTCGATCGAGTTCCACGGCGAGGACACGAACCTCGGGCGCCGGCTGTTCGCGGTCGGGAAGGTCGCGCTGAAGTACGACTGCTATCTGTATACGTCTGCACGGCGCTTCGTGGCGATGGGGAAGGGCGCGGTGATCCGGTTGTACGTACGCAACTTCACGTCGGAGCTGCTGTATCGCCGCCCGAAAGATACGACACACGTCGACGTACGCATCTAGCGGGTCTCGTTCTTCGTTCTTAGCTTTGAGTTCTTAGTTTGCCAAACGATGCCTGGCTACGAACCATTTCTGCTCTGCGATTTCCACGTCCACACGCAGTGGAGCGACGGACGTCTGACGCTGCGCCAGGTCGTCGATCTCTACGGCCAGACCGGCAAGTTCGACGTGATCGCGATTACCGATCACATCCTGATGAAGAGAGATCTCCTCGCGCGCCTCGGCCGCGTGGCCACGCTCGGGCGCAGGAGCTTCGGCCTGCGCGAGGAAACGTTCAGTGAGTACCTTGCCGACATCCAGGCCGAAGCCAAGCGCGCGATGCGGCGCTACGGCATGCTGGTCGTTCCCGGCGCCGAGGTCACGCAGAACAGCCTCAGCGGGAAGAAGAACTCGCACATCATCGCGCTCGACATCAAGCAGTACATCAGCGCGGATCAATCGGCGCTCGACGTGCTGCGCGAGATCCGCCGTCAGGACGCGCTGAGCATCGCCTGCCACCCGCATCACCGCACGACGCGGCGCATCGAGATCAGCACGTGCTACCTCTGGGATCACCGCCAGGAATTGTCCGACCTCGTCGACGTCTGGGAAGCGGCCAACAGGGACGACTTGTTTTCCGTGACGAGCCTCAAGCACTATCCCTATGTGGCCAGCAGCGACTTCCACAAGGCGAAGCACCTCTATTCGTGGAAGACGCTGCTGCGCTGCGAGAAGAGCTGGCCTGCGATCAAGCAGGCGCTCCGCAGCAACGTGGACGTGGCGCTCACGCTCTTTCGCAACGGAGAGTGGGCGGCGTCCTAGCGTCAGGGGTTCAAGGCGATGCACCGAGCGTGGTATGGCGTGTTCACGGCGTCCGTGCTCTCGATCGCGAGCGCGGCCAGCGGCGCGACGACGATTCGGATCATGCCGCCGGACGGCGGCGTGCTGGCGGCGGGGCAGCGCGTCGACGTGCGGGTCGAAGCGACGAGCGACGGAACGGCGCCGCCGCGCGGCCTGACCGTCGTCATCGACGGCGTCGACGTCACGGCGCGCAACATGCTCGACCCTGGCGTCGGCGGCGAGCGCGGTGCCGGCGGCACCGGCGCGGATGGATCAGGGATCGCACTCGTGCATCGAGCCAGCCGCGCGCCCGACAACACGACCAACTTCCTTCTTCGCGCGTTCAGCGCCGTTCAAACGGGTCCGCTCGTGATCGAGGCGAGGACCGCCGACGGCGCGCGCGCGACCGTACGCTTGACGGTGGAGCGCTGGGCGCTCCGCGGATCCGCCGCACCCGCCAAGAACATCATCTTCCTGCTCGGCGACGGGATGGGCATCGCCCATCGCACCGCCGCGCGCATCGTCTCGCGCGGGCTGCACAACGGCAAGGCGAGCGGGCGCCTCGCGATGGACACGCTCGACGCGACGGGCATGGTGATGACGCCGTCGCTCAACGCCACGATCACGGACTCGTCGCCCGGCATGGCGGCCTACTCGACCGGTCAGAAGAACGCGAACAACCAAGCCGGCGTCTTTCCCGACAACACGAGCGATCCGTTCGACAATCCGCGGATCGAATACGTCGGCGAGATCCTGAGACGCACGCGCGGAGCCGGTTTCAACGTGGGCATCGTCACCACGGCGGACGTGACGGATTCGACGCCGGCGGCCAACGCCGTGCACTCGTCGGATCGCTACGCCGGCCCGGGCATCGCGCAGCGGTTCCTCGACGAGCGGGAGACGAACGGCGTCACGGTGCTGCTCGGCGGCGGCGCGAAGAACTTCGTGTCGAAGGCGGACGGCGGCGAGCGCACTGATTCGCGCATGCTCGCGACCGAGTTCGAGAGCGCCGGCTATACGAGGGTCACTACCGGTGCGGATGTCTCGCGTATCAACGCGTCGCCGAAGCCGCCCGCGAAGATCCTGGGTCTCTTCAACATGTCGCACATGCCTGTGGCATTCGACAAGGTCGGGGCCGGGCGCTACAGCAACGAGCTGGCGCGTGAAGCGAATGCCGCGTATCGCGACACGCCAATGCTCGAGGACATGGCCCGGCTCGCGTTGAAGAGCCTGTCGGCCCACTCACCGCGCGGGTTCTACCTGATGGTCGAAGGCGCGTCGATTGACAAGCGGGCGCACGCCGTCGACGCGGAGCGCACGATCTGGGACATCATCGAATTCGATCGCGCCGTGCAGGTCGCGCTCGACTTCGCGCGCGGCACGAACACCGATCGCGATCCGTCGAACGACACGCTCGTGATCGTGGCCGCCGATCACGAGACCGGCGGACTGGGGATCATCGGGGTCGGCAACGATCGCTACGCGCCGGAGACGATCGGCAAAGCGGTTCGCGACTACGCCGCGGTGTTTCGATTCATTGCCGATCAGCGGCTCGACCTGTTTCCGAACTACGAGGTGGATGCGCGCGGGTTTCCGGTGGATCCGGACCCGTCGCGCAAAGTGCTGCTCGGATGGGCCGCCGGTCCGGATCACAACGAGAACTGGATCTCGAATCGCCTGCAGCTCGAGCCGGCGGTGGCATCCGGCAAGCCAGCCGTCAGCGTGGCGAATGCCGCGCGCGACGGCGCGGACGAAAAAAGCGACAACCAAACCGTTCGCGGCCGCGCCATTCCAGGGTTCCTCGTGCGCGGCACGATCGAGAACGGCGAGACGGGCTGTCCATCGACCGACGGTTGTCCGGGCGATACGGCCGCGCTCGGGCATCTGATCTCGGGGCACACGGCGTCGGATGTTCCGATATCGGCGTCGGGTCCGGGCGCCTGGCAGTTCGTCGGCGTGTACGAGAATTCCGATGTGTTACTGAAGCTGCTGCGCGCTTCGAGGGGGAGCTATAGGCCGCCCGGCCGACGGCCGTAGCGCCGCCCAGTCGAGCCCCATCCAGCCGGCGAGCGTTGCCGCGACCTGATTCGTGTAGAGCGGCGCCGCGTCGCGCCATTCGCCGCGCCGCGCGATCGACGGCGAGACGAGCGCGATCCAGACGTCTTTCGCGCCCTCGACCTTGGCTCCGTGATCGCGCCAATCTTTGATCGTGTGGCCGCGCCCGTGATCGGTCGTGATGAGGATGTGGGTGCGGCCGCGATACGCCGGCTCCGATTGCAGCCACGTCCATAGCTCTTCGAGGTAGTTGTCGGTTCGGGCGTACGCGTCGAGCACGCGATCGTAGCGTCCGTCGTGCGCCCAATCATCGGTTTCGCCTAGCGCGAGATACAGCACCCGCGGCCGCGCGCGCTTCATGTGCGCGAGCGCGAGCCGGAACGTGTAGAGATCGTGGCGCACCGAATCCCACGGCGTCGGCGTCTCGAACTGAAGACGGCTCAGCTCGGCGACCTTGGGATCGGCCGAGACGAACGCCTCGTAGCCCGCGTTCACCGTCAGCGATCCTTCGGTGTGCTCGACGATCGCGTCGAAGACGTTCCACGACGCGAACACGGCGACTTCTGCCGTCGAGAGCTTCAATCGCGTTTTCAGCTCCTCGAGCACCGTCGAATGCGGATTGCGGTTCGCGTCGTTGTTCTTGATCACATCGTCGTGCGCTTCGCCCAGAAGGATCTCCGAGTAGCCGGGGTACGACACCCTGAGCGTGTTGGTCAGCGAGACGGAGCTGCCCAGGCGCGCGTTGCCGGCAATCGATCCGTGCTGCCGCATCAGCGTGCCCCAGAAGAACGGCATCAGCTTCTCGCGCCGCGCTTCCGGCGTCGCCGCCCAGAATCGCCGGTAGATCGGTTGATCCTCGAGCTTCTGCTTTTCCCTCAGCGTCGAGGTCAGGACGTCGACGTCAAGCCCTCCGAAGATCTCCTCGGTGCGCGCACCGTCGAGCGTGATCAGAATGACCGACTGGTTGCCGCCCTGCGCGCGAGCTGGTGGCGTCGCCGTCCATGCCGCGAGCAAGGTGACAAGCGTGAGCAAAAGCGAACGCTTCATTGCGGCACAATCGTACACTGAGTGTGATGAATCGAGCGGTCTGGATCGCGTTGGCCGTGGTGGGAGCCATCGCGCCATTGCAGCGCGCGGCGAGCGACGTCACCGGGACGTGGGAATTTGCAATCGGGCTGCGCACCGAGCGGCTGCTGATTACGGCGGACCGCATGCCGCTCGAGCGGCAGCGCGTCGAGCTTCCGCATCGCGTGCTCGAACCGAACACGGCGCTCTGGTACGCGCGCGATCTTCAGCTCCCACTCGACGCGGCGCTCGAGGTGGAGGCCGACGACGGTGCCCAGGTGTTCGTGGGCGGACGACGGCTCGCGAACGATCGTCAGTGGTTTCGCGTGCCCGCGGATCTGACCGGACCACGGCACGTCGTCATTCGCGTGCTGAACAACGCGATGAACGGCGGACTGCGCCGCGTGGCGATCGTGGCCGCGCGCGAGATCCCGCCCGCGGATGCCGCGGCGATTTCGATCCCTCCAGGATTCGATCCCGTCGAGACTCAGGAGTTTCGGAATCGCATGCCGAGGCCGGCCGAGCCGTGCCGGTTCTCGGTCTGGGCCGACAGTCAGGGAGGCTGGACGACGTTCGCGCGGCTCGTGACGTTGATGACGGCGCGCAGCCCGTCGTTCTCGGCGGGGATCGGCGATCTCGTCGCGCATGGATCCGACGCCCGCGCGTGGCCGGAGCTCGTGCGGACGCTGGAGCCGCTGGCCGCACGCGCGCCGATCGTGCCGATCGCGGGCAATCACGAGTACGACGGCTACTACAACAATCTCCGCGCCGAGCTGTACGAGCGATGGTTCGGGCGCGAGTCGTCGACGTGGTTCGCGTGGTCCTGCGGCCCGGCGCGGTTCGCGGCGATCGACGTCAATCGCGAGTTTCCGATCGGCATCACCGAGCGATCGACCGAGTGGGAGTGGCTGCAGACCGAGACGCAGTCCGGGCGATGGAAGAGCGCCGCGTGGCGAATCCTGCTCGTGCACCAACCGCCGTGGTCTCGATCGTGGGCCGGCTACGACGGCGACGCCTCCGTCCGCCGCATCGTCGAGCCTCTGGTACGTGATCGCGGCCTGGACATCGTCCTCTCCGGGCACAGCCACGCGTACGAGCATCTGGTGCGATCGATTGACGCTCGCACGCTCCACGTGCTGATAACCGGCGGGGCAGGAGGCAACCTCGAGAGCGTCGACGCGGAGAAACTGAGCACCGAAGGCGAACGCATCGCGGTCCGGCATCACTTTCTCGACGCGACGGCGACCACTTCCGCACTGACGTTCGAAGCGATCGACGTGGACGGCAACTCGCTCGACCGCGTTACGCTCTCGCGCGACGCGGCACCGAAGCGCGACGCGCGACGCTGACGCGGACGGTTCGTCACAAGGCGCCGCTATACTGACGGCCGTGCAGGATCACGACCGCCGGCGCGCGCTCGTCGACCTCGCGACGCTCTTCCTGCGGTTGGGCGCGACGGCATTCGGAGGTCCGGCCGCGCACATCGCGATGATGGAAGCGGAGATCGTCGGCCGGCGCCGGTGGCTGACGCGAGATCGCTTCCTCGACTATCTCGGCGTCACCAACCTCATTCCCGGACCGAACTCGACGGAGCTCGCCGTTCAGATCGGGTACGCGCGCGGAGGCTGGGCCGGATTGGTCGTGGCCGGCGTGAGCTTCATCGCGCCGGCAGCCTTGATCGTGATGGCCATCGCGTGGGTGTACGTCCGATACGGCCGCCTTCCCCAGGTCGAGAGCATCCTTCGCGGTCTCTATCCAGTCGTCATCGCGATCGTCGCGCACGCGCTCTGGCAGCTCGGGCGCTCGGCGATCAAATCCATTCGGCTCCTGGTGTTCGCCGTTTTGTCCGTCGCCGCGATCGTGCTTGGCGCGCACGAGCTGATCGTGCTCGCGAGCGCCGGCCTGGTCAACGCCGCGCTGGCCGGAGGCGCGTCTCGCACGAGTCGCGCGTCGATCGTTGGCGTGCTCGCTGGACCGCCGTCCTTGATCGCCGTCGCGCAGGGCGCGGTGCCGTTCACGCTGTGGACCCTGTTCGTCACGTTTCTCAAGATCGGCGCGGTGCTGTTCGGCAGCGGCTACGTGCTGCTCGCGTTTCTTCGCGCGGATTTCGTCGAGCGTCTGGGCTGGCTCACCGAGCGGCAACTGCTCGACGCCATTGCGGTGGGTCAGATCACGCCGGGTCCGCTCTTCACGACGGCGACGTTCATCGGCTTTCTGCTCGGTGGGACCGCGGGAGCGATCGTCGCGACCGTCGCCATCTTTCTTCCGGCGTTCGCGTTCGTCGCGGCCGTGGGACCGTTCGTGCCTCGACTTCGCGGATCGCCCGTCGCCGGCGCGGTGCTCGACGGCGTGAACGTCGCGTCGCTGGCGTTGATGGCCGTCGTGACGTGGCAGCTCGCGCGCTCGACGCTCGTGACGCCAGCCGCGGCGGTGTTGAGTCTGGCGTCTCTATTCGTGCTCGCGCGCTATTCGATCAACACGTCGTGGCTCGTTCTCGCGGGCGCCCTCGCCGGCTACCTTCTCGTTCTGTAGCGCCTCGTACCCTTCGCGTCCTTCGCGAGCTTCGCGTGCTTCGCGACTGGAGATCGTGAACAGCGTTAACCGCGAAAGCGCGAACGTGACCTCCAACAGGAGGCACAAGGCTGAGCCGCGTTCCGTAAGTTTTTGGCGTCGCTCCTGGCAGGAACGTAGTAGGGTATGCGCGTCGGATCGTGTTTCATGCAGTGCGACGGAGGGGAGGTTTGCATGTTCTCGACTCAGCTCCTTCGATGGAACATCGGTGCGGTGGCGGCGTTGCTCGTCTTGAGCGCTGCGGGGTCAAGCGGGCGGGCCCAGGAGCTTTACGGCAGTGTGGTGGGGACGGTGCAGGACGGTTCCGGCGCCCGCATTCCGGGCGCCACGGTCGAGATCGTCAATCGCGCGACGAACCTGACGATCACCGCGGTCTCGAATGAAACCGGCTCCTACACGTTCACGAACGTCTTATCGGGCACCTACGACGTCAAGGTGACCCTCCAAGGGTTCAAAGAATTCAAGCAGCCTCAAGTGCCTGTGACCGCAGGCGCGATCAGCCGAGTGGACGCCAAGCTCGAAGTCGGAGCGATGACCGATACGGTGACCGTGCGGTCCGAGGCCGTCCTGTTGAAGACCGACAAGGCGGACACGGCGTCGGCATTCACCGATAAGGAAATCGTCGATCTGCCGCTGCCCGACTTCCGCAACTATCAGAGCCTCCTCGATCTCGTACCTGGTTCGACGCCGTCGGACTTTCAGAACGCGGAGATCGACACGCCGGCGCGCGCGCTGACGACCAACATCAACGGCACCAATCGCAACACCAACAGCACGCGCGTCGACGGCGCGACGAATCAGTTCACGTGGCTGCCGCACCACACGTTGTACGTGGCACCCGCAGAGACGATTGCGTCGGTCAACGTCACGACCGGCAGCTTCTCTGCCGATCAGGGACTGGCTGGCGGCGCGGCCGTGACGGTGATCACCAAGTCCGGCACCAACCACCTGCAAGGCTCCGGGTTTGCGTTCTACACCGATCAGAACCTGCGCGCGCGCACCTACTTCGCCAAGCGGCAGAACACGCCAAAGTCGCCGACGAACCACCATATCGACGGCGGCACGCTGGGCGGACCGATTCTCCGGAACAAGCTCTTCTTCTTCGGCGCGTTCGAAGGGCAGTACCGGAACACGGAAGGCGAGAACATTTATACGGTGCCGACGGCGAAGATGCGCGCCGGCGATTTCACTGAAGCACTCAACACCAACGGCTCGCTGCAGCTGATTTACGATCCGCTCACCGGCGATATCGACGGCCGCGGCCGCACGGCGTTCCCAGGGAACATCATCCCCGCCGATCGGCTGAACGCCACCGCGCAGCGGATCAACCAGTTCTATCCGCTGCCGAATCGGCCGGGGACCTCGGACAACTACTTCAAGGAATATCTCAGCACGTTCGACCGCAATCAGTACGACGTCAAGATCAACTGGAATCGCAGCGGCGGCCATCAGGTGTGGGGAAAGATCGGCATCATGGACGCGACCGTCAGCAACCTGCAGAAGCTGTCGTTCGACGGCGGCGGTCTCGGGAAGACGTTGACCTGGGTTGCGACCGTCGGTCAGACCTTTACGCCCAGCCCGTCGCTCGTCATCGACACGACGGTCGGCTACTCGCTCCTCGACCAGTGGGGCTACGGGCCGGATTACGGGAAGAACTGGGGTCTGGAGCTCGGCGTGCCCGGAACCAATGGCCCGGACATCCGCCAGAGCGGCATGCCGTGGTTTGGCAACGGCATGAGCGCGCAGGGATCGACGGACGCCTGGAACCCGTACACGCGGTTCGATCCGACCTACACCGCGGCCGCCAACATCACGAAGCTCGCCGGCGCGCACACGTTCCGCTTCGGCGGGGCGATCGATCGTCAGGCCATGAACCACTGGCAGCCGGAGTTCGGCGGCGCGGGACCACGCGGACGTGTCGATTCGAGCGGCAACCTCGCGGCGCTTCGCGGCGGTTCGCAGGGGCCGAACTTCTACAACCAGTACGCGGCGTTCATGCTCGGCCTGACGTCCTCGGTGTCGAAGGCCATTCAGTGGGAAGAGATGACGACGCGGGAGTGGCGATACGGATTCTATGTCGGCGATCGCTGGCAACCGCATCGCGACATCACGCTCGACCTCGGCCTTCGCTACGAGTACTTCCCGCTCGTCAATCGTGAAGGCGACCGCGGCGTCGAACGCCTCGACGTCGCCACGATGCAGGTGTTGCTCGGAGGCGTCGGCGACGTCCCGCGCAACGTCGGCCTGAAGACCAGCAAGGCCGACTTCGCGCCGCGCGTGGGCATCGCGTGGCGCGTGAGCGATCGGACCGTGCTGCGCAGCGGCTATGGACTCACGTACAACCCGCTGCCATTTGCCCGGCCGCTGCGAGGCGCCTATCCGCTGACCATCAACAACACCTACGTCAGCCTCAACAGCTGGCAGCCGTACGGGACGCTCGAGCGGGGAATCCCGGAGTTCACGGGACCCGGACCGACAGAAGGCCACGTGCCGCTGCCGAGTACCGCGTCGATGCGGACGCCCGATCCGGACAACGTCGGCCGCGGCTACATCCAGTCGTGGAACGCGTCGTTCGAGCGCCGGCTGCCGTGGGACATGTCGGTCAACGCCGCGTACGTCGGCAGCAAGACGACGCGCGGGTTTGCCAACATCGAGCTGAACGTCTCGCCTCCCGGCGGCGGCGAGGCGGGCAGAGTGTTCTTCCCGCGGACGGCATCGACGACGCTCTTCGGAGGCTGGAACACGGCGCGGTATCACTCGATGCAACTGCAGCTCAGTCGCCCGTTCAAGAACGGTCTGCTGCTCCGCGGTGCATATACGCTCAGCAAGGCCATGAACATGACCGACGACGACGGGACCGCAGGCTTTGATTACAACGCGCCCGACGTCTTCTATCGCAACTACGCGGCAGCGGGCTACGATCGGCGCCATACCTTTACGACCGCGTTCACGTACCAGCTGCCGTTCGGAGTCGACGGCCGCGGCAATCTGCTGAACGAGATCATCAGAGGCTGGCAGATCAACGGGTTGATCGCCGCGTACTCCGGCACGCCGTTCTCGATCACCGCCAGCAATTCCGCGCTCGATCAGCGCGGCAACCTGCAGACCGCGGATCAGGTCGGCGACGTCGTCCGAAGAGGCGTCGGGCCCGACGAGTTCTTCTACGACCCGACCGCGTGGGCGAACATCCTCGATCGCCGCTACGGCAACTCGGGACGGAACCAGTATTACGGGCCGGGGTACTACAACATCAACATGTCGCTGTTCCGCACGTTCCAGCTGCACGGC
>DATBJJ010000033.1:0-7410 GCA_036556425.1 Vicinamibacterales bacterium
GGCATCGTCCTGACGGGAGGCGGCGCGATTCTCGAAGGGATGCCGGAGATCGCCGAACAGATCTTCGACCTGCCGATCCGGCGCGGACTGCCGGCGGGCGTGGGAGGCCTGGCCGACCACGTGAGTAATCCGGAGTTTGCAACGGCGGTCGGTCTCGTGCTCTACGCGCAGAGAAATCACGTGGGCGAGGCCGGCCGCATGGTCGGCGTCGGCGCTTTCGGACGCGTGGCCGGACGGCTGCGCGGGCTGTTCAAGGAATTCTTCTGAGGGGAGGCCCCGAATGGCAGAACTGCGAGGAAGCTCGTTACGTTTGAAGCTGGCCGATGAAACCCGCGCAGGAGCGCGCATCAAGGTTGTCGGTGTCGGTGGCGGCGGCAGCAACGCCGTCAACCGAATGGTTCAGGTAGGTCTCGAAGGCGTGGAGTTCATCGTGGCCAACACCGACAGGCAGGCGCTCGACCAGAACGCCGCGCCTGTGAAGATTCAGATCGGCGCGAAGCTGACGAAGGGGCTGGGCGCCGGCGCCGATCCCAATGTCGGTCGCGAAGCGGCGCTCGAAGACACCGACAGCCTCATCCAGGGATTGACCGGAGCGGACATGGTGTTTGTCACCACGGGGCTCGGCGGCGGCACCGGCACAGGCGCCGCGCCGGTGATCGCGAGCCTTGCGAGCGAGCTCGGCGCGCTCACGATCGCGGTCGTGACCAAGCCGTTCAAGTTCGAAGGCAACAAGCGCATGACCCAGGCAACGCGCGGACTCGACGAGCTCCGCGAGTGCGTCGATACCGTGATCACAATCCCGAACGAGCGGCTGCTCGCGACGATCGCGCGCAACACGGCGCTCGGCGAAGCGTTCACCTCGGCCGATGACGTCCTCCGCCAGGCGATTCAGGGCATCTCGGATCTGATTCTGGTGCCCGGGATGATCAACCTCGACGTCGCCGACGTGAAGACGATCATGTCGGGGATGGGATTCGCCATCATGGGCACGGGCGTGTCGGAAGGCCCGAATCGCGCGATGGCCGCGGCGAACGCGGCGATCTCGAGCCCGCTGCTCGAGGATTCATCCGTGAAGGGCGCGCGCGGCGTGATCATCAACGTCACCGGCGGACCCGATCTCGCCCTCGTCGAAGTGAGCGAGGCGTCGGCCGTCATCCAGGAAGCGGCTCACGAAGATGCGAACATCATCTTCGGCGCCGTGGTCGATCCGTCGATGGAAGGCAAGGTCAAGATCACGGTGATCGCGACCGGATTCGATCGTCCGTCCAGCTCCAGGGCGCTGCCCGCGGCGTCGCAGACGCCGGTCGATCTGCAGAACTATTCATCGTGGCGCCAGGAATCGACCGAGCGCGTCGCCGTCGCCGCGGCGGGCGGCTCCCGCATGAGCATCTCGCGCCGGCCCGTTCTCGATCTGCCACTGATTCCGCCGGCCGACGCGGAGATCGCGAACGCGCCGGGCGCGGAGTTCGAACCGGTCTCGCCGCTCGACGTGCCGGCGTTCCTGCGCAGGCAAACCGAGGCGTAAATCACGCGCGCGGCGCGGCTGGGCCGCGGCGCGCGTGGTAAACTGCATAGATCCACGGCAGGCGCGAGCGGCGCCGTCTGAGTTGCATGCGCCGCACGACGCCCTCGCTCGCGTGATCCGCACGCGTCGTGTAGATATCCGGCCGCCTTTGTACGAGTCGGGAGCACATCGGGTTTCCCTCGATCGACCTCATGAAGAACTGGGAGTACCGCGAGCGCGCGCGGCAGGTTCTGGCCCGCGAAACGGGCTACGTGCTGAAGCCGCACGGCGGTCGCCTGCGCGTCGCGCTCGCGTTTCCGAACACGTACTGGGTCGGGATGTCGAGCCTCGGCTTCCAGACTGTCTACCGGCTGTTCAACGGTCTGGACGATGTGGTGTGCGAGCGCGTGTTCCTGCCGCCCAAGCAGGAGCTTCGCGCGCAGCTCGAGAGCGGCGCACCGCTCCTGACGTTGGAGTCCCAGACGCCGGTCGCCGACTTCGACGTGCTCGCGTTCTCGGTGTCGTTCGAGTGGGACTACACCAACGTCGTCACGATGCTGCGGCTCGCGGGGCTTCCTCCGCGCGCCGCCACTCGATCGGCGCGCGATCCGCTGGTCGTCGTGGGCGGCGCGGTCACGTTCGTGAATCCCGAACCGCTCGCGCCGTTCGCCGACGTCGTCGCCGCGGGCGAAGGCGAGATGCTCGTGCCCGATCTCGTCGCGGCCGCGAGCGCAGCAACTGATCGCGGAGAGTTGTACGAACGGCTGGCGTCGACGCGCGGGTTCTACATTCCGTCGCTCTACGAGGTGCGCTATACGGACTCCGGCACGATCGCGGCGTTCGAGCCGCGTCCCGGAAGCGGCGCGCCGCCCGTCGTGAAGAAGGCCGCGGTCAAGAGCGCGGAACGGCTCGATCCGCCGGCGACGTCGATCTTCACACCGGACACCGAATTCGGGTCGCGATTCCTCGTCGAGGTCGTGCGCGGCTGCGCGAACCTGTGCCGCTTCTGTTGGGCGGGGTACAACTACCTGCCGGTTCGGGCGTTTCCCGCGGACCGCATCCTCGAGCTCGCGCGCGCCGCGCGAGTACATGCCGGGCGCGCGGGGCTCGTGTCGATCGCGCTGTGCGATCATCCTGAAATCGAGCGCATCCTCAAGGGGCTGCTCGACCTCGGCTACTCGATCAGCCCCGCCTCGCTGCGCCTCGACGATCTCACCGACGACATCGTCCGCTTGCTGCGCCAGAGCGGCGAGAAGTCGATCACGATCGCGCCGGAAACCGGATCCGATCGCCTTCGGCGCGTGATCAACAAGACCGTCACCAACGACGAGATCCTCGCGGCGACCGAGCGTATCTTCGCGAACGGCATCGACAATCTGAAGCTGTACTACATGATTGGCCTTCCGACGGAGACCGACGAGGACCTGGAGGCGATCAAAGATCTGACCGTTCGCATGCGCGACACGATGATGCGGCACGCGCGTCCGCGCGGCCACGTCGGCCGCATCGTCGGCAGCGTGAACCCGCTCATCCCCAAACCGGGCACCGCGTATCAGTGGCTGCCGATGGAGGATCCCGCCATCACGGATCGCAAAGCGAAGCGCCTGCGGCATCTCCTCGCCGGCATCGACAACGTGTACTTCAACATCAAGTCGGAGCGGCATTCGTATTACCAGGCCCTGCTCTCGCTCGGCGATCGGCGCGTCGCCGACGCAATCGAAGCGGCAGAGCGAAACGGCGGTCAGTGGCGCGCGGCCGTCGCCGAGGCGAACGTCGACGCGGACTTCTACATCTTTCGCGATCGATCCAACGATCCCGTGCTGCCGTGGGACATCATCGACGGCGGCATGAAGGCATCGTTCTTCCAGTCGGAAATGCGCAAGGCCATCCGCGAGGAGTGGACGCTTCCCCCCAAGCGGCAGAAGGAAAACCTCAAGCTCCTGCCTGTGCTCGATTGATGACGAGCGCGATTGCGATCAACCCGCGGACGCGAGCGCGGCTTCCGTTTCGAACTCAGCGTAGGCCTGCAGGATCACTTCTCGAAGTCGGCTCTGCGCGGTTGCGTCCGACACCGGC
Source organism: Vicinamibacterales bacterium (assembly GCA_036556425.1). Classification (GTDB taxonomy): domain Bacteria; phylum Acidobacteriota; class Vicinamibacteria; order Vicinamibacterales; family 2-12-FULL-66-21; genus DATBJJ01. Next base: position 3,581 of record DATBJJ010000033.1, read on the forward strand.
CGCAGCAGCGCGAAGCTCCGCCTTTCGCCGTTGACGGAGAACTGCCGCGCCGGAAACGTGACGTTGCGTCCGCCCCCGGTCTTGCGTTCCCAGACGGCGAACCCGAGCAGCTTGAGGCCCTCGAGCGGACCGGACATGAAATGCACTTCCGCGTCGGCCAGCTTGCCGGGTGGATTTCCTTTGTCGTTCGGTACGATCTTGACGATCACGGCGTCGCTCCTCTCGTCGATGCGCGGCGGGTGGCGAGAGAACGGATGTCCGCCGCGTGCCGCAAGCAGAGGCAAGAGGCGGGCCGGCGAGACGCGGGCGTCGGATGTCCGCTGAAATGGCTGACGGAGAAGACGTTCGGCGCGGCGCCGCAGCGCGCCGCGAAGCGCGTTCGTCAGAGACGACAACTCGCGTTGTCCCGCCTTCGCCGCTGCGCGGCTTCGGCGAGGGACAGGCTCGTCAGTCTCCGATCAACATCACTTGCGCGAGCGCGAGCGTGTCCGAGTGCGTGATCGTCACGAGCGAGCGGCGCACGTGCATCGCGCCGGCGCGCCTGGCGGCGCCGCCGTGCAGCTCGAGGCGCGGCGGACCGCCGCCGCGGACGACCTCGATGTCCTTCCAGACGACGCCCTGCGACTGACCCGTTCCAAGCGCTTTCATCGCGGCCTCTTTCGCCGCGAACCGGCCCGCGAGGTGCGGAGCTGGATTCCGCCGCTTGGTACAATAAGCAATCTCGCCCGGCGTGAACACGCGGTGCAGGAATCGATCGCCGTGACGTTCGAGAACGTCGGCGATGCGCGAGATATCGGTAGCGTCGAGGCCGATGCCGAGGATGTTCATGTCCGAGCCACAGCCTAACCGCGCGTTCGAGTGGACGCAAGCGCCTTGGGGCCGCGTGCTGCGCTGCGCGCCGCTCCTTCCGGCCGCCGATCATTTCTTCACCGTGCGGGACTTGACGCTGCGCGACGATGCGGACGAGTGGACGGCTGTCGCGAGCCTCATCGGCGTGGCGCGCGGCGACCTCCTGCTCCTTCGGCAGTTGCACGAGGCCGAAGTCGCCGTCGCGTCCTCCAATCGTCCGCGCCCGTGGAATCGTCCCGACGCCGACGCGATCGTCAGCAACGATCCGTCCGCCGCGCTCGCCGTACGGGTCGCCGATTGCGTGCCGATCCTGCTGACGGACGAGACCGGGCGCGCGGTTGGCGCGATTCACGCCGGCTGGCGCGGCACGGTGAAGCGCGCCGCGATCGCAGGCGTCGCCGCACTGCAATCACGCTATGGCCTCAGGCCCGAGCGGCTCATCGCCGCGATCGGTCCATCGATCGGTCCCTGTTGCTACGAAGTGGACGAACGCGTCTTGCAGGCGTTCCGTGAGGGCGGACATCATCCCACGATGCTCGATCGATGGTTCGCGCCGCGCGGCGGCGGAAAATATCACCTCGATCTCTGGACCGCGACGCGCGACGAGCTCGAGGGCGCCGGCGTGAATGCCGCGAACGTTCACGTCGCCGAGCTGTGCACGAAAACGCACGCCCGGTTCCTGCATTCGCACCGCGTGGACGGCGAGCGCGCCGGACGAATGGCGGGAGTGATTAGAGCGAAAGGCTGACGGCGATCGGATCCGCTACGCGTTCGCTTGCCGCTCCGCTTCGTCCATTCCCAGGTTCGACAGCCTGTCCGCTTCCTTGTTGAATTCCCGGCGGATGTGCTCGAACTGCACGTCGCCGATCTCGACCACGAGGAGCCGCGCGCGCACGTAGAGCGGCTGCAGGCCGGGGTGCTTCACCTTGTACTCCCCGCGCATCTGCTTCACGAGGAGCTCCGAGTCGGACCGAATGTGCACTTCGTGCTCGCCGTGATCGGCGGCCCAGCGCAGCGCCGCAAGCAGCGCGTTGTACTCGGCGACGTTGTTCGTCGCGATACCCAGTGGTGCGTGAATCTCCTCGATGAGAGTGCCGTCAGCATCCTCGATGCGAACGCCATAGCCCGCCGGACCCGGGTTACCCCTGGCGCCGCCATCGATGTACGCGCGAATCATCAATATTCGAGGGACTTCGTCCCCCGAACTCCCTTTCGCCGTCCTTTGCGGGGCCCCTTCGCCCCACTCCGGTCCGGCGGCTCGCTCGCGTTCACTCGCTCGCCTTTCAGTTTGCGGGAGCGGAGGCCGCGCCGGCGGGAGGGAGGAAGTAGAGGATGCGCGAGCAGCTCTCGCATTGGATGACGCTCTCGTTGCGGCGCACGTCGTTGAAGACCTGCGGCCGAAGCCGCACGTGGCACTGGCTGCAGAGGCCGTCCCGCGCCTCGGACATCGCGAGCCCTTTGCGGTGGCGCGAGACGTTCTCGAAGAGGGTGAGCGACGCGGGCGTGATGCCCGCCGTGAGCCGCGTTCGCTCGGCGACGATGCGCGCGAGGTCCTGTTCGGCCGCGCCGCGCTCCGCCTCGAGCTGCTGTCGCTCCTTCGCGATCTCCGCCTGACCGCTCTTCAACGCCGCTTCGGCCGCTTTGAGCTCCGCGGCGAGCGTCTCGGCTTCCTCCATGCGCTCGAGCAGGCGATCCTCTTCGTGCCGCACGCGCGCCTCGGCGGCGCCGATCTCGGTCTGCATCGCGTGATATTCCTTGTTGGTCTTGACCTCCATCAATTGATCTTTGTACTTGCTGAGGCGTCCCTGCACCGCCGCGAGATCTTTTTCGATCTCACGCCGCGCGGCTTGCGACGCGCTCGTGCGCTCTTTGATGGAGGTCACCGCGCTTGTGAGCGCCGCGACGCGCTCGTCCAGCGCGGTCTGCGCCGCGGGCAAGTCTGCGATGCGCCGCCGCAAGCGCTCGGCGGTCGAGTCCAATTCCTGAAGCTGAATCAGAGACTGAAGGTCAGGATGCACTGGCTAGCGGAGGGTGAAAGCATATCTGGAATCTACGCGTCCGCCTTCGCTCCCTTTGGGAGCTTCGGCGCGACAGACTTCGCTCGCCGGCGGCTCGCTCCTCGTCGGCGGCGAAGCCGCCTAGACGAAGCTCGCCGACGGCGAGCGAAGTCTGGGCCCACCAGGATTCGAACCTGGGACGGGCCGGTTATGAGCCGGCGGCTCTGACCGCTGAGCTATGGGCCCGACCCAGTATATCAACTGCCGTTCTACGTCCGCCCCTCCAGAAACGCGCGGAGCTTGCGGCTCCTCGACGGATGACGCAGCTTGCGCAGCGCCTTCGCCTCGATTTGACGAATGCGCTCGCGCGTGACGGCGAAGCTCTGTCCGACTTCCTCGAGCGTGTGCTCGCTGCCGTCGCCGACGCCGAAGCGCATCTTGATCACCTTCTCCTCGCGCGGCGTGAGCGTCTTCAGCACCGAGTCGGTCTGTTCCTTCAAGTTCAGATTGATCACCGCGTCGGACGGGGAGACGACCTGGCGATCCTCGATGAAGTCGCCAAGATGCGAATCCTCTTCCTCGCCGATCGGGGTCTCGAGCGAGATCGGCTCCTGCGCGATCTTCAGCACCTTCCGCACCTTGGACACCGGGATGTCCATCCGCTTGGCGATCTCTTCGGACGTCGGCTCGCGCCCGAGCTCCTGGACGAGCTGCCGCGACGTGCGGATGAGCTTGTTGATGGTCTCGATCATGTGCACGGGGATGCGGATCGTCCGCGCCTGGTCGGCGATGGCCCTGGTGATGGCCTGGCGGATCCACCACGTCGCGTACGTCGAGAACTTGTACCCCCGCCGATACTCGAACTTGTCGACGGCCTTCATCAGCCCGATATTGCCTTCCTGGATCAAGTCCAGGAACTGCAGCCCCCGGTTCGTGTACTTCTTGGCGATCGAGATCACCAGCCGCAGGTTGGCCTCCACCATC
>DATBJJ010000034.1:0-6339 GCA_036556425.1 Vicinamibacterales bacterium
GATCCAGGAATCGGCGTATCAGGCGCAGCAGAGCGTCGACGCGGGCCGTACCATCGTCGTCGGCGTGAACGCGTTCGCGGTCGAGACGACGAAGCGGATCGAGGTGCTCAGTATCGATCCGGAGGTCGAACGGCGGCAGATCGATCGCGTCCGTGCGTTGCGTGCGTCGCGGGACGCCGGTGCGTCGGCCTCGGCGCTGGCCGCGGTTCAGGCCGCGGCGCGATCCGGCGACAATCTCGTGCCGCCCATCATCGCGGCGGTCGAAGCCAAAGCCACCGTCGGCGAGATCGCCGATGCGATGCGCAACGTGTTCGGCGAGCACAGGGAGATTGATGTTTAAGCATCCCTGGCAACCGCCGACTGCACCACAGCACGAGCGAGCGAAGCATGCGTAATCCCGACGCTCGCCTTCTGTCCGTCAGGAATCTCACCACCGGCTTCGATCAGGACGGGCGGTTCGTGCCCGCCGTCATCGACGTCAGCTTCCACGTCGAGCCCGGCGAGACGTTGTGTCTCGTTGGTGAGTCGGGCAGCGGCAAGTCGCTGACGGCGCTGTCGATCATGCGGCTGATCCAGAGTCCGGGCCGGATTGCCGCGGGCACGATCCTCTTCAATACACGCGCGGGCTCGCGAGATCTTCTGCGCCTGAGCGAGCGCGAGATGCAGGAGATCCGCGGCGCCGAGATCGGCTTGATCTTTCAGGAGCCGATGACGGCGCTCAATCCGGTCTTCACCATCGGCAGCCAGATCGAGGAAACGCTGCGCATACACGGCCGTGCCACGCGGCGCGACGCGCGCGGCAAGGCGATCGAGCTGCTGGCCTCGGTCAGCGTTCCCGAACCGGAGCGGCGCGTTCGCGAATACCCGCATCAGTTGTCGGGCGGCCTGCGTCAGCGCGCGCTGATCGCGATATCCCTCGCATGCGGCCCGTCGCTGCTCATCGCCGACGAGCCGACGACGGCGCTCGACGTCACGATCCAGGCGCAGATTCTCGATCTGCTGCGCGAGCTGCAGAAGAAGATGGGATTGGGGCTGCTGTTGATCACGCACGATCTCGGCGTCGTCGCCGAGATGGCCGATCGCGTTGCCGTGATGTACGCCGGACGGATCGTCGAAGAAGCGCCTGTGGATCTGCTGTTCAGCGATCCGAAGCATCCATACACGCGCGGCCTGATGGCCTCCATGCCCGGCGGAGAGCCGGGCGAACGGCTGAACGCCATCCAAGGCACCGTGCCGGCGCTCGGCCAGCTGCCGGCCGGCTGCGCGTTCGCCCCCCGCTGTCCGGATCGCTTCGACCTGTGCACGACCGCGCCGCCGGATTCGTCGGCCATCGATCCGGCTCGATCGGTCAAGTGCTATCTCTACGGACGCGCGCCAGCATTGAAGTCCGGACCGCCACGCTGATGCCGCTCCTCGAAGTCGAGCATCTCGTCAAGGAGTTCGGACGCAGGGGCAGTCTCCTGCGAAAGCCCTCCGTCGTCCGCGCGGTGGACGACGTCAGCTTCTCGATCGAGGAAGGGGAAACGTTCGGTCTCGTCGGCGAGTCCGGCAGTGGAAAGACGACGACCGGGCGCTGCATCCTGCGGCTGATCGAGCCGACGTCCGGCGCCGTGCGGTTCAAGGGGGAGGACGTGTTGGCGTTCTCGCGATCGCGGATGCGTCAAGCGCGTCGCGACATGCAGATCGTCTTTCAGGATCCGTACTCGTCGCTCAACCCGCGCATGCGCGCCGGCACGATCGTCGAGGAGCCGCTCGTGATTCACGGTATGGGATCGAAGAAAGAGCGACGCGCGCGAGTGGCGGAGCTCTTCGACCTCGTCGGCCTCGATCCCGCGCAGTTGTCTCGATACCCGCATCAATTCAGCGGAGGCCAGCGGCAGCGCATCGGGCTCGCGCGCGCGCTCGCGCTGAACCCGTCGCTCATCATCGCGGACGAGCCCGTGTCGGCGCTCGACGTCTCGATTCAGGCACAGGTCGTCAACCTGCTCATGGATCTGCAGCAGCGGTTGAAGCTCACGTATCTCTTCATCGCGCACGATCTGAGATTGGTGCGCCACATCTGCAGCCGCGTCGCGGTCATGTATCTGGGAAAGATCGTCGAGATGGGACCGACCGAGCGCCTCTTCGAGGCGCCCGCGCATCCCTACACGCGCGCGCTCTTGTCGGCGATCCCCGTTCCGGATCCAAAGGCAACGCGTAGTCGGATCGTTCTCGATCCGAAATCATTCGACAGGAATGCGTCGCTGAGAGAAGTCGCGGCAGGCCACTTCGCCGCAGTCTCGCCTTAGCGCTTGGCGCGAAGGCGGACTACGCCGCCCGCTTGACGTCCTTTTCGACTTGCCCGTCGCGGATGTGAATGGCGCGGTGCGCGTAGGCCGCGATATCCGCTTCGTGTGTCACGAGCACGATCGTGTTGCCGCTCTCGTGCAGCTTCGCGAACACGCCCATGATCTCGTTGCCGGTCTTCGAGTCGAGGTTGCCCGTCGGCTCGTCCGCGAGCAGGATCGAGGGATTGTTCACGAGGGCGCGCGCGATGGCGACGCGCTGCCGCTGACCGCCGGACAGCTCGTTCGGCCGGTGCGACGCGCGCTCGGTCAGCTCTACGCGCGCGAGCGCGTCGCGGGCCCGCTCCTGACGGACCTTGCCGGATATGCCGCCGTAGACGAGCGGCAATTCGACGTTGTGGAGGGCCGTCGCGCGCGGCAGAAGGTTGAACGTCTGGAACACGAACCCGATCTCTTCGTTCCTGATTCGGGCGAGCTCGTCGTCGTTCATCGACGCAACTTCTTTGTTGTTCAGCAGATAGCTGCCCTTCGAGGGGGTGTCGAGACAGCCGATCAGATTCATGAGCGTGGACTTGCCCGAGCCGGAGGGGCCCATGATCGCCACGTATTCCCCACGCTCGATCTCGATCGACACGCCGCGGAGCGCGTGGATCTCCTCGTCACCCATCACGTAGGTCTTCCAAAGGTCGCGCGTCTCGATTAGAGGCATAAAGACAGCAGACGTATCAGCGTGCCCTCAAGTTTCTCACGAACCGCCGATTTCGCGCCTGCGGGGCCGGACGGCCACGAAGACCTCGCGGCCGGAGGGTTCTCGAAGCATGACGCCGTCCCGCTCGATGCGAGCGATCGATCGGCCGCCAATTCTGTCGCCGGGTGCGACGACGAGACCGTCCACGATCGCGAGCCGGCGCTCTCCGGCGATCATCACGCCGTCGACGCGCGGCAGCGGCGCGGCGGTCGGCGCGGGACGCGGTTCTTCGACGTCACGCGCGGTCGATCGCGCGGGCGCTGGAGCGTCCGCAACGGCCGGAGGCGCTGCGGGCGCCGGTGCCGGAGAGGGCGGCGGGTGCCCGATGCGGCCCATCGTCGCCTCGGCGCGAAGGGCGGGATCCGCCGGAACGACGGCGACGGCCGGACTCGCGCCCCCAGGCAGCAGCGGAACGGCGCGCGCGGAGCCCGAAAGCTGCGTAAACACCCACGCCGTCGCCAGCGCCAACGCGACAACGCCGATGGCGGGCCGCGCGACTGCTGAAGTGGACGGCGACGGTGAAATCGACGCTGGCCGCGACGTCGACGCGGCGACGGCGAGCTGGAGCGCGGGCGTGGATTCCGCGAGCTGACCGACATCTCCGGAAGCCAGGTCGAGAAGATCCGTCGAGTCGAGCGTTTCCACTTCGATGTCGAGCTCCTCGATCAAGAGCATCGACAGCGACCGCAGGTTTGGAAGATTTCCGCAGAGCACGACCGACGACACCTGCACGCCGTACACGGGCCGCACCAACTGGATGATGTGCTGAAGTTGCGGCGCGAGCTGCGAGACGACCAGGTATCGCTCGAGCTGCTCGGGATGCGCGCCGCTGAACGGGCGTCCGAGCGGCCACTCGAACGTCCGCGACGAGATCACCGCGCCGTTGGACACGACCGCGATGATCGCCCCGCGCGTGTTCAGCGCGATCGCGGCAACCGGCTTGTGATCGGATTCCAGGCTGCGATCGCGGACCAATTGCGCGAGCGCCTGCGCCGGCGTTTGCGTGCTCTCGATCTCGAAGCCCGCGTCCCTCAGCGATCGCACGAACGACCCCTGATCGCGCCACTGCACGACGCGCGCCCGCGACGGAAATCGCTCGTCGCGTTTGATCTGCCGGAGGACGTCCGCGCGGGCGTCGGGATCGTCCGGCCATTCCTCGGCGGCAATCGTCCTCAGCGCGGACACGGTCGTCCGCGACCCGTGCCGCGTGGCGCGGACGAGCACGCAATAGTTCGGACCGAGCTCGACGCCGGTGACGGCAGACACGCGTCCCTTCAGCCCTCTTTCTCTTCGTACTCCGTTTTCAACCGCGACACCACCGCGGGATCGGCGAGCGTCGTCGTATCGCCGAGCGCTTTGCCCTCGGCGATGTCCCGCAGCAGCCGGCGCATGATCTTGCCCGATCGCGTCTTCGGCAGATCCGCCGCGAAGAGGATCTGATCCGGCCTCGCGATCGCGCCAATCTTCTTCACGACGTGTTCCTTCAGCTCGTCGGCGAACGCGGGCGACGCCTTGATGCCTTCTTTCACCGTCACGAACGCAGCAACGGCCTGTCCTTTGATCTCGTGCGGACGTCCAACGACGGCCGCCTCCGCGACGCCGGGATGATCGACGAGCGCGCTCTCGACTTCCATCGTGCCCAACCGGTGTCCCGCGACGTTCAGCACGTCGTCCACGCGTCCGAGCAGCCAGTAGAAGCCGTCCTCATCGCGGCGAGCGCCGTCGCCGGTGAAGTACGCTCCATCGGTCCAGCGGCTCCAGTACTGCTGGACGAAGCGCTCGGGATCCCCGTAGATACCGCGCAGCATGGCGGGCCACGGATGCGTCAGCGTGAGCAAGCCGCCGCCAGTCTCGACGCGTTTTCCGCTGGCGTCGCGAATCTCCGCCGCGATGCCGGGAAACGGCTGTGTCGCGGATCCAGGCTTCGTGCTCGTGATCCCAGGGAGCGGCGTGATCATGATCATGCCGGTCTCGGTCTGCCACCACGTGTCGACGATCGGACACCGCTCGCGGCCGATGTTCTTGTGATACCAGATCCACGCTTCGGGATTGATCGGCTCGCCGACCGATCCGAGCAGGCGCAGCGTGCCGAGATCGCGCCGCGCGGGCCACTCGACGCCCCAGCGCATGAACGCGCGGATCGCGGTCGGCGCGGTGTAGAAGATCGTCACGCCGTGGCGCTCGATCAATTCCCAGAAGCGATCCTTCTGCGGAAAGTCCGGCGCGCCTTCGTACATCAGAACGGTTGCGCCGTTCGCGAGCGGACCGTAGACAACGTAGCTGTGCCCCGTCACCCACCCGATATCGGCGGTGCACCAATACACGTCGTTGTCTTTCAGATCGAAGACCCACTTCATCGTCGCATACGTGCCGACGAGATACCCGCCGGTCGTGTGCACGATCCCTTTGGGCTTTCCCGTCGTGCCGGACGTGTAGAGGATGTAGAGCATGTCCTCGGCGTCCATGGCTTCAGGCTCGCAGACGGGAGACGCCTTCTGCATCAGCTCGTGGTACCAGCGATCGCGTCCTTCGCGCATCTCGACGTCGAACGGCCCGGACGGCCGGCGCTGGACGACGACGACGTTCTGGATCGACGGCGTATCGCGCAGCGCTTCGTCCGCCATTTGCTTCAACGGGACGACGTGGCCGCGGCGGTACCCGCCGTCGGCCGTTACCAGGAGTACGGCCTTCGCGTCGTTGATCCGATCGCGCAGCGACTCCGAGCTGAAGCCGCCGAACACGACGCTGTGCACGGCGCCGATGCGCGCGCACGCGAGCATCGCGATCGCGAGCTCGGGAACGAGCGGAAGGTAGAGCGCGACGCGGTCGCCGCGCTTCACGCCGAGCGACTTCAGCACGTTCGCGAACGCGCCGACCTGGCGATACAGATCCCAATACGTCAGCGTCCGCCGATCGCCGGGCTCGCCTTCCCAGATGAACGCCGCTTTGTTTCGCGTGCTCGTGCGGACGTGGCGATCGAGACAGTTCGCGCTGATGTTCAGCTTGGCGCCGCTGAACCACCGGGCGTACGGCGCTTTCCACTGGAGCACCGTGTCCCACGGCGTCATCCATTCGAGCTCGCGAGCGAAGTCCGCCCAGAAGCGCTCGGGATCCTTCGCCGCGCGGTCGTAGATTCCAGCGTCGCTGACGTTCGCGTTCTTCGCGAACTCGGGCGGCGGTGAAAAACTGCGATCCTCCTTCAGGAGTGCATCAATCTCGGACATAGACTCTGCACAGATTGTAAGGGCGGGGACACTCAATCGGGACACTCAATCGGGACAGCCAATCGGGACAGTCACGATTGAG
>DATBJJ010000035.1:0-47659 GCA_036556425.1 Vicinamibacterales bacterium
CCCCCCCCCCCCGCGCCGCGCGATCGAGGCGATCGACGCGGAGATTCAGCAGGCGCTCGCGATCGAGCCGTCGCCGCAGTTCGAGCGCGCCGTTCGCTCGCGCATCGCGCAGGCGCCGGCGCCGAGGTCGTTCGCGATCTGGTGGACGGCGCTCGCCGCGGCCGCCGCCGTGTCGATCGTCGCCGGCCTTGCCGCGCTTCGTTTGTCGGAACGGACAGTCGACGCGCCTCGCGAAGCCGTCGCGCGGACGGCACTGCCCGCGATGCCGCCGCCGCAGATCGTGCCTCCCGTTCCGCCGCAACCACCAGGACCGTCGGAAGTCGGCCACCGAACGCCCCCGACGCGGCATGCGCCAGGCGAGCAACGCGCGGCTCGACGTGAATCGACGCTGCCGATCGTCCCGGTGATCGTGCCGGCGGATCAATCGATCGCGATCGAGCGGTATCTGGCGCTCGTGCGGAGCGGCGTGCTCGATGCGTCCAACCTCGCGCGCGAGGACGCGAGCGGCGGCGAGCCGCCGGAGCTCGTCGTCACGCCGCTCGCGGTACAGCCGCTGACGGTGTCGGATGTCGAAATTCGCGCGGCGTGGGTCGTCGACCGCCGCGGACCGCAGTGAGTTCTGGAAAGCAGCTTCCGGCTTCAGCCGGAAGAAAACCGAATGAAGGAGTGCATCAGATGAAACGACAGCTACTCACGATCGCGCTCGTTGCGTGCGCGTTGACGCCGATCGCTGCGCAGGAGCCGCCGCAGGAGAGGCCGGCGCAGACGGTCATGACCTCGCCCGGCAATCAGATTCCGCTGAAGGTGCAGTTCGTCCTCTCGCGGCTCAAGGGCGAACAGAAGGTCAGCAGCACGCCATACATGCTCGGCGTTCTGAGCAACTCGCAGAAGACGAGCCTTCGCATGGGCATTCAGGTGCCGGTTATCCAGACGATCTTCGGCGCGTCGAAGGACGCGGCCAACATCCCGCAATCGAGCTACACGTATCGCGACGTCGGGACGAACATCGACTGCACCGCGCAGAACATGGGCAACGGCTTCTTCAACCTGGTGATCACCGTGTCGGATTCCTCGATTCAACTCGATCGAGGAGCGGCAACGCAGCAGAAGCAGCTGATGCCGGACGTGCCCGCGTTCCGGAGCTTCAACGCGAGCTTTGCGATGACGCTCCGTGAAGGCCAGACCATGCAGTACGCGTCGGCGACGGATCCGGTCAGCGGCGAGGTGATGCGGATCGACGTGTCGCTCGCGCTTGCGAAGTGAACCGTTGCCCGCTGTCCGCGTCTCGCTGCCCGTCACGACGGACCGCGGACGACGGACGGCGGACCGCGGACGACGGACCGCGGACCGCGACACGATTCACCGTGGTAGTGTCAGCGCCACGAGCGACGTGTTCTCCCCCTGCCCCGTCGCGAACACGATGTACTGCCGGCCGTTGTGCATGAACGTCATGGGAACGGCGCTGGTGCGCGAAGGAATCTGCACCGCGCCGGCCTGCTTCCCCGTCGCCTTGTCGACCGCGTAGATCTGCGGCTTCGCTCCAGGGGGTCCACCGGAGCGGCCGGTCCCATAGACCACGAGCGTCTTCGTCGCGATCACCTGCGCTTGTCCGCGCGGCGCCGCGGGCGGAAGCGTGACGCCGGCAAAGAGCGGATCCTTCGTCTCGACCGGCACGAGCTGACCGCCGTTCGGTATCCACCACGCCTTGTCGCCCGTGCTCATGTTGTAGGCGGTGATTCCGCCAAGCTCTTTCGGCTTCAGAATCGACACGCCGCCGATGTTGCTCGCGACGACCGATCGGCCGCTCGCCGCGCCGCGCCCCTTCACGTAGCCCGCCGGCGGCGGCAGCGCGCCGAGCTCGCCGCAGCTGTCGTGCGGGGAGCTGTAGCGGAACTCGGAGCAGGGATCTTTGAGCAGCTGCATCGTGCTCAGGCCCGTTTGCGCGCCCACGTACAGCATTCCCGTGTCGGGATCGACCGCGGCGCCGCTGTCGATGTTCACGCCGCCGCTCGCGCCGGGCGCGTACCACGAGCACGTCAAGCCGCTCTTCGCGGTTCCGTCGCCGGGCTGCGCCGGAATGAAATACGGTCCCATGCGGCACGACTTCGCGATCTTGAGCGCCGCCTCCTTGATCGCGGGCGTGTAGTCGATCAGATCCGCTTCGACGAGCCCCTGCTGCGAGTACGGCGCCGGCTTCGACGGAATCGGCTGCGTCGGCGACGTGACTTCTCCAGGCGTTTCGGTCTGAAGCACCGGCGTCTCGACAATCGGCCAGATCGGCGCGCCGGTCTCGCGATCGAAGACATAGAGCCACCCCTGCTTCGTCGACTGCGCGACGAGCTTGCGGCGCTTGCCGTCGATCGTCACGTCGAGCAGGTTCGGCGACATCGGCGTGTCGTAGTCCCAGATGTCGTGATGCACCATCTGGAAGTGCCATTTGCGCTTTCCTGTCTTCACGTCGAGCGCGACGAGGCTCGTGCCGAACAAGTTGTCCCCGGGACGATGGCCGCCGTACTCGTCCATCAGCGGCATGCCGACCGGAATGTAGACGAGGCCGAGATCCGGATCCGCTGAGTACGGCGCCCACGCATCGACCTTGCCCACGCCCGGCGTTCCCCGCTTGGTGCCGTTCACCCACGTGTCCGCGCCGAACTCGCCGGGCTCGGGCACGAGGTTGAACTTCCAGAGCTGCTTGCCCGTGCGCACGTCGAATCCGCGAATGTAGCTCGGAAGATTGCGCAGGCGGATAGGGTAGTAGCCGTGAATGTGCGAGTTGCCGACGATGATCACGTCGTTGACGACGATCGCGGGGCAGCTGATGCCGATCTGGCCGAGCGCCGGATCGATGCCGATCGTGCCGTCGGCGCCGGTTTTCGTCGCCGCATTCCACGTCTCGCCAGGCTTCGCCTTTCGTGCGGGCGCCGCGTCGCTGATCACGAGCGGACCGGGATCGTCGACCGCGAGCGGCACGAGCGGATAGCCGAGGCCGTCCATCAGATCGACGATGCCGTCCTTGCCGAACTTCGGATCCGGCTGGCCGGTCTTCGCGTCGAGCAGCGCCATGTGATACCCGGGCGTCGTCACGATCACGCGCTCGACTTTTCCATCGGTCCAGTACGCGAGCCCCCGTCCCGCGAATTGCCTCGGCGCTTTTTGCCAGCGAATGCCCTCGTCCATCTGCCACTTCCAGAGCGTCTGACCCGTCTCTGGATCGATCGCGGCCGCCGCGCGGCGCGTCGAGGCAACCGTGAACAGGCGTCCGTTCGCATAGAGCGGCGTCGTGCGGTAATACTCGTCCTCGCCGAACTGCGACGCGTTCCACCGCCACTTGATCGTCAGCTTCGAGAAGTTGGTGGCGTCGATCTGATCGAGCGGCGAATAGCGCGTGCTCCACGCGTCGGCGCCCCAGTAGCGCCACTCACCCGGCGCGTTGCCTCGGACCAGCGCGTTCGGATTCGCGGCCGATGGCGATGGTGCTTGCTCGCCGGATGAAGCGAAGTCGCTGCCCATGGCGGCGAACGTGAGCGCAGCCACCGTGATTCCAATCGCTACCCTGCGGCTTGTGATCGACCGTAACGACATGGTGATCCTCGAGTGAGTCAGTGGCGATCGTTTTGCGCCGGCATCTCGATCCGGATCTTTTTCAACGCGGCGGGATCGGACGGCAGCTCGGTCTCACCCGCCGGCACACCGTTGATCTTGAGCAGATACGCGATCACTTGCGCGCATTCGGCCGGCGTGAGGCTCGCCGGATCGTTCTTCGGCATCCTCTCTTTGACCTGCTCGTACAATTCGGACAGCGGCCGGCCCGACCACGACGCGCGAAACCCGGCCGCTTTGTACGTCCCGGCCGGATGGCATGCGACGCAGATCCCCATATACGTTTCTTCACCCCGCGTCGCTTGCGATGCCGTGTAGACGCCCGACATCGTGCTCTGCATCTCCTGCATCGCGAATCCGGCGAACACGAGAGGAAGGGCACAACCGATCAGTCGGCGCATGGGCGATATCGCGCACTCGGTCCTGGCAAAAAGCGCGTCACACAGTAACAGCGATCTGAAGGCTTTGTCGAGGCGTCGCCGTCATTTGGATCGCAAGACCCGCACGAACTGCGCTTCGTGCTCGAACGCCGGGAACCTGGCTGCCAAGCGCTCGACGTCGTCGCACGCCGTGCTGTCGTCCAATACGCACATCACCGCGGCGGCCGTGAATCCGGTCGGGTTCTCCAATCGCTGCCGCTCCGCTTCGAGGCGAAGACGTGCACCTTGCGCGGACGACAGGAGCGGCGCCAGCGCGAAGATGTCCGACTCCGGCGTCACCACCCGATACTCGAGCCGCGCGATAGCACCGTCGTACCGCCCGCCGCGGCGCGCGACGATCGCGACGGCTTCATCCCAGAAGATTGCGGCCCATTGTTCAAGAGGAAATCTGCCGGCGCCGGAGAGCGCGTTCGGACGCGGCGTGGACAACACCGCCCAATCGACGCCGCGCACCAGGGCGTCCCATTCTTCCTGCGAGCGCGAGGCTCGAAGAATCGCGTCGAAATGTTCCTGTGGATACGCCTGCAGTCGGCTGTCCTGAAACACGCGAACGTCCGGATATAGCTCCCACGCGATCCATCCGCCGAGATTGTTGCTGTTGAACACCGGTCCGGCGAGCCCTTCGGTGCGAACGAACTCGACGGCCCGCGAAGAGAACATCGTCTGCGGGAAGAGCCCGCCCGGCTGCAGCGATCTGACGTAGGCGAAGAGCGGCAGCCGCGACACGAAGACAGCGCCGACGAGCGCCGTCACGAGAACCGCGCGGCTGTCGAGACCGCGCGCGTTCCACGCCGTCAGGCGCGCCGCGATCATCGGCGCGGTGACGAACACGACGAGCGGCGTGAACCGCAAGTACCGATAGCCGAGAGCGGCGAACACGATCGCCGCCAGCGCCTCCCACAGCGTCAGTTGACGCGGCAGCGACGCAAGAACCAACAGCGCGACGACGCCGTAAACGAAGAAGGCCTTGTAGGCCGGAAGGTATGCCGGCTGCAGCTCCGAGATCGTCAAGGACTGCGGCAGGATCGCGTTCTCGTACAAATATCGCAGCATGCCCCAGCCGTACGGATTCACGAGCAGTGCGGCACCGCAAACGATCGCGACAATCAGTCCGCGAAACGCTTCGCGGCGCGGCAGCGCCGAAGGGTGGATCAACTCGGCGATCGCGAACAACCCGAGCATCGCCGGCGCGAAGATGCTCTCGCCATGGGCGTTGCTCCAGAGCACGACGATCGGCACCGCCGCGTACAACGGGCGCGCCGATCGGGCGGCGCGCGCGCGCTCGACGAGCCACGAGCAGAACGCGATCCCCGCAAACGACACGAGATGCGGACGCGGAATCGCGCGCGGCTCGATCACGAGAAACCCGATCGCCAGCACGGCCATCGATGTGAGCGCCGTCGCGCGCAGACGGCACGCGAGGTAGACGAACGCAAGCGCCGCCGCGAGCACCAGCGCCTGCGTCGTCCGCACGCCGACGTCGCCGCCGGCGCGCCATGCGGAGTAGGCGATCGCCTCCGAGAGCCAGGAGGTGTAGTGCTGCGGATAATCGGGATAGGTGAAGCTGAAGAGGTTCGTGCGCACGAAATGCGCGGCGAGCGCTTCGCGGCCTTGCGCGAGGTGCCAGCCAAGATCGGGCTCGTACACGGGGCGATAGCTGAGGATCGCGGCGGCGACCGCGATCGCGACGACGAAGATTGGTTTCTCTGCACGCGCCACGCCTGCAAACCTTACGCGTCCGGCATCCCCTCGTCCAGTCCGGCCGTGAAACAATTGTGACGATGGTCCTGTCGATCGTCATTCCCTGCTTCGACGAAGCGGCCACGATCGAAACGATCGTCGCCCGGGCCGTCGCCGCGCCCGTCCATTGCTCGAGGCAATTGATCGTGGTGGACGACGGGTCGACGGATGCCTCGCCATCAATCATCGAGGCGCTGCCGGCGAAGTACGCGGGGCGGACGGACGTGTCCTTCGTCGTCGTGCGCCACCCGAGCAACCGCGGCAAGGGAGCGGCGGTCCGCACGGGCATCGGCCGAGCGACCGGCGACGTCATCCTCATTCAAGATGCCGATCTCGAGTACGACCCGCACGATTATCCGAAACTGCTCGAGCCGATCGTCGAGCGGGGCGCGAGCGTCGTGTTCGGCACGCGCCGCGACAGCCGCCGGCTCTCTCGGGCCGAGCCGCGCCATTGGCGGTTCATCGCGGCCGTGTGGCTACTCACCGCGCTCGCGAACGCGCTCTACCAGGCGAAGCTGACGGACTACGCGACGGGATACAAAGCGTTCACGAAATCCGTCGCCGATCGGCTCGCGCTCCGCGCGGACGGATTCGAAGTGGACGCGGAGATCACGGCTCGCGTCCGCACGCTCGGCTACGACATCGTCGAAGTGCCGATTCGCTACCAGCCGCGCTCGATTGCCGACGGAAAGAAGGTTCGCGGCCGCGACGGTCTGCGCGCGGCGTGGATGTTGGTGAGGGAGAAGATCGTGTAGCTCTCAGCTCTCAGCTCTCAGCTCTCAGCTCTGGCTGACAGCTGACAGCTGACGGCTGACGGCTGACAGCTGACAGCTAACAGCTTTCAGCGCTGACAGCTGACGGCTGCAGAATCCTCATGAGCGTTGCGCGATCGATGTTGCCGCCGCTCATGACGCAGACGACTCGCTTGCCGCGGAGCCGATCCCGCAGCTTCACGGCCGCCGCGATCGCCGCGCCGCCGGCGCCCTCGGCAAGGTTGTGCGTCGTCTCGAGCGCGAGGCGGACGCCCTCTTCCAGCTCCGGCTCGCTGAGCGTCACGACGTCGTCGAGCTCGTCGCGCAAGATGCCGTAGGTCAGATCGAACGTGACGCGTGTCGCCATGCCTTCGGCGAACGTGTCGATCCGGTCGGCGCACACGCGCGTCCCCGTCCGCCACGAGCGCGCGAATGCATCCGCGCCCTCGGCCTGCACGCCAATGACTTCGGCGCGGCTTCCGACCCACGTTCGCACGAGCGCGCAGCCGCACGCGCCGCTGCCGCCGCCGATCGGAACGATGATCGCCTCGACGTCAGGAAGGTCCTCGAAGATCTCGAGCGCGTAGGTCGCGACGCCGGCAATGAGATGCGGCTCGTTCGCGGAATGCACGTAGCGCAGGCCACTCGAGTGCTGAAGGCTCTCGATGTACTCGCGGGCGTCGTCGAAGTCCTTTCCGTGCTCGATCACGGTTGCGCCGAGCGCGCGCATCGCGGCGTTCTTGTCGGGATTGTTTCCAATCGGGACGACGATCGTGCAGGGCACGCCTTCGCGTTTGCACGCGAGCGCGATCGACTGGCCGTGATTACCGGTGGTCGCCGTGATCACGCCGCGCCGTTCTTCCGGCGTCAGGTTCGCGATCAAGTTGAGTCCTCCGCGGACCTTGAACGCGCCCGTGGGATTGTGATTCTCGTGCTTGACGTAGAGGTCCAGCCCGGTCTTCGCGTCGAGGAGCGGATGCACGAGCAGCGGCGTGCGCTTCAGCGTGCGGTAGACGATCGGCCGGGCGGACTGGACGTCCTGAAGGGTTATGGACATCGGTGCTCTGATCTAAGCCTAAAGCCATACGCGCAATTCGGGCACCTACCAATGCATGATTGGGCCGTCTAGGCCGGCGCGCGCCTGTCGAGCACATCGGGATTCAGCAGATCCATGCTGTCGAAGTCGCCGGCCTCGGCCAGCGTGATGTTCTGCAGCGCCCGCTCCGCCATGCCGCCGTTCGCTTCCGGAGTGTGGCTGCCGACGTGCGGCGTGAGAATCACATTCGGCAGCGTCCGGAAATCGCGCGCGGCATCGGCTGGCACGTATGGCTCGCGATCGAAGACATCCATCGCCGCGCCGCGGATCGCGCCGCCTGCCAGCGCGTCGTACAGCGCAATCTCGTCGACGACCATTCCCCTCGCGGTGTTGATCAGCCACGCGTTCGGCCGCATCCACGACAGCCGCTCGCGATTGATGAAGTGCGCGTTCTCGGGCGCCGCCGGAATCAGCAGGCTGACGAAGTCGGCTTGGCCGAGCGCCGCGCGAAGATCGTCCGTCATCAGATCGAAATCGTCTCCAGCCTGCGCGGTCGAACCGGGACGACGGTAGGCGATCGCGCGCATGCCGAAGCCGCGCCGCGCGATTCGCGCCACCGCGCGGCCAATCCGGCCGGCGCCGATCATCGTCAACGTCTTGCCGTGGAGCTCCGTTCCTTCTTTCGGCAGCCACTGCCCGTCACGCATCGCGCCGGCGATCGTGGTCAGCCATCGCGCGGCCGCGGCGATGAGCAGAAAGGTCAGCTCGGCGACCGATTGATCGAGCACGGTGGGCGTGTTCGTGCAGAGCACGCCCGATTCGGTCGCCCGCTTCTTGTCGATTCCGTCGTGGCCGACGCCGAATCGCGCGATCACACGGCCGGGCTCGATCGCGTCGTACAACGCATCCCGATACGGCTTTCCGCCAACGATCGCGTGGCGGGCGCCGGAGTCGCGGATCGCCTGCGCGAGGGCGGACTCCTCGGGAGGCGCGATGATGCATTTCGCCGAGGCGGTAGACGCGAAGACGCGCTCGGCGCGGCGATATTCGGGCTCGGTGACGACGACGAGTGGTGTGGACATGAGAGCGGATCTAGCAGACAGCGAACCGCGGACCGCGGACCGCGAACAACGACATATGATATGCCGCATGCATACGCCGCGCGTCTACTCGATCGTGCTCTCGATGGTCTTCA
Source organism: Vicinamibacterales bacterium (assembly GCA_036556425.1). Taxonomy (GTDB): domain Bacteria; phylum Acidobacteriota; class Vicinamibacteria; order Vicinamibacterales; family 2-12-FULL-66-21; genus DATBJJ01. Next base: position 8,764 of record DATBJJ010000035.1, read on the forward strand.
CCGCGTTCGTCGGCCGCACGGCATCCGCCCAGCTCGTCGTCTCGGCGAACGACGGCAAGATGCGGCTCGTCGACGGCGTCAACTCGCCGATCCCGAACGCGCCGGCCGATACGGTCACCGTGATCGATCTGCGCGGCGCGCAGCCGAAGATCGTCGGCGAGGTGCAGGCGCCGGCGTCGGTGATCGGCCCGCCGCAGAGCGTCGCGATCGCGCCGGACGAATCGATCGCGCTCGTGACGGCGTCGACGAAGCTCGACCCGGGCGATCCGGCGAAGACGGCGTACGACGACAAAGTGACGGTGATCGATCTGCAGTCGTCGCCGCCGAAAGTCATCGCGACGCTGCAGGCCGGAACGGGCGCCTCCGGGGTGTCGATCAACCGCGCAGGAACGTTGGCGCTCGTCGCGAATCGCTACGAGGGATCGATCTCCATCTTCACGATCGCCGGCAAAACGGTCACGCCGGCGGGCAAGGTCAGCCTCAACGCGCCGGAGAGCCAGCCGAGCGGCGTCGCGTTCGCGCGCGACGGACGGATGGCGCTCGTCACGCGCAACAACGACAGCGTGATCTCGCTGCTGACGATCGACGGCGCAAAAGTGGAGTACGCGAAGCGTGACCTCGGCGCGAACCTGAAGCCGTACGGCATCGAGGTCGCGCCGGCGGGCGACGTCGCCGTCGTCGCGAGCATTGGCGTCGGCGCGAGCGGCGGCGCGGATCTCGTCAGCGTGATCGATCTCACGCAGACGCCTCCACGCGTCGTCGATCATGCGAGCGTCGGTCCGCTCGCCGAAGGGATCGCGATCTCGCCGGACGGCCGCTACGTCGCCGTCACCATCATCAACGGCACGAACAGCGCGAAGGCGTCGCCGCTCTTCAAGGACTTCGGGCTCGTGCGGGTTCTCGGGTTGAGCAACAAGAAGCTGACGCCGATCGCCGAGGCGAAGACGGGCCGATGGTGCCAGGGCATCGCGTGGGATGCCTCGAGCCGCAGAGTGCTCGTTCAGTGCATGGTCGAGCGCGAGATTCAGACGTTCACGTTCGACGGCAAGACGCTGACGCCGGGCGCGGCGATCAAAGTGAACGGCGGACCGGCGGGCATACGAACGGCGCAGAAATGACCGGGGCCGCCCCCGATCCGTATGTCCTGTCGCGACAGGCGATCGAAGCGCCGCCCGCGTCGCTCTCGACGGCGCTCGGCCGGATCGGGCCGGGGATGGTACTCGCCGCGTCGATCGTCGGATCGGGCGAGCTGATCGCGACGACCACGCTTGGCGCGCAAGTCGGGTTCGCGGTGCTGTGGATCATCCTCGTGAGCTGCGCGATCAAACCGGTCGTGCAGGCGGAGTTCGGGCGCTACACGATCGCGACCGGTGACACAGGCCTCGAGGGATTCAATCGCGTGCCGGGCCCGCGCGCGGGCGTGAGCTGGCTCGTGTGGGTCTGGGCCATCACCGTCACGCTCACCCTACTTCAAGTCGGCGGGATGTACGGCGGCGTATCGCAGGTGCTGAACCTGCTCGTTCCCGCGATCTCGGTGAACGTCTGGGTCGGCGTGTGCTTCGCGATCACGCTCGCGCTCCTCCTCGGCGGCGGCTACGAGCGCATCGAGCGCCTCGCGATCGTGAAGGTCGGGGTGTTCACGCTGCTGACGGTGTGCGCGGCCGCGATCTTCATCCAGCGTCCGGACTCGATCTCGGCAGCCGATCTCGCCTCGGGCATGACCCTGCACCTTCCGGCCGCAGGGCTCGCGACCGCGATTGCCGTCTTCGGAATCACGGGCGTCGGCGCGACCGAGCTCGTGATGTATCCGTACTGGTGCGTCGAGAAGGGCTACGCGCGATTCGTCGGTCCGCGGGATGAGTCGGACGCGTGGATCTCCCGCGCGCGCGGCTGGATCCGCGTCATGCACCTCGACATCGCCTGCTCGCTCGTGATCTACACGCTGGCCACCGTCGCGTTCTACCTTCTCGGTGCGGGCGTGCTCCACAAGATGGGGATCGTTCCCGCCGATCGCGACACCGTCGTGGTGCTCTCGAACATCTACACGCAAACGCTCGGCGCGTGGGCGCTGTGGATCTTCTACCTCGGCGCAGTCGTCACCCTCTACGGGACGATCTTCGCGTCGACCGCCGCCCACGCGCGGCTCTTCGCGGATGTCGTCCGGCTCGCTGGCGGCTACGCGCGCGAGGACGCCGCGAGCCGGCTGCGCTGGAGGAACCGGTTCGTGATCGCGCTGTGCGCCGTGCCGGTGCTGTTCTATTGGTTCCTGCGATCGCCCGTGCAGATGGTCGTCGCCGGCGGCGTCGCGCAGGCGCTGATGCTGCCGCTCATCGGCGGCGCGGTGATCTATCTGCGCTACCGCCACCTGCCCCGCAACATTCTGCCGAGCCCCGTCACGACGATCGCGTTGTGGATCTCCGCCGCGGTGATGGCGGGCTTCGCGCTCTATTACGTCGCGTCGAGATTCTGACGCGATCGCGCTCCGCGCGAATCGCCTCTGCTCGTCCGTCTCTCACTTCATGTATATTTGCCGCACATCCACATTTCGCGGCAGGAGACAGCAATCATGACGCAGTGGCTTCTCCTCGCGCTCGGTGCGTTTGCGGTCTGGTCGATCCCGTCGCGTGCCACTTGGCCTCAGCAGCCGGTTACGCTCTTCGCAAAAGTTCAGACGCCGGGCCAACCCGCGAGCATCACAGGGCAGGACCGAGATCAGGAGATCCGTCGGCTGTACACGGTCTTGAAGTCGCCGCAGAATCTATACCCGGCAAGCGTCGCGATCGCAGCAAGCCGCGGCATCGGATGGTATTGCAACGGCGTCGTCATCCGGCCTGCGTGGGTAATCACCACGGCGCACTGCGTCGACCGCGAGAGCGCGGCTGGCCTGAGCGTCCTTTACGGCGCCGCAGACCTCACTCAGGCCAAAAGAGTCGACGTCACGCAGATCGTCCTCCGCAGTACTGCGAAGCCGGCGCTTGGCGAGGACATCGCGCTGCTCAAGCTGGCGCACGAGATCGACGTGCTGCCAATCGAGCTCTCACGCCGCGATGCCGAACCGGTTACTCGCCCCAAAGGTGACTCGGATCCTATCGGGCGGTCCGTTGTCGCCGGATGGGGCCAACTGATCGATCGCGTGGCCATGGCCGACAGCACGCAGCGGCATTTGGCAGTGAGAGTGATTGGGTCTGCCGAGTGCAACGCTCGCTGGTCGAATGTGCCCGGAGACCGTGTCGGGTTGGGGGAATTCTGCGCGACCTCCGCCTTTCCGCTTGTGGACGTCTGCGCTGGTTACTCGGGCGCTGGCCTCATGGCTCCGGACGAAAGCGGACGGCTCCGGTTGGAGGGGATCGTGAGCCGGGGGCTGGACGCCTGCACGAGTCCACGCGGTTCGACCGTCTACGTCGACGTCGTGCATCACGCTCGCTGGATCGAAGCAACTACTGGTTCGAAATCGTTCGCGGCTCGCGATGTTTACAAGCTGACATCCCCACTCCTCGATCCGTTCGCTGGAACGGCCACCGCGACGGCCCGCGGAGAGGGCCGAATCCTGTCGCCGGACTTCAGCGTTGCGCCGACGGGCCTCTTCCGCTATGCGGTGTCGCTCTCGCAAATAAAAGGGCATCCCACGTTGTCGCACTTCTGCGGCGGCGTGCTGATGTCGAGAGACTGGGTCCTGACGGCCGGCCATTGCGTCGCCGCCATCAAGGATCAGCCCCAGCTCGTGCGCCTGAAGGTCGACACGGAGAAGCTGTCCTTCGGCGGCGTGACGCTTCAAGCGAAACAGATCTTCGTTCACGACAAGTTCCACAGAACTCCGTCCGGCAACTACGTCAACGACATCGCCTTGATCCGTATCGCCGGAAGCGTTCCGCAGGACATCGTGTTTCCACGAATGGTCAGCGCGGACCAGGAAACCACGTTGACGAGCGATCCCGCGACGACCGGCTTTGTCATCGGCTGGGGCCGCAACTCCTCGTCGAGATTCGGACAGGCGTCCGACTTCCTCCATTGGACGACCGTCAAGCTGGTCGACCGCGCGACATGCAACGGCGATGGATTCTACACAGGGCTGATCGACGAGAACGTGATCTGCGCCGGCAGCGAAGGCGTCGACGCGTGTCAGGGCGACAGCGGAGGACCGCTGTTCCTTCTGGACAGCCGCGCGGATCTGCTGATCGCCGGTCTCGTCAGTTGGGGCGACGATTGCGGCAAGCCCAATCGTCCGGGCGTCTACGTCCGGACGTCAGCGTACGACGACTGGCTGCGCACGACCGTCTTGAAGGCGCCGCCGAAATGATCGGAAAACAGAATCCCGGTCCGTCTACTACACCGTCGGCCAGATCAAGGAGCATGTCGTGAAGCAGCACTCTCGTGTCTCGAGCGCGTGCCTCGCGGCGAGCCTCGTGCTCGCGGCGTCAGCAAGTCTCTTCTCCAGGCAGCAGGCGTCAGAAAGCGGCCCTGGCTCCGCGGAGTCGCAGAGAGTCGGGCGCGCGGCGATCGCGTTCGCCCGAGAAGCCGCCACACCGGACACGCCCGAGTTCACCGAAGCGCTGCGAAACGCAATCGCGATGGCGGGACGCCTCCCGATCGACCCCGCAGCGACGCGTGCGCGGTCCGACCTCATTTTCACTCGCGGGCTGCTGGATTTCGACCTCAGGTACCGTCAGAACTTCGCCGCGATGAACCCGCAGCAACGCATCTTCGGCGGCGAGCGCGTACCGGCCGGTCTCTATCCAGATACCGTGGCGATCACCGGCAACAATCGGATCTGCACAGGCACGGTCATCGCCAACAACGCGGTCCTGACGGCGGCACATTGCTTCTGTCAGAAGGTCAGCGAGACCGTGCATTTTGGCGACGTCATCAACACGACGACGGTCGGCGTGGCCAGCGGCTTCGCGATGATCGACTGCTCAGCGCCGCTCGGGCAGGGAGACGTTGCGGTGCTCATGCTGAGCAAGCCGGTGACCGTGACGCCGCGGCGGTTTGCGGCGGATGCCCTCTTCGCGAACGCCTCCACGGGACGAGCCGTGGGCTTCGGTCGGACCGAGAACCCGATAGCGGAGCCCGTCGGGATCAAGCGGCGCGTCGACGTCCCGATTGCATCGCTTGCATGCACCGGCACCGTGAACACCACCAACGGGCCTGTGGCTGATGCGACGTACTACGGTTGTTCCGCGGGTCAGGAGATCGTTGCAGGCGCGCAGTCGCTCGACAAGGACAGCTGCAACGGCGACAGCGGCGGCCCGTTCTTCCTGACGGGCGCCGATGGAAACCTCTATCTGGGCGGCGCGACGTCGCGTGCCACTGGCCCTCCAGGCCTGAGGCCGTGCGGCGATGGCGGCATCTACGTGCGGACGGACGGCCGCGTTCGGAAGTGGCTGCAGAGCCGCAACATCACGGTCAACGTCGGTCCGTCCTGAACCGATCGGCTCGGTCCACCCTGATACCCACGACGGATGACAAAGGGGGAGCGTGTGACTATTCGTCTGCGACGATCGCTGGCGGCAATCGCGGTGCTGGCTTTCACTTCGACCGTCAATGCACAACCCGCGAGGAAGCCTCAACCCACCGTTGACGCAAAGACGACCGGGACGGTCAAGACCACCGCTGACGCGCACTATCTTGCGATCGTGAACCTGCTCGTGGCCGCGGAGCCCGCGGACGCGGCGGCCAAAGATCGCATCGTGGATCCGGAAAAAGCGGTCCAGCTGTTCCGGAAGTCGGACGTCAGCGGCGGAAAGAACTTCACCTGCGGAAGCACTGCGCTTCCGACGCCGGCGGCGATCGCCGCAAAGACAGCGCCGGGCGTGAACGACATCGGCGCCATCCTCGAATGCGCCACCGATCCGGACAAGCCGCTGGCGGATCGGGTACTCGCTGTCAAGCACCTCATTGCGGTGGTCGGCACGAAAGCCGCTCAAAAAGCGAGCCGGTACCCGCGCGCCATCACCGATCGCACCGACAAGATCCGCATCGTCGTCGTGCACGAAGCCATCGCGGTCCGAGCGAAGAAAGAGGTCGATGCCAACGAAACGCCATACCTCATTCGAACGGCGACGACGGCAATCGAGGTAAAGGAGAGCGCGCGCACGAGCCGGATCGTCACGGATTTGCAGACGCTCGCCAAAGTTGCGGCCCGCATCGTCACGACCGCACGGCTTGCGGCGCTGCCGATCGATCCGGCCAACACCGTCTCGGCACCAGTATCGTGGATCTCCGAGCGGGAGTACGTCCTCACGCTCACGCGCGCGACGCTCGCCGTCTCGGCGAGCCTGAGCGGGCTTGCGGTCACCATCGCCGCGTCGGATCTCGACGAGGCGGATCTGAAGGTCTTCTTGCAGAGAGAGCAGGAGCTGAAAGCCGCGCAGACGGCCACCAAGGCGCTCGAGGCTCAAGCGAAGGCGACCGAGGCTGCGGCCAAGGCATCGACACAAATCGATTGCATGACGCCGTTGACGCCGGCCTCGCCGCCGTTGGTGCGCCTCGCGTGCACGCTGCTCAATGCAAGCAACTCACAGGACGTCAGAATCGCGGCGGCCGCGGGACTCATCGAACTGGGTCAGCCGATGGCGATCGGTCCGCTCGCGACGGTGGCCGATCGAACGAACGAGTCCGCGGCGCTGCGATCCGCGGCCGTCGCGGCCATTGCGAAGCTCAAGCTCCCTGGTACGTCCCCGACGGGACTGCCTGAAACGCCTGCGGCTCCTGCCGGTTCGCTGAAGACGTCGATGTCGCTCACGACGGGACCGACGGAGCGCTGGTACTTGTCGGCAGACGTGCCTCTGTCCAAGGAGACGAAGATCACGACAAGCGATGCCGGAGCCGTGACGGGTATCTCGGATCCTGGCACCTTCTACATCGGGGCAGGGCTTCAGTTCGGCGACCTCCTCATCAAGCATAAGAACCCCGCGTTGAATCTGTCGTTCAAGGTCCTGGTGAAAGCGTCGACGCGTCCTCTCGACTCGTACGGAATCGCGCTCGGCTTGCGCGGCAGTTATTTCAGCAAGTTCGGCATCGACTTCGATCTCGTCTCGCCGTTCGTCGCGGTGCTCAGCACGCGCGTCGTGCCGGCGGACAAGAATCAACTCCCAACGACCCACGAGCGGCACACCGCGATCATGGGCGGGTTGAGCATGAACCTGGATGCAGCGCTCAAGTGGGTGAAGTAGATGTGTCGGATTTGTCCAAGACAGTCCGGCTGAACGGCACTATAGTCTGCCGATGCCAACTCGCGTGATGGCGTGCGGCCTCCTGGCAGCGCTGTTGATCGTTCGCGGCGCAGCGCAAGATCGGCCAAATCTCGCGGGCACATGGGTCGCGCAATCGGACGCTGCGGCAGCGGCGTCCGGCGCGAAGCCCGCGCCGCCCGTCTTCGGTCCCCAATTCACGATCGCGCAAACGGGACAGGACATCACGCTCACGCGGACCTTTACCGGCGGTCCGGCAACGATCACGTACACGCCCGGCTCGGAGACGACCAGCCGCATGCCCGGCCGTCTGTGCGAGCCTGACTCCGGCGCCGTGTGGAATTCGAGCTGGGACGGCGGCGCGTTGGTGGTGCACATGGTCGGCGCGACGCCGGCGAGCGGCAAGCCGATCAAGATGGACGTGACGAGCAGCGTGCGGCTGGAGTCGGCCGACACGATTCGTGTCGAGATGACGTCGCGCGTCGCCGGTCAGGAGACGCCCCGAGTGGCGTCGACGATCTACAAACGCTCGGCGGCTGCGGCTGCGCCTCCATCCACGCCGACGGCGCGCGCCGCCAAAGCCACGATCGCTCAGGTCGGTTGGATCTCGGGAACGTGGAGCGGCACGTCGAGCTCCGGAACGACGTTCGAGGAGCGATGGACGCCCGCGGCCGCCGGTTCGATGATGGCAATCTCACGCACGATCCGCGCGGACGGATTGATGTCGGCCTTCGAGTTCCTCTGCATCGTCGAGCGGAACGGCGGGCTCGTCTACCAAGCGATGCCGAACGGCCGCATGCCGGCAACGGACTTCACGTTGACGACTATCGATGGCGAGAGCGCCGTCTTCGAGAACCCCGCGCACGATTTTCCAAAGATGATTCGCTACACGAAGCGCCCCGACGGATCGCTCGAGGCCGTCGTCAGCGGCGATCCGGGATCGAAACCGCTGCGGTACTTCTTCAAGAAGCAAGAAAACCCGTGAACCCTTGAACCCCGTGAACCCGTGAACCCCGTGAACCCTTGAACCCGTGAACCCGTGAACCCGTGAACCCGTGAACCCTTGAACCCGTGAACCCGTGAACCCGTGAACCCTTGAACCCGTGAACCCTATTTCACGTCGCTCCAGATCCACCGAAGGATGTCGGGCAGGAGCGATCCCCCGTGCGCGTCCGAGTGCGCGCCGTCGCCCCACTCGTTCTTGACCTGATACCGCGCTCCAGGAATCTTCTTCGCATCGGCCGTGGCGTTCGCGTAATTGAACGCCGCAAGCATCTGCTGATTCGCGAGGAACCAGTTGCCGTGCGCGTTGTCGAGGTCCGCCGATCCGTCCTGCATGAAGATCTTGATCGGCTTGATGGGGTTCTTGCGAATCAGCGTTGGATAGAGATCGCCGCCCGGCACCATCGGCTGCCCGTCCTGCGCCGGGCGGTAGCCAATCGACGTGTAGCTGCCGATCATGCTGATCACGTTGCGGAACTGATCGGGCTTGTGCCACGCGACGGTGAACGCACAGATCGCGCCGCTGCTCGTTCCGCCAATCGCGCGCCCCGCGGGATCCGTCGTGAGCTTGTACTTCTTCCCGACCTCTGGCAGCATCTCTTCGACGATGAAGCGCGCATAGGCGTCGCTGAGCGAATCGTACTCGGCGGCTCTGTTGTTTGGATTGCTCGTGCCGAGATCCTCCGGGTACGTCTCCGCGCGATGCCCGGGCGTGATGAAGATGCCGATCGTGACGGGAATGTCCTTCTTGTGGATCAGATTCTCCAGGACTTGCGGCACGCGCAGCACGCCGGTGGGATTCGTGGCGCGCTGGCCGTCCTGGAACACGAGCACGTTCGCCGGACGATCGCCCGTGTACTGCGCCGGCACGTAGACCCAGTAGCGGCGCACGGTGTTCTGGATGATCTGGCTCTTGAACGGGATCGGCCCTTCGAGCCTGCCCTTCGGAACGCCCTCCTGCGGCAGCGAGTCCGGACCGAGCGGATAGTCGCCCGGCTTTCGCGCGCCCGTCTGCGCCGACACGACAACCGAAGCGGCCAGAAGACTCAACGTGACGAGTGAGTGAGGTGACTGTCGCATGCCGCGTAGTCTATTCGCAGCGGAACTTCTTGACACGACTTATCGTCCTTCGATATATCAATGTTCGATACTTTCGCCCGAAGGAGCCTTCAGTTCGCGCCACGCGAAGGCACGTCATGCAAACAGGCAAATCCAATACGACCGAAGATCGCGCCCGCGCCGCGCTGCCGCTGACGCCGATCGCCATGCACATCCTGCTCGCGCTCGTCGATCGAGCGCGTCACGGGCTCGGCATCGCCCAGCACGTTGAAGAGTTCACCGACGGCCGCGTCTCGCTCGGCCCCGGCAATCTGTATGGAACTATCAAAAAGCTGCTCGAAACCGGACTCATCGGCGACGCGGATTCCAGCGCCGACGGAGACGCCGCCGACCCGCGCCGGCGCTACTACGCAATCAGCCCCGTCGGACGGCGCGCGCTCGAGATCGAGACGCGCGATCTGGCGAACGTCCTCAACGTCGCCCGAATGAAGAAGGTGCTGCGATGACGCGCCTCTATCGCGCGCTGCTCTATCTCTACCCGCCGCAGTTCCGTCGCCGCTTCGGCGATGAAATGATGGAGCTCTTTCACACGCGGCATGCCGCGGCACGCGCGCGCGGCTCGTTGGCGCGGATTGTTTTCTGGATCGGGACGGTCGTCGATCTACTGAGCTCGGTCTGGCGGGAGCATGGTCCATGGTCGCCGCGTGCGCTCTTCATTTCCCTCTTTGGGGGCGGCGGCGCAAACATTCGTGACGGCCTGCGCTTCGTCCGCCGATCGCCCGGCGTGAGCGCGACGATCATCCTGCTGATGGCGCTCACGATCGGCGCCGCGTCGTCGGTCTTCAGCGTCGTCAACGCCGTTCTGCTGAAGGCGCCGCCGTATCCGGATTCCGATCGGCTCGTGCTGGTTTGGGAAGGCCGCCCAGAGCGGAACATCGATCGCAACGTCGTGGCCGGTCATGAGTTCCCGGTGTGGAACGAGTCGAATCGAACGTTCGAGCGGATGGCGGCGATATGGTTTGCCGGAAACGTCACCCTCACCGGCGCGGGCGAGCCCAAGTCGCTGACGGGGGTGCGAGTGTCGTCCGAGTTCTTCAACGTCATGGGCGTGCAGCCGATCCTCGGACGCGGCTTCGTACCGCGGGAGGACGCACCGGGCAGCGGCCAGGTCATCGTCCTGACCGAGCGCCTCTGGCGGGAACGTTTCAACGCCGATCCGGCGGTGACCGGCCGCAAGGCCATCCTCGACGGGCGTCCGTACGAAGTGGTCGGCGTCATGGGAGAGGGCTTCAGCTTCCCCATGACTTCGTTGGGCCAACACGTCGACTACTGGTCGCCAATCGCCGAGCCGATTCGCGAATATCGCGGACGTCATTTCCTCACGGTTGTCGGCCGGCTCAAGCCTGGGGTGTCGCTCGACGAGGCGCGTGCGGACATGACGCGCGTCGCGCGCGACCTGACGACGGAGTTCCCTCAACTCAATCGCGCCCACGAAGCGCGCGTCATGCCGTTGCACGGAGATCTGGTGCGCGACTCGCGCGCGCTCCTGCTTCTGCTGATGGGGGCCGTGTCGTGCCTGCTCCTGATCGGGTGCAGCAACGTCGCAGGTCTGCTGCTCGCGCGCGGCCTCTCACGTCAGCGCGAAATCGGCGTCAGGCTCGCGCTCGGCGGCAGCCGTCTCGGCATCGCGCGCCAACTGCTCGCGGAAAGCCTCTTGCTCGCCGCATGCGGCGCGGTTCTCGGCGTCGCCACCACCTTCTGGATCGCGCAAGCGATTCCGTCGCTCGTGCCTCGAGCCGTGCTTGCCGTCGATCGCATTCCGGTCGACGTGACGGTGCTCGCCTTCGCGATCGGCACGTCGATCGCGACAGGTCTGCTCTTCGGCCTCGCGCCCGCGCTCCAAACCACGCGCGTGTCGTTGGCGGATGTCCTTCAGCAGGCGGGGCGGACCATCAGCAGCGCCGGCCATCCCCGGCTGCGACGGCTGCTCGTCGCCGGGCAGGTCGCCCTCACGCTCGTGCTCGTCCTCGGCGCCGGCCTGATGACGCGAGGGCTGCTCGCGCTGGCGACGACCGATCCCGGATTCACGACGCACGGTCTGCTGACCGCGAATCTCGCCTTGCCAGGCGCGAGCTATCGAAGCGCCGTCAAGCAGCGTCGGTTCTATCAGGATCTCGTCGATCGCGCGGGCGCGCTGCCCGGTGTGATCTCCGCAGCCGCGATCAACGCGATTCCTCTCGGCGGCAGCTACTCCGGCATCGGCGTCGACGTCGAAGGCGCCCCACCGCCCGCGCCGGGTCAGGAGCTCTCGGCCCGCTATCGCGTCGTCAGCAGCGATTACTTCAGAACGATGGAGATTCCGGTGCTGGACGGCCGCGTGTTCGCGCCGTCGGATGCGCGCATCGCGGTGCCGGTGATTCGTTGGTACCCGCAACAATCAGTGCCGGAGGGGTACGACGCACCTCAGCCTCCGCCGATGGCCGTCATCAACGCGACGATGGCAGCACAGTTCTGGCCGAACACGAATCCTATCGGGCGGCGGTTCAAGGTGATCTTCAGTCCGTGGATCACCGTCATCGGCGTCGTCGCGGACACGCGCAATGAATCGCTGCGCGACGGCTTCAGGCCCGAGTTCTACATGCACGATCTGCAGGAGCCGCAGGCGGCAATGAGCCTCGTCGTTCGGACCGCCGGAGATCCGATGGCGCTGAGCGCCTCAGTGCGTCAGGCCATCTGGTCGATCGATCGCAATCTCGCGATTGCAAAGATCACGACAATGGACGACGTCGTCGGCAGCACGTTCGGGCTCCCCCGTCTCACGTCGTCGCTCGTAGGCACCTTCGCGCTGCTTGCACTCGGTCTGATGGCGGCGGGCATCTACGGACTCGTCGCGTTCACGACGACGCAGCGTCTGCCGGAGCTTGGCGTGCGCATCGCGCTCGGCGCGGATCGCGCGAGCGTTCTGCGGATGATGGTCCTACAAGGGCTCACGCCAGCCGCGATCGGGATTGCCGTCGGGCTCGCGACGGCGTTCGGTCTGGTCCGCGTCGTCGAAGACGGTATGTTCGGCGTGCCGCCGCTGGATCCCGCTACGTGGGTGACGGTCACGGCGCTGCTCGTGCTCGCGATCGTCGCCGCGTGCTGGTGGCCGGCGTATCGCGCATCACGCGTGGATCCGGTGATCGTGCTGCGAACCCAATGACCGTCTCTGACTTCCGCCTAAAAGGGCGGAAGCCACGAATCTCGACGCGTGGCTTCCGGCTTTAGCCGGAAGACGCCAAACGCGTGTATGCTCTCCCTCTGAAACATCGGAGGGCGTCGTGCCAAAGAAGATCCTGATCATCACCGGCGACGGCGGCGAGAGCTACGAGACCTGGTTCGCCGTTCAGCGATTCCAAGAGGCCGGGTACGAGGCGCACGTCGCGGCGCCGTCCAAGCGGCGGCTCCACCTCGTCATGCACGACTTCGAGCCCGGCTGGGACACCTACAAAGAGAGTCCGGGATACGCGATCGACGCCGACCTCACCTTCGACGACGTGAACGCGTCGGAGTACGAGGGCGTCGTGCTGATCGGCGGGCGCGCGCCCGAGTATCTGCGCAACGACAAACGCGTCGTCGCGATCATCCGGGAGCTCGACGCGCGCGAGAAGTGGATCTTCTCCATCTGCCACGGCGTGCAGCTCGTCGCGGCCGCGGGCCTCGCGAAGGGCAAGCGCTTCACCTGCTACGAGCACGTGAAGGTCGAGATCGAAGCGTGCGGCGGTCACTTCGTCAAAGAGGACGTCGTCCGCGACGGACGTCTGATTTCGTCGCCGACGTGGCGAGAGCAGCCGGCGTTCTATCGCGAAGTGTTCGCCTGCCTCGAGCAGCCGGTCAGCGCGTAACCGATCGTGTTAGACTCGCGCGCACTATGACTACGCTCTTGCGGCTTGGCGCCGTGATGCTCGTCGCGGGATTCCTGCAGACACCGGCGACCGAGCCGGGCTTCACGCAGCTCTTCAACGGCAAAGACTTCACGGGCTGGAAGCTCGCGAACCCGGACTCGTTCAGAGTGGAGGACGGAGCCATCGTCGCGAACGCCAAGGGCATGCAGGGCCATGCGTACTACGACGGTCCGTTCCGCAATCACAGCTTCAGGAACTTCGAGCTGAAGGTGGACGTCATGACGCGCGCCAACTCGAACGGCGGCGTGTTCATCCTCACCGAGTTCGTCGAGAAGGGATGGCCCCAGAAGGGGTTCGAGATCCAGGTGAACAACACCTACACGAAAGACAAGGTCAAGACGGGAAGCCTGTACCATGTGTCCGACGTCTACGAGGCGATTCCGAAAGACGACGAGTGGTTCACGGAGCACATCGTCGTCAAAGGGGACTCGATCACCGTCAGAGTGAACGACAAGCAGACGGTGTCGTGGACGCAGCCGGCGGAATGGAAAGGCAGCCCCGACTTCGCGAACCGCGTGCTGAGCGCCGGCACGGTCGCGCTGCAGGCGCACGATCCCAATAGCACTGTCTACTACAAGAACATCCGGATCAAGCCGCTCGACTAGGACAAGGGTTCAGGGGTTCAAGGGTTCAAGGGTTCAAGGGTTCAAGGGTTCAAGGGTTCAAGGGTTCACTTCAGCATCGCGAGTCCCGCGACGAGATCGCGAATCTCGCGCAGCTTGAGGAGCGCGCCGGCGGGCGGCATCGCGGACACGGGATTCGTGCGCTGCGCCACGTCCGGCTTCGCGATGCGCTTCTCCACCGGCGGCGTGCCGGTCATCACCACCAGCTCGCTATCGGTCTCGCTCCGCAGCATGCCGTCGACGCGGTCGCCGCTCTTCAGCGTGACGGTGATCGTTCCGAAGCCCGGAGCGATGCGCGCGTTTGGCTCGAGAAGCGATTCGAGAATCTGCTCGCGGGTGAGGCGGCTCCCGACCCCCGCGAGGTTGGGGCCGACGTCGGCGCCGCCGCTGTTCCCCACTGAATGGCACCGAACGCAGGCGGCAGCCGGGTGATCGGCGAACACCTGCTGGGCACGCCGCGGATCGCCGCCGACGAGTAGCGCATCCCTGAAGGCCGCGGCGAGCGTCTCCGCCGACTTGCCTTTTCGATACGCCTCGAGCTTGCCCTCGAGCGCGGACGATCCGCTCGCCTGCATCGTGTCGACGAGATCGGCTTGAACTTCACGCGGCAGCTTGCCGGCGACGAGCTCGTCGAAGAACGACGCGAGCGCGTTCTGCGCGTCGGCGGTCTTCATCGTGCCGAGCACCTCGATGCCGGCCTGCTGATCGGGAGCGCTTCCGCCGCGGATGACGGCGACGAGGTTCTGTACCTTCTCGGCGTCGCCGATGGGCAGCGATGGCAGGATGCCGACGGCCGCACGGCGCACCTCGGGGCTCGCGTCGGCAATCGCGATCTTCATGATCTCGCCGATGTTCGACGGCTTGAGCGCCTCGAGTCCGCGCAGCGACGCGACGCGAACGTCGGGTGACGGATCGCTTCGAAGCTGCGCCAGGAGCATCGGCGCGGCTTCCTGCGCGCCGAGCCGGCCCGCCGCCTCGGCCAACGCGATCTTCATCGGGCCGCTCGCGTCCGGACCGGACGCGGCCTGCATCAACTTCAGAACCGCGTCGCGCGCCGCGCTCGCATCCCTCGCGGGGGGCTGGCCGATGTAGATCCCATCGACGCGATCCATTGGCGACGGCGAGGCCCAGACGCCCAGCGCCGCAACTGCCTCGACGCGCATCGCCGAATTGGTCTTCGGATCCGCGGCAAACGCCGCCAGGCGAGCCGCGCCGTCCGGCGCGCCGACCTTGAGGTTCGCGCTGATTGCGCGCCTGATTAGCGCCTCCTTGGTGAAGCGCCTGTCGTCGAGCACTTTCGCGAGCGCCGGAAGCGCCGCGTCAATCGATCCATCGTCGTTCGTCGCGCGTGCGGCCTCGAGGACGATCGACTCGTCGGCATCCGAGAGGAAGCGCGCGACGCCGGCGTGCCGCATGCGGCGCAGCGCGACGATGGAGGCGATCCGGACACCGCGAGACGCGTGCGTCGAGAGCGCGGCGAGGGCGTCGGCGTTGCCGATGCGCGACAGCGCGAGGCTGCCCGCGTGCCGGAGCAGCGGATCGCCATCGTCGTTGGCCGCGAGCATCTCGACGATCGGCGAGACCGCGGACTTGTGCGCGATGCGGCCGAGCGCTTCGGCCGCGAAGAATCGCACGCGGGGCGCGGCGTCTTTCAGCAGCGGCACCAACGCATCGCCCGCGCGCGCGTACCGAATGTCGCCGAGCATCTTGGCCGCCTGCGCGCGGACCTCGTTGTCCGGATCCTTCAACAGATTCACGAGCGCGGCCGCGTGGCGATCCTGTTTCCGGGCGAGCTGTGCGATGCCCCAGATACCGTGGATGCGCGCGAGCTGGCTCTTCGGATCGTTCGCGGCCGTCGTCAGTGCCTGGACGTCGCCGCGGCGCACGAGATCGAACTGCGCCTTCTGGCGCACGCGCATGTCGGCATGGCGAAGCAGTCCGGAGACGTCAGCCGCGCTGCGCGCGTCGAACTTCTCCGCGAGCAGCTTCTTGACCTCCGCGCGTATCGGGCTCGCCGCAGCAGCCGGAGAATCGAGCTTCCACACGCGGCCCTTGTTCTTCGCGTTCCATCCGGTGATCCAGTCCGTGACGTACAGCGCGCCGTCGGGCCCGAACTTCACGCCGACCGCGAGAATCCCCTGCAACAGCACGCGATCGGCGCCGTCGAGCGCGAACCCGGCGCCCTCTTCTTTCAGCTTGAAGCCGAAGATGCGCGCGTTCGACGCGGCGCCGGGAAAGCTCGTGACGAAGAACGTGTTGCGCCATTCCTCGGTGAGCGCCGTGCCGGGGTTGTACGCCATGCCGGACGGTCCCGTGTGATACGCGGCGACCGGTGGAACGATGTGCGCCGCCTGACCCTCGAAGCGCGGCTTGAACATCTGCTCTTCCATCCAGACGTTGTAGCGGTTGTTCTTCGAATCGGTGTACTTCCCGTACTGCCAGTTCGATCGCCAGCCGCTGTCGGATCCGTTGGGGATGTAGACGACGCGTTCCGTTTCCCCTTGGTGATCGCCGTCGTTGTCGACGCTGATCAGATTGCCGTATTCGTCGAACGAGAACTCCTGCAGGTTGCGAATGCCGGTCGCGAACACCTCGAAGTTCGATCCGTCGGGATCGGAGCGCATCACCGCGCCTTGATTCGGCAGCGACCAGCGCTTCCCCGCTTTGTCGGTCACATCCAATCCGATGTCGCCGACTTCCCAATAGATCCGTCCGTCGGGTCCCATCGCCAGGCCGGAAATACCGTGGCCTCCGAACGCGGGGTGCGTGCTGTACCCTTCGCTGATCGCGACCTGCCGATCGATCGTGCCGTCGCCGTTGTCGTCCTTCAGCCGCCAGACGCCCGGCGCGATGCCAAACAGGAAGTCGCCTTCGTTAAAGAGGATTCCGCCGACGACGTCGTAGGTGGGATCCGCGTTGAAGCCCTCAATCATGATCTTCGAGGTGTCGGCGACGCCGTCGCCGTTCGTGTCCCGCACGCGATACAACCGCTCCTTCAACTCGGCGAGATCCCGGATGTCGTTCGAGCCGTCTTTGTTGAGATCGGGAATCCACTTGTTCTGCGCGCTGCGCTCGGGCGCGAGCTCTTTCTTGTAGAACGCCAGGAGATCGGGGACGGTCTTCAGCGTGTGGACCGTCGGCACCCACGTCGGATGGCCGCGAATGTCGAGCGGCATGTCCACGCGGCTCGTGCTCACGACGTAGAGCGTGCCTGTGTCGTCGAACTCGAGCGCGACCGGATCGACGACGAGATCGTCGGACGCGAAGAGGGACAGCTCGAGTCCCGGCGGCACGGTGACCGACACGCTCTTGCGTATCTGGGCGGCGGCGCGGGCGGCATCGGCCGGCGCGAGCTGCACGGTGCGCGGCGGCGCGCCTCCAGGTTTCGACGCCTGGCGAGCGGCAATCGTCAGCGCGCCCGCAAGCGTGGCGGCGAGAGCGAGAGCCAACGCCGTGAATGACATGCGCAATGGAGCGTGGTGTGAGTGCGGCACGGGCTAATGCTAGCATTACCCCGCTGACGGCAGCCTCTACCAAAAGGTCTATCTATGTCTCGCATCGTCCATTGCATGACGGCGATCGCCGCGATCGCCGCGATCGGATCGGGCCTGTCGGCTCAACGCGGTCCCACGCCGGATCCGCTCGTCAAGGAAAACACAGTCAAGCTCGCGGACCACACGTATGTCATTCCCGACGACAACGTGTCGCTCGTCCCGAATGTGGGATTCGTGGTCGGTTCCCGCGCAACGCTGGTGATCGATCCGGGACTCGGACGACGGAATGGCGAGACCGTGCTGAAGGAAGCGGCGAAACTCAGCAAGAACACCGAGCTCTTCATCGCCTCCACGCACTTCCATCCGGAGCACACGACCGGATACGTCGCGTTCCCGCCGTCCGCGAAGTACATCAACTCGACCGTGCAGGAAACGGAGTTCGAGCAGAACGGCGCGCAGATGATTGCCGCGTTCTCGAAGCGCTCGCCGCTCACGGAGGAAATCCTGAAAGACGCCGTGCGGCGGCCGGCCGCCGTGACCTTCGATCGCGACTACGTGCTGGATCTCGGCGGCGTGCGCGTCCGCTTCGTCGTCGTCGGTCCGACGCACACGCGCGGAGACACCGGCTTCTTCGTCGAGGGCGACGGCGTGCTCTTCGCCGGCGACGTGGTGATGAACGAGTCCTTTCTCGCAGCCGGCGCGGGATCGAGCATGAAAGCGTGGCTCGCCGCGTTCGATACGTTCGAGGCGCTCAAGCCGCGCACGATCGTCCCGGCGCACGGCGCGGTCGGCAAGGGCACGCTCGTCGCATCGAATCGCGCGCTGATGCAGGGCGTGCAGACTCGCGCGCTCGCGTTGAAGGCCGAAGGAAAATCGATCGACGAGGCCGCATCCGCCGTGCAGTCGGAGTTCCAGGCGCAGCATCCGAACTGGCCGCGAGCGAACGGCCTCGCCGCCGCGGCTCGATCCGCCTACGAGGGGCGATAGTGTCCGCCGCGGCCGGCCGGGCTCCGCTCATTGCGTTCATCGCAACGCTCGCCCTCGGCGCGCAGCCGGCCGACTACGATCTCGTCCTCCGCGGCGGCCGCATCGTCGACGGAACCGGCAGCCCATGGTACAGGGCGGATGTCGCGATCCGGGGGGATACGATCGCGCGGATCGCGCCGTCGATCACGGCAGCCGCGGCGCGCGTCATCGACGTCCGCGGCGCCGTCGTAGCGCCCGGGTTCATCGACATCCACACGCATGCGCGCCGCGGCATCTTCGACGTGCCAACGGCGGACAACTACGTGCGCCAGGGCGTCACGACGTTGATCGAGGGACCGGACGGCAGCTCCCCTACTCCGCTCGTGTCGTTCTTCGAGAAGGTCGCGGCCGCGCGGATCACGCCGAACTTCGGCTCGTTCGTCGGTCAGGGTACGGTCCGCACGCTCGTGATGGGCGAGGGCGACCGGCGGCCAACGCCGGAACAGATGGAGTCCATGCGAAGGCTCGTGCGCCGGGGCATGGAGGACGGCGCGCTCGGATTGAGCTCGGGGCTCTTCTACGTGCCAGGCACGTTCTCCACGACGGAGGAGGTCATCGAGCTCGCGCGCGTCGCCGGCAGCCTCGGCGGCATCTACATTTCGCACATGCGCGACGAGGCCAAAGGCGTGGCCGACAGCGTGAAGGAAACGATCGAGATTGGCGAAAAAGGCGGACTGCCAACGCAGATCACGCACCACAAGATCATCGGCACGAAGAACTGGGGACGCTCGGTCGACACGCTGCGTCTCGTCGACGAGGCGCGGGAGCGCGGCGTCGACGCGACGATCGATCAGTATCCGTACACGGCGTCGAGCACGAGCATCTCATCGGCGCTCGTGCCCGCGTGGGCGCTCGAGGGCGGCGGCGATGCCACGCGCAAGAGGCTGGGCGATCCGGCGTTGCGCGCGAAGATCAAGGCGGAAACCGCCGACCTCATCCGCGACGAACGCGGCGGCGGCGATCCGAAGAACGTCGTCGTGGCGCGCTGTGATTGGGATTCGTCGCTGAACGGCATGGACCTCGGCGCGATCACCGCCAAACGCGGTCTGCCCGTCTCGATCGACAATGCCGCCGACACCGCGCTCTGGATCGTGGAGCGCGGCGGCGCGCAAGGCATCTTCCACGCGATCAGCGAGGACGACCTCCAGCGGATCCTCGTGCATCGCGCGACGATGATCGGCTCGGACGGCGAGATTCCGATCTTCGGCAAGAACCATCCGCATCCGCGCAGCTACGGCACGTTCGTGCGCGTGCTCGGCGTCTACGTGAGGGAGCGCAAGCTGCTGCCCCTCGAAGCCGCCGTGCAGAAGATGTCCGCGTTTCCCGCGCAGCGCCTCCGCTTCGCGGATCGCGGCGTCCTTCGCGAAGGATTGAAAGCGGATATCGTCGTGTTCGATCCGGCGCGCGTGCGCGACACGGCGACGTTCGAGAAGCCGCACAGCTATGCCGAGGGCGTCAGCGCCGTGCTCGTGAACGGGCAGGTCGCGTTCGAGAACGGCGCGATGACCTCCGCGCGGCCGGGCCGCATTCTGTATGGGCCCGCAACGGTGAACCGCACCATCCATTGAGCGAGGACCGCATGCCACACCGACTGCTCGCAATCGCGTTCGTTGGCGTTGCCATAGCGGCAACCGCCGCGTCCGCTCGGCTGATGCCGCCGGCGGAAGCGTCGCAGCCGCGCTTCCGCGCGCTGGTGTTCTCGAAGATCACGAACTACTACCACGACTCAATCCCAGCGGGCGTGGCGGCGATCAGGAAGCTCGGAGCGGAGCACGACTTCGAGGTCGTCGCGAGCGACGATCCTGCGCAGTTCACCGACGCGCAGCTCGCCGGCTTCAAGGTCGTCGTGTTCAACAACACGAACTCGACACCGGAGAAGGGCGCCCTGCTCGACGCGTCGCAGCGCGCCGCGTTTCAGAAATACATGCGCGCGGGCGGCGGATTCGTCGGCATCCACTCGGCGTCGGGCACCGAGCGCGACTGGGAGTGGTACGGTCAGCTCGTCGGCGCGTTCTTCAAGGTCCATCCGAAGATCCAGAAGCTCGAGGTGCAGGTCGAAGATCGCGATCATCCCTCGACGCGCGGCCTGCCCAAATCCTGGATCCGCACGGAGGAGCCGTACGATTTCGTTCTCAATCCGCGCGGACGCGTGCACGTACTCGCCACCTACAACCCTTCGAGCTACGAGGGCCACACGATGGGCCCGGATCACCCGATCATGTGGTGTCACACGTTCGAGGGTGGACGATCCTGGTACACAGGGATGGGACACGCCCCGTCGGCGTTCAGCGACGAGCCCTTGTTCATTCAGCACTTGCTCGGTGGAATCGAGTGGGCGGCCGGCGTTGCGAAAGGAAATTGCGCCGCGCGATAGCTCAATCTCGCCTAAGGGTGACGACGGGATCGATCCGTCCGGCACGCATGGCGGGAATCAACGCGGCGCATGCGCATGCCGTGACGATGCAGAGAAGGCTCGCCGTGTAAGCGATCGGATCGAAGAGACGAACGATCGTTCCGATTTGCTCCGATCCCGGGATTGCCAAGAGCGCACCGCTCAGCGCCGCCGCGAGCGTGGCGCCGACGATCAAGCCAAAGCCGACCGGCCACGTCAACTGCCTGAGGACGAAGACGCAGACGTTCCTACGGGTCGCTCCGAGCGCCATTCGCACGCCGATCTCGTTCGCGCGCTGTTCGACGAGATAGGAGAGCACGCTGAACAAACCGGACAACGTCAGTATCAGCGCGAGCGCTCCGAGAGCCAGCGAGAGCCAGAACCCGATCTGCAAGAGGTATGTCGCCATGCGCGCGAGCAGGCGAAGCGTGAGCACCTCACCCAAGCTCGGATCGATGGCGGTCAGCCGATCGACGAGCGCGCGGCGCGCGATCTCGGGATCGCCGCGCATGCGCAGCGTGAATGACGTTTCGGGAGCCTCCGCGCTGATCGGAATGTAGACGCCGGCGCCTTCGAACTTCGGGAACTTGAAGCCAGCCACGTCGCGCGCGATGCCGACGACGACGAACGTGCGCGAGACGAGAGACGGCTCGCCGGCCTGACGCGTCTCCGAGCTCGCGTCCGGCGCGAGCTGCAGGACCTGGCCCAGCGCATCGCGGCCCGGCCACAACTCGCGCGCGACGCTCTCGGCCACGACCGTCACGGCGGCGCCCGAGCTCCGCTCCGCCGGCGAGAAGCCGCGTCCGCGCAGAATGTCGATCCCGAGGACGTCGAAATACTCCGGCGAGACGAACTTGTACGTGATAGTCGACCTGACGCTCGCGCCTTCGGCGAGCGCGCCGCGGCCGCCGATCAACGAACCTGGCCACGATGCGGCAATCGAGGCAACGGACGAATCACGGCGCAGCGCCTCGAGCACGGCGGTGCGCATGTGCTCGTTGACGCCGAGCGCGACGGTGTCGGCCGTGCGGATGCCGGGATCGATCGTGGATATCGCCAGCGCGCTGCGCAGGAACACGGCCGAGCAGATGAGCAGCAGCGCCGACGCGGTGACCTGCAGCGCGATGAGCACGTTCCGCGTGCGGCCGGGCCGAGCGTCGCGCACGACTTCGCCGCGAATCGCCCGCACCAACTCGACGCGCGTGGCTTGAAGCGCCGGCATAAGGGCGAAGAACATCGTCGAGACGACGGCGCCCGCGACGAGGAACAATGCGACGCGCCAATCCGCCCGCGGCACCGCCAGACGAATGTCGCCGATGTCAGGCGGCATCGTGCTCGTCAGCGTGTTGATGGTGAGCTCGAGCACGAGACGCGAGATCCCGAACGCGAGCACGGCGGACGCGAGCGCGAGCAGCAGGCTCTCCGTGAGGAGCTGACAGACGATCCGCGGCCGCGACGCGCCGGTCGCCAACCGAATGCCGATCTCGCGCTGGCGCGCAACCGAGCGCGCGAGCAGCAAGTTCGCGACGTTCGCGCACCCGATCATCAGGATCAGGCCGAACGCAAAGAAGAGCGGAGAGACGAGCGCGATTGCTTCGGCCGGCTGCGGCACGGTGCCCAATCTCGGCTCGAGGAGGAGGTTCGCGGCAGGCCGCTCGCCGGCGCGCCGTTCGACGCTGCGCGAGTCCCAGACAATGAGCTCGGCGAGCGCCTGCTCCCGCGAAAGACCGGGCCTCAGCCGGCCGATGATGTCGAGGCCGAGGGAATCCTCACGTCCTTTGTACGCGGGGCGAAGCTGGCCGGCGAACGACATCGGCACCCAGAAATCCGGCGCGCCAACCATGAGCCCGCGAAAACCTTCGGGCATGACGCCGACGATCTGGAAGGGCGCGCCGTTCAACAGCACGGTGCGGCTCAGAATGTTTGGATCGCGGCCGAAGCGCTGCGACCATCCGCGATGGCTGAGCACCACGACCGGATTGCCGCCGGAGCGTTCGTCGTCTGAAACGGTCAGCGTGCGTCCAACGGACGCGTTGACGCCGAGCACGTGAAAGAAATTGCCGGTGACGAGCATGGCGGACAAATTCCGTCCGTCGACCCGAGTGTCGACCTCCATCATCGCGAACGCGCCGGAGAACACGCTGGTCTCGCGGACGAGCGCCTCGTACTGCGGGCGCGTGAACGGCACGGGATCGCCGTCCGCGGTTCGCGGACGCTCGACGCCGAACAGCTCGCGCAGGTTGGGCACGTTGTCCACGCGAAACATGAAGATGTTGAGAAAGGTGAACACGACGGTGACGAGTCCGAGGCCGAGCGCGACCGTCGTGACGATCGTCAGCGCCGCGAGCGGCGCCCGCCGGAACGTGCGGAAGGCGTAGACGACGTCGCGCGCCAGATTGTCGACGACGGCGACGCCGCGCTCGTCGCGGCAATTGTCGGCGGCAACGGTCACCGAACCGAAGCGCGCGCGGGCGCGCCGCCACGCTTCGTCGGGGCCGACCCCATTGGCAATGTGCTTTTGCGCGTCGCGCTCGATGTGGAACGTGAGCTCTTCATCGAGATCGCGTTCGGCGCGCCGCGGCGCGAACAGCGCGCGCGCCCTGAGCTTCAGATCGCGCAGATTCATGGTGTCGACTGTCGACACTAACGCGTACGGTCACCGCTTGTCAACATTGTCCGGGGGGCCTCGCCCCTCGGACTCCCCTACACGCTCACTCGCGGGGACCCCGATGCCCCGCGCCGCTCGCGTGCCCCACTTCGCTTCGCTCGTTCGCCGGAGAGACCGATGCGCCAGATGTAGTCGATAGGCGCGACCCGTGTGGCGCGTACGAGCCGATCCGTGCTCAATCCCAGCGCTTCCGCGTAGCTCCAGTCGGCAGCCTCAACCGAGACGGGCTCTTCCTTCCACAGCGCTTCGTGTCGCTTCACCTCGGCGATGCGGACGCGCGTTCCGGTACGAGAAACAGACAGACCGAACGGCGCGTACTTCAGCACGCGTTCGCGGTCTTGGATCGACGGGAACGGTGGATCTTCGGCGATCTCTGGGATGTCGCTCGAAGCTGGCACCACGCGCAGCATCGCGGAGCCTTGTCCGCGCCGGTCAACGACGCGCATCGTCCAGCCGCCGCGCGCCGATTCGAATCGCACGTCCGCGGGATGAAATCTGAAGGCCGTCATTCGATTGGCAATTGCGCCGACGACCGCGCTGTCGGCGTCGCTTCGGAGGAAGTACAGCCCGTCGATCGACCTGCCGTCCGCGAGCGGCGCACGAACGTGCAACCGATACGCGACGTGCCAATACGAGATCCCAAGAAACGACGGCGCGAGCGCCGGCCGCATACGATGGACGTGGCACACGACGATGTTGAGAAACGCACGTCCGCCGTGCGTCAGGACCTCCAGTTGTGGCGGGACGAGAGACTCCGCACGTGCAGCATCGACCGCGTACGAGATCAAGAAGCACTCGTCGATCCTCCCCTGCATGTCGAACGTCATCGCGGTACGCCTACGGCGTGAAAGCGTCCCTCGTACCCGAAGAACGGACCGAAGAGCCGGTTCGAGATCGTCACGCGGATCCCGAGCGACGACTCGCTGTCCTGCCACTCGTGGATCGTGGCTTCGCCGGCGAACATCCTCGGAAGCGGGATCCGGATCGGCCCGCCGAACGGTGTGATCCATTGACGGCCCGATCGAAGCGTCATGCCGCTGGCTTCGATCGAGGGGACGATCTCGACGAGCAGATGACCGGGCCGCCCGAGAACGTCGAGGAGCCGAGCGCTCCGCGCGTCGTAGTGCATCGTCGCCTCGAACCGCCGAACGTCATCCGCGAAGCGGAACGTCCGCTCGAACGTCATCCGCGTCACACCATCGCTTCCGCGATGCACGCGATTGACGATCGCGAACGGAATCTCCGTCCCGGTCTCGGGAAAGAGGGTGTGCATCCAACAGCCGATCCAGAGGAACGGCGACGTCAGCGCCCGCCGCACGCCGCCGACTCGCCACACGCGCGTCATCACACCTTCGTATCGATACGTGCCGACCGGCGCATCGAAGTGGCGTCTGACGAGCGGCGCCGCGTCTCGAAGATCGCCGCCGAGCGCTTCGACGAACGGCTCGCGTGTTCGATCGCGCGGCGGAGCTGACTGCCGCAGCTTGCGAACGCGAGCGGGCCGCGCACGTGACGCCATCGGCGAATACGCGGACAACATCCAGACGGCGCACCCGCACGCGAGAAGCGCGAGATTCTTCGAGAGGCCGCCGAACTGATCGGCCAGCGCTTCGGGCCGGATCGCGGCAACCAACAGCGCGAGCACGGCGACGCCAGCACTGGAGATCATCGCGGCGCTGCGCTCGGCGCGGCCGGACAGGAGCCAGAGCCCAAAGGCGATTTCGCAGACACCGAGCGCGGCGAGCGCACGCGCGGGCGCTCCCCAATGAAGTCCCGAGTCACCGACGAGCGCGACCTCGCTGGCGTGCTGCGCGAGGATCTTCGGCACCAGGCCCTCGTACAACCAGATGAGCGCCAACGCCGTCCGCGCGAGCACCTTGACGATCCACACGCGCATCGCGATCTCGGGCTGAATGCCGTGTTCGATCCAGAGGCGAAGCCGGTCGAAGCTCCAGCGGGTCGCCCAGATCATCAATGGCCGGAATGCGAGGTCCATCACCCTGCCGAACTCGCCGTGGCGCGTCGTGTAGTCGTAGATCGTACTGAACGCGATCGCTCCGTCCTCCTCGCGGTACGTCCACGATCCCGCTCCTTCGCGGATCAGCGACTTCGAGTCGTCCGATCCGAATCGAAGGGCGGACGACGTGCGCTCGGCGTGATCGATCGTCGTTCCCCATCCCTCGATCGTGAGCCCGAATCCAATTCGAGTTGTGTAGCGGAACTTCTGGCTTTCGCCGGCCGCCGGGCGCGGCAAGTACTCGATCCCGGTGAAGCGGAGATCCCAGCGCTCGTGCAACTCCGGCGTCTGCGTCAAACGCCACACCGTGTCGCGATCGGATGCGATGCGCGTTTCGGCCGTGAGCTTCATACGTCGATGAACCGGTGCTCGTACTCCGGCCTCGGAAGCACACAGGTCTCGAATCGGCCGAAGAGACGATACCGGTGCCGGGCGATGACGTCGTAGCCAACGTCCAACAATCGCGTTGGCAGCAGCCCAACGATCGCCATCCATCGCCACAGTCCGCCGAGCGTTCGAAGCACGAACAGCGCCGCCCGCGATTTGCAGAGGAGCGCCGGCGAGTCCGAGCGGAAGTTCGTGACGACGTAAAAGGTCGTGAGGTCTTCGGGCGGCCGGCCGAATCGGCGCAGCCAGGTTTTGGCCGTCGCGCTCTGCAGCGGGGCGAACGCGAAGAGGCCGCGGCGATCGCGCGGCAGCACAAAGGCGTTCAGCCGGTTGCACAGGCCGCAGACGCCGTCGTAGAGGATCAGGTGCCTCGCCGGTCCGTATCCGGAGGATTGCGCGTCGTTCGCGGACATGCTCTAATAACGGTAAACATGTTCACTAAAAATGTCAACGCGGCCGAAAACAGCCCGATTCCCGAGCGGCGCGGACCCGGCCGGCCGCCCGGGCGCACGCCGCAGGGCCTCGCCGCAAAACAGCGCCTCTACGACATTGCGATGGAGCTGATCACGGAGCGCGGATACGAGACGACGACCTTACGCGACGTGGCGGATCGCGCCGGCGTCAGCGTCGGCTTGCTGTATCGCTACTTCCCGAGCAAGCGCACCGTCGTCCTGCAGCTCTACGACGAGCTGTCGGCGCGTTACGCGGAGCGGGCGGCGGGCATGGCGCCCGGCCGATGGCGGGAACGTTTCCTGTTTGCGCTGGAAACGAGCCTGGACGTGCTGCGGCCGCACCGGCGAACGCTCGCGGCGCTCACGCCGATCCTCGTCGGCGACGCGAACGAAGGCGTCTTCTCCACGATGATGGCGCCGTCGCGGCAGCGCGTTCAGATCGTCTTTCACGACGCCGTGGCCGGCGCGACGGATGCGCCGCGTCCGCCGATCGCGCGCGCGCTCGGCCAACTGCTCTACGTCGCCCACCTCGCCATCATTTTGTGGTGGCTGCTCGATCGAAGCCGCCACCAGCGCGCGACGACGGCGCTCGTCGCGCTCGTGCGGCAGTCGCTTCCGGTATGGGCATTGACGCTGCGCCTCAAGCACGTGCGATCGTTCGTCCTTGCCGCGGAAGGTTTGGTGCGCGAAGCGCTTCTCGGCGATCGTGATTCCGTGGTAGCGTGACGGCCCGGAGGTCGCACGTGAGCCCATCTTCCTCTGCCCTCGCCGACTTGCAATACGGCTTCCGTCAGCTTCGTCTCAATCCTGGATTCGCGGCGATTGCGGTCATCACGCTGGCGCTCGGCATCGGCCTCAACACGGCGCTCTTCAGCGTCGTGCGCAGCGTCGTCTTGAAGCCGCTGCCTTACCCGAACGCCGATCGTCTCGTGCGCGTTTGGATGGACAACCGCCGGCTCGAGATGCGCGAGGACTGGGCCTCGTACCTCAACTATCAGGACTACAAGCGGCTCGGCACGTCGTTCGAGTCGATCGCGGCGTTCACTCAGCCGACGCTGAACTTGATCGGCGACGGCGAGCCCGAACGCGTGGTTGGTGCGTTCGCCGAAGCGGTATTGTTCGATGTCCTCGGCGTAGGGCCCGCGGCCGGACGCCTCTTCACGCGCGACGAGGAAGCCGCCGGCAAAGAGAACGTCGTCGTGATCGGGTGGGGCTTGTGGCAGCGGCGGTTCGGGAACACCGATCCGACCGGAAAACTGCTCGAATTCGACGGCCGGCGCATGACGATCATCGGCGTCATGCCGCGCGGCTTCGCGTTCCCGACGAAGTCGACCGAGTTCTGGGCGCCGCTCGTCATCAGCGAAGGCGCGAAGCGGCGCGTCGGCTACTTCCTGCAGATGGTCGCGCGCATGAAGCCTGGCGTCACGCCGCTCGACGCGCAAACGCAGATGACGCTCGTCGGCCAGCAGCTCGAGCAGGAATATCCCGCCGACAACGCCGGATACGGGATCTTCGTGAACCCGCTCGAGCGCCACGTCGCCGGAAATGTCAGAACACCGCTGCTGGTGCTGCTGGGCGCGGTCGGCTTCATCTTGCTCATCGCGTGCGTGAACGTCGCGGGACTGTTCCTCGCGAAAGCCGAGACGCGCGGACGCGAGATCGTCGTGCGATCGGCGCTCGGCGCGAGCCGGGGACGCCTGGTGCGGCAGCTCGTCATCGAGGCGGGCGCTGTCGCCGCCGCGGCCGGCGTCGCCGGCGTGCTCGCTGCGTATGCCGGCGTCCGTGGACTCGTCTGGCTCGCGCCTCGCGATCTTCCGCGCGTCGACGAAGTCGCGCTCGACGGAACCGTGCTCGCGTTCGCGCTCGGGGTGACCATGCTGACGGCGCTGGCGTGCGGGCTCTGGCCGGCGTCGCGATCGTCGCGCGTGAACCTGCAGGACGCGCTGCGCGACGGCGCGCGCGGCATGGCCGGATCGCACGCCGCCGCGCGAACGCGCGCGGCGCTGCTCGTCGTCCAATGCGCGCTGGCGATCGTGCTCCTCGCAGGCGCCGGCCTTCTCATTCGCTCGCTGCACGTGCTGCACGCGACGCATCCGGGATTCCGAACCGACGGCGTGCTCACGATGCGCGTGAACGCGTCGCGCGCTTCGTTTCCGCAGGCGCCGCAGCTTCGCCAGTTCTACGATCAGTTGCTGGAGCGCGTCCACGCGCTGCCCGGCGTCAAGGGCGCGGCGGTCGTCTCGGATCTGTTCTTGAGCAACACGCCGAATTCCGGAACGTTCACGCTCGAAGACCGGCCGCCGTTTCCGCCGGCGGAGCAGATCGAAGCGACGCTCGACATGGTGTCGCCGGGCTTCTTCGACACGATGCAGGTCCCGCTCGTGCGCGGGCGATTCTTGGATTCGCGCGATCGCGACGGCGGGGCGCGCGCTATTCTGATCAACGAAACGTTCGCGACCAAGTACTGGCCGAATCAGGATCCGGTCGGCAAACGCATGGTCTTCGGATCGCCGGGCGAGCGGAATCCATGGATCACGATCGTCGGCGTCGTCGGCGACATGCGGCGCCGCGGCCTGCATCGAGGATCGCGGCTCGAGACGTTCTTCTCGACGACGCAGAACATCGGCCGGAACATGCAGCTGCTCGTGGCGACCGATGGCGATCCGATGGCGCTGGTCTCCCCAGTCCGCGGCGAGATTCGCGCGCTCGATCGATCCGCGCCGGTCACGGCGGTCAGCACCGTCGACGCGCAGATCGGCGAGTCGCTCTCCATTCGACGATTTCAAGCGTGGCTGCTCGCGATGTTCTCGGCGCTCGCGGTCCTGCTCGCCGGCGTTGGCGTCTTCGGTCTGATGGCGCAGCTCGTCGTGCGGCGCACGCCGGAGATTGGCGTCCGCATGGCGCTCGGCGCGAGCCCGACGCAAGTCGTGTCGATGGTGCTTCGCCAGGGCGCGCTGCTCGCGGCGTCCGGCGGCGTGATCGGCCTCGCCGGCGCGTTCCTCCTCGCGCGCGCGCTGCGGAGCCTGCTGTTCGGCGTGGGCGCCGGCGATCCGATTTCGTATGTCGGCGCCGCGGCGGTAATGGGCGTATCGGTCCTCGTCGCGTGCGCCGTGCCCGCCTGGCGCGCGGCGCGGGTCGATCCCACGCTGGCGCTGCGGCAGGAGTAGCTGACTCAGACTCGACTCAGACTCGACTCAGACTCGACTCAGACTCGACTCGGACTCCGTCGGAAACCCAGTTCCCGCTGAATCTGGCGGTTGTTGGCCTCCGCCGATTTCAAGAAGGAGTCTGAGTCGAGTCTGAGTCGAGTCTGAGTCAAGTCCGAGTCAGGTCTGAGTCAGGTCTGCGTCGGGGTCTGACCCCGCCTCGACATGAAGCGCCAGGCGCTCAGGAGCAAATCGCGGAGGGCGTCGGGGTGGACGCGGGACAGCCTGACCAGCACAGACGCGTAGCCGACGTAGTGATCCGTCAAGTAATACGTCGACGGATCCGTCGCGATCAGCTCGTCGCGCTGATCGAAGGGCACGCGCACCACCAGCGTGTTGGGCTCGGCGGAGCTGTGGCTCGCGATGCACGCGAACATTTTGCCGCGCACCTTCAGCGCGGGCGTGCCGTACATCGTCCCCTCCTCGACCTCCGGCAGCGTGCGTCCGTACTCGCGCACGGGCGCGAACGCGTCGGTCTTCGTCTTCCGGCCCGTGCGGCGGCGCGGCATGCCGGCCCATTCTGCCACGGGCATCCGACGCGACGGCCGCCCCACTAGCAATTTACTAGCAATTACTTTACAATGCAAAGTAATGCCCCGCCCGCTGCGCGTGAAGTTCATCCTCCCCGCCCTGACCGAAGCCACCAGCCCCTTCTGGCGGCCGGTGAAGTATTCGCTCTTTCCGCCGCTCGGCCTCGCGACCCTTGCCGCGTATCTCGATCCCGACGATCGCGCCCACATCGAGGACGAGCACGTTCGGCCGCTCGCGCTCGACGACGCGCCGGATCTCGTCGTCATCCAGGTCTACATCACGAACGCGTACCGCGCGTATCGGCTCGCTGACCTCTATCGATCGCGAGGCAGCTTCGTCGCCCTCGGCGGAGTGCACGTGACGTCGCTGCCGATGGAAGCCGCGCCGCACGCCGACGCGATCTTTCTCGGCCCGGGCGAGCAGACGTTCCCGCAGTTCCTCGCCGACTTTCGCGCCGGCCGCCCGGCCCGCCGCTACGACTCGACCTCCGGCCGGACGCTCGACCGCATACCACCCATCCGGCGCGATCTCATCACGCGCCGCTACTACCTCGTGCCGAACTCGATCGTCGTCACGCGCGGATGCCCGCAGCACTGCGACTTCTGCTACAAGGACGCGTTCTTCGCCGGCGGACGCTCCTTCTACACACAGCGCGTGGACGACGCGCTGGCGGAAATCGATCGCCTGCCCGGCCGCCATTTGTACTTCCTGGACGATCATCTCCTCGGCGATCGCCGTTTCGCCCGAGCGCTGTTCGATGGAATGATCGGCATGGGCCGCTTGTTCCAAGGCGCGGCGACCGTCGACTCGATCCTGCGCGACGACGTGATCGAGCGCGCGGCCGCGGCGGGCCTTCGCAGCCTCTTCGTCGGATTCGAGACGCTGACGCCCGCCAACCTCGCCCACAGCAACAAGCGGCAGAACCTGGGACGCGACTATCGCGCCGTGACGAAGCGGCTCCACGATCTCGGCGTCATGATCAACGGCAGCTTCGTGTTCGGCATGGACGACGACGGCGAGGACGTGTTCGCCCGGACGGTCGAATGGGCGATCGAGGCGGGGATCACGACGGCGACCTTTCACATCCAAACGCCGTATCCCGGCACGCGGCTCTACGCGCAGATGGAGCAGCAAGGGCGGATCACGACGCGGAACTGGGACCGCTACGACACGCGCCACGTGGTGTACCGTCCGGCGCGCCTCGCCCCGGAGGCGCTGGAATCGGGCTACCGGTGGGCGTATCGCGAGTTCTATCGATGGTCGTCCATCGCGCGCGCCGCCCACACGCACGACTCGTTGAAGCACGAGGTCAAGCACTTCGCCTACGCGACCGGATGGAAGAAATTCGAAGCCGCCTGGAACATGGTGATCCGCCTGCGGCAGCTTCGGCTGATGACGCCCCTGCTCGAGGCCGTCCTGTCGAAAGTCACGCGCACCGAGGCTCGTCCGCAGCCAGCGGCCCAGCTCGTGGATACGCCAGACCGATCGTTCCCGGCACGCGTCATATAGAAAGTGACGCCTCACCGGATTCACCCGATCGTCCCGCTCGTTCTGCTCATGTCACTCGCGCTTCCCGCGTCCGCGCGAAGCGCCGACGAGCGCGGACCGGCCGAGGCTGCCCTCTCGAAGATTCGCATCGACAACTTCGGCCGCGTCAACGCGCACTACTATCGCGGCGCCCAACCGAAAGCCGGCGATTTCGCCGACCTCGCGGCGCTCGGCGTCAAAACGCTGATCGATCTCACGAGCGACGACGCGCTGGCGGACGAGAAAGCCCTGGCGACCGGGGCCGGCATGCGCTACGTGCACATCCCGATGACCACGCACCGCGCGCCGACCGCGGCGGAGCTCGCGGAGTTCCTCCGGATCGCGACCGATCCCGGCAGTCAGCCCGTCTACGTCCACTGTGTCGGCGGCCGCCATCGCACCGGAGTCATGACGGCGATCTACCGCATGACCGAAGACCGCTGGACCCCGGCGCAAGCGTTCGGCGAGATGAAGCAGTACAAGTTCGGCGCCGACATCCTCCACCGCGAGTTCAAGGACTTCGTGCTCGGCTACCGTCCATAACCGATCGAACCCCGCGGCTTGACAATACGTCTGATGCTTATGTATAAGATACTTATATATGAGCACGACCCGCGGCGTCTCCCCTCAGATCAAGCGCGGCAGCGCGGAGCTCGCGATCCTCGCCGTCCTCGCCGAAGGCCCATTGCACGGCTACGAGATCGCGAAGCGCATCCGTGAGGACACGGGCGGGACGATCACCTTCGACGTCGCGGCGCTCTACCCCGTGCTCTACGCCATGGAAACGCGTGGATGGGTCCGAGCGGCGTGGGAAGAAACGCCGAGCGGCAGGCGCCGGCGGTGTTATCGCCTGACCGAGGACGGGAAGCGCCGCCTGCTGCCGCTCCGCCGCGAATGGCGCGAGTTCTTCCGCGCGCTCAATCGTCTCGCGAGGTTGTCCGATGCCTGATTGGCAGCGTCTCACCGCCGATGGTCTCGCACAGACCCGACTCGCGCCCGAGGTCCGGCGCGACGTCGTCGAGGAAATCGCCGCGCACCTCGAAGAGTGCTACGGCGAATCGCTCGACGCGGGCAGCGCCGACGCCGAACAGCAGGCTCGTGCTCAAGTATCCGATTGGCGCGCGCTCGGCCGGAGCATCCGGCGATCGAAGGAGGATCCGATGAACGTCGTGCGAAGAGTAATCCTGCCAGGCATCGCCGCCGTCATCGTCGCGCTCGGGGCGCTGCGATTGTGCGTCTACGTGCTCATCACGCCGCACGCGTGCGGGGTTGACGACACGTGCATCCTGATCACCGCGGATGGTCCCGCCTATCTGCCGTGGCTTGCCTCGCTGCCGTTCGCGGGAGCGTTGGCGGCTGCGCTCTCACGCAGGGTGGGTGGGCAACTCCGTCAGCGTGTCCTGGCGGCGGTGTGCCCGGCCGCGTACTTCGCGGGTGAGATCGTCTATTACAGCCTGTTGGATGCCTTCTACTGGAGGATTCCGATCTACTGGATCCTCATTCCCGCGATCGCGTGCGCGATCGGCGCGATCCCGTTTCTCGGCGGCCGTCGCGACACGGTCGAGGCGCAGCCGCTCACGGCGACGAGTTAGCAAGCACGAGGCGCCGTGTTCGCGCCAATGCCGAGGGCGAGCGACACCACCGCGACGGCGGTGGCCGTCGGCGCACGGCGAAGCAGCCGGACAGCGTATCGAAGGTCGCTCACGATCGGCGATACACGCGCACGTAATCGATCTCGTACCGCGTCGGAAACGCCGAGTCGTCTATCCCCCGTTGACCGCCCCAGCTCCCGCCGATCGCGAGGTTGAGAATGAGGTACTGCGGGCGGTCGAAGGGCCACACCGCCGTACCGCCCTGCTCTTTCGGGAACGTGAAGTATTGCTGGCCGTCGACCGAGACGGCGATCTGATCCGCCGTCCACGTCATCGAATAGATGTGGAATGACTCGTCGGGCGCGGGAACCATCACGTTGTTGCCCTTGTTCGTACCCTGGACGTGGTTGTACGCCTTCGTGTGGATGTTGGCGTGGATGCGTCCGGGATCGAATCCCACGTGCTCCATGATGTCGATCTCGCCGCACTCGGGCCAACCGACGTCGCGGATGTTGGTGCCGAGCGTCCAGATCGCCGGCCACGTGCCTCGGCCTTTCGGGAGCTTGGCGCGAACCTCGATGCGGCCGTACGTCCAGCTCGCGCGGCTCGTCAAGCTCGCGGATGTGTAGTCCGCATTCTGGTAGCGCTCGCGGCGGCCCTCGATCACGAGCAGCCCGTTCTCGAGGCGCGCGTTCTCGAGGCGATCGCGCGTGTAATACTGCCGCTCGTTGTTGCGGATGAAGCCGACTTCGTAGTTCCAGCGGCCGGAGTCGGGCAGACCGGTTCCGTCGAACTCGTCCTGAAAGACGAGCGTCTCGGTGGATCCCGAAGGCCCTTGCGGCAGACGCTCCGCGCCGCAGGCGAGGATCCAGCAGAGCGAGACTCCGCACGCCGCCCAGAGCTGCCGCATGGTGGACAGTGTAGCGCCGTTCAGCGCGGGCGGCCACAGAGGACGGGCTTGATGTCCACGACGGGCGTGCCGTCGATCGCCTCGATCGGTCCGATGCGCAAGCGGCGTCCTTCGATGCGCTTGATCGTCACCGGATGCAGGCCGAGCGGGTTCGGCCGGTCCGGCGATCGCGTCGCGAAGATGCCGGTCAGCGGACGATCGAGCTCTCCGCGAGGGTGCACCTTCAGCACGTCACGGTTCGCGCGGTGCAGCCACGTGACGATCACGATCTCGTCGCCCGTGGCGAGACCGTCGAGCGCTGTGGCGAACGGCGCACGCACCTCGAGCCATGCGTCGGGCGCGCCTTCGTCGCCTTGCCGCGGCGCGCCATGCCTCGACTTGAGCGTGGAACGGATCACGCCGATCCGATACAGCGTGTCGCCGGCGTGGACCGGCGTGGTCTTCTGGGTCCGTTTCTGACGCCTCCTCCCGATAGTGCGCTTGGGCATTTGTCGATCGTAGACTGAAGACATGCCGAACGACATCCTCCGCGTGCTTGCCGCAACGCTCGCGTATCGGGCCGCCAAAGTGCTTCGCGACGTGCCGCCCGGATTCAGCACAGCGGCGATCGGGCCCGACACGCGGCAGCCGGTGCAGATCGTGGCGCACATGGCGGATCTGATGGCGTGGGGCGTGACGCTCGCGCGCGGCGAGTACGTGTGGAAGGCGGAAGGCGGCAACGACTGGAATACCGAAGTGAAGCGCTTCTTCGATCGGCTTGCCGAACTGGATCGCTTGCTCGCCTCGAATCCTCAGTCAGCGGATTCGGTCGCGAAGATGATCCAGGGCCCGTTGGCCGATGCCCTCACGCACGTCGGTCAGCTCGCGATGCTGCGCGGGATCGTCGGCGCGCCGATTCGGCCGGAGAGCTACGCGCGCGCGCAGATTGCCGTGGGACGCGTCGGTCCCGATCAAGCGGCCGCCGTTCGCGAGTTCGACGGCGACGCGAGCGCACGGAAGTAATCAACGCTTGAGCGCCTGGATCGCGTCGATCTTCGCGGCACGCCGCGCGGGAATCGCGCACGCGATGCCGGCGACGAGGACCAACGCGACGCCCACGACTCCAAACGTCGCCGGATTGGCCGGTGTCACGCCGAAAAGGAATCCCGAGAGGTATCGGCCGGTCGATGCGGCAATCCCGAAACCGATCGCAATGCCGCATACGGTCATGACGAGACCCTGCCTCAATACGAGCTCGACGATGTCGCGGGGCGTTGCGCCGAGCGCGGTGCGCACGCCGATCTCGCGCGTGCGCTGAGTGACGCCGTACGCCAAACCGCCGAAGAGTCCGATCGCGGCGATGAGCAGCGCGAACGAGCCAAAGCCACCGAGCAGCGCGGCGTACAACCGCGGCCGCGACAGGCTCCTCATCACGCGCGCGTCCATCGTCATGACCTGCTCGAGGACGCCGTTCGGGCTGGCGCCGCGAACGATCGTGCGCAGCTCGCGCGACAGCGCCGCGGGATCGCCCGCGGTTCGCACGGTCAGGAACTGCGAGCCATACGGTCCGCCACGTTGTTGATTGAAAGTGGCGAACACCTCCGGTTGGATCGGCTCGGTCGCGCCTCGATGCACGACGTCGGAAACGACGCCGACGACCTTCCAGATCTGATGATCGCCGTTGTTGACGATGTCGCCGGGGAAGAGCAGTGCATCGAGCGGCTGGCCGCCGAAGTACTTCTTGGCGAACGCTTCGTTCACGACCATCACAGGCTCGGAGCTCACCACGTCCTGGTTAGTGAAGCCGCGCCCGCGCAGGACGCGTATGCCCATCGCCGCGAAATAGTCGGGACTGACGATGCGCAGCATGGCGTCCATGCGCCTGCGATCGAATGGCGGATACCCCTGTGGTTTCGGCGCGCCGTCGAAGATCTGGGCAGGAAGCTCGGACGGCGTCAGCGGGAGATGACTGGTGAGAGCGGCGTGCGTCACGCCGTGGGTCGCGGCGAGACGGTCGAGCACCTCGTTGAAGAAGATCGGACGGGCGCCCGCCGGCAGTCCTCGACCGATGAGCGTCAGCCGCGCCGTCAGCAAGCTGGCGGGTTGATAGCCGCGATCGACGCGGATCTGATTCGCGAAGCTTTGCGCGAGTAGCGCGGCGCCAACGAGCAAGACCGCGGCAACAGCGACCTGTCCGGTGATGATGAGCGCGCGAGCGCGCGCGGCCGGCGATCGCAGGCTCTGCCCAACTGGCGCCGAACCATCCTCGGCCAGCGCGCTCGTGAGCTTCACACGGCGCGCCATGCGCGACGGCAGCAAGGCGATGACGACGGACACGACGATCGCGAGCGACGTCACGACCATGAGGACGCGCGTGTCGATGGCGATGTCCTCAGCGCGCGGAAAATCCTCGGGCAGCGCCGCCGGGAGCACTCGCAGCAGTGCGGACGTGAGACCAAGACCAATCGCGCTGCCGATCGCGGCAATCAACGACGTTTCGACGAACAGCTGGCGGACGAGGCGGCCGCTGCCGGCGCCGATCGCCGCGCGGATGGCAATCTCCCGCTGCCGGCTGGAGGCGCGGACGAGCTGCATGTTCGCCACGTTGCCAATTGCCGCCGCGAAGAGAAGAACGCCCGCCGTCAGCAGCATCCAGAGCGCCGGCTTCACATCCTTGACCAGCCACTCGAGCATCGGCACGACCGCGACCTTCGGGTTCGCGAATGCGGCGAAGCCGCCGTTCTCCAGGATCGGCGACACCGCCTTGGTCCGCGCGAGCGCCTCGCTCGCGGCCTGTTCGGGCGTGACGGCCGGCTTCAGCCGCGCCACTGCGTTGTAGAGGCCGATCGTGAGACCGCGCGTCTCTCCGCGGGGGCCCGGATCGCGCGCGCTGAGAAACGCTG
The DNA here is from genome assembly GCA_036556425.1 of Vicinamibacterales bacterium. Taxonomy (GTDB): domain Bacteria; phylum Acidobacteriota; class Vicinamibacteria; order Vicinamibacterales; family 2-12-FULL-66-21; genus DATBJJ01. The sequence continues at coordinate 45,666 of DATBJJ010000035.1, forward strand.
AACGGATGCGCTCGGCAAGCCATAGCCGCGTCTCCGGCGACGGAAATGCGAACTCGCGCGGCATGACGCCGACGATCGTTCGCGGCTTGCCGGCCAGCGTCAGTCGCTGTCCCAACGCGTCCGGCCTGCCGCCGAAACGTTCCTGCCAGAACCCGTAGGACAGAATCACGTTGTCGTCGGTGCGCTCGTCGGCGTCCGTGAAGCTCACGCCGAGCAGCGGTCGCACGCCGAGCAGCGGAAAGAGGCTCGCCGTCGTCCGAGCGAGGCTGACGAGCTCGATGCCGGACGGACCGTCGAGCGACATCGAGCTGTCGCTCCATCCACCGAGTCCGTCGATCGTCTGCGGGTGATCGTCAGCCCACGTCCGATACGTGAAGTTCGTCACCACGGGCGTGGATTGCGATAACGGCAGGGCCCTGCCGGTCTCGAACACGCGCACGAGGCCGTCGACCTTTGCCCACGGCAGCGGCCGCAGCAGCACGCCGTTGACGACGCTGAAGAGTGACGTCGCGGCGGCGACGGCGAGAGCGATCAGGACGATCGACACGGCGGCGAATGCGGGCTGCCTGGCGATCATTCGAAACGCCATACGCACGTCGAGCCCGAGGCCGGAGAGGGGTCTCCTGCCGTCGGCGAACGCCGATTCGACGAGCGGCGCCCGATCGATGCGGCGCGGACCGCTCGTCGCGCGGCACCACGATTCGATGAGCGCGAGCACTCGCGCGTCGGCGGCATCAGGCGGCTCGCCGTCCGCGCGCGCGGCTTCCCAGGCATCCGCGGCATGCTGCGCGAGCTCCTCGACGATCGTGTCGTCCACGGACTTTCCGTGGCGCGTGAACTCGGCATGAACGATCGCTCGCCATTTCATGGCTGCTTCAACCCCGCCACGCGATCGAGCGCGACAAAGAAGTCCTGCCACAGCGATCGTTCGTTCGACAGCCGTTTCCGGCCGGCGGGCGTGATCTTGTAATACCGGCGGCGGCGCTGCCCCGCCTTCTCCACCCATCGCCCCTCGACCAGGCCGTCGTCTTCGAGCTTGTAGAGCGTGGGATAGAGCGAGGCGATGTGGTAGTTCAGCGCGCCCTGCGATCGCTCGACGATCAGGCGGCCGATCTCGTAGCCGTGCCGCGGCCGGACCTCGAGCAGCGCGAGGATCAACAGTTCGGCCGAGCCCTTCTTCAGCTCCTTGGAGAACGGACGTAGCGCCATATGTGGATTATCACTATATCATGAGCGTGTATCCTTCCGGTCGCGCGGTGACGCGCTTTCCCTGAGGAGCCTGGCCATGCCGTTCCGAGGAGTGGTTCCCGCAATCCTGATGGCGACCGTGTCGGTGACCGCGGCCGCGGCGGAGCTCGGGCAGGACAACACCCCGCCGAAAGGTTTCGTCGCGCTCTTCAACGGCAAGAATCTGGACGGCTGGCAGGGGCTCGTGGAGCTGCCCGAACGGGCGAAGCTCACGAAGGAAGAGCTCGCCGCGAAGCAGCGCGACGCCAACGAAAAGTATCTGCCCCACTGGACGGTCGCCGACGGCGTGCTGCGGTACGACGGCAAGGGGCAGAGCCTCCAGACGGCGAAGGACTACGGGGACTTCGAGCTCTTCGTCGACTGGAAGATCGGTCCGAAGGGCGACACCGGCATCTATCTGCGAGGGACGCCGCAAGTGCAGATCTGGGAGAACCCCGTGGGGTCCGGCGGCCTCTACAACAACAAGATCAATCCGAGCCAGCCGCTCGCGAAGGCGGACAAGCCCATCGGCGAGTGGAACACGTTCCGGATCGTCATGCGCGGCGAGAAAGTGAGCGTATGGCTGAACGGCACGCTGGTCGTCGACAACGTCACCATGGAGAACTACTGGCAGCGCGATCAGCCGATCGCCGCGCGCGGCCCGATCGAGCTGCAGCACCATGGCAACCCGATCGAGTTCAAGAACATCTACATCAGGACACTCGAGTGACCGACTTTCGCGCCTCGCGCCGCGCGTTCCTGGGCAC
>DATBJJ010000036.1:0-10596 GCA_036556425.1 Vicinamibacterales bacterium
ACACGCAGAACGAATCGTTCGTGCTGGCGGCGGACGCGGCGACGGGAAAGACCGTGTGGAAAACCGTCCGCCAGGAACTGCCGTCGTGGGGAACGCCGACGATCTACGAGTCGCCGGGCGGCGGCGCCGAGCTCGTCACCAACGCATCGAATTTCGTCCGCGGTTACGATCCGGACACCGGACGCGAGCGCTGGCGCCTCAGCCGGAGCTCGAAGATCACGGCGCCGACGCCGATCGTCTCGAAAGATCTCGTGATCGTCGCGAGCGGCCGCGCGCCGGAGCGGCCGATCTTCGCGATCCGGCCCGGCGGCGAGGGCGACATCACGCCGGCCGCCGGACAGACGTCCGGCGGCAACGTTCGTTGGAGCAAGACCGGACGAGGATCGTACATGCCGACGCCGCTGATCTACGGCGGCATCCTGTACGTGCTCGGCAATGCCGGCCTGTTCGACGCCTACGATCTCGAGACCGGCGAGGAGATCTATCGCCAACGGATCGAGCATGGCGGCAGCGGCTTCAGCGCATCGCCGGTCGCCGCGGACGGCAAGATCTATCTATCGAGCGAGGACGGCGACATCTTCGTCGTGCGGAGCGGACGCACGTTCGAGCTGCTGGCCAAGAATCCGATGGGCGAGCCGCTCATGGCTACGCCCGCGCTCGTCGGCCGGACGATGTTCGTCAGAGGGCAAAAGCATTTGTTTGCCATCGGGTCGAATTGAGATCGTCACAGATTGACCCAGTGCACGACCAGCAGCGTCAGCGGCCACATCGCGAAGATCGTGAGCCCGGCGCCGGCGGGGCGTCGTATTGGAATCGGCGCAACCATCGCGAGTCCGAGCAGCGTCGCCGCCGCTGACGCGCTTACGGCGCTCGTGCCGAACGCCAGGATCGACGACCACACCAGCGCGGCAATCGGCGTGGGGATTCCCACGAAGCCGCGCGTGTCGTTCGGCGCGTGCGACACGTTATAGAACGCGAGCCGCGTCAGCGCGCAGCCTGCGTACACGATCGCTGCGATCCACCACGCGATCCAGATGCCGTCTCCGCGCGCGCCGAGCAGAATGCTGACGGCTGCAATCGGCGCGAGGCCGAACGCTGCGGCGTCCGAGAGGCTGTCCAACTGCACGCCTATCGCCTCGCGCGCGGCATCACGCCGGAAGAGCCGCGCGAACCGCCCGTCGAACGTGTCCGCGAGCGCTGACGCGGCGAGGAAGGCGCCGGCCCCCGCGGCGCTGCCTCGCATCGCCGCCAGGATCGTCAGGATGCCGCACGCAAGCGACGCATACGTGAGCCCGTTCGAGATGTGAATCGAAGCCAGCGGCGACTCCCGAGCCCTGAGCCCCGATTCCCGAACCCCGAGCCCCGAATTCCGAGCCCCGGCATCAAGAGAATTCATAAATCGCCCTCCACGCTCTGATCACACGCGGCAGAAATGACTGCGGACGGACGCGATGGACGAGCGCATACATCGGCAGGCGATTCAGCATCAGATCGCTCAGCGACGCCCGGAAGCCGGCGCGCCACTCGGCGGGATCGAGCGACGTTCCGGTTTCGCGCTCGAGCGAGCGGCGGTGACGATCGATCCAGTGATGCACGGTCTCGCGCGAGGCGTCCGGCGGGAGCACGAAGCAGAGAAGCTCGGCGAGGTCGTGCTGCGGAACGCCGACCGCGGCGAGCTCCCAATCGTACGCGCAGAGCGCGCCGCCGCGCAGGCAGATGTTCCGCGGCGTGAAGTCGTTGTGAATCAGCGTCCGCGGCAGTGTCTCGAGCGGACGCCACCAGCGATCGACTTCTTCGATCAGCGTTCGCTGGATCGATCCAATCGCCGGATCCGCCCACGCGGAAAAGCGAGGCGCCGCGTGCGCGGCGAGCGCGCGCCACAGATCGGACATCTCCGCGATGTCGTCCGCGCGCGCGACGTAGCCGATCCACGGCATGCCGCGGAGCTCGGCCTCGCGTCCAAACCAGATCGACTGCAGCGCCGCGAGCCCGTCGATCGCGCATTCGATGTGGCGCGGCGTCCAGAGCTGAGGTCGATCCACGGAGTCCTGATGCGTGGCGCCTGAAATCCGATCGAGCACGAGCGTCCATGTGTGCGCGTCACAGTCGGCGACGTTTCCAAGCGCGCGCGGTGTATGACGGCAAAAGCGCGCGTCTTGCTGCGCGTAGAGCGCGAGCTCGCGAGTGTGGCCGGACGCGACGCCGATTCGCCGGCTCCACTTCTCATAGGCTTCGCCCAACGAGTCGTCGCACAGCCGCGCCAGAGCTTCGCCAACCGCGATCGTCACTTCGTCCGACGGCTTGATCTTGACGACGACGTCGCTCGGCGTGCGACCCGCAGCGTCGCACTCGTGCAACCGATACTGAAAAAGTCCGGTGGGACGTCCGGAGCTCCACGCCGTCAGCTCGCTGATGATGCTGTGGTCGGACAGCCGGCCGCGGTACTCGACGTCGGCGATCGGGCGCCGAAGCGCGCCCGCGAAAAACGCAGCGCCGAGCCGAGGCTCGGATTCGGCCGCGCGCGATCCGGTTCGCCGCGCCGGCTTGAGGTCGCCGCGTTCGACGAACGCGTCGAAGTATCGCTGAAGTAGCGACGCATCGAGATCCGGCTCGCCGCGGCTGGAGCGGCCGGCTTTCGCCGGACCGGTCTTCAACATCAGCTCCGGCAGCGTGAGGCCGTGCGCGTCGGGCGGACGGCCGAGGAAGAACGAACGCAGCGGCGCCAGCGGATGCGATCGATCGGTCAACGTCTCGCGATCGAGCTGGCGCAGCCACGTGTGATAGGGCACGAGGCGCACGTCGTAGCCGTAGAGACGCATCCAGAGGACGCACTCGCGCCAATGCCGCGGACGCGCGTGCGCGAGGTGCATGACGCCGCGCTCGCGCGATCGTCGGACGATGTCGCGCGCGACGGTGTCGACGGGCACGCAGTCGAGCGTCCAATCGAGATCGGGCGCGGCGCCCATCCGTACGCAGCCGCTGACGGTGCGCGCGAGGATGTCGTCGCGGTTGTAGTCGCCGGTCGCACCGTGACCGGCGATGAACGATGGCCGATAGATCGTTGCTGGGAGTCCGCGCTCTGCCGCGGCAACGACGAGCGCTTCCGCGATTGTCTTCGTTTGCGCGTACCCGAAGTGCAGGCCGCGCAGCCCCGGGAGCGCCTCGTAGCGCTCGTCGACCGACGCTGGCGCGAGCGTCGAGTAGCACACCGACACGCTCGACACGAAGTGGAACGGGACGCCGCGCTCCGCGGCGAGAGCGAGGAGATCGCGCGTGCTCGCAACGTTGGTCGCTCTCATCGCGCGATAGGGCAGCACCCAATTCACCATCGCGCCGGCGTGGCAGATTGCATCCACGGTCCGCGACAGCTCGTCGATCCGCGCAGGCTCGAGACCAAGTGAGGGAAGCGCGAGATCTCCGTCGACGATCTCGACCCGCTTCGCAAATCGTTGGCGGCTGACGCCGGCGCTCCCGAGCGCGCTCCACACACGATCGGCCGAATCGCCGCGGCCGCCGCGGACGAGGCACATGAGCGTGGCCGAGGAATCGTCGAGAAGCGTTTTGGCGAGCCATCGGCCGAGAAACCCTGTGGCGCCGGTCAGCAGGATGCGATTCGCATCCGCGAGGCTCGCCGCCGACGATGACTGCCTAACGGCGGCCGGCGGCCGAATATGGTCCGGCAGGGTCGCATCCGTCAGCATGTCGTCGAAGGGGTCGGTTGCCTCGCGACATCGACTCTTGCGCAAGACATCGATGTGCGCCGCCAACGCACGCGCGTCCACACACTCGGAAAGGATCTCTGGCGGCAGATCGACGCCAAGCATCTCTTCGATCGCGAAGGCGAGCTCGATCGCGCCAGCCGAGTCGAGCCCCATCAGCGAAAAGGGCATCGCGGCCGTCACGTCGCCTTCCGGAACGCGCGCGATGCGCGCCGCGAGCGTCGCGATCGACGCGGGGCTCACGAGGCTCTCCGAAGGGCCACCGGCGACGGCATGCCGGGCGCGACCCAGTGGCACAGCGCGTCGAGGTCGCCGGCGACGAAGGCGTCGCGGCAGAGAAACCGCTGCAGCTTGCCGCTCGTCGTCCGCGGCAAGCTGCCGGCCGGCACGAACACGATGCCGCATACAGGAAGGCCGTGGACCTCGTGAATCGCGCGTCGAATATCGGCGATCGCTTGCTGGGACAGGGCGTGGACGTCCGCGTCGTGCCCCGCGCGATCCGCGCGCGCGTCGACTTCCGCGACGATCGCGACGCGTTCGTCGGCCCCCGCCGCGTGGATGGCGACCGCCGCACAACAGCCCGGACGCACGACGTTCGACGCCTGCTCGACGGTGAGCTCCAGATCCTGCGGATAGTGCTTGTGGCCGCGAACGATCAGGACGTCCTTCAGACGGCCGGTGACGAACAAGCGGCCGTCGTGAATGAAACCGAGATCGCCCGTGCGGAGAAACGGTCCCTCGTCGCCGAGACGAGCCCCGAACGTCGCGGCGGTTTCCTCGGGCCGGTTCCAGTAGCCGCGTGCCACGCTGGCGCTCGCGATCCAGATTTCGCCGATGTGGTCCGGCGCGCAGCGCACGCGCCGCACTGGATCGACGATCGCGATTCGCACGCCGTTCGCCGTGCTCCCGCACCCCACGACCGTCATGCGCTCGCCGTCGTCCGCATCCATGACCACGCGTCCGAGTCCGGCGCTCTCTCGATCGATGTTCAGCGCGGCCGGACCTGCGGTGATGTCCGTTGCGCTGGTGACCAGCAGCGTCGATTCGGCGAGCCCGTACGCAGGACGGAAGGATTCCCAATGAAAGCCGCATTCACCAAAGGCGCGCTGAAACGCGTCGAGCGTGCTCATGCGGATCGGCTCCGCGGCGTTGTAGGCGACGCGCCACGTACTCAAGTCGAGCGACGCGCGCTCGGCGGCCGGCACTCGACGCGCGCACAGCTCGTAGGCGAAGTTCGGCGCCGCGCTGTGCGTGGCTCCGAAGCGCGAGATCGCGTGCAGCCAGCGCGTCGGACGCTGGAGAAACGCGGCAGGCGCCATCAGCCACATCGGGAAGCCGCTGAACGCGGGCTGCAGAACGCCGCCGATGAGACCCATGTCATGGTTCACCGGCAGCCACGAGACGCCGATGCAGGTCGGATCGCAGCCGCCGAGCCTCGCGCCGTGAGCGAGGTTGTCGAGAAGATTCGCGTGGGTGACGACGACACCGCGGGGCGATGAGGTCGATCCCGATGTGTATTGCAGAAGCGCTACGTCAGTCCCACGAGGACCGCTGATCGTACGGTCGCCATGCGCATCCCGATCGATTTCGCTTGGCGTCACCCACGCCAGGTGCGCCAACTCCGGGATGAGCTCTTCCAGCGCGGCTCGCCGCTCCCGCACCGATTCCGCTGCGACGACGAGCGAGACGCCCGCGTCAGCAACCATGCCTCGCAGCCGGGCAATCGTGCGATCGCGGCGATGGCTCGACGGCGGATACGCGGGCAGTGCGATCGCGCCGGCGGCAAGGCAACCGAAGAATGCCGGAATGAAATCGAGGCCTGGCGGAAAGAGCAGCAGCACGCGGGCACCGCGGGATTCGACGCGTGCGGCGATCGCCGCCGCGATCGCGCGGCTCTGACGATCGAGCTCGCGCCAGGTGAGACGCGCTTCGTCCCGCTCGCCGGAGGCGAGAAAGCCGTACGCGAGCGCGTCCGGCGTGGCCTGCGCTCGCGAGGCCAGGATATCGACGACAGACTGGGCGTCACGCTGCATGAGATGTGCGTCCTGAGAGTCCGTTGTGCGCCTCGACGAAGAGCGCGCGAACACGCTCGGCGTTCGCGGCCGCGTCCTCGACCTTCCACTTGCTGGTGTCGATCGGCGTCAGGACGTGAACGTCGACGATGCCGGCCCGCGCGTCGTAGCCGCGTCCCGGATCGCTCTCCGCTGGAATCCGGATGAACATCGGCACGATCGGCGCGCGGAGCGCGGCCGCGAGATGGAACGCGCCTTTGTTGAAGTGGCCGATCTCCCCGGTCGTGATTCGTCCGCCTTCCGGGCTGAGGTAGACGGACTCTCGCGTGCGCGCCAACGTCCGCGCGGCGCGCTGAAAGATCCGGCGCCGCTCCTCGGGGAAATCCTGTGGCACCGTGAAGAACGTGCCCATCATCCACGCGAGAATGCCGAGCGGCACGAGCTTCCGAAGGAACCCGCTCAGGAAGAAGCGGCAGTTGGGCAGCCCGAGCGCGACGAGCACGAACAAATCGATCGTGGACGTGTGGTTGGAAATGTAGACCGTCTGCGTTCGCGGGAACGGACTCGCGCGATGCACGCGGATCCGAATGCCGTAGAGACGCAGCACGGCGATCGCCGTGCCGCGCACGACGAGGGCGTAGAGGCGTCGAGCACGAAACATCGTCACGAGACCCACCGGGAGCATCGCGATCGCGACGAGCGTGATGAAGATGCCCGCGATCGTGCCGAGCACGCGCGCGCGCGTCATTTCGGCCTCCGGCAGACGACCGTCTGCATCGCGAGATTCAGGCGGCGCTCGAAGAGGAGCATCGGCCATGCGATCAATTGGCCGAGGAAATACGGAAAGATCACGCCGTCGAGATTCAGGCCTCGGCCCTTCAGGAGCTTGAACGCCGCGCCGGTGAACAGGTAGAAGTAGGCCGGGAACGCGCCATACGGCAGATAGTCGACGACCTCGAGGCCGGCGAGGCGGACCATCTCGAGGAGATGCGCGCGATCGAGCAGCACCGTATGCTGCGGCGCCTGCAGCCCGGGCCAGCGATCGCCAAACCATTTGAAGGTTCGACTATCGAGCCGCGGGACCTCCACCACGAGCGTGCCGCCGGGCTTCAACACGCGGCGCGCCGTTCTCAAGCTGCGCAGCGGATCGTAGTCGTGCTCGAGAAAGTGCCACATCGTCACGAGATCGAATCGATCCGGGGCGAGCAGCGCCTCGTAAAAGAGGCTGCGATGGAACTCGACGCCGCGAAGCGACGGATGCGAGGAGAGATCCTTGAAGTCGACGCCCGCGACGCGACAGCCGTACTCCTCGCGCACGCGCTGCAGGAACGTGCCGACGGCGCACCCCACGTCGAGCACTGAGCTGTACGGACCCAGCTCGACGTAGCGGCTGACGATGCGGTCTTTGTCGATGTCGAGCTTGTTCATACCGCGCTCGACGAGCGGCGTCAGCGGTCCCCAATCGCGCTTCTTTCTGTGCGCGATGTACTGATCGTCGTAGTAGTCGCCGATGCGCTCGAGCGTGACGCGAGGATTCTGGTACGCGAGCCCGCAGTCGCGGCACGTGACGAACTGGAACGTGCCCGGCTTGCCGGTCAAATCGTCTTGGGCGGTGACGAGCGGATCGCACCGCGTGCTCCCGCACAAGTAGCACGGGACCGTTTCGAAGCCGGTGGGAGAAGCGGCGAACGCCATTGCGGCAGTCATTGGTTGAACCACACGCGCAACGGGCCGGACGAGTCGTGCCACGCCTCGAACGCGCACGCGCCGGCGTACGTGGCGAGCGCGGCGATCCAGATCGACGGAAGCGGCCAGGCCGGCGAGGGCGCAAGAAGGACGACGAACGCTGGATACTTCGCGAGGAGCGCGAGATCGCTCGACGCGGTGCGGCGCTTCGGCCGCCAGAGGTACCACGCGACGGCGGCACCGTCGAGCGCAGCGAGGCTGGCCGCGCCGGCGAGGCCGTTCCAGGCGAGAAGCAGCAGGACGTTGACGGCTGCCAATCCGGCGCACGTCATGGCGAACGGAGCGACGCTTTCGGCGCGCACCAGCGTCCGCTCGGGGTGCGTCTCGCGATCGCGCTCGCGATCGGCGAGGTCGTCCCAGAGCCGGAACTGCGCGACGAGCGACAGCGCGATCGGCGTCGCGATCATCCAGCGCAGCGGGTCCAGCGCGGTTCCTGTCTGCGCCGCGAGCGCGATAAGCGCAGCCGCCGGCACGAAGACTCGCGGGCCGAAACGTTCGCTCCAGTAAGAAAGCATTTCGTTCATCCGTTCTCGACTTCCGACAGCACGCGCACGGTGCCGCGATCGCCGTCGACATGCACGCGGCCGCCATGCGGAATCGCGCGTGTCGCGTTTGCGACGCCGACGACCGACGGGATACCGAATTCGCGCGCGATGATCGCGCCGTGCGAGAGCATCCCGCCGCGCTCCATGACGAGCCCCGAGATCAACGGGAACACCGCGCCCCAACCGGGATCCGTCTGCCGCGTGATCAACACATCGCCCGGCTTCAGCCGGTGCGCGTCGCTCACGTCGTCCAGCACGGCGGCACGCGCCGTCGCCGATCCACCGCAGACGCCGAGGCCGTTCATCTCGGTCTCGTAGCGTCCCGCTTCAGCCGGACCCTCGGCGGTCTGGTGACCGGCGGCCTGGGGCAGACCACTTTCAGCGTGCCAATACTCCCCATCGGGAATCGTGAGCGAGTCCGGCGGCTTCGACGCGCCGAGGTCCCGCTGCGCCGCGCGCCGCATCGCGACGAGCTCGCGCAGATGGTGCGGGAACATCGCGGACCCCGTGACGACGTCGTCGATTTCGTCCGCGGTGAGAAAGAAGATGTCCTCGGCTCGGTCGAACCGGCCGTCCTCTACGAGCCGTTCGCCGAGCGCCAGCACGATGCGCCGCAGGCGGTTGTAGAGCAGCGCCTGCTTCAGGCGCGCGCGCTCGCGAAGCAGAATCGACTGCTGCGTCCATCGCAGCTGCACCGCCACGACATGCCACTTGTGAAGGAACGGCAGCCCGCGCACGAGCGAACGCGTCCGGAGCACCGCGGCAACACGCTCGGTCTCGGCGAGCCGCTCTCGCCGCTGCAATCGCAGATGATTCTCGGGCGATCCCTCTTCCATCCCGACGTACGCTTTGATGATGTCGAGGAGCGCCTCGGGCTCTTCCTGGAAGCTCGGCACGGTCAGCATCAGCTCGCCGGAGCGGCGGAAGCCCCAATCCTCGAGGAACCGGTCGAGGGCCGCGGCGAACGGTGCGAATTGCGGCTCGCGTCTGATCGCGGCGAGCGCTTCGGCGGACGACTGGTGGCCGAGCAGATCGAGCAGACGCGTATCGGATCGAACGAGCCGCGAGAGCTCCCACAGCTTGACGGCAGGCATGCCGCTCGGGAGATTCGGCAGCGCCTTCAGCAGGCTGTTGTGAAGCGCGGCTTGATCGGCTGACGGGAACGCGCGTCCGAGCGATCGCTTCAGCCCGCCGTAGCACACCATCGCCGCCGTATCCGCGAGCGACGCGTTCTTCCACCGGTTGTTTCGAATGTCACGAAACGCGCGCAGATCGTCGAGCAGCGCGCGGCGTGGCCGATCCTTCAGTTGTGCAGGATGCGTCCGCGCAGCAAACGCGTCGACCGTGCGTTCGAATTGCTCGACTCGCCTCGTGACGAACGCGTACTGCCAGATCGCGCGAACGACGATGAGCGCGAGCTCGCAGTATTCCGCGGCTTTCGACAACGTTCGCCGGCGCTTGACGATGGCGGGAGCGGTCGTGTCCTCCGCGCCGGTGAATTGGTTGAACCACGACGCGAGCAGATCGCCGAGCGGCGCGGATCGCAGCACGCCGTGAATGCTCGTCAGGTTGTAGTACATCCGCGCGCCTTGAACGCCGATGATCTGCCGCAGCGGCTCTTCCATCGCCGCGAGTCGCCGGCGCGAGAAGCCAAACGCGCGGCCGAGGTTCCGGAAGTAGTGGTAGTACCCGGTCCGCGCGATCGAGTAGAGCAGCGGCGAGATTGGCTCGGGGAAGTTCTCGTTGACGTTCGCGTTCGACCACGCGATCTGCCGCGTGGCCTCGCCGACGTACGCTTTGAAGCGATCGGACGAAGGCCGGGCAGTTATCGGACGCGCCTGAACGATCCACACTCGTCCATCGCCGGCCATCGTCCATTCGATATCCTGCGGCCGGCTGAACGCTCGCTCGATCTCGAGCGCGCGTCTCGCGAGCGACCGTACTTGGACGTCGTTGACGAAGCGGGCCTCTGCGGAAGAGGGCTCTTCGAGCGCGGCCTGCTTCGACCAACGGAAGTCCTCGCGCACGATCGAGAGCCGTCCCGGATTCACGCGGCCAGACACGAGCGCGTCGCCCGCTCCGCTGCAGTACTCGATCGTCATCTCGGTCGATCGGCCGGGCGACTCCGTGAACAGCACGCCGGAAATCGCGGACGCGACCTGGCGCTGCACGATCGCGCCCATGCCGGCAAGCGACTTGCCGCGGGTGAGCTGATAGACGATCGACCGGGCCGACCACCGCGAAGCCCAGACCTGCAGCAGCGCCTGCCGCACGCCCGCGGCGGTCGTGAGGTCGGCGATCGAATCGAGTTGTCCCGCGAAGGACGCGTCGGTCGAGTCCTCGCCAATCGCCGAGCTCCGGACGATGACGGGGTGCGGAAGGAGATGCGCGATCGCGAGATCCAGATCGGCGGCAATCGCGGCCGGCAACGGCGATTCGATGACGAGCCGGGCGATGGCCCCGGACGCCGCGCGAACGGCCTCGACCGAGCGCGGATCGATCGACGCGAGGGTGCGCTCGATCCGCGGCATCAAACTGGATTCCTCGAGGAACGCGTCCAGCGCGCGGTTCGAA
>DATBJJ010000037.1:0-60269 GCA_036556425.1 Vicinamibacterales bacterium
GATGATCCCGGAAACATGAAAGTCTCCACGAATCTCCTCGCGCTCATCGCCGCGGCACTCTGGGCCGGTTGCGGCGATTCGTCACCTTACCAACGATCATCCAGCGGGGCGAGCGCAGAAGCGAGCCCACAGGATTGCTTCGCCGTTCGCTTGCAGGCAGACATGCCTGCCGTCCTAGCGAGCACCCGTGTGCCCGGAGCAGTCGTGTCCTACATCAAGAACGGCGAGGTGGCGTGGACGAAAGCGTTTGGCGTTGCCAACCTTCAGGCCGGAACGCCGATGCGGCCTGACATGGTGTTCAATCACGGCTCCAACGGCAAGATCATGACGGCGTGGGCGCTGATGCGTCTGGTCGAAGCAGGGAAGGTCGACTTGGATGCACCAGCGAATCGCTATTTGAAGCGATGGCAGATTCGTTCGACGAAGTTCGATCCCAATGGCGTCACGCCCCGGCGTTTGCTCAGTCATACCGCTGGCTTGTCAGTGCACGGGTTCGCCGATTACGAGCAGGGAGCCAACCTGCCGAGTCTCGTCGAGGTGCTGGAGGGCAAGAACCAGAGCGATGGCGCCGTGTACATCGAACGGGAACCAGGCTCGACCGTCGTGTATTCCGGCGGGGGCTACGTGATCGCACAGATGATCATCGAGGATGTCAGCGGTGAGCCGTTCGCGGCCTTCATGGAACGCGAGGTGGCGAAGCCGTTGGGCCTCTCGACTCTGGGATGGGTCTGGACGCCCGATCTGGAGCGCCGCGCGCCGATACCGTACGATCACGCCGGGCAATCAGTGGGCTATCGGCAATTGGCGAGTCAGGCCGTTGGCAGCGAGATTTGCTCTGTGTCCGAGTTCGCGCGATTCATCGCTGCCGCGGTCGCGGGCCCCGGCGGCGAACCGCCAGGCAGGGGAGTACTGCGGCGGCAGACCATTTCAACGATGATCGAAGTGCAGCCGAATGCGCGGAACGCCGGTCTCGGGTATGGCATCCGCTCGTCCAACGGCGAAAAGATCCTCACTCATTCCGGCGCCAACCCCGGTTGGTTCGCGCACTTTCAACTCAGCGTCGATCGGCGAGAAGGATTTGTCGTTGCCAACAACTCCTCCCGTGGAGGCAGCGTCAACGAAGCCGTCGCTAAGCTGTGGTCCAGCGCATGTCGGTGAAAACACACTCTGCACTCTGATCGTCCGCGCCGCTGCAGGGAAAGACGCGCCAGCTCATTTCTCGCGCGGCCGCTCGAGCGCGGCGAGGCGCTGACGAGTCTCCGCGGCGAGCAACGGCTCGTCGGCGCCGATCTTCTCCAAGAAGGTTCGATATGCGCCGATGGCGTCCTGCTGGCGTCCGGTGTCCTGAAACACCCGGCCTTTGTTGTAGTGGGCGAGGGCGAAGTCGGGCGCGACTTTCAGCGCCCGATCGTAGTCGCCGATCGCGCGGTCGTACTCGCGGCGGCCGGCATGGACGAGCCCGCGATTGATCAAAGGCGCGGGATCCGCGGGATCGAGCTCGATGGCTTTGGTGTAGTCGGCAACGGCGCGATCGAGATCGCCCTTCTGTTGATGGCCGACCCCGCGGTTGTAGTACGCGGCGGCGTTGCGCGGATCGAGCTCGATGACCTTCGTCAGATCGGCCATCGCGGGCTCCCATCGATCGACGGCGGCCTGGATGATGCCGCGCATGAGCAGCGTATCCACATCGCGCGGACGCAGCTCGAGCGCTTTGGTGTAGTCGTCGACCGCGGCCTGCGCGTCGTTCTTGTGGCTGTACGCGGATCCGCGGTGGCGATACGCCTGCCAGAAAGACGGACGCAGCTCGAGCGCGCGATCGTAATCGGCGATCGCCGCGTCGAATTGTTTCAGCTCCGCCCGAATCGCGCCGCGGTTGTAGTACGCGTCGGCGAACTTCGGATCGAGCTCCAACGCCCGGTCGAGCGCCTCGACCGCCTCCGCATACTGACCCTGATAGGCATGAAGCGTCGCTTTGGCTTCGTGGGCACGCGGGTACTCCGGCGCCAACTTCAGCGCCTCGTTCACGTCCTCATGCGCTTCTTTCCAGCGCTTTGCGTTGTGATGATCGATGCCGCGGAAGATTCGTCGAGCGACGTCGCCGGGTATGCGGCCGCTGTCGACGTCGCGCAGGACGGCGACGGCCGAAGCGAGTGAACCCTCGCCGGGATCCTTTTGCGCTGCCGCTTCGAGCACGGCTCGTGCCTCCGTGAACTTTCCAGCGGCGGCCAGGGCGGCGCCTTTGTCGTAGTCGTCGTCGGTTGCCGTCGGCGCATCCGGGACAGGCGTTGCCGATGCGGGGCTTTGCGCGAGCGGCGCGGTCGGCTGAGGCGCAGGCTGCGCGACCGCCGGCTGGCCGCCGGTTTGAGCCGCCGGCGGAGTGTTCTCGCCGCCACATCCCGCCGCGAGCGCGAAGGCTGCGGCAAGTGCAAGGAGGCGCGCGTGATGATCTCTCAACATGGTTCCTCTTCTCATCGCTACCTTCGTGGGCTCTCCATCGCGAGCCTGATCCGATCCATCAGCAGCGTGGGCTCTTCGTACGAAGGCGGAATGAGCAATATCGCGCGCCGATAGGCGGCGAGCGCCTCATCGCGGCGCTTCAGCGCGATCAGTGCATCGCCGAGGAGGACGTGCGCGTTTGCCTGATCAGGTACCTGAGCGATCAGCTGTCGCGCGGCATTCTCTGCGTCGGCGAAGCGTTCGGTGCCGAGGTAGAAATCAGCGGTTCGCTGGAGGCGCTGCTTCTCGAGGGCGTCGCGTTTGTCGCCCGCCTTCGCGGCGTCGCGCACGACGATCGTCACCGGCGATGAAACCTTACGGCCGCGCCATCCCCACAGCATCCACGGCGGCGTTTCGAGCACCCCACGTACTCGATATGCACCCGGTCGAACGGCCGCTGTAGCCTCCGGCGAGGCAACCTGGGTCAGTGTGTACACATGCCGGCCGGCGTCGAGATGCGCAACCGGCGATGAGTCAGCCTGTATCGTGATCTCGGGTCTCGCGTCAGCGGTTCTGACGACGCTCAACGAACGTGGCGTACCCGCCATCGTGAGCGCCCACGGCATCCCCGCTCCGCTCGCTTCGAGTCGAACCAGCCGATGCCATGGCCGCCATCGACTGCCGATCGCTACGTCTCCCGAAGACGGTCCGCTCGTCAGTGATATCTCGAAAAAGAGCGGCGTTCCGGGCGTGACTTCCGCGCGCGTCCCGTGGTTCACGAGGAGCGTTAGTCCCAGCCGCTCCGATCGCGTCTCTCTCCGAGCCGTCCAGACCATCCACCCGATCGCGAAGGTTGCGACTGCGAGCAATACGAGCGCCGCGTCAGTCCGACGCTTCAATCCCATCGGAACCCTCGAGTGGCCACGTCGTTGACGACGAGAAACTCCACGCAGGGCTTGTCGTGTCCGGCGTCTTCATTGCGATTCGGGTGTACGCGCGTGACGTTGCCGTTGTGATTCCGGCTTCCTGGCAACGCGTTGATCTCGGTCCCGCGTGTGCTCGTGCACAATTTCCCCATCGGGAATTCTCGGTCCCGGTCGATGTCGTACCTGAGGAGGTTTCCTCCCCACGCGTCGACCTTGATGCGATCGGGGCCGTCTGGCGTCGGCCCGGTGACGACGTCGGTCCAGAGATAATTCGCTGTCGAACCAGGCGGCTCGTACCAGTCCGCGCCGGCGTAGCGCATCGGGCAGTGGAAGTTGCCGCTGTTCTGCTGACCGCGTCGCGCGATGACGCCGGCCCAGCAGCCTGCGAACTGTCCATCCCGGTGCATGCGATCGACGTCAGGGCAGTCTGTCCCTGGAACCACGATTAGTCCCTCCACACCTGCCGCGATGTTTCTCAGTCGATCTTCCGATGTGCTTCGGGTCAGGAGCGGTAAGCCAGCCCGCTGAAACACGCTGAGGCGAGCCGTCACGTTGCCTTTGCCGAACACGAGCCGCCAGTTCTCCACGGAGTCGCCGTGATGAGGGATGCCGACCGCATGTCCCAGTTCGTGCATGACTACGGGTGTGTAGTTGACCGATTCCGGGATTGGTCGACCGGCTCGGCGTGCGTTGAGCGCCTCCATGACCTCATCGCGGCGCGAACGCTTGTAAACAAGGATGAAGCGAACGAATCTCGGCGGCCCTATCAGCCCCGAGTCGTAGTCTGGGGTCTCATCCACCGCAATGGCGATAGCAAGTGCCTCGCGCGGTCTGAAGTCCACCGCGAGCATGTAAAGCCCGTGCTGCGGCTCATCCTGCGAAACTCGTTTCGAGCGCCACGTTCGCATGCCCGCCGCTTGAAGTGTGAAGTTGACGATCCGCGTGTCGTTGTCCACATAGTGCGGCTCACAGATGGCATGGACCTTCAGATCCGTGGACCACGCGAACGCGCGCAGTCCGGCCCCCAATTCCGCGTCCAGCGTGTGAACGAACAAATCCTTCCGCTGTGGAACGGTTCGCAGGTATTCGTCATCCACGCCGGGGATGTCCGATGGATCTCCCTCCTCCCGAGGGAAAGGCTCTGGGGACGGTTCGCCAGCGTCGACTGGTTCGGGCGGTACCGGACATGACGCGCCTCGCACGACGAACCCGCGATATTCCTCGAACGCCGTCAGCCCATCTCCTGCCATCCCGTTGCCCTTCGGCTCCGCATCGTCATCCGCTCCCGAGTCGAGGCCGCGATACTGTTCGAGCGCATCAGCGATCAGGTTGTTGTCGGCATCGACCGGGATGTCGATCGCGTCGCGCGGCTGACCATTCACCACGATCTTGATCGGCTGCCACGAGCCGCCGCAGTCCGCCGACTCTACGTACGCACGCAACCGGCCGACGGCGCCGTAGTCCATCGCGGTCACCGGCACGAGCGCCGACATCTCCGCGGCGCGTGTCTCGACGAAATGCAGATCGCGCCGCGACCAGCCGACGCTGCTGAATCGCTCCGGATCGAAAATCATGTCCGCGCCATCGTTCGCGTACTGCCCGCGCAGATGCGTCAGGTTGTGTTTGAGGAAGAACACGTCGTCGACATTGGCGTTCGTCGCGTAGCCGGGAAAGCGTGACGTGCCGTCGCGCTCGAGCTCGAAGCGAAAGCGCGCGGGCCGTGCGCTCCGCGCGGTGAACGTCAGCGTCTTCCCAGGTTCCGGCACGAACGCGTCGTATTCGCGGCGATCCACGTCGACGGACGCGTCGACGTGACCGCGCGACACCGTGATCGACACCGTGATGAGGCCGACCGTTCCGTCGCTGCCGAGCGTCCGGCTGCGGGTGTTGAACGTGCAGCCGTCGCGCATTTGATCGTCGGGGCGCGGACCGGTCCAGCCGAGCGTCGGCAGCGTGCGCGCGCTGAT
Organism: Vicinamibacterales bacterium; assembly: GCA_036556425.1. Lineage (GTDB taxonomy): Bacteria > Acidobacteriota > Vicinamibacteria > Vicinamibacterales > 2-12-FULL-66-21 > DATBJJ01. Next base: position 5,330 of record DATBJJ010000037.1, read on the forward strand.
GAAGCCGAGGCGCGGGGTCTCCTGGCACCGGCTGCGCACGGACGGATCGGGCGTCGATTGCAGATCGGCCTCGCCCTTGTTCTCGCAGCTCGCGCTCCACGGGCCGAGTTTGCGGCGCGGCGGCGTGGTCGCATCGCCGTCGTCGTCGACGAACATCAACACGTCTTTCGCGCACGTCATGCCCTGGTTCCACGTCACCTTCCGCGACCGCCAGGTTGTTTCTCCCTCGCGTTCGTCTCCCTCGAACTCGAAGGTCTGCACGACCTGCTCCTCGCACGAGGGGCTCGACGTCATCTCGGTCATCACGCCGCGCCAGATCACGCGCCCCGGCGCCGCACTCTGCGTCGCGCCGCCTTCGCCCGTGAACGCGGCGAGGATGAGAACCAGGACCGGCCAATTGCGATTCAAGGCGTTTCACTCGAGGAGCTGGCATGAAGCGGTCGACTCTTGCCGGCCTTCGCAAGTCCGAGTTCGAGAAGTCTGATCCTGTCGAGCAGCGGCTCGTGATCTTCGTAGAAGGCGCGACCGGCTTTGAACGCGCGGAGCGCTTTGATGTACTCCTCGAGGGCGCGCGGACCGTCTCCCATTCTCTGCAGCGCATCGCCGAGAAGAATGCGACCGCCCGGATCGTCGGGGCGGTTCTTCAGCAGGACCTGAGCGGCGTCGCGCGCTTCCACGTGCTGCCCCGTTCTGAGGTAGTACCGGCTCGCGCGCTCGAGCCTTTTCGCTTCGTTCGAGGCGACGGGTTCGATCACCTGGATCGTGACCGGCATCGACGTTCCGCCGGCATCGAGGACGGCGCGTATTCGGTGAGCGCCAACAGACAGATCCCTCGTCACGGTGGGCGACACTCCGAGTTCAACGCTGAACATGTGACGCCGGCCGTCGACCCGCGCGACGGTCCCGTCACTTTCTTCCACGGCTGGTCTTCCGTCTCGATCGCGCCCGAGGGTGACTCGCCTCGCGGGTGAGAGGATTGTTGGCGCCGCAGGAAACGGCCGACCATCGTCCGAGCGCAAGGAGATGAGTCGAAACCACGGTGTCGACGCACTTCCGATCTGCGCGTCGGCGGTGTCGCTGTGTCCGGCGACGAAGACTTCGAGCAGCAGCGGCTCACCGCGCTCGATTGTGGTTTCTGTTCCGCCGTTCACCCTGAGGGAAACGATGAGGCCCTCCACCGGAGTGGCGTGCCGCGCTGTTCTTGCGAACCACAAAACGATCGACAGCATGACTACGCCGGCCGCGATCGCGAGGAACTTCCACATCACCGTCGCTCGCGTGGAAGCACGCCGTCGTTGACGACCAGATAATCGATGCACACACGAACCGCCTCGCCTGCATGGTTGCGGTTGCCGCGAGCGGCGTCATTCAACGCCGTGCCCGTTTTCGCCTGGCAGAACTGGCCCGTCCCCTGAATGTCGCGGTCGTTGTCGTACAAAAAGAACGGACCACCGGTCATGAAAGGAATTCGATCGCCTGCAGCGTCGCGTATGTAATGGTGCCACCGCGCGTTGGATCCCGGTGTCGCGTGAACGGTTCCGTACGCGTAGCGCATCGGACAGGCCGAGTCGCCGCTGTTCTGTCCGCCGTGCCGGACCAGGCGACACGTCACATAGCAGCCGACAAATTTCTCTTGGATGAAGACTGAAGTAATCCTGGAATTGCTGGCGACATGCGCATCCGTGCAATCGCCGCCCGGCTCGATCACGAGTGGTCCGTCCACGTTCCGGTGGCCTCCATTCACGACGACCCAATTCGTCACCGTGTCGCTGTGATGCGGAATTCCTACGGCATGTCCGAGCTCGTGGACGACGTGCTTGACTAGGGACCGGGAGCGTGCGCCCGTGGTTTCAGGAAAATCACTCTTGTCGATCCTGACGTTGTAGACGAGCCCCGGCGGTCCAATCGTGAAATCGTCCGTGCAACTTTCGTTCGTACAGACGATCCCAGTCGGCCACGCTTCGCTTTGATAGTTGATGAGCCAAAGCCCGTGTTGTGGCGCCTCCTGAGAGATCACGTGACCCGCCCACCGTCGCAGGCCGCTGTGCTGCAGCGTGAAGTTGACGACGCGCGTGGCGTTGTTCACATAGTGCGGCTCGCAGATGCCGTGAGCGTCGAGGCCGGACGACCATCCAAACGATTCGACCGCCTGCATGTACTCCGGATCGAGCGTGTGGACGAAGACGTCCTTCTTGCGCGGTCGCGTCCGTGCGTGCGCGATCGTCGTAGCCTCGGGACAAGGCGTTGTCGTCGTCAGAAACCCGCGGTATTCCTCGAACGCGGTGAGGCCGTCGCCGGCCATGCCGTTGCCTTTCGGCTCGGCATCGTCATCCACGCTCGAATCGAGGCCGCGATACGGCTCGAGCGCGTCGGCGATCAGGTTGTTGTCGGCGTCCAGCGGAATGTCGATGGCATCGCGCCGCTGACCGTCGATCGAAATCGCGATCGGCTGCCACGACCCACCGCAGTCCGCCGACTCGACGTACGCGCGCAGGCGGCCCACCGCCCCGTAATCCATCGCGGTGACGGTGGCCGCGACGCTCGTTTGCGCGGCGCTGCTCTCGAGGAAAGTCTGGTCGATTCGGGCCCATTCGGTCTCGGCGAAGTTCGAGGGATAGAAGACGAAATCCGGCCCGTCGTTCGGGTACTGCCCGCGCAGCCGATGGAGGTTGTACTTCGTGAAGAACGCATCGTCGACATTGGCGTTCGTCGCATAGCCCGGAAAGCGTGATGTGCCGTCGCGCTCGAGCTCGAAGCGGAAGCGCGCTGGGCGTGCGCTCCGCGCCGTGAACGTCAGCGTCTTGCCAGGCTCCGGCACGAACGCGTCGTACTCGCGCTGATCCACTTCGACGACCGCGTCCGGCTGCCCGCGCGAGACGGTGATCGACACGGTGATGAGGCCGACGGTTCCGTCGCTGCCGATCGTCCGGCTGCGCGTGTTGAACGCACAACCGTCGCGCATCTGATCGTCAGGCCGCGGGCCGGTCCATCCGAGCGTGGGCAACGTGCGCGCGCTGATGAAGCCGAGGCGCGGGGTCTCCTGACACCGGCTCCGAACGGACGGATCGGGCGTCGCTTGCAGATCGGCCTCGCCCTTGTTCTCGCAGCTTGCGCTCCACGGGCCGAGCCTGCGGCGCGGCGGCGTGGTCACGTCGCCGTCGTCGTCCACGAGCATCATCACGTCCTTCGCGCACGTCATGCCCTGGTTCCATGTCACTTTCCGCGACTGCCACGTCGTCTCGCCCTCGCGCTCGTAGCCCTCGAACTCGAAGGTCTGCACGACCTGCTCCTCGCACGCCGGGCTCGACGTCATCTCGGTCATCACCCCACGCCAAATCACGCGCCCCGGACCCGCAGTCTGCGTGCGCACGCCGTCCGCGGATGAGAGGATGATCAGAGCCAAGGCTCCGCAGAGCGTGGCGGCCTGCCGGACGTGCAGATTGTGGAGCGTCATCAGCCTGCCTTCCTGAACGCGACGCCAACCTGCATCTCGTCGCGCGGCGACCGCACGTCCATCCAGATCCACAGTCCGTCCGCGTCCCATACGCCGCTGAGCGATTGGATGCCACGATCGTCGGTGGGCCACGCTTTCAGCGCTTCTTCGGTGGCGGGATCGGTCGTCCAGATCGTCCCATCCTCCGAAGCCAACGCTCCCAGCGTGGGTGGCCGTCTGTAGGGTTCGCGCGCGAAGAGCGCTCGGAATCCGCCTCCATCGCGCGCCCGGATCACGAGGCGGCCTGAATCGAACGAGAGCGAGCGCTCCAGATCCTCCAACAGCGTGCCGCCCATCTCCGTCCACGCCTTGCCGTCCTGCGACGAAAGATGCTGCAGAGCGTACTTGGTGACGTCTGCGACCTTCGCTGCGTACCACAGGTGAAACCGCTGACCGTCATGGAAGGCGCTGTGCTGAATGATCATCGTGACGGCGGGCTTGCCCTCGAAGACCTGTCCCTCGTCGGTCCAGGCGAGGCCGTCCGGCGACGTCGCGAGGTGCAGCGTCGCACGTCGTCGACCGCTGAACGGATTCGCCATGGCGGAGTACCACAGGAAGTAACGCCCTCCGGCCTTGACGACGGCGATCTCCTCGAGGTTGTCGCGCAGCGCTGGATCGCCGGGCACGAAGACCGGCTCCGCTCTCTTCTCCCAGACGATGCCGTTCGGAGATGTCGCGTGGCCGATCGCGCATGCATGTTCACGCATTGCCAGACGGCAGCCGCGGTACCACATCCGATAACGCCCGTCCTCCTTCATCACAATCGGCGCCGCGACGCTGAAGTCGTCCCACGTACCCATGCGGCCGCGTTCGAGGACCAGCGGTTCGCGGAGCAGCGTCCATTCACCCGGACGAAGCCGCTGACGATCGGCAGCGAAATCGGCGACGATCAGCCGCGCGTCCACCGGCGGCTTGATGTCTTCCGGACGCGCGTCGGCCGGCGGACGCACATCGACCGTGCCGGCTTCCGCGGCGGTCGTGGGTACGGCATCCGGACGAGAGATTGGCTGTCCCGGCGCGCGCGCGACGACGAACGCGATCGCAACCAGTACTGCGGCAGCAGATCGAACCTCCATCCGTCTTGCGGTCGTCTGTCCGCGCCACGTCGTCCAGCGCTCCGCGCGCCGGGCGCGAAGTGCGCTCCGCTCGTCGGCGTATTCGCTCGCTCGCGCGGGATTGCGGCGTGCGCGCCAGTGCATGAGGAGCACGCGCAGACCGGTCATCACATCGAGTACGAGCCGCCAGACGTAGATCGCCGTCTCCCACAGCAGCGGGCCGAGATAGCGCGCGGCGCGGACGACGAAACGCCAGATGGAGTCGAGCGCGCGAGCGACTTCGGGACTCATGCTGACGTTGCTTCGCTTCGCCAATCTTCATGCTCCCTTACGCACGACGATCTCGACGCGCCGGTTCTTCGCGCGCCCATCCGGATCGTCCGAGCCGTCTGGCTTGGCGTTGTGCGCAACGGGCTTCGTCTTGCCCCAGCCGCGCGTCGTGATGGTTCCACCGTCCGCTTGCGCGTTCGCGACGAGCCATTGCTTCACGCTCGCGGCGCGCTGTTCGGAGAGCGTCTGGTTGTAGGCGTCGGCACCTTTGCCGTCGGTATGTCCTTCGATGGCGACCTTCGCGCCGGGATTTGCCTTCAGCACCGTGGCGAGGTTCCGCAGCGCCGGCTCCGCCTGTTTCTTGATCTCTGCTTTGTCGAAGTCGAAGAGCACGTCGGCCGCGAGATCGATCTTGATCTCCGTGCTCGTCTCTTCGGCTTTGAGCTCTTTCATCGCCGCTTCGAGCCCGAGGACCTTGCCCGCTGCTTCAATGCCGATCTCCGCGGCTCCGCCGAGGCCTTCGATCGCGATTCCTTCGACGGGCAAGAACTGAGGCAGGAGCAGATCGGCCCGCTTCACCGAATCCGGCGGCGCCTGGAACGTGAGGCTGACGAGCGTCGTCTTCCTCCAGTCGAAGACGAAGCTGCCGCCATCCCCCCGGACCTGAATGGGTGCTGCCTGGAAGTCCCCTTGGGTGTCCTTGACCAGCGGATACTTTCGTTTCGCGACCGGGTCGAAGAGATAGACGTGCTTGAACCTGAGATAGGCATCGAGCAGCTCCGCTTGCCCCTTCTCGGGCGTGAGCCTCAGGCGCACGTTCAGCACCTGATCACCACGTTTTGCGGAGACAACGGTCGCGACCCCTCCGCCGGGCGTCGTTTTCGCCGTGCTGCTCGACAGGGCCTTGCTTGCACCCTCCGTGACCGGCACGTTCTCGAACGGGAACACGTGCGGCACTTCGACGTTCATCACGTCGCCCACGGTCACCGGCTCGTAGTACGCCCAGACGACCGTTGACTGTCGCGCGGGGATCTTGAGCTGAATGCGCCCGCCGTCGATGTCATCGCCGATCGGGCCGGCGATCCAGCGGCCGTTTGCGTCCTTGATTGGAAGGTGCTTCTTCTTCGACTTCGCGTTGACGAGCACGAGGCGGCTGACCTCATATGCGTTGAAGTTCGCCGTGTCCGTCCCGCTGTTCGCGAAGCGGACGGCGAGGCGCAGCGCGCCGCCGCTTTGCCGCAGCTCGAGGAGCTCGGCGGTCACGCCGGCCTGCTCGGTTTCGACCGGTTGGGCCGAGGCAGCCACTGGTACGAGGGCTAGAGCGGCAAGGAGTAATGCCGGCGCAGTCTTCACGTGAACCTCCTCAAATGGGCGAATCAGGGTTCGACTCTAGGCGGCGGGCGGCGTGAAAGTCCTCAAAGCGATCTCAAAACTGGCTCAGATGAACTTCAAACCGCGTTCAACGGACAGAAATGTCCTGGAGAGGCGGGCAAGGCGGGGCGCCGGCGTATGGGCTGTCCCTAACTCAGTCCGCTACGGGCGAGGGCTGCCGCGCCGACGCCGCGTAACGGCGCAACGAGGCAAGCTGATGAAGTACCGGTGACGCCATCAGCAGCAAGGCCAATGAGAACAGCGGCCAGTTGAACGTCGTCGGCAGCACTCGGAGGATCGCGTCGCGGCCATGCGGCAGCGCTTCCCAGGCGTCGCTCATGAAGACGCCGAGCGCGATGAAGATGCCGGCCCCGCCGAGCGCCCACGACCAGCGAGCCTCCGCCGCATCATCGGCGGCCTGCGTCGCGAGGGTGCCCCACAGAATCATCAGCAGCGCGATGCTGACCGGGGCGAGCACGGGTCCCCACCATGGCAGCGGCAGCAGGAACAGGATGTCCCAATCCAAGAGCGTCCTCGGCCAGCCGGAGATCGCGCGAAGGAAGACGTAATAGAAAATGTCCCATGCGCCGAACGCGAGCGCCGCGTAGCCCGCGCGGCGCCGCCAGGTGCGTCCCGCGAGCAGACCCATCGTCGCGATCATGACGAGCGTTGCCGCTTCGCGCCACAATTCGACGTAGCCCAGCGCGTCGTTGATCGGCAGCGGGTTCGACTGGTACGGCTCGATCCGACCGACGAGCGCCCGAATGTAGAACACGCTCGCCGCTTCGAGCCAGGCCATCGCGATCGCGAAGACCATCACGATCGTCCAGCGCATTCGCTCGGAGAAGTGGCCGATCATCACCGCACCTCCGCGAGGGCCGCGACGCCCCGCATGCGCGCTTCGACGCGATCGATGACGTCGTCCGGCGTAGACGTGCCGGCCGTCAATCCGACGACGTGTGCGTCATCGAACCATTCGGGCCGGACGTCCGCGTCGGTCTGGACGTGATGGACGCGGGAGCAGTAGCGCGAGCAGGTCTTGACCAGCTCGCGCGTGTTGTTGCTCGATCGGCCGCCGACGACGATCACGACGTCCGCCTGCCGCGCCATCTCGATCGCCGAGGACTGGCGTTCCTTGGTGGGCTTGCAGACGGTGTCGAGGAAGCGCACGCTCGATCGCGGGAACCGCTGGCGGATCAGCTCGACCAGGCGCCGCACTTTCTCGAGCGGCTGCGTCGTCTGGGCCGCCACGCCGAAGCGTGGATGCTCGTCGAGCGCGAGCACATCGTCGTCTTCGAGCACGACGTCGAAGCGATCGGGATCGAGATCGCCGGTGAGGCCGCGCACTTCCACGTGATCGCGCTGGCCGACGATGACGACGTGGTAGCCGTCGCGCGCGAGGACCGCGACGGCGCGGTGCGCGACGCGTACGAGCGGGCACGTGGCTTCGACCACCGTCAGCCCGAGCGCGCGCGTCCGCGCGAGCGTTCTCTCCGACGTGCCGTGCGCCGTCACCATCAAGGTCGGCGTCTTGACGCGCGAGAGGTCCTGCTCGACGGCGATGCCCTTCGCCTCGAGGCTGCTCAGGACGGTTGGGTTGTGGACGAGGTCGCCGAGAATCGTGAGGGGGCCGGCGCCGGCGTGCTCGAGCGCGAGGGCGATGGCGTCGCGGACGCCGAAGCACATGCCGAGGTGGGCCGCTCTGAGGATACGCATACTTTACAATACAAAGTATACGGCTGCGCAAAACGATGTCAAGCCCCCCTTGGAACGCCGCTGGGTTTTACACAGAGAACTTTGTATCGTAAAGTAAGTCCATCGAACCTGGAGGAGCGTGTTGAAGAGTCGAACGCACATCTGGCTCGCCGTGGCTTTCGCGGGCGTTGGCCTGTTCATCGCGGCGCTTCTGGGGCTCTTCGCCTACATGAGCCTCACCGCGACGCCGCTGCACCCCAACCCGCAGGAGGTGCGATCCGTGACGCATTCGGCGCCGTCCGCGAAGTGGGCGGGCGCGGTGGAGAAAGCTCGGCAGGCCGTCCGCGCGGGCGTCACCGACCAAAACCTGCCGGGAATCTCGGTGGCGGTCGGCGTCGGCGACGAGATCGTGTGGGCCGAAGGCTTTGGCTGGGCGGATCTCGAGAGCCACGCCCCCGTTTCGCCAGAGCTGCGGTTCAGGACCGCGAACACCTCGATCGTGCTCACGTCCGCCGCCGCCGGACTGCTGCTGGAGAGCGACAAACTGAAGCTCGACGAAGCAATTCAGACGTACGTGCCTGAATTCCCGAAGAAGCAGTGGCCCGTGACGCTGCGCCAGTTGATGGCGCATACGGCAGGCATCAGAGGCGACGAGGGCGACGAGGAGCCGCTGTCGAAGCGCTGCGACCGCACGGTCGACGGCCTCGAGCGCTTTGCGCAGAACTCGCTGCTGTTCGAGCCAGGCACGCAGTACCGCTTCGCGAGCTACGGCTGGATCCTCGTGAGCGCGGCGATCGAAACGGCCGCGGGCCAGCCCTTCTTCACGTTCATGCAGAAGCGGATCTTCGAGCCGCTGGGAATGGAGGACACGATCGTCGATTCCGCGACGGAGCCGATACCGGATCGCGCGACGTTCTACTTTCCGAGGTTCGCGGGCGACAATCGCTACGGGCCGGAACTGGCGCGCGAAGGCGACCATTCGTGCTTCGCGGGCGCCGGCGCGTTCTTGTCCACGCCGTCCGACCTCGCGCGGTTCCTGATCGCGATCAATCGCGGGACGCTGCTGAAGCCCGCGACCGTCGAAACGCTCCAGACGCCGCAGCGTCTCACGTCGGGGCAGCAGATCGACTACGGTCTCGGCTGGAGCCTCGAAACGGTTTCGCTCGCCGGCCAGCCCACGAGGATGGCGGGCCACGGCACCAAAGTGGATTTCATCGGCGGCACGACGTCGGTCATCACGTTTCCCGAACGCGGCCTCGTCGTCGCGGTGATGACGAACATTTCGTTCGCGGACACGAAGTCGCTCGCGCTGGGCGTCGCGCAGGCGTTCGGGGACTGAGCGCAGACTCGACTCAGACTCGACTCAGACTCAGGTCAGACTCGACTCAGACACCGGTTGGAGTCGGATCTGATTCAGAATCGAGTCTGGCACGTGTCTGAGTCGAGTCTGAGTCGAGTCTGAGTCGAGTCTGAGTCCAGCGTTTCTACTCCGCGCGGAGCGCCACGATCGGATCGACTCTCGTCGCGCGCAGCGCCGGAACGAATGACGCCAAGAGCGAAGAGGCCACCAGGATCAGCGGCGCGATCAGCAGCACGATCGGTTCGACGGCATTCACCTGGTACAAGAATCCTCGAAGGATCTGACCTGCGCCCAGCGCCAGGAGCACGCCGATCGCCACGCCGATCGCCGTGGTGCGGCCGCCTTCTCTCAGCACGTGCCACAAGAGGGCACGCGGATGCGCGCCGGTCGCGATTCGAATGCCAAACTCGCGCGTACGGCGCGACACGACGTACGACTTGACGCCATACACGCCGACGACCGCCAGCAGCAGCGCGATTCCTCCGAACGTGGCGAACACTCTCGCGCCCGTGCGATAGATCCAAATGTCGAGACTCTGGTCGAGATGATCCCGCCATGTTCCGAGACGGAGAACAGGTACTCGTCCGTCGACGTCTCGAATGACACGCGCGACCGTCGCGAGCATCGCCCGTTCGGTGCCGGCGCCGACCCGAAGCTGCAGCGTCATCGCGCTCTCGAAGTGCTGCCCGAGCGGCACGTAGACGTGAGGATACGGCTGGGGATCGCCGAGCGAGTGCTTCACCGCCGGGACGATGCCGACGATTCGCATCGGCCGGCCGGCTTCCGCTCGTCGTGCGTCGCCAAACACGATCGAGCGTCCGAGTGCGTCTTCTCCGGGCCACAACCGCCGCGCGAGCTCATCGTCGACGATCGCGACCGGCTCCGACGTGCCGGGAGTCATTTCGGCCTCGCTGAAGTCCCGTCCGCCGAGCATTGAGAGTCCAAGCGTGCGTGCGTAGTCGCGGCCCACGGCGTTGAACACGGCGCTGACGCCCTGCGATTCCGCGTCGGCGGCGCCAGTCGGCGCAACGCGACGGCTTTCCTCCGTCGACGAAAACGGCTGACCCGATCCGATCGTCACCGACTCGATGCCAGGCACGCGCCGCAACCGATCCACGAGCGCGCGATGCACTTCCCGCGACTCGGAATCGTCGAATCCCGCGAGATCCGGATCGATCTGGACGACCAATCCGCCGTCGATGCGAAACCCGGGATCGGCCGACGCGGCGGAGAGCGCGCTCGTCAGGAACAGACCACCGGTTGCGAGCAGCAGCAGCGAGAGCGCAACCTGGCACACGACCAGCGCGTTGCTGATCCTCAGGCCGCGAAGCCGCTGCCATCTCTCCGGTCCCGGCTGTTGCTTGAGATTCGTCACGATTGCGCGGCCTGCGAGGGCCCATGCGGGCGCGGCACTGAAGACGATCGTCGCGGTCAGGCTGAACGCCACCGTCGCGACACAGATTCGCCAATCCAGATCGAGCGCGGGAAGACTGAGGGCGACCGGGAGTATCGATCCTATGGATGTCACGAGCGACCGCGTCGCCCACGTCGAGAGGAGCAGCCCTACAACGCCACCGGCCGCCGCCAGCAGCAGCCCCTCGCCGAGCATCTGCCTGGTAAGTCGCCATCGGCCGGCGCCGAGCGATGATCTGATCGCCAATTCCTGACGACGCCCGTGACCGCGAGCGAGAAGCAGATTCGCCAGGTTCAGGCAGGCGACGAGCAGGACGATCCCCGGCATGATCATCAACAGCAGAGCGATCATTGCAGTCATGCCGCCGGTGCCCGGACCGGGCATGAACATGAGGCGCGTCGGCGCAGAGATCTCGAAGGTGAAGCCCGCATTGACGTCGGGAAATGCTTGCTCGAGCCGCCGGGCCACCGTCGCGAGTGCTGGCGCCGCGCTCTCGACCGACGTGCCGTCTCTGAGCCGCCCGATGACGCCCAAGTGATGCGCGCCGCGCGCGGTGAGGCGCTGGCTGTTCAACGGCAGCCAGATCTCCGGTCCCGGGATGCTCTCGCCGGCGAATCCTTCTGCAGCCACACCGACGATGGCGTACGCGTCGCCGTTGATTCTGACGATTCCTCCGAGAACGCTCGGATCTGCGCCTCGCCTCTGCCAGAGTCGATAGCTGACGATCACGACGCGGCTGCGTTCGTCCTCCGGAATGAACGGCCGCCCGAGAGCCAACGGCGTGCCGAAGATGTGAAAGTAGTCGGCGGTCACCGACGAGGCCAGCGTTCGGCGGGTGCCCTCGCCGCTGTCGAAACCGACGAACGTGGGCGTGACCGCCGCGAGGCTCGCGAAGATGTGCGACGTGCCGTCCCGAAGATCGCGATAGTTCGGGTAGGAAACGCCTCTGTATTCTCCGGACGGCGACGTGGCTCGGCCGAACACTGCCACCACTCCATCCTTGCGCGGGTAGAGCGGCCGCAGCAGCAGCGCGTCCACCAGCCTGAACATGCCGAGGTTGACGCCGATCCCGAGCGCAAGCGTGACGATGGCGGCGGCGGTGAAGCCGGAACTGCGCCGCAGCGTGCGCAATCCCAGGCGCGCGTCGCGCACGAGATCGTCGAGCCAGTTCCAGCCCCACGCGTCCCGCGCCTCGTCGCGCAGACGCAGCGCGTTCCCGAAGTCGCGCGGCTCCTCCATCAACGCGCGGTGCGCGTCCATCTCCCGGCGCAGCTCGTCCTCGAAGCGTCTGCGCCGGAGCAGGAACCCGAGACGACGGAGCCACTCACCGATGATCGCCACGGTCTCACGCCTTATCCAGCAGCCAGTCGATCGCGCGCGCGGTTCGCCGATACTGCGTCATCTCTCTCTCGAGCTGCTGCCGTCCGCTCGCCGTGATTCGGTACTCGCGGACGTCGCGTCCGGATTCCGACTCGCGCCACGCGGACTTCACCCACCCTTTGATCACGAGCTTCTGCAGCGCGGGATAGAGCGCGCCCTCCTCGACGCGGAGCGCGTCCGACGCGAGCTGATGGATGCGCTGCGCGATCGCGTAGCCGTGCAGCGGCTGCCGCGCCAGCACCCGCAGCACCAGCATCATCAGCGTCCCAGGCGGGACCCTTGTTTCCTTAGGCATAAGCTAGTTATGTATTACAGTAGGCCGCCGGCAGCCTGGTTGTCAATGTTCACCAGCCGGATTTCCCCGTTTTTGCTACGATATGCGCATGTCAAAGTCATCGACCGTCCAGATGCTCGCCGGCCTCGCGCTGGCCTCGTTCGGGATGGCCGTGTCAGCGCAGGGTCAACCCCCGCAGCAGCCGCAGGCGCCACAAGCGCCGCCGCAGTACTCGGCAGCGTTGAACGTCGGCGACCGGGCGCCGGACTTCAAGCTTCCGGGCTCCGACGGCAAGGTGCATTCGCTCGCGGCGTACAAGGGGAAGACCGTCGTGCTGGCGTGGTTCCCGAAAGCCTTCACCGGTGGTTGAACGGCGGAGTGCAAATCGCTCCGTGAGAGCAGCCAAATTCTGAAGTCCTACGACATCGCCTACTTCATGGTGAGCGTCGACACCCTCGAAGACAACACGAAGTTCGCGCAGATGCACGACGCGGACTTTCCAATCCTCGCCGATCCCTCGAAGGAGATCGCGAAGGCGTACGGCGTGATCCGTACGGACGTGCCTCCGGATCGCCAGTTCGCGGCCCGCTGGACGTTCTACATCGGTCCGGATGCGAAGATCCTCGCGATCGACAAGTCGCCGACGACGGCGACGGCGGGCGAGGTGATGGTGAAGAAGCTCGACGAGCTCGGCGTCAAGAAGAAGTAGCCAGCCAGATCTGCTCGCCTTCTGCGGCGGCGCGCTCGACCACGATGATGTTGGCCACCGAGCCGGTGATCGTGAGATTGTCGGCCGGCGTGGCCGACATCGCAAGCGCCAGCCAGCGATGACGAACGCAAATGAGATCCCACGCGCGCGTGATCTGTCTGGCTGTCCTGGTGATGTCGACGGGCGCCGCGCGGCAGCCCGGCTCGCCGGCCGCCGCGATCAGCGGCGAACTGCGGCAGTGGCACAAAGTCACGCTGACGCTCGACGGTCCGCAGGCGGAGGAAACGGCCGACGATCCCAATCCGTTCCGTGACTACCGCCTGACGGTGACGTTCGCGCACGAATCCGGCGTCCCCACATACAACGTCCCCGGCTATTTCGCCGCCGACGGCAACGCCGCCAACACGTCCGCCAAGGCCGGAAACAAATGGCGAGCGCACGTCGCGCCCAACGTAGCGGGCCGCTGGAACTGGCGAATCAACTTCGTGCGTGGCAAGGACGCGGCCATCGACGCCGACGCCGCCCGCACCGCGGCGCCGGTGCAGCCGCTCGACGGACTCGCCGGGTCTTTTCAAGTCGCCCCGACGAACAGGGCCGCGCCGGACTTCCGCGCGCGCGGACGTCTGCAGTACGTCGGCGCACGCTATCTGCGGTTTGCCGGCACGGGCGAGTACTTCCTGAAGCTCGGGCCTGATTCGCCGGAGACGCTTCTGGCGTACGCCGATTTCGACGACACGAAGACGATGAAGCCCGCGGTGCCGGTGCACGCATACCAGCCGCACGTCGAGGATTGGGCGAATGGCGATCCAGTCTGGAAGGTCGGCAAAGGGAAGGGACTGATCGGCGCGATCAACTATCTGTCGTCCAAGGGCGTGAACGCCATGTCGTTCCTCACCTACAACGCCGGCGGCGATGGCGACAACGTGTGGCCGTTCGTGTCGCGAGACGACAAGCTCCACTACGACGCGTCGAAGCTCGATCAGTGGCAAATCGCTTTCGATCACGCGCAGGCAAAGGGTCTCTACCTCCACTTCAAGCTGCAGGAGACGGAGAACGACAAGTCACTCGACGGCGGCGATCTCGGACCGGAGCGGAAGCTCTACCTGCGCGAGTTGATCGCGCGGTTCGGCCATGCGCTCGCGTTGAACTGGAACCTGGGCGAGGAGAATGCCCAGACCGCGGAGCAGCAGCGCGCCATGTCGGCCTACATCGCCAATCTCGATCCCTACCGCCACCACATCGTCGTCCACACCTACCCGAATCAGCAGGAACAGGTCTACGCGAAGCTCGTCGGCGAACAATCGCTGCTGACGGGCGCCTCGCTTCAGAATGCGTGGTCCGCCGTTCACGAGCGGACGCTCGCGTGGATCGCGGCTTCGCGAAAGGCCGGCAAGCCGTGGGTCGTGGCCAACGATGAACAAGGCTCCTCGCTCCTCGGCGTTCCTCCGGATCCCGGGTACAAGGGCTTCACCGGCAAGGACGCGAAAGGCAACGCCATTCAATCGATCCACGACATTCGCAAGATGACGCTCTGGGGAAACCTGATGGCCGGCGGTGCCGGCGTCGAGTACTACTTCGGCTACACGCTGCCAGAAAACGATCTCGTCGCCGAAGATTGGCGGAGCCGCGACAAGAGTTGGGACTTCGGCCGCATCGCGCTCGACTTCTTCCGCGCGAACAAGGTTCCATTCTGGACGATGACGAATGCGGACGTGCTGGTGGGGAACGCCGTGGGCGACAACAGCAAATGGTGTTTCGCGAAGGACGGCGAGATCTACCTCGTCTACCTGCCGTCGGGCGGAACCACGAGCCTCGACCTGACCAAGACGTCCGGGCAATTCAACGTCGGCTGGTTCGATCCACGGAACGGCGGCGCGTTGAAGCGCGGCAGCCTCACGTCGGTGAAAGCCGGCGCTGCGGTCGCGCTGGGCGAGCCGCCCGATAGCCCCACGGAAGACTGGTTGGTCGTCGTCAGACGCTGACCCGATACACGCAGTCGGCGTGGAGCGATCCGAGATAGAGATTCTTCGAGCTCGACCCGAACGCCACGCTCGTCAACTGCTGCAGCCTCGTACCGGAAATCGGTCCGAGGTGCTCCTTCTGTATCGCTCCGTTGGCGAACGCGTGCTCGACCTCTGCGACGAACTCAGCGTTCACGTCTTCGAGGACGGTTGCGATCTCTCCATGATCCAGGCACAGAAGACGATTGCTGATCAGGCTCGTGATCCAGATGCGGCCGGTTCGATCGAACGCGAACCCGTCTGGAAAACATCCATGGCCGAGCGACGCCACGGTTTCCGATGCGGACAGGTCGCCGTTCGCGGCGATTCGAAGGCGTAAGAGGCGGCGGCCGAACGTTTCGACGACATACAAGAAAGACCCGCTCGGATCCGGCCGCACTTCGTTCGTGTAGTGCAGACCATCGGCCGCGATCCGCGCGCCGTTCCGATCGACGAGCACGATGAATCCGTCCGCGGCGCCGGGCCGCCAGGCCTGCTGCCGCGGCACCTGCCAGGTGCTGACGGAAATCCATGTGCGATCGCCGTCGCGAACGACGAAGTTCGCCGGCGGCAGCGGCCGTCCATCGATTTCCGTGAGAAACGGCTCGAGCGTGCCGTCGCGATGGAGCCGCCAGACGCCTCCCGCGTCGGCGAGGTTCGCGATGAGGAACGATCCATCGGGCATCAGATCGATGCCATTCGGCCGCAGTTCGACGGGCGGCTTGTCTGCCAGCCACGTCCGCTGCGATCCGTCGGCGGCGATTCGAGTGACACCGCCGCGCCAGTCCGGCACGTACACGCTGCCGTCGCGGCCGACCACCACGCACTCAGGCCGGTGAAGACCCGTACCGAACGGCGTCAAATCGGCTGGCGAGATGCTCGGCGGTTTCGGCATTGCGGTACGCTTGTGTCATGCGAGGCGTTGCGATCGGCGCGGGATACTTCGCGCCGTTTCAGTACGAGGCCTGGTCGCGCATTCCCGAGGTCGAGATCGTCGCCATGTGCGACCGTTCCGAGGACAAAGCCGCGCCGATCCTGGCGAAGTACGGCGTTCCACGGTACTACGCGAGCTGGAGAGACATGATCGATCGCGAGAAGCCGGAGTTCGTCGACATCATCACGCCTCCCGAGACTCACGAGGAGATGTCCCGGTATGCGGCGGAGCGCGGCGTGCACATCATCTGTCAAAAGCCGCTCGCGCCGACGTACGAGATCGGCCGGCGAATCGTGGACGTCGCCCGCGCCGCCGGCGTTCGATTCATGGTGCACGAGAACTTCCGCTGGCAGCCATGGTATCGGGCCATCAAGCGGATCCAGACGGACGGGCTCATCGGCGATTTCACGCACCTCGCGTTCTCGATGCGAACGGGGGATGGGTGGAGCGACGACGCGTATCTCGCGCGGCAGCCGTTCTTTCGAGAGTATCCGCGGCTGCTGGTGTACGAGACCGGCATCCATTTCATCGATACGTTCCGGTATCTCCTCGGCGATGTCGTCAGCGTGTTCGCGCATCTTCGGCGCCTCAATCCCGCGATCAAAGGAGAGGACGCGGGACAGGTGATGTTGACCTTTGCCAGCGGCGCGACCGCGATCTGGGATGCGAACCGCTACAACGAGGTCGAGGCCGAGCATCCGCGATACACGTTCGGCAGCCTGCGGATTGACGCCAGCCGAGGCCACCTCACCATGTCGGCGGACTCCACGATTCGCGTCAAGCCGCTGGGCGAGCCGGGCCGCGATCTCGACTACGCACGGGCGAACGTGAACTTCGCCGGCGATTGCGTGTACTTCCTGCAGCGGCATTTCGTCGACTGCATGTTGTCAGGGCGTGAGTTCGAGTCGAACGGAGTCGACTACCTGAAGACGATCGCCGCCGTCGAGGCGGCATACGAATCGGCGAAACAGGGACAAGTGGTTCGCCTGGCCTGAGCGCCGGCCCGGGTCCGCAACGCTGTCAGATCGCCGGCTGCCGCCGCTGGAGCGTCGCGAGCACGCGATTGCGCGGGAGCATATCGAGGATGCATTCCGGCTCCTCGCGATGGCCCGGCACCAGGTGGATCCGATGCTGCTGCACGACCATCACCATGATGAGGATCATCTCCATCATGGCCATGTCGACGCCCATGCACAGGCGCGGGCCGCCGCCGAACGGAAAGTATGCATGGCGCGGCCGATCGTGCGATCGCTCGGGGAGAAAACGATCGGGGTCGAACGCCTCGGGGTTTTCCCAGAACTCGGCGTGCCGGTGGGTGAGGTACGGACACAGCAAGATCGTCGAGCCCGCGGGAACGTGATAGCCGCCAATCCGGTCGTCGTCGATCGCGTCGCGCGGAATGACCCACACTGGCGGGTACACGCGCAGCGACTCCTGCACGACCATGTGCGCGTAGGGCAGGTGCGCGACGTCCGCGAGGACCGGCGCGCGATCGCCAATCGTCTGCGCGATCTCGAGGTGCAGCTTGCGCTCGACTTCCGGGTGCAGCGACAGGAGGTACCACGTCCACGCGAGCGACTCGCCGACCGTGTCGTGGCCCTGCTGCAGCATCCCGAGGATCTCTTCGTGAAGCTGCTTGTCCGTCATCGCCGAGCCGGTCTCGGCGTCGCGCGCCGACATCAGCATCGCGAGGAAGCTTCGCCCCGTCTCTCCCGATTTGCGCTTCCGGTCGACGATCCCGGCGATCCGATCGTTGAGCATGCGCATCGCGCCGTTGAAGCGCCGGTTGTCGCCCGTTGGAATCCAGAGCGGCAGCGGCGCGAGCGCGGCCACGCGCTTCTTCAGGACGCCGAGCGCGGACTGCGCGGATTTCGCCATCTCCGCGGCGTCCGACCAGAGATCCACGCCGAACAGGACGTCGCCGATGATGACGAGCGCGAGCTCCGTCATCTCGCTGTAGAGCGACAGTGGCTGCCCCGACGCCGCGACCTTCTCCCACCTCGCGAGCATTTCGGCCGTGCGGGCCGTGACGATCGGCGCGAACTCCGCCGTGTGCTCGCGCTTGAACGAGGGCTGCACGCGCCGGCGCTGCTGCTTCCAGGTGTCGCCCTCCGCCGTCAGCAGGCTCTCGCCCCAGTACGGCCTGATGCGGTTGAACACCCAGCCCTTCTTGTAGTTCTGGTTGTTGTCCTGCAGGACGTGCTTCACGTACTTCGGGTGCGTGAGGAGAAACGTCCGGCCCGGCAGATCGAGCCGCACGAGATCGCCGTGGCGCCACGCGTCGGTCAGGAGCTTGACCGGATCGGCGCGCCATTTCGGAATGTGTCCGGCGATCGGGATCCGGCCGGGCACGTGCGGCGCCTTCATCGAGCAATCCCTTTCGTGGTCAGCGCCCGATCGAGGAGGGCGACATGACGCGCTCGTCGATCGGCGTGTCGATCTGATAGCCCGACCAGACGATCTGCGTCGACGTTTCCGTCTCGTGATTCGTCATCACCGATTTCGCCGGCTGCCAACTGGCGCCTTGCTTCGCGTAGCCGCTGTTGACGAGCGTCTTGCGCGGCTTTGCCTGGTCGCTGCCGAAGTACTCGACCTTGCTGATGCGATACGCCTCGTCGTAGTAAACCTTCAGCAGCGTGTAGCTCGAATAGCGGTTCTTCGGCTTTGCTTCGACGACCGTGCACGTCCCGGACGGGCACGCGCTCTGGCTGACGCGGCTGTACTCGTAGTCGTCGACCTGCCACTTCAGGATGTCCTCGTACGAGAAGTCGCTGCTGACGAATGCCGCCTGCCGCCCGCGATCCGCGATCCGCTGCGCGCGCTGCGTGCGAGGCGTGACGAGCCACTGCTGATCCTCGCCGGTGCCGCTCGACCACGAGATGAGCTGCGTGTCCTTCAACGCCGTGGGCGCGTTGATGACGACGCGCGCTTGATCGAACTCGGCGTCCTTGACGCGCTCGATCAGCTCGACCGAGAACGAACGCTGGCCGATCGATTCGGTCCCCCGCGTCAGCGTCATCTCGCCGGACGCCTTGAGCGTCTTGAACGTGAACTGCGCGGCCTGCGATTTCTGCGCGATCTCACGTCCGGTTTCAGGAGCCGGCGCCGCCGTGAGCGTGAACAGCGCCGGTACGAGCCACAGTATCGTCCGCATATTGGAGTCCATTCGCCTTGCTCGAGAACGCAAGAAGGAGGAACGAGAGAATGAAGATGTCGCACAGCATCGCCAGCACGAGGCCGACCGCGGTCAGCCCTCCGAACGTCCGCATCGGAATGAACGCCGACAACAGCAGCACGCTGAACCCGATCACGATCACGACGCACGTCGCGATCATCGTCGGCCCGGTGTGGCGGAGCGCCGACGCCAGCGCGCCGGCGCCCAACCGCGAGCGATCGAGGTACTCGTGGATGTAGAAGCTCGTGTCGTCGACGGCAATGCCCAGCGAGATGCCCATGATGAACACCGTCGCCATGTCGATCGGGTGGCCCGTCGCGCCCAGGAACGCGCTCATGACCGCCACGGGCACCACGTTCACGAACATCGCGCAGGCCGCGAGCGTCCAGTTGCGCAGCGAGAGGAAGAACGTGAAGAAGCACGCGATCGCCATGACGAGCACGCTCGCGATCTGGCCGCGGGACATCGTGTCGTCCATGTTGGCCCAGAGCACCGTCACGCCGGAGACGCGGGCCGAGACGTCCGCCATGCCCCCGAGGTGTGTCTTCAGGATCGCCGGGATCTCCTGCCGCGTGAGCTGTTCGAGCTTGGAGTTGTCGAGATACGGGAAGAAGACGACGAGGCGGTAGGCGCCGAGCCCGTCGTGCACGTAGCTTGGAATCTCGGTGTTGCCGCCCGACAGCGCGAAGATGTACGCGTCGGTGACCGAGGAATCGTCCGCGGCGAATGTGGCGGCCGGTTGATCTCCCGCCAGCGCCGGCGCCACTTCGGCAAAGATCGACGCCGGCCCGATCACCTTCGAGACTTCCGGCAGCGCTTCGATCTCCGCCGACGCGGCGCCGATCGCGGTGTTCAACGCCGCATCGACGACCGGCGCGCTGTTGCCTTTCGTGATGACGATGCTGAGCTGCGCGCTGGGAAGGGCAGCGGCGTCGAAGCGCGCGTAGTCGATGCGCAGCCGCTCGTTCGCCTGAATCATGTGGATGTACGTCGAGTCGTACCGCACTCTCGACGTCAACCATCCCATGACGAGGCACACGGCGACGGTCGCGATCGCTAAACGGACCCGGTAGCGCTGCAGCCGCGTGAGCCACGCGGCGAGCGCGCCCAGGACGCCGGTCGTCCATCGCTCGCCGACGAACAGCGTCCGGTCGTCCGCCAGCTCCTTCATCGCGCCGAACCACAGCAGGCACATCGGCAGCACGAAGACGACGTGCACGCCGGACAGCAGCTCGCCGGCTGCTCCGAAGAGCGCCATCTCCTGGACCGGCGTCACTGGAATGACCGCGAGCAGGCCGAAGCCCAACGCGGTCGTGATCTGCGATACGAGGATCGGGCGGATCAACTGATGAAACGTCGCTTGCGTGGCTTCAGCCGGCGTGCCGCGTCCCTCGCGAAGCCACGCCGCGATCCACCCCGTCACGTGCAAGCAGGATGCGACGCCGAGCGTGAAGGAGAGGCCGGGCAGCGCGATCGTCACCATCGTGAACGGCCGTCCGCTCAGCAGCATCGCCGCGATGAGCGCGCCGGTGGTCAAGCCGACGGGCGCCAGGATTGCGAGGCACGTGCGCCACCGGAACCGCAGCATCGCGAGCAGCATCACGCACGCGACGACCACCGTCGTCGGCACGAGGACCATGAAATCGCGCCACGAGAGGCGATTGAGATCGGCGTTGATGACCGCCGTCCCCGCGACGGCCGCCGCCGCGACCGCCGGATGCGTGTCGAGCACGCGCCGCACTTCCGAGACCAGGCGCTGTCGGACGATGCCCGGCGTCGTGGGACCGGTGTGCTCCTTGATCAGCAGCGAGAAGAGCTCCGGGGACTTCGAGTAGACGAGGAAATCTCCGGCAAACGGATGGCGCAGGAGCGTGTCGCGGAGCGGCTGCCACGCTTGCGCGTCGAGCTCGTCGTAGAACAACCCCTGCGCGTCGCGCTGCAGAACCTCGAGGCTCGTCGGCGAAATCACGCGCGTCACGCCGTCGATGCGCTCGAGAGCCTCGGTGAGGGCGCGCGCGACCTCGCTCGCTTCGCCGACGCGCTCGGGACGCATCCACACCGTCGCGAGCATCCACGTGTCGTGTCCGAAGAGCCGGCGCTCCTGATTCAGCGTGTCGAGCGTGGGATCGGAGCGGTCGAACCAGATGTCGATCGCGTTGTTGACGATCGGCCGCCCGTTGTAAAGCTGGACGGCGAGCGCCAGCATCACCGCGACGTCGATCGCGATGATCGCGTGCGGCAGCCAGGCCGTGATTCCACCCAAGAGTTTACGCATCGCTCACCGCGAGAGCCCTATCCGAACGAAGCCGTGCAGCTCGAGGTCGTCGTGCCAGATGTCGAGCACGCTCGGCTTGGCGCCGGTCGAGAACGACGTGACCCGGAATCCGACGTTCAGCGTCGGCGACTCCGCCAGCGCTTTTTCGACCGACGCCGTCACGCCGTGTCCGCGGAAGGCCCAGTCGTACGCGTATCCCATCTCCACCTGCAGCGGCAGACGCTGCGTCTGCGCGATCCGCATGCCCGCGCGCACCGCCGAGCCGAACGGAATGTCGGCGCGATCTCCGCGCGTGTCGACCATGAGCTCGACGCGCGGAATCAGATTGTAGGCGCCCTCGAACGCGCCGAGGCGCTGGTATTCCGCGGCGGCGGCGGCGTAGCCGTAGCTGCGCTCGCGCCCGGTCACGTCGATCCCGCCGCGGCGCCCGTAGCCCTCCGCGAGAAACCGCCAATCGGCGCGCGTCGTCTCCAATTCGCCGCCGGCTTGGACGATCTCGGTGTAGGTCGCGTCGATCGCCGCGAGCCGCGCGTCCGCGGTGAACCGCGGAACGAACGTCGGCCGCCGGTTGAGCCCGCCGAACGCGTGGACCGCCCAGTCCAGGTTGAGCCGCGTCCCCGACACGCGCACGGCAAGCGCGTGTTCGCCGAGCGCCCCTCGATGGGCGACGTCGCGCGTCTCGACGCCAAATCCAAAGCGCCCGTCGTCGTCGGGGAGCGGCTGCTTCCGCCAGCCGGCGAGCGCATACACATCCACCGACACCTGATTGAAGAAGAGCGACGTTCTGATCGTCGGCTGACTCAATCGAAGCTCTGGTTCGACGAGCGAGAACGGCGTGTTCCGCGGACCGAGCAGATCGAGCGGAGAGTCCGTGAAGCGTCCCCACCGTTCGCGAAGGAGGCCGCCGGCGAGCGCGACGTCCTTGCCGCGCCACGCGAACGCCGCTTCACCGTCGAGCGACGCGGTTCGCTCGTTGGACGCGTACACGACGAAATCTCCGTTGAAATCGATCTTCTTTGGAAGCTTGCGATCGAGCTCCAGGGACGCCCAGCCGCGAACTTCGCCGTCGATCGCCGGACGTCCGACCGGCTCACGCGGATACAGCGCGCCCTGGATCTCGGACGACATGGACACTTGCGCGGCGCTCGCGCCGGGTAAGAGCAGGGCGGCTGCGAGCGCCGCCGCCACTCGATACACGCCGCGTCGACGAAATGGGTCCGCGTTGCTCGTCAGGTTGCCAGTTCCGAATGCGTCCGCACGGCGGCGGCGGAATTGCTCAGGCTCGAGTCCATTCCGAACCGGAGTCGGCTCTTCACGATCCGCGGGTCTTTCGGATCGAGCCCGCACGTGAGCACGTTCGGCACGACGTGGTACTTCGCCGGATCGGAGCCGAACGCGCTGTCCACGAGTTGGCCGCCCGGACTGACGGTGTACCAGTAGGCGTAGTCGATGTTGTGATGCTTGGCGTGGCGCCGCGTGATGTACCGGCCGAGACTGCCTTTTTCCATTCGGAAATGGCTCGTCAGGTGCAGCCACTCGAAGACGAGATAACCGGTGACGCCTCCACCGAGCACGGCGATCGCCGCATCCTTCAGCGGAAGCACGATCGCGAGGAGGCCCGTGGTGACGAACGCCATCGGCAGCGCGAACCACAGCGGCGTGAAGAGCAGGTGCTTGCTGCGCTGCTGATCGTGATGTCCGTAGTGCAGGCGATAGAGCAGATCGAAGAGGAACTGTTGCTTCGGCGCCGGCGCGTGGAAGATGAACCGGTGAATCAGGTACTCTTCGACCAGATACAATCCCCAGCCGAACGCGAACAGCAAGGGCGCGTAGAGATCGCCCCGGAGCACGCCGAGCGTGATGCCGCCCACGCCCACCAAGGCCATCACACGGATACCGGTATCCGCGACGTAGATACGACTGAGCTTTTGGAGGTCGGTCATACTGATACCCCCACGGTTCCTGGCTGCTAATAATAGCGCGATCACGCCTGATCGACGTCCGCGCTCTGACGTCCGCCCAAGAGGAGCCGCTGGAGCATCCGAAGATCGTTGAGCAGAATCAGGCTCGCGAGCACGTTTTGACGCAGGCTATTCAGTTTGTGATCGACGACGCGCAGGGCGTCGAGGCGCCGTTCCGCCCCCTTTGTCTGCTGCGCGCGCACGGTTTCCTCGACGATCGTGCCATACGCATCGTCGACGGCTTCCCGCAGCAGACAGATGAATGCGTAGGCGCTCTCGAGCGTCTCGAACGGGCTATCGCGTTCCTGGGTCATCGCAGCTCCCGGGGCAAGGCCGCCTAGCATAACCGGAACGGCCTTGCTTCGCCCATTCGACCCCGGCTAACATCCGCGCCGGTCCCAACAGAGCCAGGGGGCGCATCCATGGAACCGGTCAGGTCGGACGACTTTTACCAGATGATCAAGCCGCAGCTCTGTGGGCTGCTGGATCTGCTGCGCATCGGCGTCGTCTTCGAGCGAGGGCAGGGCGATTACCTCTATCACACCCGGGACGGCGAGGAAGTGCCGGTGCTCGACCTCGTCGGGGGGTACGGATCGCTCCTCTTCGGCCACAACCATCCGGTGCTCGTCGCCGAAGCGCAGCGCCTGCTCGGCGAAGGGCGTCCCATTCACTCGCAGGGATCGCGGCACGCGCTCGCCGGACGGCTGGCGAGCGAGCTGACGCGCCGCGCCGGCGGCGACTATCGCGTCGTCTTCACCAATTCGGGTGCGGAGGCGGTGGAAGCCGCGATGAAGCACGCGATCCTCGAGACGGGATCGCGGACGTTCATCGCGCTCGAGAAGGGCTTTCACGGCAAGACGCTCGGCGCCGTCCAATTGACCGCCAATCAGGACTACCGCGAGCCGTTCCTCATCGACGGTCTGACGGTCCACCGCGTTCGCATCAACGACGTCGCGCACCTGGAGCAGACGTTCGCGCGGACCGGCAGCATCGCGGGATTGATCTTCGAGCCGATTCAGGGCGAGGGCGGTGTTCGCGAGATCACGCCGGAGTTCGCGCAGCGCGCGGCCGCGCTGTGCAGCGCGCGCGGCGCTCCGTTGATTGCCGACGAGATCCAGACCGGCATGGGCCGGACCGGAACGTTCCTCGCGTGCGAAGCGCTCGGCGTCAAGCCCGACTACATCACGCTCTCGAAGGCGCTCGGCGGAGGCCTCGCGAAGATCTCGGCAACCCTCATCCGCCGCGACCGGCACGTCGACAAGTTCGACGTGCTGCACACCAGCACGTACGCCGAGGACGACTATTCGAGCGGCGTGTCGCTGAAGGCGCTCGAGCTCCTGGACGATGCGGCGCTCGGCGAGTGCAAGCGGAAGGGCGATCGGCTCCTGAAGGGCATGCGCGATCTGATGGCGGCGTACCCCGACATCATCGTCGACGTCCGCGGACGCGGGTTGATGATTGGCGTCGAGTTCCGGCGATTCCTCGACGATCCGAGCTTCCTGCTGCGGCTGCTCACGAATCAGGACGATCTTCTCTTCGTCGTCGTCGGGTACCTCTTCAACGTTCACCGGATCCGCGTGGCACCGACGCTGAGCGATCCGCAGACGCTGCGGCTGGAGCCGTCGATGCTCATCTCCGACGATGACATCGACCGATGCCTGAGGGTGTTCGAGGAAGTCTGCGCGATGCTGCGGGCGCACGATGCCGTCGGGCTGACGCGGTTCTTCATCGAGGGCCCCGAGCGGAGCGATCACGAGCTCACGCGCGTCACGTCGGACACGAAGTTCTTCATTCACGACGAGCCGCCGTACTGGAAGCGCGAGCTCGATCCGCCGCCGCTCAAAGTCTCGTGGCTGTTCCACATGATCGACGCGGACGATCTCGTCTCGCTCGAGCCCGACGCCGCGCGCCTCACGTACGAGGAGCGCGAGCGCTTCCTGCGGCACTTCGCGCCGCGCGCGAATCCGCTCGTGATGAGCTCGTTCGACGTGCAGTCGACGATGGGCGCGAAGGTCCGGTTCTATGCGATCGCGCTGCCGTTCACGTCGAACCAGATGAAGCAGTGGCTGGACGACTCGAACTTCTTCCGCGTGCGCCATTCGATCGACAAGGCGATCAAGGTGGCGCGGTTCATCGGCTGCGACGTGATCGCGATGGGCCAGTACACGTCCATCGTGACGAGGAATGCGACGACGCTGCAGCTCCCGCACGTCGGCCTCACGACGGGCAACAGCTACACGATCGCGCTCGCGCTCGAAGCGGTGGAGCGCGCCGTCAGCGAGCGGCAGATCGATCAATCGGCGGCGACGCTGGCGATCGTCGGCGCCTCGGGAAACATCGGGCAGACCTGCGCCGAGATTCTCGCGCCGCGCTTCGGCCGCACGGTGTTGCTGGGCAGCAGCAAGCCGTCCGCGATCCGACGTCTTGGCGCGCTGCAGGCGCGTCTGCCGCGCGCGAGCGTCGAGCCCGACGCCACCGCGCTGCGGCAAGCGGACGTCGTGCTCGCGGCCGCGAACGCGCCGACGCCGTTCCTCGCGCCCGACCTCTTTGCCGACAACGCGATCGTCTGCGATCTGTCGGTGCCGGCCGCCGTGCGTCCGGAGGTGAGGGACGTGCGGCCGGACGTGCTGCTGATCGGCGGTGGCATCGCGCGGCTCCCGTTCGGCGAGGATCACGGCATCCTCGGATTCCCGCTCCCGCCCGGACAGGTCTACGGCTGCATGGCCGAGACGATGCTGCTCGGGCTCGAGGGCGTCCGCGATGCGACGTTCACCGGGATGCTGCCGGCGGAACACGTGTACCGCCTTGCCGCGATGGCGAAGCGGCACGGCTTCACGCTCGCCGACTACAAGACGCACGCGACGATGGGATCGACCAAAGGCGCGATTGGCGTCTGACGCGCCGGATCAATCCGCGATGCGGCACGGCGCGCCGGCGCGGTCCCGGCACTTCACGAAGAACGCGTGCGCGGTCGCGACGTATTCGCGGCCCTCGGCAATCGATCCCCAACCGGGAACCTTCGAGAACTTCCCGGGTTCACCCTGTTTGTACCTTCGGAAGTAATCGCCGATCTCCTGCTGGCGCTGCGCCGTGAGCTCGAACCTCGGTCGGCCGGTCGGGCCGACAGGGGATAGCACGACTTTCGAATCGAGCCCCTTCTCGTCCTCCATGTGCATCAGACCGACAATCGCTCCGCGAATCAGCGCGCCGCCGGCCAGGGGCGGCCCCAAGACCAACACGTCGAAGGGATCGCCGTCGTACGACACCGTCTGCGGCACGAAGCCGTAGTTGACCGGATAGCCGCCAATCTTCTGCGGAATGACGCGATCGATCGCGCGTCGGTTCGCGCGCATGTCGAACTCGAACTTGCGGCGATCGCCGCGCGGAATCTCGATGTAGCCGTTGACGGTGCCATCCGCATTGAGCGGCGGCGAGTCCCGCCAGACGTGGCGAGTATGACGCGCGGCCGCTTCCACGCTGCGCACGAGCGCGGTCGTCGCCACAGGCGGCAGCTCTTTCGGCGGCGGCGCCTGCGCGAGCAGCGCGCCGGGTAACAGCAGCGCCGTCAGGAAAGCTCGTGCTCTCATCGCGATGCGCTCATTCATGTCTCGATCCCGATCGCCGAGGGGGAAAGCGCGGAATGAATCGGGGAACCACCTGCACGTAGCGGCGATACGATTCGCCGAAACGGCCTTCCAGCATCGGCTCCTCGAAAAGCGGAATGTAGATCGCGTTGATCAGCGCGAACAGCCCCGCCCATTGGCCGAGCTCAGCGGACCTGAAGACGAGGGCCTCGGCCGTGAGAACGAGAATGACGCCGGTGATCATCGGGTTGCGCACGACACGATACGGCCCGGCGGCGACGAATTGACGAGGAGGATCCCACGGTGCCAGCGTTCCTCGTCCGCGCGTCCAGAATAGAAAGACGCACGACGCAAAGAGTGCAAGGCCTGCAGCTCCGACGACGACGCCGAGCGCGACAGCCGAGATCTCCAGAGGGGAATGCGGCACCTCGAGGCTGAGCCGATACCGACGCGCAATCGCGAATGGAATCGCGAGCGTGACCGTCGCCGGAAGTATCAGAATTGCGGCGGCCTGCCGAAGAAGCATCACCCCGCTAATCTAACCGCAGGGCCTCGACCGGATCGATACGCATCGCTTTTCGAGCCGGGACGAGCGCGGCAAGCGCCGAGATCGCCAACAACGCCGCCGGCACCGCGACGAACGTGGCCGGATCGATCGAGCGAATGCCATAGAGCTGGCCCTGGAGCAGCAGCGCCATGGGCAGCGCGGCGAGCAATCCGATGACGGCGCCGATGGCGCCGAGCGTCGCGGCCTGCCGGACGATCATTCCCAAGAGCTGTGAGGGTTTCGCGCCGAGCGCGAGCCGCACGCCGACTTCTCGCGTCCGCTCGCTGACGATCAGCGACATCACACCGTACACGCCAATTGCGGCAAGGCCGAGCGCCAGCACGCCGAACGCGCCAACGATCAGCAGGATGAACCGCCGCGTCGAGATCGCGTCCGATCGCAGCGTCGACATGGTCCGCATGTCGTAGAGCGGGATGTTCTTGTCGATCCGGCGCATCTCGGCGCGAACCGTTTCCGCGAGCAACGCCGGATCGCCTCCGGTGCGCAGGACGATGAACGGCGAGACCGGCGGGCCCTGCAAGTAGTTGATGTACATCTCCGGCTGCGGTTGTTCTTCGAGGCCGCCGTGGCGGACGTCGCCGATCACGCCGACGATCGTCGTCCATGGACCCGAGAACGCCGACCCGATGCGGATGTGCTGTCCGATCGGATCCTGATTCGGAAAGAGCCTGCTCGCCATCGTCTCGTTGATGACGGCGACCGGCGGCGCCGTGCTGATGTCCGTGGGATCGAAGCCGCGGCCGCGCCGAATCGGAATGCCCATCACCTGGAAATAGTTGTGCATCGCGCGGCGGAACTGCACTTCCGGCAGCTCGGCGACCGGCAGCGGATGGTTCTCGCGCTGCAGCGTCGTGGACACCGAGGTGCTGCCGAGCGGCACGCGCGTCGTCCCGCCGACCGACACCACGCCGGGCAGCGCCTCCATCCTGGCGAAGAAGTCGCGATAGAACGCGAGACGGTCGGCGTTGTTTGTCAGGTGGGGCGGCAGGTTCATCTGCCACGTGAGCACGCCGGTCGTGTCGAAGCCCGGATTGACGCTGGTCACGGACAGGAAGCTCCGCAGCAGGAGCACGGCGCCGGTCGTAATCGCGACGGCCAGCGCGACCTCGGCGATCACGAGCGCGGCGCGCGCGCGCCGCCGGAGTCCGCTGCCAATCGATCCGCGGCTCGCATCCTGCAGCGTCGCCTGCGGGTTGACGGTCGCCGAGCTCATCGCGGGCAGCACGCCCACGAGGAGGCCCGTGAGAATCGTGGTGAGCGACGCGGCCAGCAACACGCGCCAGTCGATTGTGACTTCGTTGATGCGCGCGATGTCGGCGGGCGCGAACCCGATGAGCGCCGTCAACGTCCACCACATCACCAGGAGACCCGCGATCCCCGCCGCAACTGCGAGCAGCAGGCTCTCAGTGAGCAGCTGCCGCACGATTCGGGAGCGCGCGGCGCCGAGGGCCACGCGCGTCGCCAGTTCCTTCTCGCGCGCGACGCTTCGCGCGAGCAGTAGATTCGCGACGTTCACCGACGCCATGATCAGGACGAACGCAATGCCGGCGAGCAGGATCATCAACGCCGGCCGGATCGCGCCGACGGATTGATCGATCGAGGGGACGACGGTCGCGCTCCAGCCCTTGTTCGTCGCCGGGTTCGCCTGCTCGACGTCGGCAGCGATGCGCTTCATGTCGGCTTCGACCTGCTGCAGGGACACGCCCGGTTTGACGCGGCCGATCGCGCCCCACCAGTGCGCGCTCCGCACGATCTGTCCGGAAGGCGTCAGCATCCGATTCGACGCCGCGACCGGGCCGGAGAACGCGATCGGCAGCCACATGTCGATGCTGGTGACGCGCGTGAATCCGCTCGGCCCGAGCATGCCGGGATACGGGAACACGAAGTCGCGCGGCATCACGCCGATCACCTGGTAGGGCATGCCGTATAGCGTCACCGACGTGCCGACGACGGCCGGATCGGCGCCGAATCGCCGCCGCCAGTAGCCGTCGCTCAACACGACGACCTGCGCCTGTTCGCCGGACGTGAACGTGCGGCCGAGCGCGGCGGATCGGCCGAGCATGTTGAACAGGTTCGAGGTGACGAACAGCGAGAAGACGACTTCGGTCCCGCTCTCGGATCGCATGTTCGTCGGCGTGACGATCGAGAAGTAGCCTTCGAGCCCGTCGAGCGTCCTGTTCATCTTCTGGAAGTCGAGAAAGTTCGCCGGCGAAATCGGATTGCGCGGGCGATTCTCGGTGGTGTTGTAGCTCCAGACGTTCACCAGCCGCGCGTCATCGCGATACGGAAGCGCGCGCAGCAGAACGCCGTTGATGACGGCGAAGATCGCCGTGGTGGCGCCGATGCCGAGGGCGAGCGCCAGGATCGTCAGCGTGGTGAAGACCGGCGTCTTGACCGCGAGACGAAGCGTGTGCCGAACGTCCGCGCGAAGCGTGTCGAAGAACATGTGATACCTGCCTGCAGGTTCGTACAGATGTGGAGTTGCGTTCGAGAACCACGTCCATCGCACGACGGCGGACCAACGCTCCGCGAGGCCGTTGACCACATGCCTCGCGAGCGTGCGTATCGTCGCGAGCGCGCCAGTCGGCCTGCGACGGAAGTCGTCGTACATTTCCGCGCCGAACCGCCGCCGGAACGCGCGCGGGTAGGCGAGCAGCGCGGCCGAGAACAAAATGCGCCTCACGGCCGGGCGCCTTTCAGAAGCCGCCGCGATCGAGCCGCCGCGAGCTGCCCTTCCAAGCGGACCACTTCCGACTTCGCGACGGCGATGCCGCGCGCCGTCAGCCGGTAGTACCGCCGGCGCTCGTCGTCATTTTTCCGATCGGGTGCTTCGCGCAATTCCTCGATGAGCTCGCTTTCGAGCAGTCGAGCCAGCGCGCGATACAGCGTGCCGGCGTGCAGCGACACCGCCCCGCCCGATCGGTGCTCGACTTCCTGCAAGATGCTGTAGCCGTGGCGCTCGCCGTCGGCGAGGGCGAGCAGAATCTCGAACGCCACCGGCGTCAGGGGGAGAAACGATTCAGGCCTGAATCTGTCCATGTGTGCCTCGAGACTATACTCCCAAAGCACATAGATGGTGAAAACCGAAGAAAGGTTGCTATGAGACCATAGCCGGAATGCACGACATTCTTCTCGTGGTGGCCGGCTTTGCGACGAGCTGGCTGGCCACGCGGCCC
The DNA here is from genome assembly GCA_036556425.1 of Vicinamibacterales bacterium. Taxonomy (GTDB): domain Bacteria; phylum Acidobacteriota; class Vicinamibacteria; order Vicinamibacterales; family 2-12-FULL-66-21; genus DATBJJ01. The sequence continues at coordinate 36,024 of DATBJJ010000037.1, forward strand.
GAGCTCGGCACGCGGGCCGGGTTGATTGCCGCGGGAGCGTTCGGCGTCGTCCTGGCCGCGTACTCGTGGCTGCATCTGGGCGTGCGGTCTGTCGGTCGGCTGGCGGCGGTCGCAGCGGCGGTGATCGTCGTCCAGATTTTGATGGTGTCGGCGGCCTCGTTCGCGGTGGAGCTCCTTTATATCTTTCGATTCGACATCGTCACGACCGGCCCCGTCGTGACGGCAGTGGCGGGCGCAACCGCAGCGGCGCTCATCGCCTCGTTCATATTTTTCCTGCCGTCACCCTCGCAGCGCGAACCGTCGGGTCTCGAGATGGTGTGCTGCGCGATCGGCGGAGCGCTGGGCTGCTTTACGCCAAACTTCGAGGACGCGGGAGCTCGCTCGGTTCTGCAGTTGCCGCTCTGGAACGCGGGCGTCGCGGCCGCGATCGGCCTGGTGTCTCATCTCCGATCGTTTCCGGCGCCGTCGAGCAAGACATCGCTTCAACTGCTGACGGCACTAGGTTTCGTGGGTGTGTGCGCAGCCGTCTTGTTCGGCGACTCGCTGCGCTCGGCGATGCAGCCGGCGCCGGTCCCCGTGGACGCGGCGCGCAGCGCGGCCATTCGAGAGGCGAGAATCAAGTCGGTGAAGGAGGCGCCGCCGTTCGCCGAGCTGCCCGCGATCGACATCGTGCCCGCGCGCGAGATGTTCATCGCGGATCCAATCGACGGCGTGGTTTGCGATCCGCCGAGCGGCGACGCGCTGGGGACCGACATCAGGGAGATCGAGTCGCATCGACTTCGCGTGCCGGCGCGCCGCCAGTACCAGGTCGAGTGCCGCGTAAAAACAGAGGATCCGAAGCTCTCCTCGACGTTACGCGTCAAGGTCGTTCAGTACCCGAACGATGCGTGGGCGCGGTACGACATCAGGTTCCAGCAGGGCGAGCAAGGCCTGAGAGATTCGATCGACGTGCAGACGGTGTCGAGGGACGACCGTCCGGTCTTCGTGATCAAGTCGACGGCGCTCTGGGTGAGCGGCGACAAGGTGATCGTCGTCAACTGGAGCCAACCGTCGCGGACGTGGGACGGCGTCGTCGGCGCTTACCTCGAGAAGTATCCGAACACGCTCGACCGCGACTTCGACCTTCCATATTTGCCGCCGTACTGAGCCCGCCGCTGCGCTCGTCCCAATTTAGTAGACGCTCTACACAAAACTGAGTAGACTGCCTACACAATGCCGATCGGCGCTTTCTTTCGCAAATTGCGGTGGTGGACGCGGCGCTCCGCGAAGGGCGCCGATCTGCGCGCGGAACTGCAGTTCCATCTGGAAGAGGACGCCGACGATCGTCGGCGTGACGGAGTGCGCGAGGGCGAGGCTCGAGCGGCGGCGCGCCGCGACCTTGGCAACCTCGCGCTGGTCGAGGAAAACACGCGCGCTGCGTGGGGCTGGACCCGCGCTGCACAGGTCGCGCGCGACGTCCGGTATGGCGTGCGTCAGGTCCGTCGCAATCCTTCGTTCGCCGGGATCGCGATCGCGACGCTGGCGCTCGGCATCGGCGGCATCACGGCGATGTTCAGCGCGTTCGACGCCGTGCTGATCCGGCCGCTCCCGTATGCCGACGCGAATCGTCTCGTGATGATTTGGGACGACATGAGCGAGAAGGACGTCACCACGCGGCACAACCCCACGCCGGCCGAGTGGATCGAGTGGCGCGCGCGCAATTCCGTCTTCGCCGATCTTGCCCTCACCCAGACGGGAGAGGCGACGTTGTCGGGGGACGGCGATCCGGAGCAGGTGCCGGCGCGGAAGGCAACCTGGAATTTCTGGAGCGTGCTCGGCGCGCAGCCGATGCTCGGACGCACGTTCACCGAGGACGAGGACAACCAAGGCGTGCGCGTCGCCGTGATCAGTTACCGGCTCTGGCAGCGGCGTTTTGGCGGCGCGCCCGACGTCGTCGGACGCACGCTGTCGATCAACGACCAACCGTACGACGTGATCGGCGTCATGCCGGCGAGCTTCTACTTCATGCCGTCGCGCGAGATCGACGTCTGGATGCCGACGTCGTTTCCGGCGTGGATGCGCAGAAACTTCACGTGGCACGACGCGCACATCGTGGCGCGGCTCAAGCCCGGCGTGACCCTCGAGCAGACGCGAGAGTCCATGTCGGCGTTGAGCCTGCTCGTGACCGCCAAGGATTTCCGAGGTCCGCATTCCGTCATCGTCGTGCCGCTGCGCGAAGAGATCGCGGGTAAGACGCAAACCGCGCTGATCCTCCTGCTCAGTGCGTCCGGTGCGGTGTTGCTGATCGCGTGCGTCAATCTGGCGAGCCTGCTCCTCGCGCGAAGCGCGTCGCGCGGCCGCGAGGTCGCGGTGCGCACGGCGCTCGGCGCCAGCCGAGGGAGGCTCGTCGCGCAATTCATCGCCGAGAGCGTCGTCCTCGCCGCGCTCGGAACGATCGCCGGGTTGATGCTCGCCGTTCCGGTCATGCGATTTCTCGAACGGCTCGTGCCCGAAGCGATGGGCGCGACGCGCCTCGCGCTCGATTGGCGAGTGCTCGCGTTTTCCTCCGCCGTGGGCGTCGCCGCGGCCTTGCTGTTCGGGCTCGCGCCGGCGCTCAGAGGATCTCGCGTAGCGCCGCAGGAACGGCTTCGCGATGGTGGACACGGCACGGCCGGCGCGCGCAGCCACGTGCTTCGGCACTCGCTCATCGTCGTCGAGACCGCGCTCGCCGTCGTGCTGCTGACCTGCGCGGGTCTTCTCGTGCAGACGTTTCAACACTTGCGAAGCGCCGACCTTGGTATTCGGAGCGAAGGGCTCCTGACGTTCGAAACGCCGCTGTTCCGATACAAGGACTTCGACAAGCGCGCGGCGTTCGTCACGGCCGAGGTGGAAGCGGTTCGCGCAATTCCGGGCGTCGTCAACGTCGGCTTCATCAGTGTCGTGCCGTTCACCAACTTCGCCAACGCGACGTTCTATTGGCTCGAGGGACAGTCGCGGGACATGATTTCGAGTCAAGTCGCGCTCACGCGCATCGTGAACCGGGATTACTTCGCGACCGTCGGCGCGGTGTTGCGCGAGGGCAGAGCGTTCGACGAGTCGGATCGCAAGTCCGAGGCGCCCGCGGCGATCGTCAACGAAACGTTCGCAAAGCGCCATTTCTCCGGCCATTCGGCTTTGGGGCACAGGTTCAAGTTTGGCAACACCGGAGAGAAAGGCCATTGGTACACGATCGTCGGCGTACTGAAACCGGTGCGCGAAAGCGGCGTGCTCAGCGAGGACAAGCCTGTCGTGTATCGCCTGCACGACCAATCCGTTCAAGTCGGCGAGCTGAACGGCGCCTTCGTCGTCCGAACGAGCGTCGAGCCGACGTCGATCGCACCGGCGGTTCGTCAGGCGATCTGGTCGGTCGACAAGAACCAGCCGATCGCGCGCATTCGGACGATGGAGGAGATCGTCGGTCGGCAGTTGTCGACGCCGTCGCAGAGCACGACCCTTCTGAGCGCGTTCGCGCTCCTCGCACTGCTGCTCGCGTCGTTGGGGATTTACGGCGTTCTCTCGCACGCCGTCGCGCAGCGCACGAACGAGATCGGCGTGCGCATGGCGCTCGGCGCCACGTCACGCGAGATTCTGGTGTCATTCGGGAAGCGAGGCTTGACCTTGACGGTCATCGGCCTGGCGATCGGCCTTGTCCTCTCCGCGATCGCAGCGCGCTCGATGGCCGCTGTGCTCTACGGCTTCAGGCCGGATTATGTCCCGACGGCGATCGCCGTCTCCGTCATTCTGTTGGTCGTCGCGGCGCTGGCGTGCTTCGTTCCCGCGCGCCGCGCGTCGCGCGTCGATCCCGTGATTGCGCTGCGGAGCGACTGATCTAGCGGGCGTTACGCGAATCACCTCAAGCCGCAGCATCTGTCCGGCGAGCGGCGCATCCGAAAGCCCCTTGATGATCTGCAGCCGATCGGGCCGCCCCGGCTCGGCGTTGTCGATCTGACGGTCGTTGCCGTCGACGACGCGCACGATGACCGTCGCGCCCGCCGCCATCGGAATCGTCGGCTCGAAATCCTCTTTGTAGATCGTGTGCGAGACCTTCGGATAGTGGTTGAGCCAGTACGTCTGTTTGGGATTCGAGACCTCGATGTGCCACGCCGACCAGTCCCGCGCCCGGATCGCGCCGCCCACTTTGTAGTACGGATGATCGGCGTACGGCGTCTCGCCGCCTTCGATCGTCGTGGGCTCGAAGATGCCTTGGATCCGAAGCGTGACGTCGTGAACGACGCCGCTCTGTCCGCCGACGGTGACGGTTCGCTCGATGAGCTGCTGATGAAGGCACGTGTCGGGCTGCGGCGCATCGTCGCCCGTGCACGGGTCGTGCAGCGACAAGCCGTGCAGACCCGCCGCGACCGTCTTCAGATCCGCGACAGGCGCCGTCTGCGAGGCGTCGAATCGAGCAGCACCAGCCCGAGGGCCATGGACGCAGCGAGCAGCGCGAAGGATTTGCCGGTCATCATGACGAAGACTATACCGCGCGACGCGTCCCTCTACTCCGCGCGCAAGATGTTCACCGGATCGAATCGCAACGCGCGATACGCGGGCACCAGGCTGGCCGCGAACGCGACAAGCGCCAGCGTGGCTCCTACGGCGGCAAGGGTCAGCGGATCTGATGCGCTCACGCCAAAAACGAGCGTTTTCATGACCCTCGCCGACGCGAGCGCCGCGATCGCTCCGGCCGCGATGCCGACGAGCGCCGGCGACATGCCCTCGACGATCACCAGACGAAGGACATCGGATCTGCGCGCGCCGAGCGCGGTTCTGATCCCGATCTCGCGGCTGCGTCCGCGCACGATGAACGAGACCACGCTGTAGATTCCGACGGAAGCGAGCAGCAGCGCGACTCCCGCAAAGACTCCGAGCAGGAGCGCGCTGAAGCGCTGCGCTCTCAGTTCTTCGTCGAGCACCTGCGTCATCGTCCGGATCTCCGCGACCGGTTGCTCGGGATCGATCGAGCGGAGAGCCGCAACCGCAGGCTGTGCGAGGGTGTCGGGCGGCACCGATGTTCGTATGACGAGCGTTTTTCTGCCGTGTGGCTCGCGCGTGTAAAAGTAAACCGTTGGCGTGGTGGCTTCAGTAAGACTCCGCTGCTTGACGTCGGCCACGATTCCAACCACCTGCCGAAACGTCGTTCTCGATATAGCCGGTAGGGTTGCGCGGCGGCCTATCGGATCGTCCGCCGCCCAGTACAGCTTTGCTGCGGCCTCGCTCACCAGCAGCACCTCCGCATCGCTGTCGAGAACATCACGTCCACGCAGCACCGGAATCCTCATGGCGCGCAGGTAGCCGCGAGTGATCTGCCGGACCTGTACGACCGCCGGGTCGGTCCTGGGCGGGTATCCTTCGAGTGCGAGGATCTGTGCCTCTCCTCCGTCGGAGAAGGGCAGGTCGTCGATCGTTCCAGCAGCTTCGACGCCGGGAAGTGCGCGAATGCGCTCCAATGCGGCCGAGAAGAATGCCGACCGCTGCTGCCCCGTCGAATACCGCGCGTCGACCAGTCGCATGCGCATCGTGAGCACGTTGTTCGGATCGAAGCCGGCGTCGCCGTGTCTCAGAGCAAGCAGGCTCTGGATCATCACGCCGGCGCCCATCAACAACATCAGCGACAGCGCGACCTCGCAGACGACGAGCAACCGGCGCGTACGGACACCGATCGCGCCGTTGCTGCGCCCACCTTCCTTGAGCGCACCGTTGAGACTGCCGAGGTCGGACCCTCCTGCGCGCACCGCAGGCAGCGTCCCGGCGAGCATGCCGGTGAGCAACGACACGCCCACCGCGAACAGCAGCACTCGCCCGTCGATCGAGATTTCCTCCGCCCTCGGCACTTGGCCGGCGAGCAGCGTCGAGGCGGCAGTGAGTGTCCCGTACGCGAGCAGAAGCCCGAGCGCGCCACCCGCGCCCGCGAACAGCAAGGCTTCTGTCAACAACTGCTGAAACACGCGTCCCCGTCCCGCGCCAAGCGCCGCGCGAATCGCGATCTCCTTGCGTCGGCTCAGGGCGCGAGTGAACAGCAGGTTGCCGACGTTGGCGCAGGCGATGAGGAGGACCAGGCTGACGGCGCCAAGCAGTAGGAGAAGCATCGTGCGGCTGTCGCCGACGATTGCCTCCTGCATCGGAATGACCACGGCGCCCCACCGGTCGTCTGATTTCGGGAACTCACGCGCGAGCCGTGCAGAGATCGCGTCCATCTCCGCTTGTGCCTGGGCCAGGTCAACATCTTTCTTCAGACGCGCGACGCCGTCCCGATTGTGATTTCCACGCGCAGCGCGCTGCTCGTCGGTGAGCGCGAGCGGGACCCAGACGTCGGCCGCCATCGCGGTCCATGACGCCACCGATGCGCTCGGCGGCATGACTCCGACGATGGTGTACGCTCCGGCGTTGAGTTCCACGGTGCGACCGATCACGTCCAGCTTTGCGCCGAATTCGCTTCTCCAGAACCGGTCGCTCAGGACGACCACGTACTTGCCGCCCGGCGTGTCCTCCTCTTGTCGAAACACGCGTCCGAGCGCAGGCCGTGCTCTGACGATCTCGAAAAACCCCGCGGTTACGTAAGTCGCACGGACCGTTCGCGCGGCGCCCGTGCCCGTGAGCGCGAGCTCTCGGAAGCCGCAGCATTGGTACATCGCCATGCCCTCGAACGACCGCGCATCCCGCTGCCAGTCGTAGAACTTGCCGGGTGAGAGCTCAAAGGGCGTACCGCCCGGCGGCCTGGTGTAGATCCGCACCAGGCCTTCCGGCTCCTCGAAAGGCAGCGGCCGCAGCAGGACCGCGTTCACCATGCTGAAGATCGCGGTGCTGGCGCCGATGCCAAGCGCCAGCACGCTGACGACGGCAACACCGAACGAAGGTATTCGGGACATCACCCGGAGCGCATAACGAAGATCGGCAAACAGCGTAGGCATCCTCGAGTCTCCTTGTGACGATCCCACCGGAAACGGATTAGGGCGAACGGGTGGCGGCGCTGCGAGGCAGCGCATCGTTTGCCACCAGAACCAGGCGTGGGCGGCGACCGGCGAATCGCCGCTGCGCGCCGCGAACTCTTCTGCGAGATCACCGACGACGAAGTCGCGCCACTCGGCGGGCAGCCGCTTGCTCAACAGCCAGACCGCGAGCCGAGGAGGATCGATCGTCTTCTTCACTTCAGCACCAGCCGGCTCTGGAGGCCGTCCGCCATCGCGATGAACGCACGGTACGCTTGGCGCAGCGCCGCGAGGCCCGCGGGCCGCAGCGCATAGAACTTCCGGCGGCGGCCACCTCGCTGCGGGGTGGGCTCACCGACCCACGATTTCAAGAAGCCCTTGTTCTCGAGCCGATCGAGCGTGGTGTAAACGGCGTTGATCGACACGTCCCGGCCGGAGCGGGCGTGGATCTCCTGACGGATTGCGGCTCCGTACGCGGATTCCTGGAGCTCGAGACGTGCCACACCCAAAAGGACGAGCTGTTCGAAATCGCCGAGCGCCGGGTTGCGATTGAACCACATTGTGGGGGATATCACCACTATGAGTCCTTAGATGCGTGCGGCCGGTCAAGGGTTTACTCGCCGCAACCGCCGCAAGCGCATTACTATGCCGCATCCAGGGGATCTCGATGTCACCCACGCTTGTTCGATCGCTAATAGTCTTGGTTGGCGTTTCGGGTACGTCGATGGCGCAATCGGTCGCGCCCCAACAGCCCGCGCCTGCGGCATCGCCGCGAACGAAGGTCGTGCTGCTCGGAACGGGAACGCCGGCGGCGAACCCCGATCGATCCGGACCCGCAACGGCGATCGTCGTGAACGATACGGCCTACCTCGTCGACTTCGGGCCCGGCGTCGTGCGCCGCGCGAGCGCCGCGGCGGCGGGCAGGGGCATCGCCGCGCTCCAGCCGACGGCGCTGCGGGTCGCGTTCGTGACGCATCTGCACTCCGACCACACGGTCGGCTATCCGGACTTGATCTTCACGCCGTGGACGCTCGGACGACGGGTGCCGCTGGAAGTGTACGGACCGAAGGGGCTCGCGGCGATGACGACGCACCTGCTCGAAGCGTATCGAGTGGACATCGACACGCGCACCAACGCGGACGGCAATCAGCGAACGTTCGCCGACGGCCACAAAGTGAACGCGCACGAGATCGCCGCGGGCGTCGTGTACAAGGATGCGAACGTCACCGTGACCGCGTTTCCGACGAAGCACGCGATGGAGAGCTACGGGTACCGGTTCGACACCGCCGACAGGAGCATCGTGATCTCGGGCGACACGAATCCGGCGCAGGCGACGATCGACGCCTGCCGCGGCTGCGATGTGTTGATTCACGAAGTGCACACCGCCGCGTGGCTGGCGGCACGGCCCGAGGCAGGCGGCGCGCCGCCGGGAACGTTTCGGCGCTTCTCGGAGAAGTACCACACGACGACGGACCAGCTCGCGGATCTCGCTCGTCAGGCGAAGCCGCGCCTGCTCGTTCTCTACCACTACAACAGCCTGTCCGCCGAAGAGCTGCAAGCCGACATGATGTCCCGCTACCCGGGGCACTTCGTGATCGGCCGCGATCTCGACGTCTACTGACCACGCAGAGGGGAGCTGCTTCGAGATGCCACGATTCCGAACGATCGCGCTCGTGATGATTGCCGCGCTCTCGGCGACGACCGCCGCCGGCCAGCGCGCGGCGCCGAAACCAACAGCCGCCGCGGTCGGCGGCGTCTCGCAGGAGCGATTCAAACGGCTCGACGCCGTGCTTCAGGAGCACGTCGATCGCAACCGCATCGCGGGCATCGTCATCGTCGTGCTCAAGGATGGCAGGGCGATTTACGAACGCGCGTTGGGGTGGAGCGACAAGGAAGCGAAGCGACCGATGACGGCCGACACGATCTTCCGCATCGCGTCGCAGACGAAGGCGCTCACGAGCGCGGCCATCCTCGCGCTGATGGAAGAGGGCCGCCTGATGCCGAGCATGCCCGTCAGCCGGTTCATACCGGCGTACGCGAAGACGACGGTCGCGGTGAAGGGCGAGGCCGGCGCCTCGAGCGTGCCCGCGCGCCGGGCGATCACGATCGCCGATCTGCTCACGCACACGGCCGGCATCTCGTACGGCACCGACGAGCTCGTCGCGGCGCAATACGAGGCGAAGGGACTGGGACCGGCGGCCGGCTTCGGCTGGTACACCGCGGACAAGGACGAAGAGGTCTGCGCCACGATGGAGCGGCTCGCGACGGTGCCGTTCGTCGCGCAGCCCGGCGAGTCGTACGTCTACGGCTACAACACGGACATTCTCGGCTGCGTCGTCGAGCGCGCGTCGGGCATGCCGCTCGACGAGTTCATCGCGGAGAAGATCACGACGCCGCTCGGGATGAAGGACACGCGGTTCTTCCTGCCGCCGGCGGATCGTGCCCGCCTCGCGACGGTGTACGGGAGCGGGCCGGACGGCACGATCGTCCGCGCGCCGGAAGGCGCGCGCGGCCAGGGGCACTACGTCGACGGACCGCGAAAGAATTTTTCTGGAGGCGCCGGCCTGCTGTCGACGGCGCGCGATTACGCGAGATTCCTCGAGATGACGCGCAACGGCGGCGTGCTGGACGGCGTGCGCGTTCTTTCGCCGCGAAGCGTCGCCCTCATGACGACGAATCAGAGCGGCACGCTCCACTCGACCACGGGCCTCGGATTCGGCTTCGGGTTCGAAACCGTCGATCGGTACGGCGCGTCCGGCTTGAGCTCGGTCGGCGCGTACCGGTGGGGAGGCGCGTACGGATCGAACTACCTCGTCGATCCCGACGCGAAGCTCGTGCTGTCGTACATGATTCAACAGATTCCGAACCGCACGGATCTTGGCCTGTTGATTCCCGCGCTGGTGTATCAGGCGTTGACCGATGCACCGAGGACGAAGTGAGCGAGCGCGGTCCACTCGCATTAACATCCATGATCGGGAGGATCGCGCGTGGACAAGAAGATTCAGATCCAGGGCTTTCACCACATCACGCTCGTCGGCTCCACGAGGCAGAGCGCGATCGACTTCTGGCAGGGCGTGCTCGGCATGCCTTTCATTTTCGAGCAGCCGAATCTCGGAAAGCCGGACGAGAACCATTTGTACTTCGATCCGGGCGACGGGCGGCTGCTCACGGTCTTCACCAACGAGTCGCGAGCGGATGCGCGCCGGCCGGCGCCGCGAGAGGTCGGATGCGTCGAGCACTTCGCGTTGAACGTCTCCCGCGCGACCTTCACGCAGGCGCCCGATCGCCTGCGCGCGCGGGGGATCGAGTTCATTCAACGCGACCGCGGGTTCATGGATTCGATCTATCTGCAGGATCCGAACGGGTTGAAAGTGGAGCTCTCGTGCTACAAGTTCGAGGTCCCGGAGGGATTCCGCGCGGCCGATGTACTCATCCAGGCGCACCGCCTGCGCGTCGAGCGCGGCGATCACCACATCGCCGACGAGCACGTGGCCGACGCGATCGAGCGGCTGCTGGCGACGAGAGATCGCCTCGCTACGTGAAGTTCAGAAGCCGTTGGCCTAGCGGATTCGACTAACCTGCCGACAGAGATTCCAGCGAAAGGCCGTCATCCCGAAATATCCGCGACGGTAGGCGATCACGTTGGAGAACTCCGATAAGCGCTGCCCACGCTCCTCGAGAAACCGCGCGAGCTCGTCGAACCGCCCGCGTCTCGCGATGAAGAAGATTCGTTCCTGCGGCAATGCGCGGAGGACGGCCGACACTTCGAATTCGACGTTCGGGGAGAAGTCCGTCACGTCCACCGCGGCGGCGTCGCATACGTTCAGCAGCTCGGTGACGCGTCGGGGCCATTCTTCGTCCCCGAACGCGAGGGTTTCACCGCGAGCGAAGGCGCCACGAGGAATGAGAAACACTCCCAGTTTCCCGGGAGCGCCAGGTCGTCGAAAATCATTGATCTGTTCGTCGATCACCACGTCAAGCCACGAACGTCGAAGGCCTTTGCCGATCAAGGCGCCGTCCGGACGCTCGTCGGCGGCAGCGAGCGCCTGAGGTACCACGATCTGCGCTTTGCCGCATGCGGCGAAGATTGGAACAAGGACTCGGCGCGCGATCAAATCGGATTCGAGCGAGAAGCGCCGCAGAACAACGGTTCGGAAACCGGTCGACCTCGAGCGAAACAGACGATGCATCCGCAGGACGAAGAAACCCAGTAAGCCGGAAACGATCACGATCGGGGTGGTGGGCAGGCCGCCGGCGAACGGGTGAAAGCCAAGAATTGCGATGTCGCCGCGGTAGCGGAAAACTGCATAGCCCACGAGAGCCACAAAGACCGCACCGATTTCCATGTCGAACGCGGAAATCGGATACAGATGGCGCCGCGGCATGTGAAGGAACGCGTCGGACCGCGGGCGTTTCGCGACCGGAGAATACAGCCGCCCAAGCTGTGCGCCCAACGCAGTCAGCGCGGCGTCGAGGCGTGCCGCGCCACTGCCCAAGTGTGCGCCCGCCGAGATCTTCACGCCACAAGCGGCGCGATGAAGCTGAATGTTCATGGCTGCGAGAACCATGGCGAGCAATACGAAGACAATCAGGCTCACGATGGCAAAGATCCAACTTCGACCGATCACGAGAACCGCAAAGGCGGCCGCTGCCATCAACCCCGCGACTCGCCACTTCGCGCCGATGCGGTAGGCGGAAATGTCGAATCGTTCGAGCGCACGCATCAGCATCATCCAGGTCGGTGATGCTCCTTCCAGCGATTCGAGAAGCTCCGAGGATGAACGCGCGGTCTTGTCCATTCGCCTGAGTCGTCTGCCGTTGATCAGTTGCAGGGCTACGAATGTCAGCGGGACCGCGTACCACATTCGGATGCGCAGCGCCGCCATCACGCTCCAGAGATCGAACAGAAGTGCGCTTGCGATGAGATCGCCGCTGGTGTGCTCGAACGAGATCCATCCCACGAGCTCTTGCATCACGCGAATGCGTACCGGGTTGGAGGGCGGGAAGGATCTGCCGACGGCGAACGTGAGGCTCTTGTCGTCAAACGGAAACGCGGCCGCGATCTCCTGCTCCAGCTCGCGTTCCTGATCTTCTGACTCGGGCCAGGGTGGGAAGATCGACGATGCGCCACCACTCGACACTGCGGCGGTCAGGGACCCCACAGCGGTTCCCCCGCGGCGACGAGCTGAACCGGGAGCTCGGGGACGAATCCTTTGATCCACTGCGCCATCTCGAGCATCCCCGCTTCTTCCGAGATTGCGTGGCCCAACACGATCCAGCCTTTCGCGAGGCCGAGCGTGGCGGCGTCGAGCACATACGCCGGGCTGTCGAATCCGCCATCGCTCTCCTGCTGTTCGCCGCTGATCACGACGTCGACGTCGGGGCTGTTCACCCGCGGCGTGGCGTAGCCGACGCCAAGCTGGATCCGGCTGACCTTCGCGCGCGGATCGCCGACGACCCGCAGCGCGCGTGCGCCGCTCCGCCGCTTCACGTCGGCGGCGAGCGCGCCCAGCGTCGTTTCGGGGATCACGAAGCGGTGAGAGCCCGGCGCGGTCTCGTGCTTTGGATCCAAGCCAATCGCGCGCGCGGAGCCGACGTAGGTGAAATCCGGCCGCTGCGCGTGCATGTGATCGTGGATGCGGAAGACGACGATGTTGCGCGCCTTCATCAGGTCGACCTTCGTCTTGTAGAGCGGGTCCTCGCTGACGATCGCCGTGTCGTCGCGATCGTTCCAGAACGTATCCTCATGCGGAACGATCATGTTGAGCCCCGCGGCGCTCGCGCGCTGGATGACGTCGAGCGTCACGAAGACCGTCGTCGCGATCCCTGTCACGTCGGTGTCTGGCCCTCCGAACTTGAACGTGTCGCGATAGGTGGTATCGCGCCACGGAACGCCGAGGTGCTTTTTGATCCGATCGACGATTTCTCCCGCCTTCATCACGCCGGCCTCCAGTAAGGATCGCCGGCGGCGATGTGTTGGACCGGAATCTCTGGAGCGATCGTCTTCAGCCATTCCGCGCAGAGACTCATGCCGGGCTCTTCGGACACCACGCGGCCGACGAGGATCAGCGCCTTCTTCCCGCCCGCAGCGACCGTGTCGCGCGCGTACTCGACCGATTCCCACTCGCGAACCTCGCCTGCGAGGATCACGTCGACGTTCGGCAGCATGTTGAGCGATGCCTGAATCGGCGTCGATCCCGGGAGCAGCCCGATACGCCGCACAGTAGTTCTTGGATCGCCGACGGCGCGGAGGCCGCCGCCGATGCGCAGTTGCTTTTCGATCGACGCGATGAGCGCTTGAACCGTCAACGCCGGCAGGTCGAACTGCCGCGGGTCGCTGGACGATTGATACGTCGTCCATCGCATCGCGCGCGCCAGCCCTTGCGAGAACGCGTCGGGTTGGCGAAGCCGCCAGTGCTCGTTCAACCTGAAGATCACGAGCTTCCGCTCGTCGACGAGCGCGTTCTTCGCGGCGAAAACGGGATCGGCGGGCCGCGGCGTGTCCGAGGAGGCGCCGCGTGCGCCTCGTCCCGCCGGCGGCGTTCGCGCGTCGGCTCTCGAGTAGAACGCGGGCTGGCTGGTGACGACGACGTTCGCGCCAGCTTTGACCGCTTGCCGCAATACATCCAGCGTCGCAAGCGCCGTCGTCGCGACGCCGGTGACGATCGCGGCGGGATCGCCGGCCTTCAGGCCGTCGATTGACTCCGCTTTCCACGCGGCGCCGATCTGCGCTTCGAGCTGTTTCTTGATCCGATCGAAAAGATCGCGCGCGGCGATCGGTTGCGCGGTCGACGGCGTCCGCTCGAAGGCGAACGGCGACGCCGCCGCGCACGCCGCGAGCGCGGCGAACTTGCGTCTCGACACGTGAGTCATCGCGCGTGGTTATATCACGTTGAACTATCGGATTGAACGACTGTGCAATCCGGTTGTATGCTACCGCGCACTGTGGGGAACCGATCATGACCTCCATCTTTCGCGCATCGACGATTCTGCTCGTGCTCCTCGCGTTGGCGGTGTCTCACGGGAGCGGCCAGCGCGCGTCGCAAACGCCTCCCGCCAGTCCGGCCGATGCCACGGCGCGCATCGCCGCCGCCGCAACAGCGTTGGTATCCGCGCTCGACGAGGCGGGACGAGGCAGGGTGCAATTTCCGTTCGAGGGCCCGCAAAAGACGAAATGGTCCAACCTGCCGACCGGCATCTTCGAGCGTCAAGGACTCCGCATGGGAGATCTCACGCCGGCGCAGCGCGCGGCGGTGATGAAACTGCTCCAGAGCGCGCTGAGTCCTGACGGCTACCGCAAGGTGACCGAGATCATTCGTGCCGACGAGGTGCTGCGCGGCGGCGGCAGCGGCCGCGGCAAACTCAACTTCGGCGAGGACGAGTACTACCTCGCCTTCCTCGGCACGCCGTCGGCGAAGACGCCGTGGATGCTGCAGTTCGGCGGGCATCATCTCGCGATCAACCTCACGCTCGCGGGCGGCCGGGCGAGCATGACGCCGAGCCTTCCGGCGACGCAGCCGGCGAAATACACGTTCGAGGGGCGCGAGATTCGGCCGCTCGGCAAGGAGAACGACAAAGCGTTCGAGTTGATCAACGCGCTGGACGAGGCGCAGCGAGGGCAGGCGATCCTCAAATTCAGCGTCTCGGATCTCGTGCTGGGACCCGGTCAGGACGGCCGCGTGATCCAGCCCGAAGGCATTCGCGCGTCCGTGTTGTCGGCGGCGCAGCAGACGCTGCTGCTCGAGATCGTTCGCGAATGGGCGGGAATCATGAACGAGTCGTTCGCGGAGCCGCGCATGGCGGAGATTCGCGCGAACCTGCCGCAGACCTACTTCGCGTGGAGCGGACCGACCACGAACGGCAGCGTCGCGTACTTCCGCATTCAGGGGCCGACGCTCGTCATCGAGTACGCGCCGCAGAAGAGCGTCGACCACATTCACACGATCTACCGCGACCCGACCAATGACTACGGCGCGAAATTCGCGGCGAAGTAGCGCGGCCGCGGCGGTCGCGATGCTGATCGTCGCGATCGCGGGATCCGGCGCGTCGGCCCATCGCCGCGACGAGTACTTGCAGGCGGCTCGTCTCGCGATCGATCCCCATCGGGTCGAGATCGCGCTGGACTTGACGCCAGGCATCGCCGTGGCGGACGAGATTCTGTCGGAGATCGATCTCGACGGGAATCGATCGATCTCCGATCGCGAGGAACAATCGTATGCGCACAACTTGCTGCGGCAACTTGTCGTCGACGTCGACGGCGTGCCGCGCGGCGTGGCGCTCGTGGACAGTGTGTTTCCCAGCGTCGATCTCATGCTGAGAGGTGAGGGCACGATCCGCCTTCGCGTGGCTGCGTCCTTTCCGCGTCTGGCCGACGGCCGTCATCATCTCCGCTACAGCAACGCGAACCGTCCGGACATCGGCGTCTACCTCGCGAACGCGCTGGTTCCGACGAGCGATCGCGTCGCGGTGACCGCGCAGCGGCGAGACGTCGATCAGCGCGATCTCGCCGTCGACTACGTCCTCTTCACGGGCTCCGCGGCGCGGACTGTTGGAGACGTGGCGCTCGGGATCGCCGGCCTCGGGATCTGGATCGCGCTCCTGCGGTGGTGCCTCGTGACGGCGCGAAAGACGAGCCAACGCTGCTAGTATGAGACCGTGAACCTCTACGTGGCGCTGCTCCGCGGCATCAACGTCGGCGGAAACAATCTGATCAAAATGCCGGCGCTCAAGGCCTGCTTCGAGGCCCAGGACCTTCGCGATGTGTCGACCTACATCGCGAGCGGAAACGTGCTGTTCGCGGCGGGCAGCGCCAATCAGCGTGCGCTGACGGAGCAGATCGAAACGGCGCTGTCGAAGACGTTCGCGTACCAATCGCGCGTGGTCGTGCGCTCGCTCGCCGAGATGAAGACGGTCGTCGAGAAAGCGCCGAAGGGATTCGGCACGAAGCCGGCCGTGTATCGCTATGACGTGACGTTTCTCAGGCACCCGCTGACGGCCGACGAAGCCATCGAGAGCTTCACTCCGAACCCGGGCGTCGATCATTTGTGGAGGGGCGAGGGCGTGCTGTATTCCTCGCGCTTGATTAGCAAAGCGGCGCAGAGCAGGTTGAGCAAGGTCGTCGGCACGCCGGCCTATCAATACATGACGACGCGCAACTGGAACACGACCACCAAGCTTCTCGGTCTTCTCGAGCGAGTCCGGACGGCGGCGGCTACTGCTGGCGCCGGGCGGCGCTAGGATCGCCGGTCGGCGGCGGCGCGAGATCCGTCGCGCTCGGCGGACCGAGCAGCTCGCGAAGGATCGGCTTCAACGCGTCCGCCCAGACCTGGTAGCCCTTGATCGTCGGATGGAGCTTGTCGCGCTCGTTCAATACGCCGTCGAACAGCCCGCCCTTCGCATCCGCCAGACGATCGTTGATGTTGAGGAACCGTACGCGCGTGCCGTCGGCAAGCGCGGCGATCTTCTCGTTGATTCGATCGATCGTCGGCATCACGGCCATGTTGTCGTTCCTCGGAAAGATCGCGGTGAGGACGATGGTCGCGCCGGGCGCTTTTCGCTGGCAGATGTCGACGATCGACTTGATGCCGCGCGCGATCTGCGCAATCGTCTCGTCGTCGCGCGGCTGTGACCCGACGTTGTTCGTGCCGGCGAGCAGCACGATGATCTTCGGGTTGACGCCGTCGAGCTCGCCGTTCTCGAGCCGCCACAGAATGTTCTCGACGCGATCGGCGCCCCACCCGAAGTTCGCCGCGTTCCATCCGTGGAAGTTCTCCTTCCAGTTCGCGAGCAGCTCCGGATAGTCGAGCGCACCCCAGCGGCGCACGATCGAATCCCCCTCGAAGTAGACGTCGATCTTGCCCTGCTTCGCTTTCTCGAGGAGCTGCGCGTGCGCGATGGCCGAGTTCGGATCGGTTCGCGGCGACGGCCTGTCGGCCGCCGGTCTCGTCTCGATCACCGACGACGCGTGCTCGAGGAACTTGTCCGCCCAGGGAATGAAGTGCTTCCAATTGGGTCCGTCGGTGTGGCCGCCGTCATGCTGCCGCCAGGCGAGCTGGCCGTCGAGGAGGCTCACGTTCACAGGCGGCATCTTCTCTTTCATGTAATCGTCTGAAACGCCGAGCCCCTTCGCGCCGAGCAGCCTGAACACCGGCTGCGCGGCGACCGCCGCCATGTAGCTCCCTTGCTGATCGAGCCACTTCGCGTCCCCTTTCTCGGGAACGCCGTAGCTGACGAACGTCAGCCGCGGCGCGCAGAGCGCGAGCAGTTGGTGCGCGTCGACCGGGATGTCGCCCGCGGTCTTCCGTCCGAACGTCGATTCCTCCGTGCCGTACTTCAAGAAGTTCCCGGCCATCCAGTGATACTCACCGGATCCGGTCAGGTTCTCGACCGCCTCGCCAAAGTTCCGGCGGTGCAGCTTTGCGCCGCCTTCGCCCGACGATCCGATCAGGACGGCAGCGAACCGCTGGTCGTACGCCATCGTCACGAGCGCGGCTTTGCCGAAGCGCGACACGCCTTCGATGCCGACCTTCTTCGCGTCGACCGCTTTGTCGGTCTCGAGGTAGTCGAGGCCCCGCGACGCGCCCCAGGCCCACGCGCGCAGCGAGCCCCAATCGTCCGGCCGCCGCCGCTGACCTTTGTTCGCGAGACCGATGATGCCTTTCGTCAAGCCTGCGCCGTTATCGGCTTGGATGCTGCCTGGATTGATCGTCGCGTATCCCCAGCCGTCTGCGATCAATTGCTCGGTCGCCGGAGGATCCGCTGGCGGTGCAGGCGCGGCGCCCGCGCCCGGCGCTCCACCCCCGCGTCCCGGACCGAAGCCGCGCGCGGGAGGCGGCGGTGCGCCAGGCGCCGGCGGCATTCCCGATCGGCCGCCGAACATCATCATGACGGGAACGGGTTTGGTGGCGTTCGCCGGCGTCACGACGGTCATCTGGATCTCGACGACGATGTCCGGATACGCGGAGTTGTCCGCCGCGCCGATGAGCTCCTTTCCGACGACGGGACGTCCGCCGACTTCGAACTGCTCCGTGCGATTGACGCGCCACGTGATCGTCGGCACGTTCCGCGGAACGCGTCCGAGCACTTCGCGATCGAAGTCCTCGACGATCTCGGGGCGGCGCTGCTTCCACCATATGTCGGCGCTGGTGACCTTTCGGCCGTTCTTCAACACCAGCGGCTCTGGCAGCTTCGGGTACGGATTCGCGAGCGCTTCGTCGTAGTTGGCGTGATTCGGCGCGGACTCGTTTCCGCTGGGGCCGGGACGGAGCGCTTTGATCCCGAGCTGCTCCATCATGTCTTTATGATCGGCCGCGGTGGCGGCGGCGTTCGGGTTGGGCGGCGGCTGTTGCGCGAATCCCCCGATGCCGAGGACGACCAACAGCGCTGCGATTCCCGTGGAGCTCGAGCCGGCGCGGTACGACGCACGTGCGGGCATGTTCAATCCGCCTTTCTCCGATACGGCGCTAGATAGTATGCGATAAGATTCGTCCCTCTTCCGCGGCGGGTGTCGCGGTGCTTGGAGGTCACATGATTCGACTGACGGTCGCTTCCACGGCCCTGATCGCGGGGCTGATCACTTGCTCCGGCGCCGCCGCAGCTTCCGCTGCCAGCCATTCGCAATCCAGCGCGCAAGTCAGCGCCGCGGACGCGGCGCCATTCATGGGCGATTGGACGCTGAACCTGCAGGGACCGAACGGGCCGGGGACGTTCGACCTGTCGGTCAAGCTCGAAAAGGAGAAAGTCGTCGGCGAGATTGCGACCGGCGCGATGGCGACGCAGCAGATTTCAGATGTCTCGAGGGCTGAGAAGACGCTGGTGCTGCGCTATTCGTTCACGTGGGAAGGAAATCCCGTGGAAGCCGTTGTCTCGCTGACGCCGGTCGACGATGGAAAGGTCGACGCGAAGATCGACTTCGCCAGCGGCGCCTACACGATGACGGGCACCGCGGCGAAGAAGGAGAAGAAGCAATAACGCGTCAGCGGGGACTGTTTCCTCGCACGTTGAGCTCCCACCACGTTTTGCCAATACCGCTCGGCACAGGAATCTCGCCGCGCTGCTGAAACACGCCGTTCACAAGTTTGTACGGCCCCGGCGGGATTCCGAACGGCGGCTGCATCGTCTGCGTCAGAGAGAAGCCCGGCGGACATTCGTCCTTGCTGTGAGTGGGAATCGTCGGGCCCAGCGGAGGCACCGAGAGCGTGATCTCGACGCTGCCGTCGGGAAGTCTCTTGAATCGTCCTGTCAAATCGGCGTCCCACTCCGCCGCGGGGACCCACGTCCGCATCAGGCAGTCTCCTCGGCTCGTCATGCGCCGAGTATTCTCGAGGCTGAACGTGGCGTGTGCCCTGCCTGTCAGCGTTCCGTCCTCGTGCGGCATGAGCCAGAAGGAGACCGTCTGTTTGTCGTGGTACTCGCCATGGTCACGCGATCCGTCCGACAGAACGATGTCCGTCACCCAATCTCCAGCTTTGTTGAAGTCGCCGACGAAGCACGGGTCGTCGTTCTTCGAGAAGTTGTCCGTCTCCGCGTCCTGATCGAACTTACCGTCCTTGTTCCTGTCCTCGAGACCGTCGGGACAGCCGCCGTTGTCCGAATCGTTGTCCTTCTCCATCGCCTTGCCGTCGTTGTCGAGGTCGCGGCCGCGTCCGCCGTAGGCAAAACCGTGCCGCCGATCGTGCACGCTCGCTCTGATGTCTTGCTTGTCCGGCACGTCGTCGCCGTCGTGATCCTTCAGCTTCGGATTCGTGCCGAACCGATGCAGCTCGTCGAAGTCGACGACGCCGTCGCCGTCGGAGTCGCGTGAAACCTCCGGCTCGTCGGAGCGCGCGGTGACCCGAAATGGCTTCACGTCCTCATTCGCCATCACGATGATCCGTCCGCCGACCAGATTTCTTCTCGGCACGTGGTAGGTTCCCCGCCATGGATCGTTGATGACAACGAGCTCCCCGCTTGCGCCGACGATCGCCACGCAGTGCCTGTTCTTGCAGAAGATCATCGGCGTTTTTGTTTCGATGAGCGCCTTGACAAAGGCGATCGTCAACAGCTCGTCTGTCTGTAGCTGGATTGTGGGCTCGCCGCCCAGCGCGAACTTGATCGCCACTCGCTTGCGATCGTCGCTGTATCCAATTCCCCAATTCAGATCCCCCGGCGGGCCGGCCGGCGGGTCGTTCTTGAACGCTTCGAAGTTGATGCGATCCTGACTGAGACGTCCGCCGTAGTACGCCGTCAGCATGGCAATCGACGCGACGGCGCAATTCATGTTGTCGGCCGAGTCCCACTCGGCGAGGTCGCCGTGATCCATGTCCCACGCGTGGCCGAAGCGGCCCGGGCTCTCTCGACGCGACTCGAGAATGAGCATCCTAGTGTCCTTGTGCTGTTTGATCATGGGGACGTCGAGCACAATCGGAAGCTCGTCGTCGGGAACCTCCTGTTCACGCGGGTGCGCGAGCAGTCGTGGCAGCAGCCAATCGAGCAGCGACGGGCCTCGAGCGGCGCGCGCGCGGGCGGCGCGGATCGTCAACGTACTGGGCGCGGAGTACTCCGCTGCCGTTCCATCCGCCGCGATTGCCTGCACGCGCCAGACGTAGGTGCCAGGCGCAAGGGCAGGCGCCCTGACCGGCGGCTGATCGACGGTCTGATCGAGGAGCGTCGATCCAAACGATCGATCCGAGGCGAGCTGCACGCGATAGCGTGCGGCGCCGGCGATCGGATACCACGTCAAGTCGCCGACGTCCCCCGTGAGAATCGCGCCGTCCATCGGCAGCAGGATCTCGACGCCGGGCTGCGGATTCGCGCGGCCGGGCGTCGCTTGTTGCGGACTGTAAGGCACCCACGCGAGCGGATCGGTATCGATCATCCGCGGAACGCGGCCGAGCGACATGCCGGGCGCGGGATCCTCCTGGTCGCCGCCGCGGCTCAGATTCGCGGCGCTCGCTTGACCGTCGCCCCACGCGATGCGATCGAGTTGACCTTGCGGACCGTTCAGCCGAACGAACCCGCGCGGCGCGAGAAACGTCGTCGATGCCGCGTGCACGACGCTCGCATCTGCGCCGGTCGTTCCGTCGAAGCGAACGACCATGATGGCGCCGGCAGGCAGCGTGATCCGATTGGGCAGCGCGATCTTTTCGCCTGCGTGATTGTCGAGGACGACGCCGTCGAGCGTGGCGGGCTGACCACCCGCGTTCATCAGCTCGATCCACGGCGGCTGGCCCGCGGCGGGCAAAAAGACGACCTCGTTCAAGAGCAGACGCGCCTGTCCGGTGCCGGCGGCGGGTTGATTCGCAACCGGCGCGGGACCGCCTTGTTGCGCCGCGTCCCGGCGCAGCATGCGAAAGCCGACAACGCTTGCGCCGGCGACGATGGCCAGCGCGGCGAGCGAGAACGCGAGACGTTTTGCCACGGTCTTCTCCAGAAAAACGCGCGGGCGCGTTAGAATTCGGTGTCTGCGAGCGGACGGCAACTTAACCCGGCGCCGGCGCTGAAATCTTCAAAGCGACATCAAAACGGGCTCAAAAGTGGTCAAAGCAAGCGCCGCTGACGCGCGGGCCTACGAGTTCGGGCCGTACCGGCTCGAACGGCGGACGCGCCGGCTGCTGCGGCGGGGGGAAGCGGTTCCGCTGACGCCAAAAGCGTTCGACATGCTGCTCGCCCTGGTCGAGCGGCACGACCGCGTCGTCGACAAAGCGGAGCTGATGACGCTGGTGTGGCCGGACAGTTTCGTCGAGGAGGCGAACCTCTCGCAGACTGTCTTCGTCCTGCGCAAGACGCTCGGCGACGGCCCGGACGGACGGCCGTACATCGACACGATCCCGCGCCGCGGTTATCGATTCGCGGCGTCGGTGCGTGAGGACATCGCCGGCGCCCGCGTGAGTGCGCCGCTGCTCGCGGCCGGAGCGCTGATCGTGGCGGTGGTCGCGTGGTTCGGCATCTCGCCGCTGCGATCGGGGAACGACGCTCAGCGCATCCAGTCGCTGGTCGTCCTTCCGTTCGGAGATCTTTCAGCAAACCGCGAACAGGAATCTCTCGCCGAGAGCGTGACCGACGCGCTCATCACGAGCCTCGGTCACATCAGCGGGCTGCGCGTGATCTCCCGCACGTCCGCGCTCACTTACAAGAGCACGAGCAAGACCGTTCCTCAGATTGCGCGCGAGCTGAACGTCGACGGGGTGGTCGAGGGCACGGTGCAGCGATCCGGAGACCGCGTCAGGTTGAACCTCAAGCTCATTCACGCGTCGACCGATCGAACCGTGTGGTCGCAGACGTACGAGACCGGCCTGCTGAATGCGCTGGACCTCAACAACGAGATCACACGATCGATCGCGAGCCGCACGGCGGCGGTGCTCACGCCGCAAGAGGTCGCGCGGCTCGGCGACACGAAGCGCGTCAATCCGAAAGTCTACGAAGCGTATTTGAAGGGACGGTACTTCTGGAATCGGCGATCGGAACCGGACATGCGTCAGGCGATCGCGCACTTCGAGGAAGCGCTTCGGCTCGATCCCGGATACGCGCCCGCGTACGCCGGCCTCGCGGACTCGTACGCGCTGTACGGATCGTACGGCTGGGCGCGAAGCGGCGACAATCCGTGGACGCGTGCCATCGCCGCGGCGGAGAAGGCGCTGGCGCTCGACGCGCTTCTCGCCGACGCGCACACCTCTCGTGCCCGCATCGCGTTGAACTACGAATTGGACTGGGCCCGCGCGGGGAATGGCTATCGCCGCGCGCTCGAGTTGAACCCCGGCTACGCGAACGCGCATCACTGGTACGGGTACTACTTGATGTTGAGCGGCCGCGTGAAGGAAGGGGAAGCCTCCATGCGGCGCGCGCTGGAGCTCGATCCGCTGTCGCCGATCATCAACGCGAACATCGGCATGTGCTCGTATGTCTCGCGGCAGTACGACGACGCGATCGTGCACTGGCACAAGGCGCTCGAGATGCATCGGCACTACCGGTTGCTCCATGACTATCTGACGTCGGCATACGCGGCGAAGGGCACGTACGGCGAAGCGCTCGCCGAGTTGGAGAAGGGCATCGCGCTCTCCGGCTCCGGACCGTGGGAGCTCAGCATGCGCGCGTATGTCTTCGGTCGCATGGGGCGCACGAAGGATGCGCGATCCGAGCTGTCCGCGCTCCTGTCGAGCGACGATCCACCGCCGTACTTCATCGCGCTCGCATACGTTGGATTGGGCGAGAACGACAAAGCGTTCGCGTGGCTCGAAAAGACCCTCGAGCAGCGATCGGGTCCGTTCAACGAGGTGAACGCGGATCCGTTGTTCGATCCGCTGCGAACCGACGCGCGTTTTTCAGCCCTCGTGCGCCGGATGGGAGTGCCGCTGCCGTAGTCAGCCTTCGCGCGTCAGCACGACCGACGTGTCGCGCTGACGTGAGGGAATGCTCCAGTACGTATCGAGCAGCCGATCCGTTTCCTCGCGGCCGACGATGCGGAAGCCGTGGCGCTCGTAGAAGCGGATGGCCCATTCGGCGGATGCCCAGGTTCCCACGAGCAGCGGTCCGGACGTCCGCGCTGCGAGCTGCTTCAGCAGGGCGCCGCCGACGCCTTTGCTCTGATGCGACGGCCGCACGTAGGCGTGGCGGATCAACGTCACGTCGCGCACGCGCTGCAGGCCCATGACGCCGACGAGCGCTCCGGCGTCTTCCCACCCCCAGAACTCGACTCCCGCCCCGATCTCTTTGAGAAGCTCGGACCGTTTCATGTACGGCTCGTGCCAGCAATCCTGCGGGATCACTCCACGGTACGCGGTCGCCGCTTCGTTGATGATCGCGTCCATCGCGGGAACGTCGTCGTCCGTGCAGCGGCGAATCATGGTGGCGTGGAGCGATGTTAGCTCCCGTACGTTATTGGTTCAACGAGTACGCGTCGCAGGGTGTTCACTGAGGGATTCATCGCTGGCGAAGGTCGTCGGCCAGGGCCGCCCGAACGTGCCCGGCGACGATCGTGATCCCGGCCGCATCGATGCGGCGCGCGCAATGGAGCGCGTCCGTCAAGGGCAGGTAATAGTTCATAGGATGTTCAGTGTCACGACGGTCATCGCCGAGATCGCCGAGGGCATGAGGTTCGCCGAGGCCGATCTCGGTCGCCAAGGTCAAACGAGCGGCAGCGCCGGCGGCGCGGCGGCTCGCTCAACACGCATCGCGTTCGTTTTTCAGATGGCGTCCGAGATCGACGTGAACGTGAAGGCGGAGAGCTTGAGCGCCGGCACCATCATCGGCGACAAGCGCCGCGACGCACCGACCGCTTCGACGTTCCATGGCGCCAGCATCGCGAGCACGCTTTGATTGAACCGCA
>DATBJJ010000038.1:0-1716 GCA_036556425.1 Vicinamibacterales bacterium
GTGTCGGCAGGAACACGGCAACGGCGGGCAATGCCGGCGGAAAGGCGAAGCGGCGGCATAACGCGTGTGTTCATTAACGAACGCCCAATGTTCCGGGCGGATTTTACGGACCCAGCTGAAATCTGCGCGATTGGCGGACTCGGGATCCTGCCGATTCATAGATCGATATATACACGTGTATAATTACAGCATGGCACTGCACGAACAGATCCTCGACGCCGCAGTGGCGCTTGCCGACCCGCGTGATTGGACGTTCCGCATCGCCGATGTGGTCGCGGCGTTGCCCGCGCTGAATCCCGGTAGCGTGCGCACGCACGTCGCCAGCCGCTGCTGCGTCAATGCGCCTGCGCATCATCAGTCCAGACATCGCTATTTCCGCGCCGTTGGCAGAGGCGTGTATCGCATCGAGCCTGCCGTTCGACGGCGACGCACGCGCAGCCGAGGGTGGCAGGATCGCATCCTCGCCACCATCGAAAGCGGCGTCGATCCCACCCTGATTGCCGAATCGCTCCGATGGACGCCCACTGAACGGCTCGAACGCATGCGCCGGGCGGCCGTGTCGCTCGAAGACGCGCGCGCATGATTCCGGACTATCGCGTCCTCATCTCGGCGCTGACCGACCGGCACGTCGAGTTCGTCATCGTCGGCGCCGTTGCGCTCGTACTTCAGGGATCTGCCCGGGTGACGCGAGACCTCGACATCTGCTACGCGCGCGATCGAGCCAATCTGAAAGCGCTCGCGGCCGCGCTGGCCCCCTATCACCCTGCGCTGCGTGGCGCACCCGGCGGATTGCCCTTCACACTCGACTGGCGCACTCTCGAGTCCGGGTTGAACTTCACCTTGACGACGGCTGCAGGCGACATCGACCTGCTCGGCGAGATCGCCGGCATCGGGACGTTTCGTGTCGCCGCGAGGCTCGCGCACCACATGGACGTCTATGACCGATCCGTCAAGGTGCTCTCGCTCGAAGGACTCGAAAGAGCGAAGCGAGCAGCAGGACGGCTGAAGGATCTCGCCGATCTCGCGGAGATTCTCGAGCTCCGACGCCAAACCGGGCACTGAGGTGCCATCAGCCACCTCCAGAACCTTGAACGTATTCCTTTAAGAATTGGCGGAGGGAGAGGGATTCGAACCCCCGGTACCCTTCCGGGTACAGCGGTTTTCAAGACCGCCGCCATCGACCACTCGGCCATCCCTCCGCGTCGAGTTGCGCCCGCCAAACGGCGCACTCGTTCGTCATTGTACCGCCCCAAAGCGGGTGGCGCATTCGGACTCAACCCACGCCGACGATCTGAAGGTGCTTCAAACCGATAGGCAGAACGCAGCGCCAACTGACGAACCCGCAAGCAACGGAGAGCAGCCATGAAAACCGCTTCGTTCGTGGTCGTCTTCTTCGTCTTCAGCGGCATCGCCCATGCGCAAGACGGCAGACCAACGGTTCATGAGGCGACGAGATTGAATATCTTTTCTGCTGATCGGCTTGCAGCAGAAGTGTCCCGAGCTCAGGGGAACGGCGGCTCGCGCGCTCAGAGTGAACCGACGTTCACGAAAGAAAAACTGAGTCGACCGACTGTCCTCGCCGGCCTCGTCACGATGAAGAGCCTTATCGGCGCGACGCGCATCGTCGACATGCTGAGCGGGGAGCAGCTTCCACGCATCTGTTGAAGGGACTCGCTGACACTTTATTCCCCTCTCGGGGTCCGTGTGCGGCACAGA
>DATBJJ010000039.1:0-7978 GCA_036556425.1 Vicinamibacterales bacterium
CCCGACGAGTTCTTCTACGACCCGACCGCGTGGGCGAACATCCTCGATCGCCGCTACGGCAACTCGGGACGGAACCAGTATTACGGGCCGGGGTACTACAACATCAACATGTCGCTGTTCCGCACGTTCCAGCTGCACGGCAAGACGCGGCTGCAGTTCCGGTTCGAGAGCTTCAGCGTGCAGAACCAGCCGATCTGGTCGAACCCCAACGGCAGCGTGACGAGCAGCAACTTCATGCGGATTACGAGCACCCGCACGAATCTGCCGGGGAACCGCCACGCGCGATTCGGCCTGCGATTGGAGTTCTGAGCGGCGGACGGCTTCAGAAGAGGACCGCGGCGTCGGACGTGACGCCGCGCGAGTTGTAGATCACGGCGTGCGCATCGATCGCGCCCCCGGCGATAGCCGGCCGGGATCGGTGCGCATTCCGCTGTGGGGACTTACTTGCTATCGTGATCGGCAAGTATGTTCAACGAAGTCACCGGCGCAGCCCCCAGATTTCCGGCAGCGATTCTCATCTTGATCGTCGGTCTTGCCGCAAGCGCGGTCTGGTCGGCGTTCGGCCCGACGCTGATGGGCGTGCTCGCCGCGCTCGTCCAGACCGGCGTCACGACACGTCTCGTACTGTCATGTCTCGTGTTCGCCAGCGCGTTCGCGTTGTTCACCTTCAGAACGGCGAAGCAAGTCTGGTACGGGTATCTCGCGTGCGTCGCCGCTGTTGCCGCCGTGTGGAATCTGTTCGCGAGCCTCGCGGTGCAGTTTCAGGCGGCCGATGTAGTGGGGCTGGTATTCGCCAGCTATGTGCTCGTGCGCGGCCTCGTGAACATTCGCGAGGGCGAGCGCCGCGCCGAGGGATTCTAAACGAATCTCCGCATCACGACCGCGCTTGCGGGACACGCCAAGCGGAACTCGACCGACGTCTTCACGCCCGCGGGCACGTCGTCTCGCGTCACGCGTTCGAAGCCGAACTTTGGAAAGAATCCTTCCGCGGTCGTCGTCAGAAGATAGACCGCGGGAACGTCGAGCGTGCCCGCGAGCCGCAGCGCGGAAGACGTCAGCTCGGTTCCAATCCCGCGGGCCGTGAACCGGGCGTCGACGGCAACGGAGCGCAGGAGCGCGCCGTCACCGTAAACCTCCAAGGCGGCGCAGCCCACGATCGCGCCGTCGAGCCGCGCGACGAGCGCGGTGTCGAGATGATCGACGAAGCCGTCCTGCGGCAATGCGTTCGCGGCCAGCAACTCCAGGAGCGCAGGCGCGTCGCCGGCCGCCGCCGGATCGATCACGAGCAGCACGTCGGGCCGCAGCATGATTTCGCTTCCGGCTTCTGCGCGCGGATGAACGCGCTCGCGACGTTGCCCTCTTCGATGTTGTAGACGCGCCACGTCTCGAGCTGCACGCCGGCGAATCCGGCAGCCTCGAGCTTCGATTTGTAGTCCGACTCGTGCAGCGCTCCCGCGATGCATCCCACCCACAGCTCCATGCTGCGCCGGAGCGCGTCCGAAACCTCGCCGCGAATGACGACGTCGGAGACCGCGAAGCGTCCCCCCGGCTTCAGCACGCGGAACGCTTCGCGCAGGACGGCGTCCTTGTCGACGGACAGGTTGATGACGCAGTTCGAGATGATCACGTCGACGGATCGATCGGGGAGCGGGATTGCTTCGATCGTGCCCTTCAGGAATTCGACGTTCGTCGCGCCCGCCTTCCGCTGGTTCTCGCGCGCGAGCGCCAGCATGTCGTCGGTCATGTCGAGGCCGTAGACCTTGCCAGTCGGGCCCACGCGCTTCGCCGAGAGCAACACGTCGATGCCGCCGCCGGACCCGAGATCCAGGACCGTTTGGCCCGGTTGTAGATCGATGAGCGCGGTTGGATTGCCGCAGCCGAGCGACGCCGCGACGGCGTCACCGGGAAGGCTCGCGGTCTCCACGTCGGAGTAGAGGGCTGACGTGATTTGGTCGTCGCAACCGCAAGAACCCGCCTGCCCTGAGCCTGTCGAAGGGCAGCAACCCGTCTTGCCGACCGACCGGGCGATCTCGCCGTACTTTTCCCGCACTGCTTCCTGGATTCGTGTGTTTGACATCGGATGCTCCCGTCCAGTGTAACTGATTTTCGCTTGTTACTGACAACCAACTAGGCAAAAAAAGGTCATGCGCCAGCGCCCGTTTTGTCCTCCGGTGCGCAGCACGACGCGCCGTCGGCATTGGCAACGCCCGCCCGAAACCTCGCATCGGCCGCTTGCGCAATGCGGCGGATCACTTCTATCGCGGCCGCACGAACTTCGGGATCGAGATCCTGGAGGAGCTGCTTCTGCTGTTCGAGGAGGTCGTCCGTGATGCGCGCGTACAAACGGTACCCCTCGCGCGTCGCGCTCAGGGTCGTCGCGCGGGCGTCGGTCGGATCGGTGCGCTGCGCGACGTACTTCTTTCGCACGAGCGTGCCGACAACGCGGCTGGTGGTGCTCTTGTCGAGAAACAGGCGCTCGGCGAGCGCGCTCAGGCGCATATGCCCGAACCGCACGAGCGTCTCGAGCGCGTAGCACTGTGTCACGGAGATGTCATGGCAGCAGATGCGATCGCGATCGCGGAACTGATAGATGCGGACGAGATCGGAGACCGCGGCCTGCAGGTCCGCGGCATCGCGAGCGAGGGCCTCTGGTCTCGGCGCAGGGGCTGTCGATAGGCGGTTCATAGTTGGCAGTGACAACTGTATGTCGAGGGCGCGATGGCTGTCAAGCGGTTTTTTACCTTGTCGTCGTTGACCCCGGCGAGGGCGCGCTGATGTAATCCGCTTAAGCGAATATGCCTCTGGCGCCAAAGACCAAGGTCGACTTCATGTTTCGGGCTTTCTCGGATCCGACGCGGCTGAGGATTCTCGCACTCATCCGGGGCGGCGAGCTGTGCGTGTGCGATCTCGTCGAGGTGCTCGCGTTGCCGCAGCCCACGATTTCGAGGCACTTGTCGTATCTGCGCAGGGCCGGGTTGGTCCGCGTGCGGCAGGAACGGTCCTGGAACTTCTATGTGCTCTCCCCCGCGCGTTCGGCGTTTCATTCCAACCTTCTCGAATGCCTGGGAAGCTGTTTTCGGGATGTGCCGGAGATGGCCCGCGATGCCGCGCGCGCGCGCGCAGTACGGAAGCGGGGCGGTTGCTGTCCCCCCGAAAAGTGATGCGAGACCCAAGGATGACTCACCGCGGAGCGCTCGCAGCGGAAAGCGTTGGCACAGGTCTGCTCCTGGCTGCCGTCGTCGGGTCCGGCATCATGGGAGAACGCCTCGCGGGCGGCAATGTCGCGATCGCATTGCTGGCGAATACACTCGCCACGGGCGCCGCGCTCGTCGCGCTGATTCTGACCTTCGGCCACGTGTCCGGCGCGCACTTCAACCCGGCTGTGTCCGTGGTCGACGCGCTGGACGGCGGCCTCAGTTGGCGACAGGCGACGAACTACATCGTCGCGCAAATCGGCGGGGCGCTCCTCGGCGTCGGCATCGCCGACGCGATGTTCGGCGAGCCGGTCTACGCCTGGTCGCAGCACGCACGCACGGGGTTCCCGCAGATGCTCAGCGAGAGCGTTGCAACGTTCGGTCTGATCTCCGTGATCGTGGGTTGCGTGAGGCAGAGGCCAGACGCGGTGCCGTACGCGGTGGGTGCGTACATCACGGCGGCGTACTGGTTCACGGCGTCCACGTCGTTCGCCAATCCGGCCGTGACGATCGCGCGCGCGTTGACGGACACGTTTGCCGGCATACGGGCGGCAGACGTTCCGGGCTTCGTGATCGCCCAGGGCATCGGTGCGGCGGCGGCGATCGCGTTGTTTCGATGGTTGATTCCTACAGGAGCTGGCGATGAGAGTCGCGCTGTTCAGCGACATCCACGCGAATCTTCCAGCGTTGGAAGCCGTGCTTGATCACATTCGCGCGCGATCCTTCGACGCGGTGTACTGCCTCGGTGATCTCGTGGGCTACGCACCATTCCCGAACGAGGTCATCGAGCGCGTCAAGAACGAGCGGATTCCCACGATCATGGGGAACTACGACGATGGCGTCGGGTTCGAGCGCGACGACTGCGGCTGTGCGTATCGTGAGGCGGACGAGAAGCGGCGCGGGGATCGGTCGTTGGCCTGGACGAAAGCTCACGTCACTGCGGACAACAAGGCGTTTCTTCGATCGCTGCACGCCGAGATTCGTTTCGACGCGAACGAGACGCGCGTGCTGCTCGTCCACGGCAGCCCGCGAAGGATCAACGAGTATCTGTTCGAAGACCGGCCGGTTTCGAGCTTTCAACGGCTCGCGGCAGCCGCGAACGCGGACATCATCGCGTTCGGGCATACGCACAAGCCGTACACGAAGATCGTCGACGGCGTCCTGTTCTTGAATGCCGGATCGGTCGGCAAGCCGAAGGACGGCGACTGGCGCGCGTGCTACGCGGTCCTCGACACGAAGGCCGCGTCGGCCGAGTTCGTTCGCCTGGAATACGACCTCGCGCGGGTCACCAGTGCCATTCGTGCCAGCGAGCTTCCGCCGGAGTTCGCCGCCGATCTCGAGCACGGCGGCGCGCCGTCGATTCGTTGAGATCAGCAAGGGAGCTACGTATGACCGACCGCCGCTTCAACGTTCTGTTCCTGTGCACCGGCAACTCCGCGCGCAGCATCATGGCCGAGGCGCTGCTGAACTACTGGGGGAAGGGTCGCTTTCGCGGGTATTCCGCCGGCAGCTTTCCGAAAGGCGAGGTGCATCCGCTCGCGATCGAGACGCTTCGCAGAAACCACTTACCCGCCGAGGGGCTTCGCAGCAAGAGCTGGAGCGAGTTCGCGACGGCCGATGCGCCTCCACTCGATTTCGTGTTCACGGTATGCGATCGCGCGGCGGAGGAAGTGTGTCCCGTGTGGCCCGGCCAGCCGCTGACGGCGCACTGGGGCATTCACGATCCCGCGTCGGTCGAAGGCTCGGAGGAGGACAAACGGCGCGCGTTCAACAAAGCGTTCCGCGAGTTGGATGCACGTCTGAAGATCTTCACGAGCTTGCGGCTCGACATGCTCGATCGGCTCGCGCTGAAACGCCAGCTCGACGAGATTGGCAAAGGGAGCCTGGATTCTTCTACCGCTCCTCGAGCCGCACGGGATCGCTGATGCCCACGCCGAGCTGCACCTTGCCGCGCGAGACGAGGTTGTCTCCGGGCGAGTAGTCCTGCTTCAATCGGAACGCGCGCTTCCATTCGATCTGGCAGCGCGGCGCCGCGGTCGCCGGCGCGTTCGGCGCCGCCCGGCATTCCCACTGCAGCCGCGCCATCGGTCCTGGCGCGTGGACCGCGATGCGTACCCATCCGTTGCGATTCACGGCAAGATCCGGACGCCCGCGCGTCGAGTCGTGCTGCGCGCTTGCGGCGGAGGCGACGCGCACGCTGGCCGCCGCGTTCTCGAGCGTCAGGCCCGCCTCGACGTAGAGGAACTCGCGCGGATCCTCGATCTCGGTGCCGATGCGCTTCTCGGCGACGAGCTCGCGCGCCATGACCGGATAGATCCACGCGTTGTCGTCCATCACGGATTCGCGCGTGCGCCCTTCGAGGTTGACCATGCGCGGCACGGGCCGCACGGATGCGAGACTTCGTCCGCGATCGATGAACATGTTGTTCAACGTGGCGAGGAGCAGAGCGGGATGCGCGCCCTCGCGCGTTCCCGCAAACCCGCGGATCTCGTGGTCGGGCCCCTGGAATCGATCGCGCACCAAGCGATCGCCGTCGAGCTCGACTTCGTACATCAACTCGATATCCGTCGTGCGGCCCCAGCGCGCCATCAAGGCCGGCGTGGCGGTGCCGCCATCCTCGTGGCTGATGATCGCGCTGTAGCGGATCCATCCCTTGCCGTCGCGCCGATCGTCTTCGGCGTAGACGAGCAGCGGCACGTCGCTCGCGGTTCCAATCGTATCGGCGCGGACGCCGATCGTCGGCGCGTAGGCGAGGAGCAGTCCGTCGCTGCTCTTCGACGAGACGACACGCGACTCGATCTTCGCGACGTCGAAGTTCTTCGGCCACGGCCAGAGCGGCGATCGATCGATCGTGATCGTGTGAGCGCCCGCGCGCAGCGGTCCGAGGAGCGCGTCGTAGGTTCTTCGCGGCGAACCGGGCGTGAGCAGCACGTGCTCCGCGTCGCGGCCGTCGATGCGAATCGCCAACGCGGCAACGGCCGCGAGCTCGGGCGGCGCTTTGTCGTCGATGGAAATGTCGAGGACGACGTGGTCGCCGTCCCCCGTCGTGACGCTCAGCGTTCGCGAAGACTGCAGCTCTTCAACGCCAGGCGCGATCGCGCCTCGCGTCACCACGAGCATGAGGATCACCATCGCGCGGAGTCTCATGAGCGAGGATCGTATGTCACGAATCGGGGCAATTGCCGAAAATGGGATCCCGTAAAGCACTGAGCCGCTTATAACTGCAAATGCCCCAATGGCTTGTTACACAGAATTTACAGGTCTAGAGCCAGCCTTCGGGGTACAAAGGCCGTTCACAAACGTCATAACGTGTAAGGGGGCAACCTGATGTTTGCCAAGGAACTCAAGCAGGCGGGTCATACGAAGCGGTTTACGATTTCGCAGGCGGGCAGTGAAGGGTGGGAAGTCCGCGTCGAGCAGGACAGCCACGTGGTTCGCCGCGTGTGCTACACGGATTGGCACCGGGTCGAGCGCGCGCAGTTGATGATATCCCTCCAGGTTTCGGAGCTCGAACAGAACGGTTGGGTTGCACAGCCCAACTAAGCGACTCCGATCGCATGTCAGAATGACGGCGTGCTCCTGCTCGTCGTCCTGTTCCTAATTCATACCCAACCGGGCGGCGTGATCGCAGGCCGCGTCACCTACGCGGACACCGGCGACGGCGCTCCTCAAACATCAATTCGCTGCGTGGCGCGCGATGGCGATCGCGGCATCACGGTGACGTCGAACTCCGAGGGCCGATTCGAGTGCCCGCTCCCCGCGGGCATCTACATCATTCGCGCGGAGCTGCCCAGCGAGGAACGACGATATCTATCGCTGCCGCACGGCGCGAAGACGGTCTTTGACGACGGCCGCGGCGTGCGGCTTCACGCGAACGAACGCCTGGAAATTGCGTTGACGCTCGTTCGCAGGGGCTCGATCAGCGGACGCGTGACCGATCCTGATGGAGTTCCGCTCGCTGATGCGATCGTGACCGCGTCGGCGCTTCCGGATGACGACAACGGGATCGAGATCGACGCTGACACAAGAGCGGCGACGACTGGCAATGACGGCATGTTCAACATCGTTGGTCTCACGCCAGGCGCCTATCGCGTGTACGTCGATCGTTATCGCCGTCCTGGCTCCAGCCCTGTCGCGAAGGACGGCACTGAGCTCGTCAGAACGTGGATTCCTGGAACCACCGACGCGCGTCAGGCGATCGCCGTGCAGGTCGGCGGACAAGAACTGGCGGCGGTCGATCTCATCATGCAACGTGGGAAGCCCGCACACGTTCGCGGCCGCGTGCTGCGCGCGGACGGAACGATCGCCCCCGGCGTGAACGTCGGGTTGATGGTGCGAAGGGGCCGGTCGCTTTACGCGTGGGGAGCCGTGACGGATGCCAAAGGCTTCTTTCGAATCGATCGCGTTCCTCCCGGCTCGTACGACATAACCGTGAAGTCGAGCCTCGAGTTTCCCGAGCGCGTCTACGAAACGATCACCGTCGGTGATTCCGGTCCGTACGATGTGACGCTGCTGCTTCGGGGCACGACGTATGTGAAAGGGCGCGTGCGGTTCGAGGGCGGCGAATTCCCAAGGGGCACTCTCAACGTCTACGCCCGAGCCACGGATCCGGCGGTCCCTATATCTCAGGCTTCGATCGATGACGACAATGTGTTCGAGCTCCAGAACACGGTAGGTGGTTTGCGCGTCATTCGCGTGACGCCGCTTCCAAAGGGCTGGTGGTTGAAGTCTGTTGCCAGCGCGGGACGCGACATCACGAACCACGCGCTTGATCTGACCGATGG
>DATBJJ010000040.1:0-65626 GCA_036556425.1 Vicinamibacterales bacterium
CGATCCCGCCGCGAGCTGCACGGCGAGATCGCCCGCATGAAGCACGACGGCCACACGGTCCTCCTGACGACGCACCATCTCGACGAGGCGGAAGCGTTGTGCGATCGCGTCGCGATCATCAGTCGAGGCCGGATCGTCGCGACCGGCGCGCCGCGCGAGCTCACCGAACGATCGAGCGCGCACCCGATCGTCTCGGTGTGGACGGCGAGGCCGATCCCCCGCGGCGTGTTCGCGGATCTTCCCGGCGTCGAGCAGCTCGGGGTGTCGGAGTCGTCCGCGCGTTTCGCAACGACGAACGTCCACCGCGCCGTCGCCGGCCTCCTCGCGCGCCTCGAAGCGGAGGGGATCGACGTCACCGAGCTTCGAGTCCAGAAACAGAATCTCGAGGAGATCTTCCTAGAGCTGACGAACCAGAACCCTTGAACCCTTGAACCCTTGAACCCTTGAACCCCTTCTTCTCGCACCTCGCGATCAACGTGAAGCTCCATCTTCGAAACAAGATGGCGTTGATCTACAGCTACATCTTCCCGACGATTTTCCTCGTCGTGTTCTGGGTGCTGTACCGGTTCGAGGAAGTGCCGCTCGTGCGGCACATGGGAGAGCTGTTGACCGTGACGGCGCTCGGCGGCGCCTGTTTTGGCTTGCCGACGACGATGGTGAGCGAGCGTGAGCGCGGCGTATGGCGGCGCTATCGGCTGGCGCCCGTCTCGACGGGAACGCTCGTCGGCGGAACGATCGCGGCGCGCTACTTGCTCCTGCTCGTCGCCGCCCTGCTGCAGGTCGCGCTCGCGATGTCGATCGGCATGACGATCCCCCGTCATCCGTTCGATCTCTTCGTCGCGTTCACGTTGGTGTCGTTCGCCTTCATCGGCCTCGGCCTCGTGATCGCGATGCTGGCGGACAACGTGCCCGCCGTGCAGGCGCTCGGCCAGTGCATCTTCCTTCCGATGCTCGTGATCGGCGGCGTCGCCGTGCCGCTGTCGATCCTTCCGGAATGGGCGCAGCGTGTCTCGTCGTTCTTCCCCGGCCGCTACGCGGTTGAAGCGGTGCAGTCGTCGGTGACCGGCGACGGGATTGGTGCGGCGTGGTTCGCGGCGTTCGCGCTCGTGCTCATTGGCGCCGCCGCGAGCATCGCCGGCGCCATGATGTTCCGGTGGGATGCGCAGCAGCGCTTCACGCACGCCCGCGGCAAGGGATGGGTCGCCGCGGCGCTCGCGGCATGGGCCATCGTCGGCCTGATCGCCGAATCGTCGGGCCGCAGCGCCCGGACCCCGGAGTACGCAAAAACTGAACTGGGGTCTGACCCCAGTTCCCCCGGGTCCCCCGGTTCCCCCAGTTCCCCCGGTCCTCCCAGTTCAACCAGTCCCGCGAGCGACCCATCGAAGCCGGCAGATTCTGCGACCCCTCCGCCGGCACCGGCACCGGCGCCGACGGCCTCCACGCCGACCGCGAAGCCGACGCCCGCTCCGGCCGCGCCTCCTCCGGCGCCTCCTCCGTCGCCGCCGTCGACGCCCGCGGACGTGCCGGCGCCCAAGCCAGCCGAAGTCAGCGGAGGCAAACCGGCGTCGTGGCGCGCGGTGACGATGACGGACATCGATCGCGATTTGATTTTCACGCGCCTTCCGCCGGACGAAGGCGTCGTGACGCCAATCGCGCGCTCCGACGAAGTGCCGGACGATCCGATCGCCGCGCAGCTCGAGCGCGTGCGCACGGGCCTGCCGAACTGGCAGCCCGGGAAGGTCAGCGATCCGGTGCAGCGCGTGCGAAATCTTCTACTCGTCGCCGCGGTGCCCGACGTGTTTCAGATGAGCGAGCTCGAGAAGTTCATTCCGCTCGTCGTCTACGACTTCATTCAGGATCAGATCCCGAGGGACGATCTCGTGAAGATCCTCTACTGGATCGCGCTGCATCCCTTCGACGGCGACGACAAAGCGGTCGACGAGCTGCGGCCGCTCGGCCTCTTCAACGGTCCGGCCGATATGGAGACGACGCGCGATCGCGCGAGCGTGTACGCCGTGAAGTTGCTCGGACGAATCACAGGTAAGATCACACCGCAGTAAGGAGCGTTGGATGCAGAAGGCGACGAATCTGCCGACCGTGGCGCTCGGCAGAACGGATATGAAGATCACGCGCGTGGGGTTCGGCGCGTGGGCGATCGGCGGCGGCGGCTGGGCGTTCGCGTGGGGCGATCAGGACGACAACGAGTCGATTGCGTCGATGCGCCACGCCGTCGAAGCGGGCGTGAATTGGATCGACACGGCGGCGGTGTACGGATTGGGTCATTCCGAGGAGCTCGTGGGCCGCGTGCTCGCCGATCTGCCCGCGGCGGATCGTCCGTACGTGTTCACCAAGTGCGGACTGATATGGGACGAGCGGAACCGGACCGCGGTGGCCAAGCGTGTCGGCCGTCCCGAGTCGATCCGCGGCGAGGCCGAGCGGTCGCTCACGCGCCTCGGCGTCGAGCGCATCGATCTGTATCAGGTGCACTGGCCCGCCGAGGATGGCACGCCGATCGAAGAGTACTGGCAGGCGCTGCTCGATCTGAAGCGCGAGGGCAAGGTCCGCGCGGTCGGCCTCTCGAATCACAAGATCGATCAGCTCGAGCGCGCGGAACGGCTCGGACACGTCGACACGCTGCAGCCGCCGTTCTCGCCGATCCGCCGCGACGTCGCGGCCGCCGAGCTGCCGTGGTGCCTCGCGCACGAGACAGGCGTGATCGTCTACAGCCCGATGCAATCCGGATTGCTGACGGGCGCGTTCAACGAAGCGCGCGCGGCCGCGCTCACTGCCGGCGACTGGCGCTCGCGATCGCCGGAGTTCCAGCCGCCGCGCCTTCAGAACAATCTCGCGCTCGCCGGCGCGATGCGTCCGATCGCCGAACGCCATCGCACGACCGTCGGCGCGATCGCGGTCGCATGGACGCTCGCGGTCCCCGGCGTAACCGCCGCCATCGTCGGCGCGCGAAGCCCGCAGCAAGTCGACGGATGGCTCGACGCCGCGACGCTCTCGCTCGACGAGGAGGACCTCTCGACGATCGCCGGCGCGATCGAGCGGACGGGCGCGGGAACTGGACCGGTCGTGCCAAGCCGGACAGCTTCACAGAACGCTTGACATCGAGCCCCGCGAGATCGACAGTTCGTTGAGGCGGGCTGACCTTCTGCCCACCGGGAGGCCACGATGCCGTCCGGTCTTGCCTCGATCAATCGCCGCGTCCTCACTGTCGTCCTGATCGTCGCTCTGCCCATCCTCGTGCTCGGCTCGAGATTTGTCGTGGCGAACGGCCAAGGGCGCGCCCGTGATGCCCAGGTCGCTCGCCTCGGTCAAGTTGCCGATTACGTGGCGGCGACGACCGACGCGTATGTCTTTCGCCGAATCGTCGATGCCGCGGTGATCGCGCGAGTGCCTGAGGTCCGCCGCACGGCGGCCGAGAGCGCGCGCGCCGCCATGGACGGGAACCGGACGGCAGAGCTGGACGAGCGCTGGCAGAAAGAGCGCAAAGTCCCTCCAGAGCTCTCGTCCATACTCACGAATCCAGCCGCGCGATTCTTTGCGGATGTCGGCAAGCAAGATCGTCTCTATCGGGAGATTCTCGTCGCCGACCGTCACGGCCGACTCGCCGCGGCATCGCAGATGACGTCCGATTACTTCCAGGCCGACGAAGGATGGTTCACGCAGGCCCTCGACGACGGCAAGCGAGGACGCATCACGGTCAGCGACATTCACCGCGACGAGAGCGCCGACGCGTATGCGTTCGACATTTCCGTTCCCGTGGCCGATCCGCAGAGCGACGAGCTCGTGGGCATCATGAAAATCGTCGCCAGCAGCGAAGAGATGCTGCAAGGCATCGGCGGATTCGAGCTCGGCTTCACCGGACAGATCATGCTCATTCGCGAAGACGGCTCGATCGTGTTCAGCCGCCACGCGGTGATCCCAGGGGCGCGGTTCTTCGGCGCCGCCGAGTTGAAGGAGCGCCTCGCGGCGTCGAAGGACGATCCGCAGGCCAGGATTGCGTTCCCGTCGCGATCCGCCGACGGCACCGATCGCGTCGTTGCCGTTTCGCGGAGCCGCCTGCGCGAGAGCTTCCCGAACCTGTCCTGGCTCGTGGTGGTCTCGATGGAGGAGGAAGAGCTGCTCGCTCCAGTCCGCCCGATGGTGTGGTCGGTGCTCGGCGTCATCGCCCTGACGATGATTGCCGTCCTCGCCGTCGCCTTGTGGGCGTCGGTCAGACTCGCGCGGCCGGCGTTCGATCCGAGCCTGGACATGCATCTCGTCGAGCACCCGAAGCCGCACCGAATCGGCGAGGATTAGCGCCGCCGCCTATTGCGGCGTAATGTCGACGAAGCAAATCTTGTTGTTGCTCGCGCCGGATCCGCTGCGGATCGTGAGCCGTCCGTCCGAGACGGCGACCGTCGCGGTCCCCTCAATCCATCGCGTCGACGTCGTCGGCGTGCCGCTCACGACGAGCACGCCTTCGGCGGTGACGCGAAACACGCTGTCGAAGTTCGCCGCATCGCCCGAGACGATGCGAACACTGTAGCTGCCGTTGGGCAGCGCGATCTCCCACACCGCATCGGGATTGGCTGGCTTCTGCAAGTGCGTCAGCGTGTCGTACCGCTGATCGGCGGAATTCGACGCGTTGCGATCTCTCGTCTGCGCCGTGTTGTCCGCGTTCCACCCGTAGCTCTGGCCGTTGCCGCGAGCGGCGAACACAAGCCCGCCGTCCGCGAGATATCCGGCGGGAACCGGCGAGGAGGCGGGCTGGAAGTTGACCCGGATCGGCGCCGCGGCCGCCTGCGCGAAGAGCCGCGCGCTCGGCACGACCGCTTTCGGCACGGACGCGCTGCTCCACGACAAGCGCGCCGTCGCCGCGCCGCCGTTCTCGAAGAACTCCATCCTGACGTCGTACCGCTGTCCCGCGGTCAGCGCGATCGTGCCGCTGTTCTCCGTCGTCGCATGATTCGTCCAGTTGTTGACGATCTGCTGCCCGTTCACCCACAAACGCACGCCGTCGTCGCTCTGGGTGTAGAACGTGTACGTCTCGCTGAATTGCGGCTGCACTTGTCCGGTCCATCGCACGCTGAACGTGTCGGCGGCGATTCCCGGCGCCGGCGCGCCCGATCCCCACACGAAGTCGACCGTCGGATCGATCCGCGCCACGGTCGCGCCGGTGAAGTCGATGTTGTCGTAGTAGGTTCCCGAGAGGCCGTTGCCGGTCCCTCCCGTGGCGACCCGGTACGTCGCGGAGTACGTCGTGTTCGACGACGGCGTCGAGATGTTGTGCGTTGCCGCACCGCCGTCGGACCACGACACGAACTCGTACGTCGTACCGCCCGATGTCTGCGTGGCGGGCGCGCCTATGTTGCGAACGACGCCGACGACGCTGCCGAACGTGAGTGGCGTCGACACGGGCTGTGCATCGAGCGTGAGCGAAAGACCGGCGGGATTGGTCGCCAGCGTCAGGTTCACCGTCCGCGGCAGGACGTCGCGGAAGGTGGTGTGAGTGAGGCCGCCCGAGTCCCGCACTGTGAGAACGATGCGGTACCACACGTTCGTTTCCGTATGGCCGGTCGTTGCAGCGGTGAACGATCCACTGGTGGCGCCGCTTGTCGGCGCGATGAAGGGATGCACGTGCGCGTCGTGGTGGAAATCGACGCGCCACGTGAACGCGCTGGCGGGCAGCGTACCGTCTTCCGGATCCGTGGCCGTGCCCGAATAGTTGATCACGCTGCCGCCGCTGTACAACGTCCCGGCGGGCGGCTGATTGATCGCGCCGGCCGGCGGCTGGTTCGCCGTGACCGTCAACACCGCCTCGTTGCTGATCACGCTGCCGTTGTCGTTGCTGACCACCGCGCGGAAGCGCGCGCCGTTGTCGCCCGCCGCGGCGACGAACGTGTAGTCCTGCGACGTCGCCCCGGAGATGTTGGCGCCGTTCCGCTGCCACTGATATCGGATCGGAGCGGGACCGGTCGCGCGAACGCTGAAGGTCACGGACGCGCCGGGCGCGACCGTCCGATTCGACGGGTGCGACGTGATGGTCGGCAGCGACGCGCTGTACGAGATCTTGTAAACGACGCCCGTCGTCGCGCCAGAACCTCGCGCGAGGTAGTACAGCCCTCCGTCGTCGCCAACCTTCAGATCGACCGGAGAGGGAATGCCAGACGCGAAGTCGACGACGGCGTTGCCCGCGGCAGGATCCAGTTTGCGGATCCAGCCGCCGCAGTAGTCCGCGAAGAAATAGTCGTTGCGGTATTCGCTTGGAAACTGCATCGTCGCGGGCGCGTAGAACGCGCCGCCGGTGATCGCGCATCCCGCGGAATGCGTGTACGCGTAGCGCGGCGAGACGAAACGAGAATCCGTCGTCGGGCCTTCCGTTGTCGGCCAACCGTAGTTCGCGGCGGCAATGCCGTTGTTGATCTCTTCCCACGTGTTTTGGCCGACGTCGTTGATGAAGAACTGCGAGAGGCCGGGATTGAACGCGAACGTGAACGGGTTGCGGAGGCCCAGCGCCCAGATCGCCTGATTGCGGCCGGTGGCCGTGCCGAGGAAGGGATTGTCGTTCGGGATCGAGCCGTCGCTGTTGATCCGAAGAATCTTTCCGAGCAGATTCGACAGCGTTTGCGCGTTCGCCCCGTTCGCGTTCTCGCCGACCGCCGCGTACAACTTGCCGTCGGGACCGAACGCGAGCGCGCCGCCGTTGTGGTTCGTCGCGCTGCTCAAATTGTCGAGGTCGAGGAGAACGACCTCGCTTCCCGCGACCGCGACGTCGCCGTTCGCGGTGAACCGGCTGATGCGGTTGTGAATCGCAGGCGTGGTCGCGGTGTAGTAGACGTACACGAAATGGTTCGTCGCGAATTGCGGATCGAACGCAACGCCGAGGAGCCCGCGCTCGCCGACCGAGCTCACGGTGACTGTAAGAAACGGCGTCGGTAAAAGTACTCCGTCGCGAATGACCCGCAAACGTCCGCCCTGCTCAGCTACGAAGAGCCGGCCGTCGGGCGCGAACTGCATCGCCGTCGGACTCGCGAGGCCGCCTGCGACGAGCGTCTCGCTGAAGCCCGATGGCAGCGTCGCGGCGCGCGTTGGCGGACCGGACGCCGCGACGATCAGCGTCGCAACCATCAGCAGAACGGATCTCGTGCCCGGACGTGAATGCTGAGCTCTCATCGCGCGTACCTCCACGGCCGTTCCGCTCGCAGGTGCGGCGCAATCGTGCAAGAGGGGTGCCCCCGCTCGAATCGCGATGCGAAACGCTTGACGCGAACGGAGCGGCTTGCTAGAAACGGCTGAATCTTCGGAGGGGGAGGCTCGCTATGAGAACGCGATCCGTGCGTGTGGCAACCGTACTCGCGGGTATTGCCGCGCTGAGTGTGCTGACGGAAGGTCAGGCGCCGAATCAGGCGAGTCTCGTCACGCAGACCGTCGCCGGCGTGCAGTTCAGCACGCTGCCCGGATTCAGCATCGAGCGTGTGAACCCGCCCGACAAGAACGACAGCTACGTCGTCGTGACTTTCGACAGCCAGGGCCGACTCGTCGTCTCGAAGGAACAGGATCATCCGCGGATCCTTCTCGACAACAACAAGGACGGGATCTACGAGTCCGAGAAGATCATCAGCGACAAAGTGCGGAATTGTCAGGGACTCTGGTTCGATGGCCCGACGCTGTACGGATCGTGCGTGCTCGTCGAGGCGGCGGCGGAGTTGGCGGCGAAAGCGCCGCAACAAGGCGGACGCGGCGGTGGAGGCGGCGGCGGCAACCGCCCGGCTGCGATCGTGAAGCTGAACGACACGAACGGCGACGACGTCGCCGATACGATGGAAGTGCTCGGGCTCGCTGGCGGCATTCAGGAGCACGGGCCGCACGCGATTCGCCGGCGGCCCGACGGCGGCATGGCGGTGATCGTCGGCAACAACGAGACGATCGCCGACACGGCGCTGAACCTCGCATCGCCGATCTTGAAGGACAAGGACGCACAGTTCCTGCCCTACTTCGCGAACTTCGGCCAGAGCGCGCGCGAGGGCGCGCACAGCGCGATCTTCGACTGGAATCCCGCAACGAAAAAGTTCTCGGTTTTCTCCGGCGGCAATCGCAACGCGTACGACTTCGCGTACAACCTCGCGGGCGAAGCGTTCTTGTTCGACAGCGATATGGAGTGGGACATCGGCCTGCCGTGGTACCGCGAAGTGCGCACGGTGCACGCGATCCTCGACGGCAACTACGGCTACCGGAACGGATCGGGCAAGTATCCGCAGTACTACATCGACTCGCTGCCGCCGGTGCGCGATCTCGGCCGCGGCTCACCCGTCGGCGTCGAGTTCTACACGAGCTACGCGTATCCGAGAGAGTTCTTCGATTCGTTCTTCGAA
The DNA here is from genome assembly GCA_036556425.1 of Vicinamibacterales bacterium. GTDB lineage: Bacteria > Acidobacteriota > Vicinamibacteria > Vicinamibacterales > 2-12-FULL-66-21 > DATBJJ01. Next base: position 8,364 of record DATBJJ010000040.1, read on the forward strand.
GCGGACTGGTCGCGCGGTCGGCTGCTCTATACGGCGCTCACGGCTGAAGGCGCGACGTACGCCTCGCGCAGCGATCGCGCGGAGTTCGTGCACGGCGAGCCGTTCAACATCACGGACGTCGAAGTCGGTCCGGACGGGTTGATGTACTTCACGACGGGCGGCCGCAATACGACCGGCGGGCTGTGGCGTCTCCGCTACAAGGGTACCGTGCCGGCTGCGCCGGATATGGGCGGCATTCTCGCCGTCGTGCGCCAACCGCAGCCGCTCTCGAGTTGGGGCTGGACGGCCATCGAAAAGGTGAAGGCGTCCATGGGCGCGGCATTTGGCGGCGAGCTCGAAAAGCTCGCGCGCAACGCGGGCGCCGCCTCGATGGATCGCGCGCGGGCCGTCTACGAGATGCAGCGCCACGGCGTGCCGCCCAGCGCCGCGCTGCTGACGGCGCTCTCGACCGACAAGGCGCCGGAAGTTCGCGCCGCCGCCGTCTACGTCGCGGGCGTGCAGGGTGACGCAGCGAAGGCCGTCGCCGCCACGGGTCTCAAGGACCGCGATCCCGTGGTTCGCCGCCGCTCGGCGGAAGCGATCGTCCGCATGGGACAGGCGCCCGACAAACCGAGCCTCGCGCCGGTCGCCGATATCTTCGCGCTGCTGAACGATCCCGATCGGTTCGTCCGGTGGTCGGGCCGCATCGCGATCGAGCAGACCGCGCGAGCGGAGTGGGCGGATCGCGTGCTGAAGGAAACGAATCCGCTCGGCGCGATCGAAGGCATGCTCGCGTTCGTGAGGACGGCCAACGGCGAGAGCGTGCAGCCCGTGCTCGATCGGCAGCTCGGGATGCTGAAGCAGACGAGTCTCTCCGTCGAGAACAAGCTGCGCTTGTATCGCGGCCTGATGTACACGACGACGGAGATCAAGGACGGCCTCAGCGCCGCGCAGCGCAAGCAGCTGCACGATTCGATCATCGGTCAGTTCCCGTCGACCGACGAGCGCGCGAATCGCGAGCTCGCGCTGATGCTCGGCTATGCCGGCCAGTCCGCGGCCATCCCGAAGATCCTCGCGGCCATGCCGAAGGGCAACGAGAAACAGGAGCTGCAGCTGCACTACCTCTATGCGCTGCGGATGATCAAGCAGGGCTGGACGTCCGAGCAGAAGACGCAGCTCGCCGAGGTCATGGGGCGTGCCGCGAAGTGGCGCGGCGGCGCGCAATTCATCAACTTCGTCGGGCAGTACTTCGACTCGATCGTCGAGCTGTATCAGACCGACGCGGAGAAGCAGCTGCTCTACGAGAAAGCGCCGGACTTCTCGCCGCTGACGCCGCAGGAGCTCGCCGACATCCAAGCGCGTCTCGCCGCCGGCGGACGCGGCGGCCGCGGTGGCAACTCGCCGCTCGCCGCACGCACGGCCGGCCGCGTCGTCAGCCGCCAGGAGATGTTCGAGGAAACGGTCTATCAGCCGCAGCAGGTGCTCGACGTCGGAGCTGGCCGCAAAGTGTTCGAGGCCAGCTGCTCGTCGTGCCATCGTTTCGGATCGGTGGGAACCGATCACGGCGTCGCGGGGCTGAACCTCTCCTCGTCTTCGCTTCGCGCGTCGAAGCATGCGCTGCTCGAGGCCGTTTTCTTCCCGGAGCGGAAGATCGCGCCAGCGCTCGAGACGACGGCGATCGACACGACGGACGGCAAGACGATCACCGGACTCGTGATCGCGGAAACCGCGCAGGGCGTCTCGCTGCTGACGTCCGCGGGGAAGCCGACCGAGGTCCCGAAGGCGCAGATCAAGGCGCGCCGGAAGATGAAGTCCTCGATCATGCCCGACGCGCTCGCGGAATCGATCGATCGCGCGGGGCTGCGGAATCTCGCGGCGTTCCTCGCGGCCGAGCCGCCGCGCGGCACGCAGTAGCTACGTTTTCTCGCCCTGCTCGTCGATGAGCAAGGGCGGCGGCTCCTGCTTGACGATGTGCTCGAACTGCCGGCGGAATTCCTCCTCCGGCAGCTTCGCGGCCGCGGCGAGCCGCGCCAGCGCGGACGGATCCTCGAAGTCGTCGCGCCGCAGCCGGATCATGTAGCGCCGCGCGATGGCGTAGCGCGTCGAGTTGATGTCGACGAGGCGGATGCGCGTCCGCCCGGTCTGCCCGTCGATCATCGTCGAGAACGGCACCGGGATGAAGTGCCCGCCCTGCATCGAGACCATCGCCGCGTTCCCGCCCGAGAGCAGGTACTTCGCCGCGCAATAGCCCAGATCGCGCGAGTACTCCATGTCGAACGGAATCGGATCCGCGCAGCGCAGCTCGTAGCCGATGTTCTTCGCGGCGATCGTCGTCTTGATGCCGAGCGATCGCAGCCGGGCCTGCACCTGCGCTTTCAGGATGTTGCCGAGATCGACCTCGGCGAGCCTCAAGTGGCCGTGCGCGTCGCGCTCGATCTCGGCGAGCCCCTCGAGATCTTCCGGCGCGACGTCGAGCACTACGCCTTCGGCGACGATCGCGACGCCGTCGCGGCGGCCGTCCGCCAGCCGCTTGATGATCGCGCCGACGAGCGTGTCGACGATCGTCTTGAGCCTGGTGGGCGGCGTGAACTCCTCGGTGATCAGCGTCACCGTCGCGCCGGCGGCCTTCCCGATCCCGAGCGCGAGGTGTCCGGCCTTCCGTCCCATCGCGACCACGAAGTACCAGCGCGACGTCGTCTTCGCATCCACCATCAGGTTCTTGACGATGTCGACGCCGTAGTGGCGGGCGGACTGGAAGCCGAAGGTGTCGACGTGCGGCGGGAGGTCGAGATCGTTGTCGATCGTCTTCGGGACGTGCACGACGCGGATGCGGCCGGCGGCGCGCTCCTCGAGCTTCATCGCGGAGAAGGCGGTGTCGTCGCCGCCGATGGTGACGAGCTGCGAGACGCGCAGCCGCGTCAACGAATCGATGACGTTGTCGAGGAGGGCGGGGTCCTTCGTCGGGTTCGCGCGCGCGATGCCGAGATGCGATCCGCCGCGGAAGTGGATGCGGCTGACGGCGTCGATCGTCAGCGGCATCGTGTGGTCGACGTCGCGCTGCATGATCCACTCGAAGCCGTCGCGAATGCCGATGACGTCGATGCCCTCGAGCCGCGCGCGGATCGTCGCCGCGCCGACGACGGCGTTGATGCCGGGGGCGGGGCCGCCGCCGACGAGGATGGCCATGTTCCTGCGCGAATCCATATGACTGCACCTTATCCAACGAGCCGCGTCACGGGTGGTATGTGAAGGGGGAATTATACCGCCTCGATGTAATCGATTGCAGAGTCAGCGCTTCTCGTGCGTCCGGCTGTGAATTGTCTCGTGGCTTCTTCTATGAAGCGTGCTCCGCGGTAAGGCTTTTTTCAGTGTCCGCACCGAGTCATTGCCGGCCGGACCGCCGGTTCAACTCGGTCCACCGCGGATGCCGATGGCGCTTCCCGATCACCGGGAAGAACTGGACGGCCATCAGCGCTGTCCACGCCACCGCGTAGAACAACCCGCCGACCAGGGCAAGCAAGCCCGCGATGATGAGAATCATCTCGACGAGGATGATCAGCGTTCGCATAAGGTGTCGTGCATCGTCCAGAAGAGCGCGGCGAGGTATCGCTCGGCCGCTACGGCGCGCGTGGCGGCGCGGTGCTCGAGCGCACGTGCAGCTTGTGCGGGAGCGTGACGGACATCGGCGCTGGACGGTTCCCCTCGAGAATCTGCAGGAGGAGGCGCACGGTCCCCTCGCCGATCTCGCGCATCGGCTGCGCGATCGTGGTGAGCGGCGGCTCGACGCACTGCGCGAAGCGAATGTCGTCGAACCCGACGACGGAGAGATCGTCGGGAACGGACAGGCCGCGACGCCGTGCGGCGGCAATCACCCCCATCGCCATCTCGTCGTTGAAGCAGAAGATTGCGCTCGGCCGGGGCGTGAGCGTGAGCAGATCGTCCGCCGCCGCGGCTCCTGAACTGATCGAGAAGTCCCCGTGCCGCACGATCACGTCGCCCTCGGCCTGCTGGTTCGACGCCGCGGCAACCGCGCCCGTCAAACGATCGCGGCTCAGCGGGCTGAGCAGCGGACCCGTGACGACGCCGATGCGGCGATGGCCGAGATCGTACAGATGCTGCATGGCCTCTGCCGCCGCCTTGGCGTTGTCGATGTGCACGCTCGGCACGCCGAGGTCCGCGCTGAACTCGCAGCCGTTCACGATCGGCGCGCAGTTCGGCGCCATCTCGCGCACCACGCTCGCCGCCGCTTTCGGCAAACGATGGCCCAGAAAGATCAGACCGTCCGCTTCCTTCTGTTTCAACATCAGCGCGTAGCGCTCTTCGCGCCGCTCGTCGTGCTGCGTGTCGCCGAGCAGGACCGAGTACCCGTTCTTCTGCGCCGACTCCTCGATGCCCTGCAGGATCAGCGCGAAGAACGGATTCGAGATGTCGGGGACCGTCACGAGCAGCTTGCGCGACTTCAGCGTGCGGAGGTTCTTCGCGACCGAGTTCGGCGCGTAGCCGAGACGCTCGACCGCTTTGAGCACGCGCACGCGCGTGTCGGGCGACACGACGTCAGGACGGCTGAGCACGCGGGACACGGTGGCCGTCGAGACGCCGGCGCGTTTTGCGACTTCGCGGATGTTGGACACGGGCGCTAGTTCTCTTTCCCGGGCGGCGGCGCCATCACGAACGCCAGGAGATTCGCGATGTCCTCGTGCGAGTAGCCGTCGAGGAGCCCCGGCGGCATGAGCGACACCGTGGACTCCGCGCGATTCGCAATCTGCGCCTTCGGCACCTGCACCGGTTTCTCCGGACTGGCCGCCGTCCTGACGAAGACGGCGTTCGCGTTCTCGCGCACGATCACGCCCGACACGACGGTTCCATCCTTCAGCTCGAACATCTCCGACTTGTATTGATCCGAAATCACCTTCGACGGCCAGAGGATCGACTCGAGCACGTCGCGCCGCTTGAACCGGCTCGTGATCGTCGTCAGATCCGGCCCGACGTCCTTGCCGATCTGCTCGCCGAATCGATGACAGGCGGCGCAGGCTTTCTCGAAGATCGGCCGGCCCGCCGGCGGCGATCCCGCCTTTTCATCCTTGGTTTGAGCGTCGAAGATCTGCTCGGGCGTGAGCGTCTGGCTCGCAGCGCCCCCGAGAACCAGACACAGCACCCATCCCACCGAGCTCAATGCGCGCCTCTTCGTCACGCCACGCTTGTAACACCGCGTAGGTCCAAGGTCAATCTTCTTCGATGTTTACCGTCTCGGTTTCGTAATACGCAACAGTTTGGTACATCGGCCGGCGCCGCGGGCCACCCGGCGCCGGCGGCCGTTTCGTATCGAAGAACGCCGGAAATGGGCCGAAACTCGCGGTCCAGGCCGGCAGAGGTCGATAAGATGGTCGGATTCCCGGATGCGGCCCTACTTCGAGCTCATGCGACCCGCCAACGTCGCGACCGCGTTGAGCGACGTCCTCGCGGGATATGCGATCGCGCAGCTCGGGAACCACGCGGCGTTGCCCTGGCTCCTCGCGTCGACAGCCTGCCTCTACGCCGGCGGCGTCGTCCTGAACGATTTTTTCGATCGGGAGGTCGATCGCGTCGAGCGCCCCGAGCGGCCCATCCCGAGCGGACGCGTCGCCCCGCAGTCCGCCGCGATCTTTGGCGCGCTGCTGCTCGCCATCGGAATCGGGACGGCGTTCGCCGCGACGCGGACGGCAGGCGTTGTCGCAGCCGCCATCGCCGGCTGTGTTCTGCTCTACGACGCATGGGGCAAACGCCAGTCGGCCTTAGGCCCGGTCAACATGGGGTTGTGCCGCGGCTTGAACCTGCTGCTCGGGGCCGCCGCGGTCCCCGAAGTTCTTGGCTCGGGCTGGTTTGTCGCCGCCTTTCCGATCCTCTACATCACGTCGGTGACGGCGCTCAGCCGCGGAGAGGTCCACGGCGGGAGGCGCCAGGTTGCGGCGTTCGCTTTGATATCCTTAGGTCTTGTCCTGATCGGGCTGCTGGGGCTCGCGCTGAGGCGCGGCACCGGACTCGGAACATGGGCCGCGAGCGCGCTGATCGCGCTGCTCGCGTGGCGGGTCGTCCCGGCATTTCGGGCGGCGTATGTCTCGCCGGGCCCGGCCACGATCAGGCACGCGATCAAGACCGGCGTGCTCTCGTTGGCGATCCTGGATGCCGCGATCGGCGCGGTGTACGCCGGCGCGTTGTACAGCCTCGTGATCCTTGCGACGGCGCTGGCCGCGGGACTGCTCGCGAGAACGTTCGCCGTTACGTGATAGCGCCTGCGTCATCTGATATGGACCTGATCCGACAGCGCGTTCGCGTCGACTTCGAGTACCCGGTCTACTTCACGACCGGCGTGCTGAACGCGTCCAATCTCCTCCTTCGCGACGTCGTCGCGCGATCGACGGATCAGACGCCGTCGCGCCTCCTCGCCGTGCTCGACGACGGCGTGTTGAAGCACCATCCGGATCTGCTCCAACAGATCGACGAGTACTGCCGCCGCCATCGGACGGTCTTGAATCTCGCGGGCCCCGTCGTCGTCGTCCCGGGCGGCGAGGCGGTGAAGAACGATCCGCGCTTCGTCGACGAGATTCATCACGCGATCAACCAGGCCGGACTCTGCCGCCACTCTTACGTTGTCGCGATCGGCGGCGGCGCGGTGCTCGACGCCGCCGGCTACGCCGCGGCGACCGCGCATCGCGGGATTCGGCTGATTCGCGTGCCGACGACGGTGCTCGCGCAGGACGATTCCGCGATGGGCGTGAAGAACGGGATCAACGCCTTCGGCAAGAAGAACTATCTCGGCACGTTCGCGCCGCCGTTCGCCGTCGTCAACGACGCATCGTTTCTGAAGACGCTCGCGGATCGCGATTGGCGCGCCGGGATCTCGGAAGCGATCAAAGCGGCGTTGATCAAGGATCGCGCGTTCTTCGATTTCCTCGAGCAGCACGCGGCGGCGCTCAAGAACCGCGACCTGACCGCGATGGAACAGGTGATTCGCCGATGCGCGGCGCTGCACCTGGCGCACATCGCAACGGGCGGCGATCCGTTCGAGCTGGGCTCGTCGCGTCCGCTCGACTTCGGCCATTGGTCGGCGCACAAGCTCGAACAGTTGAGCAATCATCGACTCGGGCACGGCGAAGCGGTCGCGATCGGTATCGCGCTCGACACCACCTACTCGTACCTCGCGGGGTTCCTGCCGGAAGACGACTGGCGGCGGATCCTGACGCTGCTCCCGGCGATGGGATTGTCCGTCTACGCCCCCGAGCTCGGGCGGCATCTCGACAGCGACGACGACGATCGCGCGAGCGTGCTGGCCGGGTTGGACGAGTTCCGCGAGCATTTGGGCGGGACGCTGACGATCCTGATGCTGCGGTCGATCGGCGCGCCGTTCGACGTGCACGAGATCCGCAGGGACGTTATGATTCGGAGCATCGGCGTGCTGCGCGGCTTCGAGCACGCCCACGCGCGAGGATCCCATGAACGCCCACTCCCCGTCGACGTTGACCCCCAGGGAACTGGTCGATGAGTTCTTCATCGAGAACCGCACGCGGCTGCTGGAGATAGCCGCGTTCCTCGATCGCGTCGATCGGGCGGATGCGTCGTATGCGTCCGGCGACTTCCGGATGAAGGCGTTCGCGGACGCCCTCCAGGCGTTGGGCGCGGGCGACGGCAGCGCGGGCCGGCTCGACCGAATTCAGCACATCCTCAGCGATCCGCGAAGCGAGCCGCTGGACGCGCTCGATCGCAAGAGCGCTCTGGGCGCGTACGACCGGTGGACCGGATGAACAACATGCGAGCGGACGCGAGCCTGGCGAACGGAGCGGGGCGGCGGGGTCCCCGCGAGTGAGCCAGTAAGGGGGTTCGGGGGACGAAAGTCCCCCGATGAATACAGGAGGCGCGGTCGTGAAGTACATCGATCATCACGCGCACATGGTTTCGCGGACGACCGACGACTATCAGAAGATGTCGTTGTCGGGATGCGTCGCCGTCACCGAGCCGGCGTTCTGGGCCGGCTGGGATCGCAGCCGCGCCGAGGGATTCGAGGACTATTTCCGTCAGCTCACCGACTTCGAGCCGAAGCGCGCCGCGCAGTATCACATCCAGCACTACACGTGGATGGCGATGAACCCGAAGGAAGCGGACGACCGCGAGCTGTCGCGCGAGGTCCTCAAGCGCATCCCGAAGTTCCTCGACAAGCCGACCGTGCTGGGCATCGGCGAGATCGGGCTCAATCGCGTCACGCGGAACGAAATCGCGACCTACACGGAGCAGATCGAGCTCGCGATGGCGCACCGTCAGCTCATTCTGATCCACACGCCGCACCTCGAGGACAAGCTCAAAGGCACGAAGATTTCAGTCGACGTGCTGCGATCGTTTGCGTCGCTCGAGCCCGCGCGCGTGCTCGTCGATCACGCGGAGGAGCACACGCTCGAGATGATCCTCGATCACGGGTATTGGGCGGGGCTCACGCTCTACCCGCAAACGAAAGTCTCGCCTCAGCGCGCCGCGGACATCGTCGAGCGGTTCGGCCCGGATCGGCTGTGCATCGCGGGCGCGTGCGATTGGGGCCCGAGCGATTCGATGGCGGTGCCGCGCTTCATCATGGAGATGCGGCGGCGCAAGCACCCCGAGTCGCTGATCCATCGCCTCGTGTTCGAGAATCCGGTCCACTTCCTGAGCCAGTCGCCGCGCTTCAAGATCAGACCGGAGGTGGAACCGGCTCAGTTGCTGGTTTCGTGAGTTGCAGATCGACACCTTCCACCTGACCTACTGCACGAACATTCATGCAGCCGATGGTTGGGACGCGGTCTTCGCGAACATTTGCCGGTACGCGCCGCCGCTGAAAGCGCGCTTCGCGCCGGCGGCGCCGTTCGGCCTCGGGCTCAGGCTCTCCGCTCGAGAGGCGCGCGAGCTCCTCGAAGGCGATCGGCTCGCGCAGTTTCGTGCGTTCCTCGATCGCGAAGGCCTGTACGTCGCGATCATCAACGGTTTTCCGTACGGTCCTTTCCACGGCACGCCGGTCAAGGAAGACGTGTACGCGCCCGATTGGCGCCACGACGCCCGCGTTCAGTACACGTTGGATCTGATCACGATCCTTTCGAAGCTCCTGCCCGAGGGCATCGACGGCGGCGTGTCGACGGCGCCGCTGTCGTACAAAGCGTGGGTCGCCGATAAAGGCGAGTCGGCGTGGGAGACGATCACGCAAAACGTCGTGCGGATCGCGAACGTGCTCGTGCGCCTCCGCGCGGCGACCGGCGCGCTGATCCATCTCGACATCGAGCCGGAACCGGACTGCTCGCTCGAAAACACCGACGAGACGATCGAGTTCTTCGAGCGATGGCTGATGCCCGCCGGAGCGCCCGCGCTGGCGCGATCGCTCGAGACGACAGAAGGCGCGGCGCGCGAGCATCTGCGCGAGCACATCAGACTCTGCTTCGATTGCTGCCACTTCGCGGTGGAGTACGAGGATCCCGCGGCGGCGCTCGAGCGCTTCCAGAAATCCGGCATTCGAATCGGACGGATACAACTCAGCTCCGCGCTCGAAGTTTCGTTTCCACGCGACGCGCGGGAGGCTGCTGCGACAGTCGCGGCGCTGCGGCCGTTCGCCGACACGACGTATCTCCATCAGGTCGTCGAGCCGCGCGCAGGCGGTCTCGTGCACTATCCGGATCTCGGCGACGCGCTGGCGGCGACGGCAACGCCTCCGATCCGCGAGATCGGCGATACCCGCAAAATCCGCGATTGGCGGATTCACTTTCACGTACCGCTCTTCGCGCAAGAGTACGAGTCGTTCGCGTCGACGCAGGACTACGTCCGCAAAGTCATCGGGCTCGCCGCCGAGTCGCGCGTCACGCGGCATCTCGAGATCGAGACGTACACCTGGGACGTGCTGCCGGCGGGCCTCAAGGTCGATCTGCTCGAATCGATCGCCCGCGAGTACGAGTGGGTGCTCGGCGCCATCCCGCGCTGATCGCCATGCAGAGAACCGTCGTCCTCGACGTGGTCGGCCTGACGCGGCGAATCGCGGCCGACGCCGGCCGCGCGCCGCATCTCTCGCGCTTCCACGCTGAAGCCGCGAGCGCCGCCATCACACCGGCGTTTCCCGCCGTCACCTGCACGGCGCAGACCAACTACGTCACCGGTCTTCATCCCGCCAGGCACGGCATCGTCGGCAACGGGTGGTATTCGCGCGAGGACTGCGAGATCAAGTTCTGGAAGCAGTCGAACGCGCTCGTGCAGGCGCCGAAGATTTGGGACCGCGCCCGCGCGTTCGATCCGTCGTTCACGTGCGCGAATGTTTTCTGGTGGTACAACATGTACTCGACGGCGGACTACAGCGTCACGCCGAGGCCGATGTATCCGGCCGACGGACGCAAGCTGCCGGACGTCTACACGACGCCGCCGGATCTTCGCGCGGAGCTTCAATCGGCGCTCGGCCAGTTTCCGCTGTTCGACTTCTGGGGACCGAAGGCTTCGATCGGATCGACGCGATGGATCGCGGAATCCGCGAAGCATGTCGAGCGCCGCTTCTCGCCGACGCTCACGCTCGTCTACCTTCCGCATCTCGACTACAACCTTCAACGTCTCGGCCCGAACGATCCGGCGGTCGCCGAGGATGTTCGCGCGGTAGACGGTGTCTGCGGCGACCTGATCGCATTCTACGAAGCGCGCGGCGTGCACGCGATCGTCCTGTCGGAGTACGGCTTGTGTGAGGTTTCGCGGCCGGTGCACATCAATCGCGTGCTGCGCGAGCACGGTCTCATCGCCGTCCGCGAAGAGCTGGGTCTCGAGCTGCTCGATCCAGGCGCGAGCGCGGCGTTCGCGGTCGCCGATCACCAGGTGGCTCACGTCTACGTCGGCGATCCCGCCAGACGCGGCGAAGTACGAAAACTCCTGATGGGCGCTTCCGGCGTCGAACGCGTACTCGACGACGACGGGAAGAGGGTGTATCACATCGACCACGAGCGCTCCGGCGATCTCGTCGCGATCGCGGAGCCGGACGCGTGGTTCACGTACTACTACTGGCTCGATGACGAACGCGCGCCGGACTTCGCGCGCACCGTCGACATCCACCGGAAGCCCGGGTACGATCCCGTCGAGCTCTTCATCGATCCATCGATCCGCGCGCCCGCGGCCACGATCGGATGGAAGATCGCGAAGCGGAAGCTCGGGTTGCGTTCGCTCCTCGACGTGATCCCGCTGAATGCGTCGCTCGTCAGGGGATCGCACGGCCGTCCCGGCGCGGGCGGCGACGGACCAATGGTGATGTCGCGGCGACGAGACCTGCTGCCTTCGGCAACGATCGATTCGGTCGACGTCTATTCGCTGATTCTCCGGCATCTTGGAGCGTCGCATGGCTACTGATCACGCGCAGGCCTTCATCGCCGAGATGGAACGCGCGATCGGCGCCGGCGAAGCGTGGAGTGACGCGCTCGCGCGCATCCTGAAGGAATTCGACGCGGACAGCGGCACGATCCACTGGCTCGAGTCGGACGGCGTGCTCCACCTGAAAGCGGCGAGCGCCGGCATCCCGCAAGTCGTGCTCGACACGGTCCGCGAAGTGCCAGTGGGGAAAGGCATGGCGGGCCTCGCCGTCGAGCGCAGAGCTCCGGTGAACGCGTGCAACATCCAAACGGACACGAGCGGCGACGTGCGGCCTGGCGCACGCGCGACGGGGCTGCAGGGATCGATCGTCGTGCCGATCTTGCACGGAGCCACGGCCGTCGGCGCGCTCGGCATCGCGAATCGCCGCGAGCGTGTGTTCACCGACGACGAAGCGAGCTTGCTGCTCGAGGTCGGCAGAGTGTTTGGCCGTCACCGAGCGTAGATTGGGCGTTCGTCACGATGCACGAGTCGCGGCACGATGAACGCGAGGGCCACGATGAGCACGACGTCGTGTGGGCTGAGATCGTGACGGGTACCTTCATCGTGTCATCGTGTCATCGTGCTCGTCGTGATCCGATAGCGCCGTGGGCCCGCTCATCGTGACTTCGTAAACGTGAGCCTCGCGATCAGCATCGCCGCTCCCGGAACGACCAACGCGCCGAGAAACGCGACCAGGAACGAGTTGAGGCTCATCGAGAACGCGCCGAACGCCGCGTAGCCCAACGCAATCCCGAGATTCGAGAGCGCGCAGATCCAGAAGAACCTTCCGAACGGCGCGCCGACGAGGCCGGCGAAGATCACGCTCGCTTCCGCAAGCACCGGCACGGGGCGGCACATCACGAGCGTCCAGTCGCCGTAGCGGCGCGCGAGTCCGTCCGCGCGCCGGAGCCCTTCCTCGCCGACGAACCGCCGCGCCGCGCCCGACGCGCGCGCGCCAAGCGCGTATCCGAGCAGACACGCCGACGTCATCCCCAACCAGACGACCGCCGCGCCGGCGGAAAACCCGAGCAGCACGCCGGCGGCGGTCGAGACGATGCTCGAGGGAACCGGGAGGAACACGTCGAGCGCAAGCAGGCCGAAGATCGAGGCGGCCGCGAGCCACAACGCCGTGTCGCCGCGGGTCATCCGTTCTGCGAACGCGGTGAACTGCGTCTCGAACAAAAAGAACGGCACGAGCACCAACGCAATCAGGACGATCCAGATGACGGCCCAACGCATCGCCAACGCAAGCGTATCAAACCGCTCTTCGCCAAGGTAAACTCTGAGGCATCATTCAAGCACCGGCGTGACGCGCGGTGGGAGGCAGATGAGCGATGAAGACATTTTTCAGAATCTCGATCGCAGCGGCGTTGCTCGCAACGGGGTATACCGCAGGACGAATCGCGCCGGAGCCCGTGGCGCGGGCGGCGGCGCAAGACAAGCGCGTGTTCGAGATGCGCACGTATGTCGCGAACGAAGGAAAGCTGCCGGCGCTCGAGACGCGGTTCCGCGATCACACGATCAAGTTCTTCAACAAATACAGCATGACGAGCATCGGCTACTGGAAGCCGATGGACGGGCCGGGCGCGCAGACGACGCTCATCTACATCCTCGCGCATCCGAGCCGCGAGGCGGCGAAAGCCAACTGGGGGTTGTTCCAGCAGGATAAGGAATGGCAAAAAGTGAGAACCGACTCGGAAGCCGACGGGCGCATCCTCGTCAAAGCGCCGGAGTCGGTGTTCCTGCAGGCGGCCGACTACTCTCCGATCAAATAGGCCATGACCCGACGCGCGCTCCTCGTGATTGCGGCGCTGGCGCTCGTGCCAGCCGCTCGTCTGCTGCCGCCGGTCCGGCCGGCGCAGGCAACCGTCAGCGCGCTTCCCAAGGAGCTCTCCGGTCCCGATCTCTGGAAGCTCAGCACGGAGTTGTCGGAGCCGGACGGCTATTTCCGCTCCGACAACCTCGTGTCGAACGAGCTATTCATGCAGCAGGTCATTCCCGATCTGATCCGGGTCGCGAAGCCGGGCGGCGTCTACATGGGCGTCGGTCCCGAACAGAACTTCACCTACATCGCCGCGATCAAACCGACGATGGCCTTCATCGTCGACATCCGCCGCGGGAACCTGCAGCTCCACCTGATGTACAAGGCGATCTTCGAGCTCTCGGCCGATCGCAACGACTTCCTGTCGCGGCTGTTCTCCATGAAGAAGCGAACGGGCCTCGATCGCCACTCGACGATTCGCGAGATCGTCACGGCATACGGCGCGCCGCTGCTCAAGAGCGAAGAGCTCTACAAACAGAACGTCGCCGCGATTCGGGAGCTCTTGACGAAGAAGCTCAGTCTTTCAGCCGAGGATCTGAAGGGCGTCGAACGCGTGTACCAGGAATTCTTCTCGCGCGGTCTCGACATCCACTACGAGATCACGCCGGGCAGCTTCGGCGCATTCCCGACGTACGGCGAGCTGATGGTCGCGACCGATCTCGCATCGGTGCCGCGTGGATTCCTCGCGACGGAAGAGAACTTCGGCCTCGTTCGCGAGCTGCACCGCAAGAATCTCATCGTCCCCGTCGTCGGCAACTTCGGCGGGCCGAAGGCCATACGCGCGGTGGCCAAGTACATCAGGAGCCACGACGCCGTCGTGTCCGCCTTCTACGTCTCGAACGTCGAGCAGTATCTCCTGCGCGAGGGTGGGATCGATCAGTTCTGCGCGAGCGCCGCGACGCTGCCGACCGACGAGACGAGCACGTTCATCCGAAGCGAGCGCGGCGGATTCGGTCCGCGCGGCTCGAGCGGCGCGCCGCGCGGATTCGGTGGGTTCCCTGGCAACTTCAGCTCACGGCTGCACAACATGCAGCTCGATCTCAAGGGCTGCGCGACGATTCGCTGAGCCCGCGTCACTTCAAGAGAAACGCCCGCCGCTTTTCGACGAACGCCTTGAGGCTCCGCTCGGATCCCGCGACGTCGTTCTGAAACGCCTCGAAGCTGTACAGCTTCCGCGTATCCGCTTTCACGTCGCCGGCAATGAGCGCCTGATACTGCGCCACGCGCGGCCCGAGCGTGCTCCAATCGAGCCACCGCTGCGCGATATCACGGACGTATGACAGATAGCGCTCGCGAAGCGCCGGCACCGCGAGCAGCTTCGAGCGCAGCGGCTTCGACGCATCGTCGAGTCCGATCAGGGGATCGAGCTCCGCGGTCGCGCGGCCGAACATCCCTCGTCCGCCGCGGCCCGGCCCGCCCCCCGGCGGCGGCCCTGGAATCATGACGACGTCCGGAGGTCCGCCGCGGCTGCCGCCCGGCCCGCCAGGGCCGAATCCTGGAGGCGGTCCGCCGCGGCCGCCCTCGTCGGCAAGCCCCTCGTTCATGTCGTGCGGCACGACGTGAAAGCGTCCTTTTCCGTCGAGATAGAGGCTGTAGTCGCTCGCGCGCGTCCAGTAGCCGTCGCTGTTGACGAGCGCGACCTCGAGCGCGAGGAATTTCGACGCGCCGTCGACGTCGAAGATTGGCTCGAGCGCGGCCTCGAGCTGCTGCGGCGGCGTTTCGTTGAGGACGCGAAACAGCTTGATCAGCGCGGCCCACGATTTCGGATCGTCCTTCGTCTTGATCTCGTAGGTTCGCTTGTACGACGCGGGATCGTCGCCGAGGTACTCCATCCCGCCGCGTCCGCCGGGGCTGCCCGGCACTTTCCAGCGCGCGCCCTGCGTGCTGTTGAAGTAATCGCGCGTGAAGTCCTTGTTGAACTGCTGCGCGTTGACGTAAATGCCCCAGCTCTCGCCGTTGATCGCGACGCGGGCGTAGTTGGCGCGCGGCGTGGGCAGGTACTCCTTCGCGATCTCCGAGTAGACGATCGTCCGCACGAGCGTGGGATCGCCGTTCGCGTTCAGCAGATTGAGCGTGCGGTATCCGCCGATCTCCTGTTTCTCGTCCACGAAATCGAACGTGAGGTTCAACGATCGCTTCGATCCCTCGGGGACCATCATGAACGACGACGCGCCGCGGAAATGGACGCCGACGTTCTTGTAGATCTTGCCGTCGACGGTGACCGTCGCGGGCACCTCGACGTCCGTGTTGTGGAACGCGGCCAGCTCCTGCTCCCAGTCGCTGTTCTCGAATTGGAGGAAGAACGTGCGCAGCGTGGCGAGATCGTAGAGCGGCGCTCCCGCGAACGACTTGACGTCGGCTGTCGTCAGCTTCGGACCGGGCGAGCCGGATTCCACGCCGCGGCCGCCAAATCCGCCGCGGCGGCCGCCGAATCCGCGAAACCCGCCCGCGCCCTCGCTCGCGAGCCACTCACGCGCGGCTTTTCGCTCGTCGAGATCGAGCCGCTTGTTCGCGTTCTTGTCGAACTTCGCGACAATCTTGCGCTCCTCGCCGAATCCGGGAGGGCCGAATCCGGGTCCGCCGGGCCCGCGGCCGGGACCGCCGGGAAACTGACCCTGAGGAGGCGGCGGGCCCTGGAACGTTGCCTGCGCGCGCGCCGGGGAGCGCAAGACGGTCGTGAGCAGAAAGTAGCCGCCGAGTCCCGCAACGATTCCGAGAAGCGCCGCCTGCACGAGCGTCAGCCAGAATCCGACGCGACGTTTCAGTATTTCCATGACGACCTCTTCATCCCTCGCCGACAATCCTCTGCACAGTCACGTTCTGCACGCCTTCGATCTTGTTCAACGCTTTGACGAGCTCACTCGCCGCGCTCTCGGATCGCAGCTGCGCCTCGTACGAGATCTCGATCGACATGCCTTGCTTCGCGGTTCCAATCGACGTGAGCCGGCGCGCGATCGCGTGGGTGTTCAGGAGATCTCGCACCAGATCCTCCGGATCGTGCCCGAGCCCGACGCGCACCTCGACGAGATACAACGCCGCCGGACCGGACTTCTCGGAGCCGCCGCGGCTTCGCATCACCCACGCCGCCAGGCCGACGATCGCGACGCCGCTCACGGCAACCGATGGGTGACTCGCGCCGACCGCCATGCCGACCGCGACGGCGAAGATCACGTACGCCGTGTCCTGCGTGTCGCGCACGACGGTCCGAAACCTCACGATCGAGAGCGCGCCCACGAGGCTGAACGCGCGCGCCACGTTGTCGCCGATGACCTGCGTCACCATCGCGATCAGGATCGACAGCAGCACCAGCGTGATCGTGAACGACGGCGTTGTCTCGCTCGCGGGCCGCGTGCGGCGGTAGATGAACGCCACCACCGCGCCGAAGAACATCGCCGCCACGAGCCTCGCGAGGACGGCGAGCGGCGGGCCGATCGATTCCGGCATCGCCGTCTGCAGCCAATCAGGCATACAACGCTTCGGCTCCGCCGCGTGCAGCCGCCGGCTCCGGGTGGATCCCGGTCAATGCCGCGACGCCGATCCGGTACTTCGACGCGGCGCGAGGCGCGATCGCGAACTCTTCCACGAGATGGCGAAAGATCGCTGGGAACGTGCCGCGATACTTCAGCTCGAGGATGACGGATCCGGGCAGCACGGGCATGCCTTCGCCGTTCGTGAATGCGAAGCCGTCGACGGGGTGCACGGCCAGATCCGAGTCGAGCGTCAAGCGCACGGGCTCGCCGTTTCGGAGAATCATCCGCGCCGTCCGCGCGTACGACATCTGGCACACCGGCTCCAACCGCCGCGCGACGATGCGCCGATGGAACCATTCGCCCGCCCACGGCGCGTCGTCCTCGGGTCGAGCGAGGCGATCGAGCGTCGAGAGCGGCATGCACGTGCGCCGCTTCGCGAGCACCGCCGGTTGGCGCATCTTGCGCTCGAGGAACACGACGCTCTCGTTCGCGTAGCGTCGGATTCGATACTTGCTCCGTCCGAACGACCCGCGCCGATGAAAGACGTCGCCGTCGGTGTTGTCGAAGTAGATGCTGGAGGTCCGATACTCGTCGCGAAACGGACCGGCGCCGTGCGGGTCGTGCTCGAGATGCGTGCGCGCCCAGCGCCGAATCGCATCGGCCTGCGCGGACGGAACGACGAACTTGATTTCGAGGGCCTGCGGCCGGATCTCGCGGCTGTGGGACATGTCGTGGGTAGGATACGGTGGCCCACAGCCCGCGGACACACGCTATTTACACTGGCGACATGATTTCACATCGCTGCCATAGATCTGTCACGAACAGGGTGCAAGAGTGCCAGAGTGCAAGGGTGCCAAGGTGCAAGGTGCCAGAGTGCAAGGTGCCAGAGTGCAAGGTGCCAGAGTGAGGGTGCAAGCGCGTGCCTTGCACTCCCGGGCTCCTTGCGCTTTCCTCTTGCACCCTGCACCCTGCACCTTGGCACCCTGCACCTTGGCACCCTGGCACCCTGGCACCCTGCACCCTGGCACCCTGCACCCTGGCACCCTTGCACCCTGGCACCTTGGCACCCTTCTACTTCTTTCAAAGAATCTTCCCAGGATTCATCAGCCCTTTGGGATCGAGCGCGTGCTTGATGGCGCGCATCGTCTCGATGGCGGCCCCGTGTTCGCGCGGGAGGTACTTCATCTTGCCGATGCCCACGCCATGCTCGCCCGAGCACGTCCCGCCCATGTCGATCGCGCGTGTCACGAGGCGCTCGTTGAGGCGCTGCGCTTCGGCCATCTCCTCCGGCGAGTCAGGATTCACGAGATAGAGCATGTGGAAGTTGCCGTCGCCCACGTGTCCGACGAGCGTGCCGGTCAGCGTGGACTCGTCGAGGTCGCGCTTCGATTCCACGATGCAGTCGGCGAGCCGGGAGATGGGGACGCAGGCGTCGGTGCTCCACGCCTTCGCACCGGGCCGCAGCGCAAGCGTCGCGAAGTACGCGTCGTGCCGCGCGCGCCACAGCCGTGCGCGATCCTCCGGCCGCGTCACCCAGGAAAAGTCGCTGCCGTTGTTCTCTCCCGCCAGGCCCTGAACGGTCTCCGCATGCTCCCGCACGTCGCGATCGCTGTGGCCGTGGAACTCGAAGAACAGCGTCGGCCGCGCTTCGTACGTCAGCTTCGCGTATTTGTTGATCGCGTCCATCTGCACTTCGTCGAGCAGCTCGATCCGCGCGACGGGCACGCCCAGTTGAATCGTCGCGATGACCGTCTTGACCGCCGCGTCGATCGTCGGAAAGCCGCAGACCGCGGCGGCGACGGCTTCCGGCAGCGGCTGCAAGCGGACCGTGATCTCGCTGATCACGCCGAGCGTCCCTTCCGACGCCACGAAGAGCCGCGTCAAGTCGTACCCGGCCGACGACTTTCTCGCGCGCCCCCCAGTCGTGATGATCGATCCGTCCGGCAGGACGACGGTCAGCCCGCGGACGTTCTCTCGCATCGTCCCGTACCGGACCGCCGTCGTCCCCGACGCGCCCGTCGCGGTCATGCCGCCGATCGTCGCGTCGGCGCCGGGATCGACGGAGAAGGTCAAGCCGGTGTTCTTCAGGTGCACGGCGAGCTGACGATGCGTGACGCCGGCCTGGACGGTCGCGTCCATGTCGTCGATGCTGACGCGCAGGATCTTGTTCATCTGCGAGAGATCGACCGACACGCCGCCGCGGAGCGCGAGCACTTGCCCTTCGAGGGACGTCCCGGCTCCGAACGGCACGATCGGGACGTCACGAACGGCACAGGCGCGCACGATCGCGCTGATCTCTTCCGTCGTGTGAGGAAAAGTGACGAGGTCCGGCGGCGCCGGCGTGTGGTACGACTCGCCGTGGCTATGGTGATCCCGGATCGTCGCGGACGCGGTGACGCGATCGCCCACGACGGAGCGCAGCTCTTCCAGGAGGTCCTCCGTTACGTCGATCCGCACGCGCCAATGCTACAGCGGCCAGGGTGTCGGGATTCAATCTTGCTTCTCAAACCGAGGGGAAGACCCGAGCTGTAACCACGCGAACAGATAGGAAAAGAGGCGCTCAATGCCTACCGACGGACCTTTCCTCCCGGACAATACACACATTCCCATCGTCACGCGCGACACGCCGCCGGAGCCCGGCGTGCATGTCGTGTGTACACGCGACCCCGCGGTCATCGAAGCATGGGCGCGGATGCTCGGCGCAGAGCCCGCCACCGGTCAGGCCACCGAATCAGGACCCGCGTCTTCGATGAGCGTCGCCGACGGCGGATCCGGCCTGCGGTTCAACTATCCAGGGTTCGGGCGGTTCCGAAACATAGCGTGGAGCGAGTGGTTCGACCATTTCAACCGCCACGACCTCACCTTCGTGTTCGAGCCACCCGAAGGCGACGAGGCGCCGAGCGGCCGCTACCGTATGGTGCGCACCGTGGATCTGCAATCCTGAGGCTTTCGCGACGCCGTCGCGCCTCGGCATAATCAGGGAAGCTGGACCGCCCGCGGCTCTGCCGCGGACACTAGACTTCAAGGTGCGACATGGCGCAGCAGCAGCGATTCACCCTCCAGTGGGACCGTCCGTTCATGCCCGGCGCGGCGACGCACGTCAGCCTCTTCGAGGGAGGCACGGATCCGATGAACATCGTGGCGTCGGGACATGGCGCGGACGAGGCAGGCGCCCTGCGCGACCTCCTCGCCGCGCTCAAGGAACGGCACGAGTCGCCCGAGGCCATCGCGTTCGTGTCCGACGAATACGCCGTGCTCTCAGGACGACGCGCATAGAATGACACGCATGAAACGAGCAGCACTCGCTCTCATTTTCGCAGCCGCATCGATGACCGTGTTCAGCGAGCAACAACAGCCGCAGGCACCAGATCCCGACATCCACTATCAGCTGGGACCGGATTCGTTCCCGCGCGACGGCGTGGCGAAGGGCGAGGTGCGCGGCCCGTACACGCTTCCGAGCCAGGCGTACCCCGGCACGCAGCACACGTATTGGGTCTACGTTCCCGCGCAGTACAGCCAGGCCGTCCCGGCGAGCCTCATGATCTTCAACGACGGGCAGGCGTTCAAGAACATGGACGGCGATCTGCGGGTGCCGAACGTCCTCGACAACCTGATCGATCGCCGCGAGCTTCCCGTGATGGTCGGGGTCTTCATCAATCCAGGCCGGACGCCCGAGCAGCCGGAGCCGACGCCGCAGGAATGGGGCGATCGAACAACGAACCGGCCGACCGAATACAACACGCTCGACGACAAATACGCGCGCGTGATCGTCGACGAGCTGATGCCCGCGCTCCACAAGGAGTTCAACATCTCGAAGGATCCGGACCAGCACGGTATCGGCGGCGCGAGCTCCGGCGCGATCGCCGCGTTCACCGTCGCGTGGGAGCGTCCGAACGATTTCCGCAAAGTCCTCAGCCTGATCGGCAGCTTCGTCAATCTCCGCGGCGGTGACGCCTACGCCGACATCGTCCGCAAGAGTGAAAAGAAGCCGATTCGCATCTTCATGCAGGACGGACGCAACGACAACCGCGGCGTCGGCCGCGGCGGCACGTACGATCCGCGTCGCGACTGGTTCCTGCAGAACGTGCGCCTGAAGGATGCGCTCGCCGAGAAGGGATACGACCTCAACTACCAGTGGGGTATCGGCCGCCACAGCCAAAAGCACGGCGGCTCGATCCTGCCCGACATGCTGCGATGGCTGTGGCGGGATCACAAGATCTCGACCGACGTGAACGACGCCGTCGAGCGATCGTTCAACAAGCCCGCCGAGAAGAAGGAATAGCTACTCGCGCCTCAGCACGGCCGCCGGATCGAGCCGTGCCGCGCGCCGAGCCGGAATCAATCCCGCGGCGATGCCCACGAGCGCGACGATCGCCGCGGAGAGCGCGAACGTCAACGGATCGCGCGGCGCGAGACCATAGAGCAGCGTCGCGACGAGCGGCGCGGCCCAGAACATGAGACCGGCGCCGATCGCGATGCCGCATGCGACCAGCAGCGCGACGCGAGTCAGCACGAGCCGGATCACGCGCCCTGGCGTGGCGCCGATCGCGAGACGGATTCCGAGCTCCGTCTGGCGCTGGCTCACTACGTGAGACGTGACGCCGTACAATCCGAGTCCCGCGAGGAGAAGCGCCAGCGCGCCGAAGAAACCCGACAGCGCGGCAACCATCCGTTCCTGCGCGATCGACTTGTCGATCTGATCGCTCAACGTCGTCACCGTGAACGTCAAATCGCGAGTCACAGTCGAGATCGCATCGATCGTGCGGTCCGCGAGCAGGGCGGGCGCGCCGGCGGCGGCACGAACACTCACGAAGGCGACTGGCGGCGGCTGAAACCGCTGCGCGATCGGTATGTACATCGTGGGGCGACGCTTCTCACGGAGCGAGAGATACGCGGCGTTCTCGACGACGCCGACGATCTCGCGATCGACGGACGGCCGGCCCCCGAAGCCGACCTGACGCACGCGACGTCCGATCGCCGTGCCACCGGCGAGGTACTTGTCCACGAACGCCTGATTGACGACGGCGACGGGCGGAGTCTTGCGGCGGTCCGTCGCGCGAAACTCGCGGCCAGCGATGATTCGCGTCCCGAATGTCGCGAAGAAGTCCGGGCTCACGACGTTTGCCGTCGCGACGCGATCGTCCTCGGCGAGGGAACCCGGCAGATCGGGAAACTCCACGCGAACCTGCCATAACGTCCGGCCGATGGGCGTCGTCGCGGACAGGCTTACGCGCTCGACGCCCGGCGCGCCGCGCGCCGCCTCGTGAATGCGCTCGAACAAATCGAGCATGCGATCCGGATCCGCTGGCGGCGCCGTCGGCTCGACGCGAATGACGAGCACCTTGCCGCGCTCCACACCGAGCGGCTGCGTCAGAAGCGCGGTCAGCGTTCGAATGAAGAGACCGGCGCCCACGAGCAGCGCGAGCGTGAACGCGATCTGCACCACCAGGAGCAGATGCGCGACGCGATACCCGCTGGCGCCTCGGATACGGTGGCCGGCTTGCGCCAGCGCATGCGCGGCGTCCATGCGGCCGGCGCGAATCGCGGGCAACAGCGTCGACGCGAAGAGCGTGAACGTCGCGACGCCGAGGGCAAAGGCGAACACGCGCCAATCCGGCGACAGATCGAGCGACGCCGTGCCGGCGCTCACGACGACTTGTTTCATCAGCGCGGCGCTTCCCCACCACGCGAGCAGCGCGCCCGCGGCGGTGCCGATGGCCGCGACGACCGAGGTCTCCCTCAACAGATCGAGGACGAGCGCGCGCCGCGTCGCGCCAAGCGCGACACGCACGCTCGTCTCGCGCTGGCGCGCGATCGCGCGGACGAGCAGCAGGTTCGCGATGTTCGCGCAGGCGATCGCGAGCACCAGCGCCGCGACAATGCCGAGCACGACGAAAGGCCGGCGATAGCGATCTCTGAGCGGTGACACACCGCGCCCCGCCGCCACGAGCTCGAGCGGCTCGTTCAGAAGCCGTGACGTCGGGTCCGTCAACCGGTCGACGCGCTCGAGCGCGGGTTGAAAGGCGCGCAGGCGGGCGGTCGCGTCTCCGATGGTTTGGCCCGCCTCGAGCCGCGCGACGATCGTCAGCCACAACACACCCGGGAGATTCACGAGCGCCGGCGTCCGCACGAGCGGCTCGGTGCCGAGCGGTACGGCGACGTCGAACGCGGTGCCGACCTCTGGCCCGAGGAACTCGCGCGGCGTGATGCCGACGATCGTGAACGCGACACGCTCGAGGAGCAGCGTCCGGCCGATCGTGTCCTCGCGGCCGCCGTATCTCGTCTGCCAAAACGCATGGCTGATGACCGCGACCGGTCCAGCCGCTCCACCGTTCGTCCGATCGTCGTCCTCGTCGATCGGGCGGCCGCGTGCCGCGTCGACGCCGATCGTCTCGAAGAAACCGCCGCTCACGAACAAGCCGTTCACCAGCGACGACCGTCCTCGCGGCTCGGTGTTGAACGTCTGGCTCGCCCATGCCGCCGAACGGGCGAACAGGGCGCGGTTGTTCTTCAACTCCTGGAAGATCGCGAAGCTCCACGCCTGCTCGATCCCGCTCACCGGCTTCAGAACGACGAGGCGATCGGGATCGTGGACGTTCAGCGGCCGCAGCATCAGGCCGTTCACGAGGGAGAAGAGCGCGATGTTCGCGCCCGTGCCGAGCGCGAGCGACAGGACCACCGCCGTCCAGACGACTGGATCCTGTCTGAACGAGCGATAAATCGTCCGCATGGGAGACGACTCAGGACTTGAACATGCGGAGCAGCTTCGTCACGGGATCGTAGAACCGATCGACCACGCGCTCCTTGAGCGGGATGATTGCGTTCTCGGTGATCGTGATGTGCTCCGGGCAGACCTTCGTGCAGCAGCGCGTGATGTTGCAGTAGCCGATGCCGTCGCGATCCTTGAGATCACGCCCGCGATCCTCCGTATCGAGCGGATGCATCTCGAGCGCCGCGCTGTACAGGAGGAAGCGCGGCCCGATGAAGCCGTCGTGGAGATGATGATCGCGGAGGATGTGGCACACGTCCTGGCAGAGGAAGCACTCGATGCACTTGCGGAATTCCTGCACGCGATCGACGTCGCGCTGCTGCATGCGCCACGTGCCGTCGGTCGCGTCCGGCGGACGCGGCTTGAACGGCTTGATGGCCTTCTTCACGCGGTAGTTCCACGAGACGTCGGTCACGAGATCGCGGATGAGCGGGAACGCCTTGATCGGCTCGACCGTGACCGGCTGCGTCAGATCGATCGAATCCAACCGCGTCATGCACATCAGTCGAGGCTGCCCGTTGATCTCCGCCGAGCAGGAGCCGCACTTCCCCGCCTTGCAGTTCCAGCGGACGGCGAGATCGCTCGCGTGGTCCGCCTGAATACTGTGGACCGCATCGAGCACGACCATGCCTTCGCTGACATCGGTCGAATAGTCGCGAAACGCGCCCTTCTTCTTGTCGCCGCGCCAAATGCGAAAGGTGGCTCTCATAGCTGTCAGCTCTCAGCCGTCACTTACTTGTTTTCCTCGATGACCTTCTTCAACTCGTCCGGCATCGGCGGAATTGGCGCGTGCGAGACCTGCATCACCCCGCCCGCGTCCGCGCGAACGACGATGTTGAACGTCGCGAACGCCGGATCCTTCTCAGGATAATCCGACCGGAAATGCCCGCCGCGGCTCTCCTTGCGCTCGAGCGCCGATCGCGTGATGGATTCCGAGACCATGAGGAGATTCCGCAGATCCTGCGCCGCGTGCCACCCCGTGTTGTATTCGCGATGTCCCGTGACGGCCACGCCCGCCGCGCGCGTCTTCAGCACGTCGAGGCCGTCGAGCGCCTGACGCATTTCCTTTTCGGTGCGGACGATGCCGACGAGGTCCTGCATCATGATCTGAAGGTCCTGCTGGACCTTGAACGGATTCTCGGCGGCGCCGCCGTGCTTTCCCATCCCGCGCTCGAACGGATCGAGCGCCTCCTGCGCGGCCGCATCGATCTGACGTGCGTCGATCCTGACCGCGCCGTTCGTCTTCGCGAAGATCGCCGCGTGCTCCCCCGCGCGCTTCCCGAAGACGAGGAGGTCCGAGAGCGAGTTGCCGCCGAGGCGATTCGCGCCGTTGATCCCCGCCGCGCACTCGCCCGCGGCGAAGAGACCGGGCAGCGACGACATCTGCGTGTCGGCGTCCACCCGCACGCCTCCCATCACGTAGTGCGTCGTCGGACCGACTTCCATGGCCGTCGTCGTGATGTCGATCCCGGCGAGCTCCTTGAATTGGTGGTACATGCTCGGGAGCTTCTTGCGGATGTAGTCCGGCGCGTTCGGAATGCGTTCCTTGATCCAGGCGATATCGAGGAAGACACCGCCGTGCGGGCTGCCGCGTCCGGCCTTGATCTCGCGCATGATGCAGCGCGCGACGTGATCGCGCGTGAGGAGCTCCGGCGGACGGCGCGCGTTCTTGTCGCCCTGCGTGTAGCGCCATCCTTCCTCGGGATTGTCCGCCGTCTGATTCCGGTAGTTCTCCGGAATGTCGTCGAACATGAAGCGCTTGCCTTCGCTGTTGCGGAGCACGCCGCCTTCGCCGCGCACGCCCTCCGTGACGAGGATCCCCTGAACGCTCGGCGGCCAGACCATTCCCGTCGGATGGAACTGGATGAACTCCATGTCCATCAACTCCGCGCCGGCGCGGTATGCGAGCGCGTGGCCGTCGCCGGTGCCTTCCCAACTGTTGCTCGTGATCTTGTACGCGCGGCCGAGACCGCCGGTCGCGAGCACGGTCGCCTTCGCCTTGAACACGCGAAAGCGCCCGCGCTCGCGGTCGTAGCCGAACGCGCCGACGACGCGCGGACCGTCGGTGAGGAGCGAGACGACCGTGAACTCCATGTGGACGTCGAGGCCGCGATGGATCCCGTGATCCTGGAGCGTGCGGATCATCTCGAGCCCCGTGCGGTCGCCGACGTGCGCGAGCCGCGGATACTTGTGTCCGCCGAAGTTGCGCTGGAGGATTCGGCCGTCGGCGGTGCGGTCGAAGAGCGCGCCCCATGCCTCGAGCTCGCGCACGCGATCGGGCGCTTCCCTCGCGTGCAGCTCCGCCATCCGCCAGTTGTTGACGTACTGGCCGCCGCGCATCGTATCGGCGAAGTGGACCTTCCAACTGTCGCGATCGTCGACGTTCGCGAGCGCCGCGGCGACGCCCCCTTCCGCCATCACCGTGTGCGCTTTGCCGAGAAGTGATTTGCAGACGAGCCCGACTGTGACACCGGCCGCCGACGCTTCGATCGCGGCGCGGAGACCTGCTCCGCCTGCGCCGACAACGAGCACATCATGCTCGTGGGTTTCGTACGTCAGAGGATCCTCCAGTCGGTGATCACGCCCATCGAGCAGAGCCTGACGTAGAGATCCGCGAGCGCCACCGAGAAGAGGCTGGCCCACGCGAATTTCATGTGGCGGCAGTTGAGGCAGTTCGCCGCGTCCCACATCTTCAGACGGACCGGATGGCGGGAGAACTGATCGATCGCGCCGCCGACGAGATGCCTGAACGAATGGCACCCGAGCGTGTATCCCGACAGGAGCACGAAGTTGACGGCGAGCACGACCGTCCCGGCGCCGATGCCGAAGCTCACACTCCCCGCGGCATCGGCGAACCACATCGCCTTCCAGACGTCGTATCCCAGCACCACGATGAACAGCAGCGCGAGATACAGAAAGTAGCGATGGATGTTCTGGAAAATGAGCGGAAACGCGTTCTCGCCTCGGTACGACTTGCGAGGCTCACCCACGGCGCACGACGGAGGGTCGGCCCAGAATGCCTTGTAGTACGCGCCGCGGTAGTAGTAGCAGGTGAAGCGGAATCCGCCTGGCGCCCAGAGGATCAACAGCGCCGCGGAGAACGGCAGCGCGCCCGGCCACCATCCAGGCTTCGGACCGAACCAACTATGCGGGCCCTCACCAAAGAGGAGCGGGGAGTAGAAGGGAGAGAGATACGGACCGTACTCGTAATGATTGCCTTGAAACGCCGCCCACGTCGCGTAAATGACGAATCCGCCGAGCACGACGAGCGTCAGAAGCGACGGCGCCCACCAGGCGTCCCGCCGCAAAGTTTGTCCGAATCCGCGCCGCTGGAGCGGCACTACGACCTGGTGCATGCCGGCGAATCCTCCCGCACATCGCGCTCATGAGAACGGTATCAGTACCGCAGCGCTGAGCTGCGGAGCCACCATACTCAAGGTGCGCGGAGGATTGCAAGATCCTCAGGTCGCTTGCATCACGTGGACCTTGCCGCGGATCGTGGCGCCGTCGGCGATGGCGAGACGCGGCGCGCTGACGTCGCCGGAGAGCGAGCCGGTCACCTGAATCTCGACTTTTTCGCGCGCCGTGACGTTGCCCGTGACGGTCCCTTGGATCACCACGGACTTCGCGTCGATTGCCGCGTTGATCTCGGCGTGGCGGCCGATCGTGAGCGTGTGTCCGCCGTGCAGCGTGACGCTCCCTTCCATCTTTCCGTAGAGCGTCAAATCCTCGGACGCGATCAGCTCGCCCTTGATCACGATCGATTTGCCTAGGTCCATGACAATCCGCCCTGCGTTCGACATCCTTCCAGCCTCCGGGATGTCGGACTGTAGCGCGTATTCGGAGGCGCGGTAAAGCTGAGCAACCGCGCGATCGCACGTTGGAGACGGAAAGATTCAAGGTTTTTGATCGTCGGTGACACGGGTGCCGCCTTTTTTTGTGACTCGGCGACTCGACAGCCGCTGCCGTCCGGCAGCGGTCGAGCCTCGAACTCATCGCTATGGTGGATGTCATCTTGCACCATGTCGTTATGGCTGACCTTGTTAATCCTGATCGCTCTGAATGAGGAGGACATGATGACAGCAGCACGAGCTCTACTACTCAGCGTGATGATTCTCGCGTCCATCGCTTCGAACGCTTCGAACGCCGCGGCACAAGCGCGCGTGCCGGATGAAGGCATGGCGGCGGTCGGCGGCAACATCGGGATCATCGTCCCGAAGGAGCCGTTCGAGACCGACATCGCGCTCTCCGGCACGTTCGACTACTACCTCACGCCGCGGCTGTCGCTGCGGCCCGGCGTGCTGTGGGCGAATCCCGGCGTGAAGGATCACGACGAATCGCTCCAACGCGTCGGGCTGCTGTTCGACGTGATCTACAACTGGGAGCGCGGCAAGTGGCACCCGTTCGCCGGCGCGGGCGTCGGCGCGTATTTCTTCCAGCCGAAAGCGTTCGGTGAATCGTTCAGGGAAGACGAGAAGAACCTGGGTGCGACGATCGGCGGCGGCATCGAGTACTTCATGAACCGGACGACGGTCCTCAAAGGCGAGGGACAGTACCACTTCATCGACCAGGGCGATCTGCCGCAGTCGCCGTCGGCGCTGACGGTGATGGTTGGACTAAAGAAGTACTTCTGAGTAGTCGACAGTCGTGGGTCGACAGTCGACAGTCACAGTCGGAAGTCGCAGTCGTCAGTCGTCAGTCGGCAGTCGGCAGTCGACAGTCGACGGTCGACAGTCGGGAGTCGGGAGTCGGCAGGCGCCGGCTCCCGGCTGCGTCGCGCGCTCTCTACCCTGGATATAATCTCATCGTGAGATTCGGCCTCGCACTCGGGCTGTGAAAACGCGTCCAGGGAGGGCTCGATGAATCACGTCGCTGTCACATCCGCTCTGGTTCTTGCTGTCAACGTTCTACCCGGACAGGCACCAATCAAGACCATCGAAGACGGTGCGCTCGACCGGATAGAGTTGTTCGTACGCGCGTTGGAGCATCCCGAACGTCTGACGCTGGACGTCGTGCCCTTCGACGTTGCGGGAGTCGATTTGGGAACCGGATCCAAAGACGGCAAGGACGCCAGGCAACAGGAAGCCAAGACCATCCAGAACGATGGCCCGCGCCTCCTGGCCGAGAGTGTGGTTTCGGCTCTCCAGGGAGCACCCTTCAGGTCGGTGCGCATGGCCAGCGCGAAGGGCGACGCGGTCGCCGAAGAAGGCCTGGTCCTTGAAGGACGGTTCGTGCAGATCGATCCGGGAAGCCGTGCGAAACGCTACTTCGTCGGATTTGGTGCGGGTAAATCGTCAGTCAAAGTCGTCGGCACCGTGAAGGACCGAACGGGCCGACTGCTCGCGTCGTTCGAACAGCGAAGAATCGGCGCCGTCGGTATGGGTGGCGGCGACTCGCTCGGAAAGCTGATGAGCGACACGAAATCGATCGGACAGGACATCGGAAAGTTTCTCGCCAGATGGGCCCGCGGCGCGAGCCTCGAGTAATCGACTGCCGACTGCCGACTGCCGACTATGACTGCCGACTGCCGACTGTGTCTGCCGACTGCCGACTGTGACTGCCGACTGCGACTGACGACTGCCGACTATCGACTGCCGACTATCTGAGTCCAGTCAGTATTTCGCCTGCGTCGGATCGATCCGATCGATCCACGCGAGAATCCCGCCCTTGAGATTCTTCGCCTCGATCCCGTGCTCCTTGAGCAGGTTCACGGCCTTCGCGCTCCGGACGCCCGACTTGCAGTGGATGATGATTTCTTTTCCCGCGGACGCCGGCGGCAGCTCGCCGTAACGGCTCCCCAACTGTCCGAGCGGGATCAGCGTCGATCCGGGAATGCGCGCGATCTGATATTCGTGCGGCTCGCGAACGTCCAGGAGATAGAACGGCGCCTGCGCGTCCATGCGCGCCTTCAATTCCTCGACGGTCGTTTCGGGCACGCCGGATCCGGGAACGGCTGCAACGGGCTTCACGCCGCAGAACTCCTCGTAATCGATCAGTTGCTTGACCGTTGGATTGTCGCCGCAGACTGGGCATTCCGGATCGCGCCGGAGCTTCAGCTCGCGGAATCGCATGCCCCACGCGTCGTAGAGCAGCAGACGTCCGACGAGCGTCGAGCCCGCGCCGAGTATCAGCTTGATCGACTCGGTCGCTTGAATCGTTCCGATCACGCCAGGCAACACGCCCAACACGCCGCCTTCGGCGCAGCTCGGCACGAGGCCCGGAGGCGGCGGCTCCGGATACAGGCAGCGGTAGCACGGTCCGTGCTTCGTGGCGAAGACGGACGCTTGCCCCTCGAAGCGGAAGATGCTGCCGTACGCGTTCGGAATCCCGAGCAGCACGCACGCGTCGTTGACGAGATACCGCGTCGCGAAGTTGTCGGTGCCGTCGAGGATGACGTCGTACCCGCGAAACAGATCGAGCGCGTTCGCCGACGTCAGCCGCGTCTCGAACGTCTCGACGCGGACCTCGGGATTCAACGCGCTGAGACGATCCTTCGCCGACTGCAGCTTCGATCGTCCGACGTCCGGCGTGCCGTGCAGGATCTGCCGCTGCAGATTGCTCGAATCGACCGCGTCGAAGTCCACGATGCCGATGCGGCCGACGCCGGCCGCGGCGAGATACAGCGCGGCGGGCGATCCGAGTCCGCCCGCGCCGATGCAGAGCACGCTTCCCGCCTTCAGCTTCTTCTGCCCGTCGACGCCGACTTCCGGAAGGATCAAATGGCGGCTGTAGCGCTGAACCTCCGCGTTGGTCAACTCGGTCGCGTCGGACGCCGACGTCACCGGCGCGCCGCCGGCCACCGACGGAACGATGCTGATCACGTCGCCGTCTTTGAGCTTCGTCGCGTCGCGCTCGAGATATCGAATGTCGTCGTCGTTGACGTACACGTTGACGAAATGACGCAACTTCCCGTCGTCCGCGTAGAGATGCCTGCGGAGATCGGCGTAGCTGGTCGTGAGCGAGGACAGCACTTCGCCCACGGTTCCGCCGTCCACTTCGACCGCGTCCTTCTGACCGGTGTACGGGCGAAGCGGCGTCGGAATCAGGACCCTGTGGGCCATTTCAGTTCTCCCTTGTCGAATCCGGACCGGTCGTCGCGCAGGTGCCAGACGGTGATGTCTTCCGGCACGCCGGCCCGAACAGAAATAATGACATACGTCAGGTTCGGCCAGGCATGCTCGAGGTCGTACGCCGACGGACGCGCCGGCTCGTTCGGATGGGAATGGTAGAACCCGACCAGGGACCCGCCGATATCTCGCGCCCGCTTGTCGGCGAGCCGGTAGCCGTCCGGGCCGATCCTGAACCGGCGGGCGGCGCCGCCGCTCGTCGTGTTCTCCATCTTGAACGCTTCGACGATGACGCCCTCGTGCTCGATGAGGGCGCCGCAGCATTCGTAAGGGAACGTCTCGGCGCCGTGCTCGCGAATCGCCTGGAGCGCTTCGATCGTCAACGTTGTCGTCCTCGCCACCGCGGTCTCGGTGGGAACACCGATGCTGGTTTCGCTCAAGCGCCCGCTCCCTGCCAGAAATGCTCGGTGAGGTAGCGCGTGCCGCTGTCGGGGAAGATCGTGACGATCACGCCCTCGCGAATGCGCTCGGCGAGATCGAGCGTGGCCGCGAGCGCCGCGCCGCTCGACACGCCGACGAGCAGGCCTTCTTCAGCCGCGAGACGGCGAGTGAGCGAATGCGATCGCTCGGTCGAGACGCGCACGTCCTCGTCGGCGAGCGTCGAATCGTAGATGCCCGGACGAATCGCCGTCTCCATGTGCTTCAGCCCCTCGATGCCGTGCAGCGGCGATTCGGGCTGCACGGAGATCAGCTTGATGTCGCGGCGAAACGCGCGAAGCCTGCGGCCCGTGCCGACGAACGTGCCGCTCGTGCCGAGACCGGCGACGAAATGCGTGATGCGTCCGTCGGTCTGCTCGAGGATCTCGACCGCGGTCGTCTCGTAGTGCGCGCGCCAGTTCGCGTCGTTGTTGTATTGATCCGCGTAGTAGTAGCGATCCGGCGACTCCGCATAGAGGCGGCGCGCCTCGCGGATCGCGCCGTCGGTGCCTTCCATCGGATTGGTGATCACGAGGTCCGCGCCGAACGCGCGCAGCGTGCGAAGGCGCTCCGCGGTCACGTTGCCAGGCACGCAGAGCTTCAGACGATATCCGCGGGCCGCGGCAATCATCGCGTATGCGATTCCGGTATTGCCCGACGTCGCGTCGAGAATCACCGCCCCGCTGCGAAGACGTCCGCTCTCTTCCGCTTCGCGCAGGATCGCGGCGGCCGCGCGATCCTTGACGGATCCGCCCGGATTCTGGAACTCGGCTTTCGCGTAGATCTCGACGCCGCTGTCGCCGCCCAGACGCCGGAGGCGGAGCAGGGGCGTGCGGCCGATTGTGTCGAGCACCGAGACGGGAGCGAAAGTGTGCGTCGGCATGGTCGCTACGCGCTGCATTCCCCTTCCATGACCTCGGGATTGAACGGGCTGACCTCGGCGAGATCGATGAAGTCCTGCGGCTGCGCGCCGTCCGGCGTGATCTGCTCGAGATCGGCGAGCGTCGCTTTCACCGCCGCCACTTCGACGCGGCGGAAGAAGCGGACGGCCGGCTCGTCGTCGACGCGTTGATCCAGGTACATCTGAATCAGCCGATCGAGCGCGTCGGACGCGCGCCGCGCCGGAACTCTCGCCGCGAGCCGTCCGAACGTCGTGATGCCGTCGCCCGTGCCGCCGCCGACCATGACCATGTAGTGCGGCGCCGGCTGATCGCCGACCTTCTTCATGCTGCCCTGGAAGCCGATGCCCGCGATGTGATGCTGGCCGCAGCCGTTCGGGCACCCGCTGATCTTGATGTCGAGGCCGGGCACGGCGTCGACGAGATCGCGGCGCTCCTGCAGATGATCGGCGAGCACCTTGCCGAGGCCGCGCGACTGCGTGACGGCGAGCTTGCACGATTCCGCGCCGGGGCAGCTCGTCACGTCGGAGAGCGTCCCCGCGCCCGGCCGCGCGAGGCCGGCAGCAGCGATGCTTCGATAGAACTCGTGCACGTTCTCGGTACGCACCCACCTGAAGAGCAGGTTCTGATCCGACGTGATGCGCACCGTACCGTCGCCGAAGACTTCCGCCATCTCTCCTAGGAGACGCATCTGCGCCGACGTCAGATCCCCGAGCTCGGTCGCGACGATCACGATCGCGAAGCCGTGCTGCTTCTGCGGGCGCACGTTCGTGCGCGACCAGTGCAGGAATTCCTCGGAGTGCACCGTCAGCCGCGGCTGAACTTTCGGGACGATGCCGGGACCGATCACGGTCGTCGACGCGGCGCGCTCGGCGATCTCCTCGATCGGGAGAATCGCGTCCGACGGCGGCGGCGCATCCTCGATCGGCGGCGCGTCGCGATCGAATGGCAGCGCGGCGCCGGTGGCCAACGCCTCGCGTTCGCGCTCGTACTCGGCGCGGAACCCTTCCCATCCGAGCGATCGCACGAGGAACTTCAGGCGGTTCCGCTGCTTGTGCTTGTAGTCGCCGAGGCGATGGAACACGCGGATGATCCCCTCCGCGCAGTCGAACATCTGATCCGCAGGCAGGAATTCGTGCAGCACGCTGCCCGCGCGCGTCATCGTGGCCGTTCCGCCGGCGACGGTGACTTGAAAGCCGTGCACGCGTGTGCCGTCAATCGTCTCGACGCGCGCGTTCCAGCCGATGTCGTTGATGGCGGACCCGATGTGATCCGTCGTGCAGCCTTCGAACGCGATCTTGAACTTGCGCGGCAGAGCGGCGCTCAGCGGATGCCGCAGGAGATACCGCGTCAAGGCTTCCGCGTACGGCGTGACGTCGAACGCTTCGTCCTGCGCGACGCCCGAATAGGGGCACGCCGTGATGTTCCTGACCGAATTGCCGCACGCCTCGCGCGTCGTGATGCCGGCGTCCACGAGCTCGCGCATCGCGTGCTCGACGTCGTGCAGCTTGACGAAGTGGAACTGGATGTTCTGGCGCGTGGTGATGTGGCCGAAGCCGCGCGAATATCGTTCGCCCACGTCGGCGAGCACGTCGAGCTGCGCGCTCGACAACACGCCCTGCGGGATCTTCACGCGCAGCATCTGCGCGTCGCCGGTCTGGCGCTGGCCGTACGTGCCGCGCACGAGGCGGAACATGCGCCACTCGTCCGGACCGATCTCGCCCGCCTCGAACTTGGCGAGCGTCGCCACGAACTCGTCGACGTCCGCTTGCTGCGCGAACGTCAACCGCGCCCGGCCAAAAGTCTCTCGATCTTGAATCATGGACATGGGTGACTCCAAAACGCGGATCACGCGGATGACACGGATCTCGCGGAGCGCTCCGCGTCATCCGTGAGATCCGCGCGATCCGCGTTCAGCGCCGCGCGAAGCTTCACGACCTCGCCGATGATCACCGTTCCCGGCGAGCCGCTCTCGGGGATCTCGAGGCCGCGATCGAGATCGCGCAGCGTCGCCGTCCACACCGCGGACTCCGGCGTCGACGCGCCGAACGCGACGGCAGCCGGCGTCAGCGCGCTCCATCCGCGCGCGATGAGCAGCCGCGCGATGCGATCCACGTGGCCAAGCCCCATCATCACGACGACCGTTGCGCTGTGCGGCGCGAGGCTTTCGAGAATCGCGCGATACGCCTCCTCGGCGTGGCCAGAGACGACGACGAAACCGGTCGAGAGGCCGCGATGCGTGACCGGAATGCCCGCGAGCGCCGCGGCTGCGACCGCCGAGCTCACGCCCGGCACGATCTCGAAACGAATGCCGGCCGCCGCGAGCGCGAGCGCTTCTTCGCCGCCGCGCCCGAACACGAAGGGATCGCCGCCTTTGAGGCGCACGACTTGTCGTCCGCGCCGCGCCGCGCGAATCATCAGCCAGTTGATGAATTCCTGACGGACTTGCGGACGGCCCGCGCGCTTGCCGACGAACACACGCTGCGCCGTGGGCGCCAGCTCCAGCGCGCCGGGATCGACGAGCGCGTCGTACAGCACCACGTCCGCCTCGGCGAGCCGCCGCGCCGCTTTGCGCGTCAGCAGATCGAGATCGCCGGGGCCCGCGCCCACGAGCGAAACGAAACCGACAGAGTGATGAGGGCTCATGTCAGATGCCACTGAAGTTTCCAGCTTCCAGCTTCCCGCTTCCAGGAGGCTCCAGCCTCCCCGGATCCCTAGCTGGGAGCTTGGAGCTGGAGGCTGGAAGCTTCGCGTACAGGCTGTTCAGCGCCTCGAGCAGCAGCGGCCGGCGCGCCGCCATCGGCACCCGCGACGCGAGCCATTCGCGCCGCGCCTCTTTCGCCGTCGCCATCCACTGATCGAGGTCGTCGGGCAGCAGCGTCTCGAGCGCCTCGCGCATCAAGCCCGCGAGCGCCGGCGCTTCACCGTCCGTCGACAGCGCGATCGTGACGCCCGCGCGCTGAACGATCGCCCCCATGTAGGCGCTGGCGTTCTCGAGATCGTCGACCGCGTTCACGAACAGCCCGCGGGCGTCCGCTTCCCGCGACACGGCCCGGTTCACCTCGGGCGGCGCGGCCGCGACGACGTACCACGCGCCGTCGAGATCGCCCGTCTCGAATGGCCGCCGCGCGATCTCGATCCGGTCCGCGAGCACCGCGATCTCGGTCACGATCTGCGGAGCCACGACCGTGACCCGCGCGCCGGCGTCGAGCAGGGCGCCGAGCTTCGACGCCGCGACCGGCCCGCCGCCGACCACCAGCACGCGCCGGCCCCCGAGCTTCAAGAACACCGGAAAAACGGCCATGCTCACCTCGCTTCCGGCTGACGCCGGAAGCCACAAAACCCCGATTGAAAAACAAAAAGCCCGGAGGCCTGTGGGCCTACCGGGCTGGTTCCTGTTATTACGTCGATGACTGAGCTTTTCCTAAGTTTTCAGCATCGTCTTGGTGCGCAGAAACACGGCCGTCAGGCCCCCCGGGTCAGCCGGGCGACAACATGCGCAGGTGCAACAGACGGCGGCGAAATTCACAAACCTCAGACTAGCGGTTGGTTGCCCTAGTGTCAAGTTTCACAGGGTTCACGGGTTCACGGGTTCATGGGTTCACGGGTTCATGGGTTCAAGGGTTCAAGGGTTCAAGGGTTCAGTAAATCACTCCGATCCCAAACGTTGCCACGACCTTGCCGCTGTCCCCGTTGTTGAAGAGCTTCGGCGTGTCGCCGAACGCATACACGTCGAGGCCGCCCTTGATCGCCCAGCCGCCGAACTTGTTCGTCGGGCTCGTGACCGGGACCGTGAGCAAGCCGCCCACCTGGAAGTATCCGAACTTCGAGTCGCCGTCGGGCCCTTCGTAATAGTCCTTCAGGCTCAAGCCGATCTTGGTCGGCACGCTGATCGTCGCTTTGCCGCCGGCGATCGGCCAGCTCGGTCCGACACCCAGCTCGAGATACGTTCCCTCGTTCGATCCGCCGTCCGCTTGACCGTCCAGCTCGAACGCCAGGAGACCGTACGGCGAGAGCCAATGCGCCTTCGACAACTTGAAGCCGAGCTCGTGCACCGTGTTGAAGCTGCCGTTCGGGCTCGTGTACGCGGTGTAGGTGGTGCCGAGCGAGATACCGTGCGCGAATCCGAGGCCGAAGCTCGCGTAGAAATCTTCTTCGTAGTGCAGCTTTTCCCTCGGACCCGCCGTGCCCGACGATCCGGTCATCAGCGAATTCCAGATGCCGAAGTTGACCGTCGCGCTCTTGACGCCTCCCTCGCCGGAAAAAACCGAGATGCCGCTGTCGCCATAGGGGAAGAGCGTGACCTTCGAGTCGGCCTCCTGCACGAGGCCGCGGAACACGTACTTGGACGGCACGTCGAAGCCGCCCGTGAACGTGACCGCGCCCGTGTTCGGATCGTTCGCGGCGGGCTGGGCGGACGCGGTCGCCGTCATCAACAGCGCCGCCGCGCACGTGGCCGCGGCCACTCGCGCCCATGTGGATACACCAATACTGATCTTGGTCATTGGAACCTCTTTTCTTCGAAGTACTGCGGTTCCAGGTTCCGGGTTGCGGGTGCCAGGTTCAGGTCTCGCGTGCGAGCCCGAACCCGGCACCCAGGAACCCGGCACCCGGATGAAAGTCAGGATGCCGAAGGAACAGGCGCCTTCACATATCCGGGCGCCGCGTCGGAGGGCGCGTCCGCGTCGAACGAAGTCATGCCGCGCTCGTGGATGTACGCTTCCTCGCCGTGCTGCGTGACGTCGAGCCCGGCGGTCTCGTCGCTCGCGTCGGCGCGGAGCGGAATCACGAGGCCAACCAGTTTCAACAACGCGAAGCTCACGACGCCGCTGTAGACGATCGCCGCGGCGACCGCCGTGGCCTGAATGCCAAGCTGCGCGGGATTGCCGAAGAGAAGGCCGTCCGCGACGCCGTTCAGACCCTTCTGCGCGAACACGCCCGTGAGGAGCGCGCCCACCGTGCCGCCGACGCCGTGCGCGGCGACGACGTCGAGCGAGTCATCGAGCTGCGTCTTCGCGCGATAGACGAGCGCGAAGTAGCTCGGGATTGCCGCGAGACCGCCGAGCGCGATCGCGCTCATCGGACCGACGAATCCGGCAGCCGGCGTGATCGCGACGAGGCCGACGACGATCGCCGTCGCGGCGCCGACGGCCGTCGACCTCTGCTGACGGACGAGATCGAGCAGCGTCCACACGACGAGCGTTCCGGCCGGCGCGAGCATCGTCGTGGTGAACGCGAGCGCCGCGATGCCGTTGGCGGCAAGCGCGCTGCCCGCGTTGAATCCGAACCATCCGAACCACAGGACGCCGGCGCCGAGCAGCGTGAACGGCACGTTGTGCGGCAGCAGGCCGGACGATGGATAGTCCCTGCGCTTGCCGACGCAGAGCGCGGCCACGAGCGCGGCGACGCCGGCGTTCACGTGCACGACCGTGCCGCCCGCGAAGTCGAGCGCGCCCATGTCCGCGAGCCAGCCGCCGCCCCACACCCAGTGGCAGATCGGGCTATAGACGAAGATCGCCCAGAGCGAGATGAACGTGACGTAGGCGGTGAAGCGCATGCGCTCGACGATGGCGCCGGAGATCAGCGCGGCGGTGATGATCGCGAACGTGCCCTGGAAGCACATGAAGAGCAGGTGCGGGATCGTGCCCTGCTCGGAGAGGCCGACGCCGTTCAGGAACAGCCGCGACGTATCGCCAATCCAGTTGTTCCCCGGCGCGAACGCCAACGAATATCCGATGGCGGCCCAGAGCACGCTCACGAACCCGAGGGAGATGAAACTCATCATCATCGTGTTCAAGGCGTTCTTGGAGCGGACGAGCCCTCCGTAGAAGAACGCGAGCGCGGGCGTCATCAACAGCACCAGGGCAGTCGCGACTAGCATCCATGCAGTGTCGGCTTGGTTCATGTCCTCATCCCCTTTGACGCGGATTCCGCGGAGTACCCGCGGATTACGCGGATAAAATACGGACGCATATGAGGCGGGTGGCGTCTTTCCGATCCGCGTGATCCGCCGTCATCCGTGTGATCCGTGTCTATCAAGATCAGCGCCACCGCCGCGGCGCGCCGAGGGGGCGCGAGGATCCAGCGGTTTTCTTCGGAATTCACCGCGGACGCGCCGCCGGCGCCGGCCGGCGGCGGGGAGGATTGCTACATTTTTGTCGCCAAAAAAGGCTGGCCCTACATCGTTGTGCAAGCGTCAGGCGTCCTTCTCGCCGGTGCGGATGTTGTAGCCGTGCTCGACCGGCAGCACGAACACGCGGCCGTCGCCGATCTCGCCCGTTCGCGCCGCGCGAATCACCGCCTGAATCACTTCGTCCACGACGTTGTCCGGCACGACGACCTCGATCTCCACCTTCGGCAGGAGCGTCACGCTGTATTCCTTCCCGCGGTACACGGCGGTATGCCCCTTCTGACGCCCATGGCCGCGGACGTCGGTCACCGTCATGCCCGCGATCTTCAACTTCTCCAGCGCAGCGCGCACGTCGTCCACCTTGTCCGGCCGGACGATGCTCTTAACGAGCTTCATGTGAGTCCTCCAGCATCCGCTCCAGCTCCTCCCGGAGGGAGATCTGGTCGGATTCGGTTAGCTTCTTCCCCTGTTTGGTGATGTGCAGCACGTCGACGGCCTTCTTGCCCTCGGTGGCAATCAGCACCAGATCGACGTCGCACCCGCGCCCCGAGATCGCGCGGCTGACGCGATAGAGCAGGCCCGGGGCGTCGTCGGCCACGAGCTCGATGACGGTGTACTTCCGCGAATGTTCGTTGTCGAACCGGACGACCGGCGCCCCCTGGCGCCGCGGCTTGTAGAGCACGCTGCGCTCCTTGCCGCGCAGCAGCGACGGCACGTCGATCGATCCGGCGACCGCCTTCTCGAGCATCGACGTGATCTCGTTGGTCGCGTCGGCGTTCAACCGCAGGAATCCTTGATCGTCGGAGAACTGGAAGACGTCGAGGACGAGCCCGTCGGGCGTCGTCATCGCCTGGCCGCGATGGATGTCCATGCCGAAATACGCGAGCACGCCGGAGATGTTCGAGAAGAGATACGGCTTGTCGAGCGTGACGAGCGACAGCTCCCACACGTCGTCGTGCCGCTCGAGAACAGCGTGGACTTCGTCCTTGTGGATGTTCCGCGCGAGCCGGACGTGGCGGTAGATCGAGCCGAGGCCGAAGAGCGTCAGATACCGGCGCGGCAGCCCCTTCAGGAATTGCGACAGCTCTTCTTCCGAGATGTCGTCCGGCCGGCCCGCGACGACGACCGCGAGGCCCGCAGGATCTTTCTGCAAGAGCTCGTCGGCGTACCCAAGCGTGAGGCGGTTGTAGGCGTGGACGTAGAGCCGCCAGAGCAGCTCCTCCTTCCACGGGCTGAGCGTCTCGGTGCTGACGGCGCCGACGTCGGCAAACGTCAGCAGCGTCAGCATCTTCAGTCGCTCCTCGGATCCGACCAGATCCGCGAACTGGTTGATGACGTGCGGGTCGTCGAGATCGCGGCGGAACGCCACGCGCGACATCTGCAGGTGATTGCGAATCAGGAACTCGACGGTCTGCCGTGATTGCGAGGGCAGCTCGAGGCGATCGAGCGCCGTCTGCGCGAGCCGCACGCTCTCTTGCGCGTGCTCGGTGTCGCGCCACTTGCCGACGTCGTGGAAGAGGAGCGCCGTCGTGATCAGCTCGGGCGCGTGTACTTCCTGCAGGATCGAGCCGAAGCGCTGATGGCTCGACGTCGCCGGGCTCCATAGCGACTCGATGTTGCGGATCGCGAGCAGCGTATGCTCGTCCACCGTGTATTTGTGATGAAAATCGCGGACGACGCGGCAATGGACCTTCTCGAACTCCGGGAAGACTCGATTCAGCAGGCCGCAATCGTGCATCTCCGAGAGGCGTGCGTAGAGACCCGGCCTCGGATAGAGCAGGCTGCGCACGAGCTGCCGATCCGCTTCGGTCGCGAGGAAGTCGTCCGCGGCGAAGCGCTCGACGTTCTGCTCGATGCAGTTGAGCGCCTGCTCCGAGACCTCGCTGCCGTTCGACAACGCGAGCCGAAACAGCTCGAGCCAGAGCGCGGGACGGCCGGCCGCGCGCGTGAGATCGAGGAAGCGCACGCCGTCCGAGGAGATCTCGAAGTGGCGGCCGACGTGGCGCGATCCGCCGCGGGCGGGCGGCGGCGTGACCGCGCGGCGGGCACGCTCGAGCGCGCGGGCGGCGGCGCGCGCGTGGCGGAAATATTCGCCCATCAGCGCTTCCACGCGCTGCTGGATCTGGCGGCCTTCGGACCCGAGCACCTCCGCGACTTTCTCCTGCAGGTCGTGGCTGAGCACGTTCACGTCGCGCCCGGTCTCGAGGTGGAGGACCGATCGAATTCGCTGAAGAAAATCCTCGGCGTCCTGGAGCAAACGGGGCGATCGATCGACGTCGGCGTCGAACGCCGCCGGCTGCAGCTGCCGGATGTGGCGTGCCGCGGCAATGTCGCGCAGCCCCCCTGGCGCGCTCTTGATGTCGGGCTCGAGTTGATAGAGCGTGTCGTTGAACGGCGCGTACCGCTCGTCCACGAGCTGAAGGAGCGCGTCGACGATGCGGCGGCGCGCGCCGTTCTCGTCGAGCGCCGAGAGAAACCACGCGTCGAGGCGCTGGAACAGGCGCGCGTCGCCCGCGATGAGCCGTCGATCGAGCAGCGAAAGCAGGAACTCCGGATTGGTCAGGTCCGGCTCGTCGAGCTCGGCCAGCTCGCGGACGTGATGGCCGACCGACAGTCCGAGATCCCAGACGGGCTGCAAGAGCGCGCTGACGAAGCGCTCCTCAGCCGGCGAGATGCCGTCTTCGAAGAGGATGAGGACGTCGACGTCGGAGTGAAGGCTCAACGCACGGCGGCCGTAGCCGCCGAGCGCGCAGATCGAGAGCGCCGCGCCGGAGTGTTCTCGAGCGTTCTCGGCGATTTGGTGCACGAGCGCGTCGATCTGCGACGAATATCGCGACTGGACGTCGCGGCCGGCGCGGCCGGCGCGCGCAGCCGTGGTGTATTCCTGACGCGCGTCCGCGAGCGCCGCGGCGAGTTGTTGCCGGCTGCCGGAAGGAAACTGATTGCGCGATGACACCGAAGAGTCCGATCGATTGGAGGCCGTGGTTTCCATACCCGGCACGAACGTCGAGCAAGTTGAGCGCCACAGCGCCTTCCCGCCCGTTTCGCGCGGTTTTCACCGCTCCCGCCGGTGGCGCTCGATCCGCAACCGTCCGCCGGTTGGTGACTCTACGACATTTTTGTTGGATTCACCAGTGAAGTCTACAACTCTGTTGCAGTCCGCGGTCCGCGGTTCGCGGTTCGCGGTCCGCAGTGGGCTGCGGACTGCGGGCTGCGATCTAGGTCGTAGACCCCATCAAGTAAGAATCGACCGAGTTCGCCGCGTTCCGTCCATCCGCGATCGCCCACACGATGAGCGATTGCCCGCGCTGCATGTCGCCCGCGGTGAAGACGCCCACCTCGCTGGTCATCCACTCGTCGTCGCGCCACACGGTGCCTCGGTCAGTCAACCGAACTCCGAGCTGCGACAGCAGGCTTCCACGCTCCGGACCGACGAACCCCATCGCGAGGAGGACCAGATCCGCTTCGAGCTCGAACTCGGTCCCCTCGACGCGCGCGATTCGCACGCGCCCGCCGTCGCGCGTCGTCTCGACCTTGACGGCCTGCAGTCCGGTCACGCGGCCCTCGGAGTCGCCGACGAAGCGCTCGGTCGAGACGGCGTAGACGCGCTCGCCGCCTTCTTCGTGCGCGGACGACGTGCGGAAGATGTTCGGCCATTGCGGCCAGGGATTGTCTTCGTGCCGCGCGTCGGGCGGCCGTGCGAGCAGCTCGAATTGGTGCACCGATCGCGCGCCCTGTCGATGCACGGTGCCCAGGCAGTCCGCGCCGGTGTCTCCGCCGCCGATAATCACGACGCGCTTGCCTTCGGCGGTGATCAGTTTCGCCGGGTCGACGAAGTCTCCCTCGCACCGCCGGTTCTGCTGCGTGAGGTACTCGACCGCGAAGTGAATGCCCGCGAGCTCGCGGCCGGGGATCTGCAGATCGCGCGCCCACGCCGCGCCGCAGCACAACACGATCGCGTCGAACTGACGCCGGAGCCCGCTGACCGGAAGGTCGATCCCGATCTCGACGCCCGGGCGGAACTCGACGCCTTCCGCCGTCATCAGCGCGAGCCGCCGATCGAGGACGCGCTTCTCCAGCTTGAACTCGGGAATGCCGTAGCGAAGCAGTCCGCCGATCCGATCCGCGCGCTCGAAGACGGTCACGTGATGGCCGGCGCGATTGAGTTGATCCGCCGCCGCGAGGCCCGCGGGGCCCGATCCGATGATCGCGACGCGCTTGCCGGTGCGCGACACCGGCAGCTTCGGCGCGATCCAGCCGTGCTCGAACGCGTGCTCGACGATCGCGAGCTCGATGCTCTTGATGGTCACGGGATCGTCGTTGATCCCGAGCACGCAGGATCCCTCGCAGGGCGCCGGACACAGCCGCCCCGTCCACTCGGGAAAGTTGTTCGTCGAGTGGAGGCGCTCGATGGCCGCTTCCCACCGCTGCCGGTAGACGAGATCGTTCCAGTCGGGAATGAGGTTGCCGAGCGGGCATCCCTGATGGCAGAACGGGATGCCGCAATCCATGCAGCGCGCGCCCTGCTCGCGTACGCGCGAGTCGGGCTCCAGCAGATAGACTTCCCTCCAGTCCTTGATCCGCTCGGGGACCGGACGCGCGTGCGGCTTCGCGCGCTTGATCTCGATGAAGCCGGTGACCTTACCCATTCACGGCCCCCACGAGCTCGGCGAACCGCGGCTCGCGTGATTCAGCCCGCGCGAGCGCCTCCGCGACCAGCACGCGCTTGTAGTCG
The DNA here is from genome assembly GCA_036556425.1 of Vicinamibacterales bacterium. Lineage (GTDB taxonomy): Bacteria > Acidobacteriota > Vicinamibacteria > Vicinamibacterales > 2-12-FULL-66-21 > DATBJJ01. The sequence goes on from DATBJJ010000040.1 coordinate 51,070, forward strand.
CGTGGAATCACCTTCACGAAACTCATTTGCACGGCGTCCCATCGCGCGAGCACGTTGGCGGCAACGGAGCTGCCGGTGTATCGCACGTGGCGCTCGAGCAGCGAGCGAACGAGATCGACGTCCTCGCGCTCGTCGAGCGGCTCGAGATCCACCATCTCCTTGTTGCACCGGCTCGCGAACACGCCGTCCGCGTCGAGCACGAAGGCAACGCCGCCGCTCATGCCGGCGGCGAAATTCCGTCCCGTCTTGCCGAGCACGACGACGCGCCCGGCGGTCATGTATTCGCAGCCGTGATCGCCGACGCCTTCCACGACGGCGTGCGCGCCGCTGTTCCGGACGGCGAATCGCTCGCCGGCGATCCCGCGCACGTAGGCTTCACCGCTCGTCGCGCCATAGAGCGACACGTTGCCGATGATGACGTTCTCTTCCGCCGCGAACGTCGCGCGCCGCGGCGGAAAGACCGCGAGCGTTCCACCGGACAGACCTTTGCCCCAGTAGTCGTTCGAATCTCCCTCGAGCGTCATCGTCACGCCCCGCGGGAGGAACGCGCCAAAGCTCTGTCCGGCGGATCCGGTGAACGCGATGCGGATCGTGCCGTCGGGCAGCCCCTGTCCGCCGTGCCGCCGCGTGATCTCGTAGCCGAGCATCGTGCCGACGGTCCGGTTCACGTTGCGAATCGGCATCTCGATCGCGACCGGCTCTTTGTGCTCGATCGCGCGCGATGCCCGCGCGATCAAGTCGACGTCGAGCGCCCGCTCGAGCCCGTGCTCTTGCGCGCGGACCCGGCGCCGGCCGGCGTCCTGCGCGACATCCGGCTGATGCAGCACGCGGGACAGATCGACGCCCTTCGCCTTCCAGTGATCGAGGGCCGGCTTCGTTTCCAGGAGATCCGCGCGGCCGATCATCTCGTCCATCGTGCGGAACCCGAGCTCGGCCATCAGCTCGCGGACGTCCTGCGCGACGAAGCGGAAGTAGTTCTCGACGAACTCGGGCTTCCCCGAGAACTTCTTGCGAAGCTCGGGATCCTGCGTGGCCACGCCCACGGGGCACGTGTTCAAGTGGCAGACGCGCATCATGATGCAGCCCGAGACCACGAGCGCTGCCGTCGCGAATCCGAATTCCTCGGCGCCGAGGAGCGCCGCAATCACGACGTCGCGTCCGGTCTTCAACTGCCCGTCCACCTGAACGACGATGCGATCGCGAAGGCCGTTGAGGAGGAGGACCTGCTGCGTTTCGGCGAGGCCGAGCTCCCACGGAATGCCGCTGTGCTTGATGGACGTCAGCGGCGACGCGCCCGTGCCGCCGTCGTGCCCCGAGATCAACACGACGTCCGCATGCGCCTTCGACACGCCGGCGGCGACGGTGCCGACGCCGACTTCCGCCACGAGCTTCACGTGCACGCGCGCGCGCGGGTTCGCGTTCTTCAAGTCGTGGATCAGTTGCGCGAGATCCTCGATCGAGTAGATGTCGTGGTGCGGCGGCGGCGAGATGAGCGTCACGCCGGGCGTCGAGTGACGCACCTTCGCGATCCACGGGTACACCTTGTGCCCGGGAAGCTGTCCGCCCTCGCCGGGCTTCGCGCCCTGCGCCATCTTGATCTGGAGATCGTCGGCGTTGACGAGATACTCGCTCGTGACGCCGAACCGCGCCGAGGCGACCTGCTTGATCGCGCTCCGGCGCGAGTCGCCGTTGGCGTCGCGCTGATATCGCGCCGGATCTTCGCCGCCCTCGCCGGTATTCGATTTGCCGCCGAGACGATTCATCGCGATCGCGAGCGTCTCGTGCGCTTCCTGGCTGATCGATCCGTACGACATCGCGCCGGTCGCGAACCGCTTGACGATCGTTTCGGCGGGCTCTACGTCGTCGATCGGAATGGAGGGCCGGTTCGCCTTGAAGTCGAGCAAGCCGCGAAGCGTGCCGAGCGAGCGGCTCTGATCGTTCACGACCGACGTCCAGTCGCGATAGATCTGGTATTGGCCGCTGCGCGTCGCGTGCTGGAGCTTCTGGACCGTTTCCGGATTGAAGAGATGCAGCTCGCCGTCGCGGCGCCAGCGGTATTCGCCGCCCGCGTCGAGCTCCGGCGACATGACCGGCCGCGACGGGAAGGCGTGCGCGTGCCGGTACTGCACCTCGCGCGCGATGACGTCGATGCCGACGCCGCCGATGCGCGACGCCGTCCAGGTGAAGTATTTGTCGACGAACGCCTGCTCGAGCCCGATCGCCTCGAAAATCTGCGCGCCGCAATAGCTCTGCAGCGTGGAGATGCCCATCTTGGACATCACCTTCAGGATGCCCTTGTTCAGCGCCTTGATGTAGTTGGCGGTGGCCTTCTCGTGCGTGAGGCCTTCGATGACGCGCTGCTGAATCATGTCATCGAGCGTCTCGAACGCGAGATACGGATTCACCGCGCCGGCGCCATACCCGATGAGCAGCGCGACGTGGTGCACCTCGCGCGCGTCGCCCGATTCGACGATCAGCGCGCACCGCGTGCGCGTGCCTTCGCGGACCAGGTGGTGATGCACGCCCGCCGTCGCGAGCAGGCTCGGGATCGGCGCGCACTTCTCGGTGACGCCGCGGTCCGAGAGGATCAGGATCGTGTGGCCGTTCTCCACGGCGGTCGACGCCTGCGCCTTCAGCCGATCCATCGCGCGCTCGAGCGCCGCGCCGCCGTCGCGCGGATCGAACGTCATCGGCAGCGTCACCGATCGGAATCCGCCGAGCGCCGTCGTGTTGATGTGCCGCAGCTTGGCGAGCTGATCGTTGTCGATGATCGGATAGCGGACGTTGATTTGCCGGCACGATTCCGGCTCCGGCAGGAGCAGGTTGCGCTCGGGGCCGATCGTCGATTCCATCGACGTGACCAGCTCTTCCCGGATCGCATCGAGCGGCGGGTTCGTCACCTGCGCGAAGAGCTGCTTGAAATAGTCGTAGAGCAGCCGCGGACGCACCGACAGCGCGGCGAGGGGCGTGTCGGTCCCCATCGAACCGAGCGCTTCTTCGCCCGCTCGCGCCATGTGCGCGAGGAGCAGCGTCACGTCCTCCTGCGTGTAGCCAAACGCCTGTTGGCGCCGAAGCACGGTCGCGTGATCCGGCGGCGGCAGGAACGGCGCATCCGGCACGTCTTCGATGGCGACGAGGTGCCGCTCCAGCCAGTCGGCGTACGGCTGCTCCCGCGCGAGCTGCTCCTTGATCTCATCGTCGGCGATGATGCGCCCCTGGGCGGTGTCGACGAGCAGGATGCGGCCGGGGTGCAGGCGCTCCTTGAGCACGACATCTTCGGGCGGCACGTCGAGCACGCCGACCTCCGACGCCATGATCACGAGGTCGTCTTTCGTCACGTAATAGCGCGACGGGCGGAGGCCGTTGCGATCGAGCACGGCGCCGATGACCGTCCCGTCCGTGAACGCGATCGACGCGGGGCCGTCCCACGGCTCCATCAGCGACGAGTGGTATTCGTAGAACGCGCGGCGCGCGGGGCTCATCCCTTCGTGGTTCTGCCACGGCTCGGGAATCATCATGAGCACCGCGTGCGGCAGCGAGCGGCCCGCCATCACGAGCAGCTCGAGCACGTTGTCGAAGATCGCCGTGTCGCTCCCGCCTTCGCGGATAATCGGCAGGATTTTCTTGAGATCGTGGCCGAGGACGTCGGACCGCAGCAGCGCTTCGCGCGCCTTCATCCAGTTGATGTTGCCTCGGAGCGTGTTGATTTCGCCGTTGTGGGCAATGAAGCGGTACGGGTGCGCGAGCGGCCAGGAGGGAAACGTGTTCGTGCTGAACCGCTGGTGCACGAGCGCCAGCGCCGATTCCATCGCCGGATCGAGCAGATCGGGATACATCCGACCGATCTGATCCGCCGTCAGCATCCCCTTGTAGATCAGCGTGTTCGACGACAAGCTCACGACGTAGAAGAAGCGCTTCTCGTCGGCCGGCAGATCGAGCGCTTGGTCGACCTCGTGCTCGACGCGCTTGCGGATCACGTAGAGCTTGCGCTCGAACTGTGCGTCCCCTTCGAGCGAGCGGCCCGGAGGCGGCAGCGCGGGGCCGCGCGCGATGAAAACCTGCCTGAACACCGGTGCGACCGCGGCGGCGCTCGGGCCGACGCCGGTGATGTCGGTCGGCACGTCGCGCCAGCCGAGCACGAGCTGGCCTTCGTCGATGACGATCTGCTCGAAGAGCGTCTCCACGCGATCGCGCGCCGCCGCGTCGCGCGGCAGGAACACCAGCCCCGCGCCGTACCCGCGCTCGGCCGGCAGCGCGAAGCCGAGCCGGTCCGCCTCCCGGCGCAGGAACTTGTCCGGCATCTGCAGAAGGATTCCGGCGCCGTCACCCGTGTTCACTTCGCAGCCGCAGGCGCCGCGATGCAGCAGGTTGATGAGGAGCTGCAGGGCCTGACTCACGATCGCGTGGGACTTCTGCCCCTTGATGTGCGCGATGACGCCGACGCCGCAGGCGTCGTGCTCGTGCCGCGGGTCGTAAAGCCCTTGGGCAGCCGGTGGATGCGGAACGGACGCGCGAGATTCCTGTTGCACCCGTTCGTTATCGAGCATCTCGACCCAGAAGCAAAACGGGATTTAGCGATTGGGAGCATGCGTTTTTCTCATAGCAGAGCTATGAGAAAAACTGCTGGCCGTCATCATGCCCGCGCAGGGATCGATCGTCACATGCATGACGAGAACGCATGGAGCGTGCGACGAGATTCTATGAATGCCGCTCGCGCGCAGGAGGTAGCTTCATGATTGCGTCGCAGTCCGCAGTCCGCAGTCCGCAGTCCGCAATCCGCGGTCCGCGGTCCGCGGTCCGCGGTCGGTGGTCGCGCTTTCGCGATCGGGCAGCGGACGACGAGCAGCGGACGGCGGCTACGACAGCGCCTTCGCGAGCTGGTGCAGGAAAAGCCCGACGTCGGTGACGAGGCCGATCGTTTGAGAGGAGCCGCGGTCGGCCAGTTTGGTGACGACCGCGGGATTGATGTCGACGCACACCACCGGCACCCAGGCAGGCAGCATGTTCCCGACACCGATCCCATGCAGCATCGTCGAGAGCACGATCACCATCCCGGCGGAGGCGAGCACGTCCGCGTACCGATTCTGCGCTTCGACGATGTCCGTGATCGTGTCGGCGAGCGGACCGTCGTCGCGAATGCTGCCGGCGAGGACGTACTCGACGCCGGCGCGGACGCATTCGACCATCACGCCGCTCGGAAGAACGCCCGAGGCGACGGCGGCGCGGATGCCGCCCGCGCGGTTGATCCGGTTGATGGCGCGCATGTGATGCCGGTGCCCGCCCTGAACCGCGACGCCCGCCTCGAGATCCACGCCGAGCGACGTGCCGAACAGCGCCTGCTCGGCGTCGTGGACCGCAAGCGCGTTCCCGGCAAGCACGGCGTCGACGTAGCCGCGGCGAATCAGCTCCATGAAGTAGGGGGCGCCGCCGGTGTGAATCACGACGGGGCCGGCCACGAAGACGACGCGCTCGCCGCGGCGCTTCACGTCGCGCACGATCGCGGCGATTCGCGCGACGCTCGTCTCGACGCGCCGCTCGGACGAGACCTCGTTGGACATGAACGCGAAATCGGCCCGCTCGCGATCCCGAAACTGCGGCAGCACGCGCAGCCCGGCGAGGCCGCAGACGACGTGGTCGCCCGTCTTGATCTCGCGAAGCTTCCGGCATTCGGCGGCGGCACCGTCGGCGCTCGCGCGTACGACGATCGCGGCATCCATGCGCTGACGGGAGACGGGAATCCAGCGCCCGTCGATGCGGACTTCGGTGCGGAGATTCGTCGTGGAGTAGAAATCGTCCGGCGCGCTGCCGTCGCGATCGGCGCTGCGCACGAGCACGTCACGCTCCTCGACGGCACGGCAGCCGAGCGGCATCAACTCTTCGAGCAGCCGCCGCAGCGACTCTGCCGTCGGCGCGGACACCTTCAGCGTCAACCGCGAGAACTCATCGTTGGTGCGGCCGATCTGGAACTGCTGCACTTCGAACTGCCCGCCGCGCTCGATCACGGTATCGAAGATGCTGTTCAGGATCTGCGAGTCGATGAGGTGGCCTTCGGCCTCGACGACCGCCGCGTGCGAAGAGAGGTCTGTCATGATCGGAAGGCCGGATTATAGCGTCCCGGCGGCGGAGCGATCGCCGCACGCGCCGCAGGGCGCGGTCGAGACGAAGATGACGAAAGGCGGCGACGATCCTCATAAGGCGCTGCGCGACGACGTGCGGCTGCTTGGCGAGCTGCTCGGCGAGACGCTGCGCCGTCAGGAGGGGCAGCCCCTCTTCGAGCGCGTCGAGCGCGTGCGCGCGCTCGCGAAGCGCGCGCGCAACACGTCGGCCGCCGCGCCCGAGGCGCGTCCGATCCATGCAGAATTCGAAACGCTCGCCGCGGAGCTGCGCGCGATGCCCGTCGCCGCGGCGCTGCCGATCGCCCGGAGCTTCGCCCACTTTCTGAATCTCGCGAACGTCGCCGAGCAGCACCATCGCGTGCGGCGGCGGCGCGCGTATCAACGCGACCCGCGCGCGCGTCCTCAGCCGGCGTCGCTCGAGGAGACGCTGCCGCGGCTGCGCTCGGCCGGCGTCTCGCCCGATGATCTCCATCGTGCCGTCTGCGCGCTCCGCATCGAGCTCGTCGTCACGGCGCATCCGACCGAGATCATGCGGCGATCGCTTCAGCACAAGTACCGTCAGATCGCCGACGGACTCGCCGGCCTGGATCATTCCGACATCACGTGCCTCGAGCGCGAGGGCTACATCGAGGCGATGCGCCGCGAGATCACGGCGGCGTGGGAGACCGAGGAAGTCCGGCGCGAGCGGCCGTCGCCGCTCGACGAAGTGCGATCGGCGATGGCGGTGTTCGAGGAGAACGTCTGGGACGCGCTGCCGCAGTTCTGCCGATCGCTCGATCGCACGCTGCGCCAATCGACCGGGCGGGGGCTGCCGCTCGACGCCGCGCCGATCCGTTTCGGATCGTGGATTGGCGGCGACCGCGACGGCAATCCGTACGTCACGCCGGAAGTCACGCGGAGCGCGTGCCTGATGGCGCGATGGACGGCGCTGTCGCTCTATGCGAAAGAGATCGAACAGCTGCGGTTCGAGCTGTCGATGTCGGACGCGACGGCGGAGCTCGTCGATCGCGTCGAGGGCGCGCACGAGCCGTATCGCGCGCTCCTCCGCGCCGTGCAGCAGCGGCTCGAGGCGGCGCGCGCGTCGGTGGAAGCGCTGCTCCGGTCGACGTCCGGCCGCGAGGCCGGATACACCGGCTTCACGTGGGACGCCGAGCTCTTCGAGTCCGCCTCCGAGTTCGTCGAACCGCTGCTCCTCTGCCATCGATCGCTGTACGCGACGGGCAATGGCATCATCGCCGACGGACGCCTGACCGACGTGCTGCGCCGGCTCGCCGCGTTCGGCTTGACGCTCGTTCGCCTCGACGTGCGGCAAGAAGCCGAGCGGCACACCGAAGCGATCGATGCGATCACGCGCGCGCTCGGCCTCGGCGAATATGCGCACTGGAACGAGCCGCGCCGCGTGGAATTCCTCACGACGATGCTCGAGCGCGATCGGCGCGTGACGCCGCAGCGGCTCGCCGCGAATCCGCGCGTGACGGAAGTGCTCGACACGTTCCGCGTCATGGCGGCGATCCATGACGAGTCGCTCGGCGCGTACGTGATCACGATGGCGTCGCGGCCGTCCGACGTGCTCGCGGTCGAGCTGCTGCAGCGCGAGGCGGGCGTCAACCCGCCTCGCCGCGTCGTCCCGCTCTTCGAGACGTCGAAGGATCTGGCGGGGGCGGCGCCGATGATCGATGCGCTCCTCTCGATTCCGTGGTACCGCGGCCGCGTGATCGAGAGCGAAGGACGCATCGAGGTGATGGTCGGCTACTCCGACTCGGCGAAGGACGTCGGACGGATCGCCGCGGCGTGGGACCTCTACAAGGCGCAGGAATCGATCGTCACGGCGGCGCGCGGGCATGGCGTGCCGATCACCCTTTTCCACGGGCGCGGCGGCAGCGTCGGCCGCGGCGGCGGTCCGACGCACCTCGCCATCCGATCGCAGCCGCCCGGCTCGGTCGATGGAACCCTTCGCGTCACCGAGCAAGGCGAGATGATCCAGGCGAAGTTCGGCTTGCCGGGCATCGCGCTGCGAACGCTGGAGGTCTACACGACCGCGACGCTCGAAGCCATGCTCGGATCGCCGTCGCCGGTCGAGCCGCAGTGGCGCGAGACGATGGAGCGCGTGTCGGCATCGGCACGCGACGCGTTCCGCGCGACGGTCTACGACGATCCGCGCTTCATGGAGTACTTCCAGACGGCGACGCCCGTCGCGGAGCTCGACGCGCTGCACATCGGCAGCAGGCCGGCCAAGCGCGAGAAGCAGGCGGCGCTGCAAGCGCTTCGCGCGATCCCGTGGCAGTTCGCCTGGATGCAAACGCGGCTGCTGCTGCCGTCGTGGCTCGGAATCGAGGCGATGATCGACCGCGACGGCGCGGCGGATCCCGATCGCGCGCGCGACGAGCGCGACCTCGAGCGGTGCCGCGAGATGTATCGCACGTGGCCGTTCTTCCGCTCGACCGTCGAGCTCATCGAGATGGCGCTCGCGAAGGCGGACGCCGGAATCGCCGCGCACTACGATCGGCATCTCGTGCCCGCCGATCAACAGGATCTCGGGCGCGTGCTGCGCGCGCAGCTCCAGCGCGCGATCGAGGTCGTCCTCGAGATTACCGGCCACCGTCAACTGCTCGAGAACAACGCCGTTCTGCGTCGATCGATCGACGTACGCAATCCCTACGTCGATCCGATCAACCTGCTGCAGGTCGAGCTGCTGCGCCGGCTGCGCGCGTCCACGTCGGCCCACGCCGACGACGAGCTCTGGCTCCGCCGCGCGCTGCTCGTCACGATCAACGGCATCGCCGCCGGCATGCGGAACACCGGCTAGAGGACCGATTTGACATTGCCAAAACCCGTCTGATAGAAGGTTGAGGTCGTGAGCTCGCTGCCCCGCTTCTCCGGGACTCTCATCTCGACGGCGTGCGTGCCGTGTTCGTGCGCCTGTCCGTGTAGAGTGCCGGAGACTGCCTGGTAGGGTTCGAGCGGCCATCCCTCCTCGACTCGCCTTGCCGGTCGCCCGGCGTTCATTCAGGTTCCTGGTCGACGGTATTCATGACTTTCGAGGAGAGGCATTTGTCCATCGCACGCGCTGCGATCGCCGCCGCGTTCATCGCTGCGATCGCTGGAACCGTCTCGGCGCAAACACCAGCGCCCGAGAAACCGCCGACGTTCATCGCCGGTTGGAACGACGGCTTCTTCGTGCAGTCCGCGGACGGCCACAATCGCCTGCAGGTCGGCGTGACGCTTCAAGCCGACGGACGATTCTCGCTCGACGATCCGCTGCCAATCACGAACACGTTCGTGCTGCGCAAAGCACGGACAACGTTCAGCGGCCGCGTCGCGCGGTACTTCGAGTACAAGCTGATGCCGGAGTTCGCGGGCGGATCGACCACGCTCCTCGACGCGTCGTTCGACATCCGCTTCTCGAACGCGCTGCGCGTGCGGAGCGGCAAGGACAAGACGCCGGTCGGCTACGAGCTGCTGATCGGCGACGCGAGCCTGATCTTTCCGGAGCGCACGCTCGTGTCGAGCCTCGTGCCGAATCGAGACGTCGGCTTTCAGGCGCTCGGCGACATCGCGGGCGGCAAGGTCTTCTACTCGGGCGGCGTCTTCAATGGACAAGCCGACGCCAGCAGCAACACGACGGACGTCGACACCAACTCGGGAAAGGATCTCGCGGGCCGCATCGTGGTGATGCCGTTCCGGTCGGCGGCGGCGCCTCCGTCCGTCTGGAACAACCTCGGCTTCCACCTCGGCGGATCGACGGGATCGCACACCGGCGCACTGCCTACCTATCGCACGTCCGCGGGTCAAACGTACTTCGCCTACGCGACGGGAACGACCGCCGACGGCAGGCGCCATCGCGTCACGCCGGCGTTCTTCGTCTACGCGAAGTCGTTCGGCGGCTTCGTCGAATACGCCCGCTCATCGCAGGAAGTCCTCCGCGGCACGACGCACACGACGATCGCGAACCAGGCATGGGGCGTCACCGCATCGTACGTCCTGACCGGCGAGCCCACGTCGGATCGCGGCGTGCGGCCGAGTCGGCCGTTCGATCCCGGCGCCGGACAATGGGGAGCGCTCCAACTCGCGGCTCGGTTCGGCGAGCTCACCGTCGACGACGAGGCCTTCGCGGCCGACGTCGCGATCGCCAACGCGAGCCGCCGCGCGCGGCAGTGGACGCTGGCCGCCAACTGGTACCCAACCAATTACATCAAGGCTTACGCCACCTTCGAACGGAGCACGTTCGATGGCGGCGCGCGACGAAGCGAGCACGTCGTTCTGTTCCGCATGCAGCTGGCCTTTTGATTCTCGGAAGCGGAGATCGCAAATGCTCGGAACGAACGTTCTTCGAATCGGAGTCGCCGCCGCCGCGGCGATCGCGCTGACCGTTGGCGCCGCGCGGATGGCTACACGCGTCCGGGCGCAGCAGATCACGCTGCTCAACGTCTCGTACGATCCCACCCGCGAGCTCTATCGTGAGTACAACGACGCGTTCGCGAAATACTGGAAGAGCAAGACAGGTCAGACCGTCACCATACGTGGTTCACACGGCGGCTCGGGCAGTCAGGCGCGCGCCGTGATCGACGGCCTCGACGCGGACGTCGTCACGCTGGCGCTGGCGTGGGATATCGATGCGATCGCGAACGCCGGGCTCACGGACAAGGCGTGGCAGAAACGGCTGCCGAACAACAGCTCGCCGTACACGTCCACGATCGTGTTCCTCGTACGCAAAGGCAATCCGAAGGGCATCAAGGACTGGGGCGATCTCGTCAAGCCCGGCATCCAGGTGATCACGCCGAACCCGAAGACGTCCGGAGGCGCCCGGTGGAACTACCTCGCCGCATGGCACTACGCGAAGACGCTGCCCGGCGGCAGCGACACGACCGCGCGCGAGTTCGTGACGAAGCTCTACAAGAACGTGCCCGTGCTCGACGCCGGCGCGCGTGGATCGACCAACACGTTCGTGCAGCGCGGCATCGGCGACGTCCTCCTCGCGTGGGAGAACGAGGCTTATCTCGCCGTCGCGGAATCGAAAGGCACCTTCCTCGTCGTGGCCCCGCCGGCGAGCATCCTCGCGGAGCCGTCGGTTTCAGTCGTCGACAAGGTCGCGAACAAGCGCGGGACAACGGAGGTCGCCAAGGCGTATCTCGAGTATCTTGGCAGCCCCGAGGGTCAGGCGATCGCGGCCAAGAACCACTATCGTCCCCGCGATCCGAACGTGCTCACGAAATACAAGGACACGTTCGCGAACGTGAAGCTGACGACGATCGATCAGGCGTTCGGCGGCTGGCAGGCGGCCAACACCACGCACTTCGCCGATCGCGCGCTCTTCGACCAGATTTATCAGCCGGGCACGAGGTAACGATGCACCGGCACGAAAGGACCTGTTGACGTCCAAAGCGAGTCTTCCGGGCTTCAGGACGACGATGACGTTCACCGTCCTCTATCTGGCAGTGATCGTCATCGTTCCGTTGTTAACGCTGCCCGTCAAATCGCTCAGCCAGGGATGGCTCGCGCTGTCGGAAGCGATGCGCGATCCGAGAGTCATCGCGTCGTACCGGCTGACGATCGGCGCGTCGTTCGTCGCCGCGCTCGTCAACGGCGTCCTCGGCAGCATCGTCGCGTGGGTGTTGGTGCGTTATCGATTTCCGGGCCGCCGGATCGTCGACGCGATGATCGATCTGCCGTTCGCGCTGCCGACGGCCGTCGCGGGCATCACGCTCACGAGCCTCTACGCGCCGAACGGCTGGTTCGGCCAGTATCTCGCGCCGTTCGGCATTCAGGCGGTCTTCAGCCCGCTCGGGATCACGATCGCGCTCATCTTCATCGGGCTGCCGTTCGTCGTCCGCACGCTGCAGCCTGTCATCGCGGATCTCGACGTCGAGCTCGAGGAAGTGGCGACGAGCCTCGGCGCGAACCGGCGGCAAGTGCTCTTCCGGGTCATCCTGCCGTATCTGTATCCCGCGTGGCTCATCGGCTTCGGCATGGCGTTCGCGCGCGCGATCGGCGAGTACGGATCGGTCGTCTTCATCGCCGGCAACATGCCGATGAAGACCGAGATCGCGTCGCTGCTCATCATCACGAAGCTGACGCAGTACGATTACGCGGGCGCCGCATCGATCGCGTTCGTGATGCTGCTGCTCTCTTTCGTTCTTCTGCTCCTGCTGAACGCGCTTCAAGGTTGGAGCGCGAGGCGGTTGGGATACTGATGACGGCCGCGGCGATCGAACGGCCGGCGGCGCGGCCCGGATTGACGGAGCCGCTCGCGGTGCGCGCCGCGCTCACCGCCGTCGCGCTGCTCTTTCTCTTCACGTTTCTGTTCGTCCCGTTGGCGTTCCTCTTCGTCGAAGCGCTGCGAAACGGATGGAACGCGTACCTCGCCGCGATCGTGGATCCGGGCGCGACGTCGGCGATCGCGTTGACGCTCGTCGTCGCGGCGTTGACGGTTCCCGCCAATGCGCTCTTCGGCATGGCCGCCGCTTGGGCGATCACGCGGTTCGATTTCCGCGGAAAGAGACTGCTCACCACGCTGATCGATCTGCCGTTCGCCGTCTCGCCCGTCGTCGCGGGTTTGATCTTCGTGCAGCTCTTCGGCCGTCAGGGATGGTTCGGACCGTGGCTCGCCGAGCACGACATCAAGATCATCTTCGCGGTGCCCGGGATCGTGCTCGCGACGATCTTCGTCTCGTTCCCCTTCGTCGCGCGCGAGCTCATCGCGGTGATGGAAGCCTCCGGCCGGGAAGAGGAAGAGGCCGCGAGTCTCTTGGGTGCGAACGGCTGGCAGATCTTCTGGCGCGTCACGCTGCCGAACGTCAAATGGGCGCTCCTCAGCGGGATCATCTTGTGCACCGCGCGCGCGATGGGCGAATTCGGCGCGGTCTCCGTCGTCTCGGGACGCATTCGCGGCGAGACGACGACGCTGCCCATTCACGTCGAGATTCTCTACAACGAGTATGCGACACAGGCGGCGTTTGCCGTGGCGTCGCTCCTCGCGATCGTCGCGGTCGTCACGCTCGTGCTGCAGACGATCGTCGAGCGGCGCAACAAGCTGACGCTGGCGGCCGGCGAGCGAATGGCCGTGGACTCGCAAGACGCATGAAGTCATCTCATGATCTGAGGATCGTTCCAAGATGCGAGCGGGCCCATGCGAGCGAGCCACGCGAACGGAGCGCGCCGGCGCAACGGCGCGCGAGAGAGCGTGTAAGGGAGTCCGAGGGGCGGAGCCCCTCGGATGAGTCATGAGCATCGAGGTCCGCAACGTCACGCGCTCGTTCGGAAGCTTCCACGCGATCCGGAACATCACGTTGACCGTGCCGAAGGGCCAGTTCCTCGCGCTGCTAGGGCCGTCGGGCTCGGGCAAGACGACGCTGCTGCGCGTGATTGCGGGGCTCGATCGCGCCGACGAAGGATCGGTGTTCATCAACGGCGAGGAGGCGACCGAGCAGGGCGCGCGCGGTCGGAACGTCGGCTTCGTCTTTCAGCACTACGCGCTCTTCCGCCACATGACCGTCTTCGAGAACGTCGCGTTCGGCATGCGCGTGCGGCCGCGGGCCCAGCGTCCGTCCGAGCAGCAGATCCGCCAACGCGTCAACGAGCTGCTCACGCTCGTGCAGCTCGATTTCCTCGCGCACCGTCTGCCGTCGCAGCTCTCGGGCGGCCAGCGGCAGCGCGTGGCATTAGCGCGCGCGCTGGCCGTCGAGCCCGCCGTGCTGCTGCTCGACGAGCCGTTCGGCGCGCTCGACGCGAAAGTCCGTCAGGAGCTGCGCGGCTGGCTGCGCCGGCTGCACGACGAGATCGGATTGACGAGCGTCTTCGTGACCCACGATCAGGAAGAAGCCCTCGAGCTCGCCGATCGCGTCGTCGTATTCGATCACGGCGTCATCGAGCAGGACGGCACGCCCGAGGAGGTCGTCGAACATCCGGCGACGCCGTTCGTGGCAAACTTCATCGGGCGCGTGAACGTGTTTCACGGGCGCATCGAATCGGGGAAGGCCCTGTTCGGACCGGTCGTCGTCGATCATCCATCGCCGACGAACGGCACCACGCGAGCCGAGGGATACGCGCGGCCGCACGAGCTCGACGTCACGAGGGAAGACGTCGGCGGGGGGCTCTGGGCGACGGTGCGCCACGCGAGCCCTGCCGGAGCGCTGGTCCGAATGGATCTGTTGGATCCGGACGGGAAGCTGCTGCACGTCGAGGTCACGCGGGAATTCTTCGATGCGCTGGCGGTCGCCCAAGGCGACCGGGTCTACGTCCGCCCCCGCCGGCTCCGGGTGTTCGCCCGGGAGTGAAGGGCGGGGACACCCAATCGGGACACCCAACGTTGGGCAATAATTTACTTGACACATGTAACCCGTCCGGGTAGACTGTGTTCATGGTTGCTTCGACTTGGCCCAAAACCCTGCAGGCCGCAATCGTCTACTTCTCGGACCCCGAAAACGCCTTCGCGGAAATGGTGA
>DATBJJ010000041.1:0-13693 GCA_036556425.1 Vicinamibacterales bacterium
GGAGTCGGCAGTCGGCAGTCACAGTCGGCAGTCACAGTCGACGGTCGACAGTCACAGTCGACAGTCGACAGTCGACAGTCACAGTCGTCAGTCGTGAGTCACGTGAGCAGTCGTTCGTCGCAGCCACACTCGACTACCGACTACCGACTGTGACTGTCGACTGCGACTGATGACTCCCGACTCACGACTGTCGACTGAGTCACTTTCACCTCTTTTTCCTCGCGTGCAACGCGAACATCGCGCCCTGGGGGTCGACGCACTGAGCGATCCAGTCGCCCCCAGGGACTTCCATCGGGCCGGCGACGACCTTGCCGCCATGCGACGTGACCGCACCCGCCGCGCGATCCACATCGCTCACGAGCACGTAGTGCAGCCACGACGGCGTACCGGCCGCATCGACGGATCGATTGAACATGCCGCCGAGGACGACGCCGTTGCGGCCGAACAGCTGATACTCGCCGCCTGCGCCCATGTTCATCAGCGACGTCTTCTTCCACCCGAACAACCGCTCGTAAAACCGGTACGCGGCGGGATAGTCGTGTGTCGCCAGCTCATGCCACGAGAACTCGCCTACTCGAGCTTCCCCTTCGTGGCCGGGCGCGTTGCCGACGGGCGCGAAGATCGCGAACACGGCGCCTTGCGGATCCGCGACCACTGCAAATCGTCCCACCGCCGGTATGTCGTACGGAGTCTTGATCACGCGCGCGCCGAGATCCTCAGCTAGACGAACGGTCTCGTCGACGTTCGTCGACCCAATATAGGCGAGCCAGTGTGGTGAACCGCTGACGTCGGGAGGAAGATCCGTCACACCGCCGATCGTTTCGCCGCCGGCGGTCCACATCGTGTACGCAACCGGTCCCTTCCACTCGGTCGTGCCCCATCCAGTCACCGCCGCATAGAAGCTGTGCGTGGCGTCCGGATCCGTCGTGACGAGATCGAACCAGACGAATCGTCCACGCGCCGTCGGCTCCGTCATGCACTCCTCCCGCTCATCCCAGAAGCGGGTATTATCCATCCGCGTTTCGCGTCGTGTCTGAGATTGGGACGAACGGACAGTGACGAATTGCGGGACGATCGGTTGGACGAACGTTCGACTACTCGACGGGCGGCGCGAGGCGCGTGTAGTACAGCTCGAAGGTGCCGTCAGTCATCACAGGCGTGAGCGCGAACGCGCGCTGGGCGAAATCGCGCAGCTCGGCCGCGGTTCGAGTGCGATCGATGACGACGTAGCCGATCTGCAGCCGGTCGAGCGTTCGCGGGGCTTGTCGATAGGCGCGCTCGAGCAGCTCCGATTCCACCGGGGTCCCCTCGCTCATGCGAAGCAGGACTTTCAACGTGCTGTTTCCGCGGTACCGGTCGATGCTGCCGGCCGGCAGCCGCGACACGTACCCGCCCACCAAGCGCTTTCGGTGGAAAGTCTGATAGAACTGCGACGTCGAGGAGTAATTGCCGCGCGAGCCCAAGCCATCGCGCAGGCCGAACGGCAGCGAGAGCACGCGAATCGGACGCGGATCGGCGGCGATCTTCTGATAGGCCGCCGGGAGCTCCGCCGAGTGCAGCGTCCGCGGCGCGGGCAGCAGCTCAATCGCGAGGAGCGATGCGATTGCCGCCGTCACGAGCCGGGGACGCCGCGCGTGCGTCCGCAGCTCGCGGACGGCGAACGCGAGCAGGAGCGCAACCCCCATCGTCACGAGAATCGTCATCCGCGTCGGCATTCGCGCGGCCCCGACGATCGGAAGGTATCGAAAGACCGCCCAGGGCGTCGGCACGTACGTGAGCCGCCCCGCGATCGAGACGAACGGTCCCAGCGCGAGAAACGCAAACACGCACGTGAACACGACGCAGCCCTTGTGCGGACGCCGGCGCGTCCAGAGCGCGCACGCGGCAATCGTGCCGAGCGCGACCCACGGAATCGACGCGACGTTCTCGCTGAATCCGTTCGGCAGCGACGCGTACCACGCGTGCGAGAACGAGCCGACGATTGGGTTGAGCGGATTCGGCATGAAATACGCCAGCAGATCGACACCTGGCGCGCTGTTCCGCCACGGCACCGTCGGGCTGATCCAGTTGCGCTGCGAGAACGTCGCCGTCGACGCCGAGAGTACCGGCGACAGCACGGCCGTGCAGACGAGTCCGGCCACGACCGCGAGCGGCGCGTACCTCGTGACGTTCAGGAGCGGGACGAGGCGCGGACGAAGCGACATCAACGCCCGAGCGATGACGAGCACGGTCAGCACCAGGACGGGCGTATACAGGCGCGTGAAGCTGACGCGGATGCCGAACACGTCCATGCGTCCGCCGCCGCGCAGCACCATGCCGACGATCAGTCCCGCGACGCAGACGATCGAAAGATCGACGAGCGCGCGCGGCCACGAGCGCGCGCGTCGATCCTGACGCTCGACGCTGAACGCAGAATAGAGCACCGTGAACGCGGCGATCATCACGCAGTAGACCGCGAAGTACACGTCGCATAGAAACGCCCACGCGACGGTGGCGCCCGCAGCGCACGCGAGTTTCGGCGAGGGATTCGCGTGCAAGCGGTGCATCAACCACGCGAAGAGCGGCAGCGGCGCCGCGAGCGTCAGGCTGAAGTGCTCCGACGCCCGCGCGCTCATGAACGGCGAGAATCCAAACAACAGCCCGCCGATCCACGCGGCCGCGCGATCGCCGGTGCGCTCCCGCGCGTAGAGATACATCGCGTAGCCGCTCATCACGCCGGCGCCGACGCTCAGGAGATTGAATGTCCTGACGACGCCGAAGACGGGAATGAGCGGCAGCGCGAGCAGATTCGCGAACGTCGTGTAGTTGTGGAGCGCGAGCGGAACCGGTTGACTGAGCGCGAGAATCTCCGACGTGAGGAACGGCAGTCGATGGTTGTCGACGATCTCGTGCCGGAACACCCAGAGGTTCCACACGTACACACCGGCATCACCAGCCGGCAGACCGAGCATCGCATCGGCAAGGTGCAGCGGCAACGGCCACGAGAAGATCGCGGCGACACACACATAGCCGAGCAACGCTGCGGCTTCGCGTCGCAGCGCCCAGGCAGGCATTGGCAGAGCTTTAATACTTCAGCTCGCCCATAAATTCAAATCCTCCTACCCATCGGTGTGCTGCAAGGGAACAGTCGTGATCCGAAACGCGACAATTCAGTACAAGTTTCAAGAGTGGAACGTGTTAAGCGCTGCTCTCCTCGGTTAGCGACAGAAACGGATGCCACGATTCGGCACACCCCACAGCTTCGTAATTCGTCCACCGCCGCACCTAACTTCCCGTTACTCGACCACTTACCCGCCTTCGCGCGGATGGCCGAGATAGGGCCTGCTTCTTGCCCATCGCCGAAGCGGTCTCTGTGTCCCTTCGAGGTGGCTGATGCGGCGGATGATTCTGTTTCTGGGACTTGCGTTCGGGATCGCGCTCTCTTCGGCGCATCCGTCCGGCCAGCGCGGCCCGACGCTCTCAGATGATTTGAAAAAGGCCTTGGCGCGCGGCGAGCGCGTGCGCGTGATCGTGCAAGCGGAGGAGGACGCGCTTCTCGGCGTCAAACTGCGCCACGGCCGAGGGCTCCGGCGTGCACTCGCCGGCGCCCTCACTCTCGATCTCAGCTCGCAGGAGCTGAACACGCTGAAGCACGACAGCGGCATCGCGCACATCTCTGGCGACCTGCCGGTCGTCGCGGATGTCTCGATCGTCAACAAGGTGACGAGCGCCGAGAGCGTGTGGTCCGGAACGAAGACGTTGTTGGGACTCGTCTCGACGCCGGGCTATACGGGCGAGGGCATCGGCGTGGCCGTCATCGACTCGGGCATCGCGGATCACTCCGCCGTGTCCGGCCGCGTCGTCGCGCGCGTGAATCTCGTGTCGAACGAGCCGGGCGTCACCGGCGATCCGTTCGGACACGGCACGCACATCGCCGGACTCATCGGCGGCAACACGACGTCGGCGACGTACGTCACGAACAATTTCACCGGCGGCAGCGCACCGAAGGTCCACTTCGCGGACGTGCGCGTGCTCGGCTCGACGGGCGCCGGCTACACGAGCGACGTGATCGCGGGCCTCGATTGGACGGTCGCGAACGCGCGCAAATACAACCTGCGCATCGCCAACATCTCGCTCGGGCATCCCGTCGCCGAACCGTCCGCCATCGATCCACTGTGCCGCGCCGTCGAGCGCGCGGTGCGCTCGGGCATCGTGGTGGTCGTGTCCGCGGGCAACCAGGGCCGCACGGCGCAGGGCGCGCCCGTGATGGGGGGCATCACCTCGCCGGGCAACTCGCCGTTTGCCATCACGGTCGGCGCGCTCGACATGAACAACACGGTCGATCGCGGCGACGATCGCGTCGCGGCATACAGCTCGCGCGGCCCGACGAAGTACGACTTCGCGGTGAAGCCGGATCTCGTCGCGCCGGGATCGAATCTCGTCTCGCTCGAGAGCCCGCGCTCGTGGCTCGCGACCCGATTCCCCGCGTGGCACGTCGCGGGCTCGGGCAAGAACGCGTACTTCCGCTTGAGCGGCACGAGCATGTCGGCGGCCGTCGTGAGCGGCGGTGTGGCGCTGCTCCTCGATTCCGATCCGGGTCTCAGTCCCGCGCAGGTGAAGCTCGCACTGCAGACCGGATCGCGCTTCATGCGCAACGACGGTCTCATCGCGGCCGGCGCCGGCGCCGTCGACTTCCAGCAGGCGCAGAAACTCGCGCACGGCGGGCTTCTCGGATCGCTCGTGAACACCCTGACGAGCACGCTCGGATTGACGGGCGGCGCGAGCTTCCGCGATTCCGGCACGCTCATCGATCGCGTCTACGATCGCACGGGCGTCCGGCTCCTCAGCATTCTCGATCTCTCGGCGCTGTTCGGCAGCGCGAACGACGCCGAGTGGGGCGTCTTGAATCTGCTCGGGCTCTCGAACCCGATCGGCTCGATGGCGCCGAACTACGTCGTCTGGGGCAGCGCGGCGGGTTGGAGCAACAGCTACTACGTCGTCTGGGGCTCGTCGATGCAATCACCTGACGGCGAATACGTGGTCTGGGGAAGCGGCGACTACGACGGCGAGTACGTCGTCTGGGGCAGCAGCGTCGTCGATCCCGACTCGGGGAAATAGCGCCGTTGGCGGAGACGTCCACGAACGCCCGGCACGCGCTCTCGATCCCCGGCCGTATGCTGGTCGGCGCGGTCGGGCTGTCGGGCGTCGCGGTCATCGCGCTCTCCGCCGCGAAGCTCGCCGGCGCCGAGGTGCCGATCGAGTGGGTCGCGTTCTCGCTGCTCACCTTCGGCACCGGATTCTTCACGCTCAAGATCCCGTCGATCGACGTTCTCCTGTCGGTCTCCGAAGTGTTCACGTTCTCGTGCGTGCTGCTCTTCGGTCCGGAGATGGGAGCGCTGACCGTCGCCGTCGACGGCTTGCTCCTTTCGTATCGCGCGAAACACTCGATCCCGCAGACGATCTTCAACTTCGGCAATCTGTCGCTCTCGGTGTGGGTGTCGGGCCACCTGTTCTTCGCCGCGTCGGGCGTGCCGCCACTGTTCACGGCGCTGTCGGCGCCGAACCAGTTGATCGTTCCGCTCGCGATTCTGGCCGCGACGTACTTCACGCTGAACAGCGGCCTCACGGCGACGGTGATCGCGATCGAATCGCGCCGCACGCCGCTCCAGGTCTGGCGCCAACACTTCATGCTGCTCGCGCCGACGTATGCGGCCGGCGCGTCGGTCGCCCTGCTGCTCGTCGTCGCGCTCAGGCAAGTGCACTTCAGCGTCATCGCGCTGATTCTGCCGATGCTCCTGATCTCGTACCTGACGATGAGGTCGTCGTTCGGACGAGTGGAGGACTCGAAGCGCCACGTCGAGAAGCTGAACACGATGTATCTCTCGACGGTCGAAACGCTCGCGACCGCGATCGATGCGAAGGACGAAGTGACGCACGGGCACATCCGCCGCGTGCAGGCGGCCGCGGTCGGGCTCGCGAAGGAGTTGGGCATCACCGACGAGCTGACGCTCAGAGCGATCGAAGCGGCGGCGCTCCTTCACGACACGGGCAAGATCGCGGTGCCCGAGCACATCCTCAACAAACCGGGCAAGCTCACGCCCGCCGAATTCGAGAAGATGAAGCTGCACGCGCCCATCGGCGCGGAGATCCTGTCGTCGATCGACTTCCCGTATCCGGTCGTGCCGATCGTTCGCCACCATCACGAGAACTGGGACGGCACCGGTTATCCCGACGGCTTGCGCGGTGAAGAGATTCCCATCGGCGCGCGCATCCTCTCCGTCGTCGACTGCTTCGATGCGCTGACCTCCGATCGGCCGTATCGCGCGCGCATGACGGACGAGGCCGCGATCGCCATCCTGCGCGAGCGGCGCGGAACGATGTACGACACGCGGATCGTCGATGTGTTCATCGCCGCGCACGAGCGGTTGATGCCGTCGGAGACGACGATGCACCCGGCGGCGCGAGCCGTTGGCGGCGCGCGGTCGCGAGAACGCGCGGCGATCGCGGAGACGCCGGCGGTTGCCGCCGCGCCGATCGAACCGAACGCGTCGGAAGAGGTGCTTGGCGTCAGCAGCCTCGCGCGAGCGATCGACGGCGAAGCCAACATCGCGGACGTCGGCGCGCTGAGCTGGATGATGCTCAAGCAGATGCTGCCGTGCACCGCGATGGCCGTGTTCCTTCCGGAGGAACGCGACGACACGGTCGTCTGCTCCTATAGCGCCGGGAGTCATTCCGCGCGGATTCGCGCGTTGAGGACGTCGCCGGGTGACGGCGTCGTGGGATGGGTCGCGGCGAACCGGCGCGCGGCCGTGAACGCGGAGCCCGCGATCGACTTCGGTGTCGACATCGCGAGCCTCGATCCGCCGCTCCTGTCGATGCTGGCCGTGCCGCTGCTGCACGAGAGCCGACTGATCGCAGTGCTCGGTGTGTATGCGAGCGCGCGCGCCGCGTACACGCAGGATCACGCGCGGCTGCTCGATCTGCTGTCGCCGAAGCTCGCCGCGTCGATCGCCGCGGTCCGCCATCGCGCGGAGCGCTTCGAGCCGCGCCGCGCGCAGGCGTCCGGCGACTTCAAGCTGCTGAAGGGTCTCCGCGGATCACGCGGATAGACGCGGATAGTCGCGGATCGCGCGGATAGTCGCGGATAGACGCGGATTACCCGGATTGACGCGGATTACGCCGATCGACGCGGATTACGCGCATAGTCGCGGATCACGCGAATAGTCGCGGATCACGCGGATCGGTTTTTCTACTCCTCGATCACCGCGCCGATCTGCCGCAGGTGCTTGCGGAACGTGTAGGTCGAATCGGTCCCGCGGCGCGCGATGAAATCGGCGAACCGGAACTGCTGCCGTAGCGATCGTCCCTGACGCACGAGCGCGGCCTGACGACGCTCGCGGTCCGCGATGTTCTTGGCCAGATCCAACACGTCCTCGACATGCTGCTCGTTGACGAAGAGCGCGCCGTCGAGATCGGCGAACACGACGTCCGTGCGCTCGACGAGCTGCCATCCGATGCGGGCGCGCACGAGCGCGTCCGCGTCGCGCGTCCGGGCGCGCGGCGGCCCGTTCGGGCACGTGCCGCAACTGAAGACGCTCAATCCGATCGCGGCGAGCTCGGCTGAATCGCGGTGCGATCCCCAGAGCAGGATACCGCCCACGCCCTGGGTGCTGGCCTCGATCCCCACGAGGTCGCCGAAGCAGGCCTCGTCGGTCCTGCCGCCGTTGTCGATGACGAGCACGTCGCCGGCGTCCGCGAACTGAATCGCCTCGAGAAACACGTCGACGCTGCCGGCATGGCGCGCCGGAAGGGCGTGGCCGGCGAGCCGGCCGCCGATGGCCGGATGGATTTCACGCGGCGCGACGCGGACCGGCAGCGACAGTCGAACGAGCGCATCGGCAACCAGGGGTGTGGAGAGCGTCTCGAACGCGGCGGCGATATCCGGACTGGTCATCACGCGAACCTTCCCTTTCGTCCCGGGCGCGCCTACACTACGGGCCGTCCATGAACGACCAATTGCCCGAGCCAATCGGTCCGGTCCCCGGCGAGGAGCGCATCACGGTCATCGATTGCCTGCGCGGCGCCGCGCTGCTGGGGATCCTGATCGCGAACATGCGCGGCTTCAACGCGCCGCTCGGCGCCTACTTCCAACCGTACCTTCTGTGGACCTGGGGGCCGGACGTGATCGCGCAAGCGCTCGTGGACTGGCTCGTGCAAGGCAAGTTCATCACGATCTTCGCGACGCTCTTCGGTGTGGGCTTCGCGATTCAGATGGACCGCGCGGCGGCGCGCCACCATGGGATCGCATTCTACGCGAGGCGCATGCTGGTCCTTCTCGTGATTGGACTGGTTCACGGTCTCGCCGTCTGGTGGGGCGACATCCTCTCGAACTACGCCGTCTGCGGCCTCGCGCTCCTGCTCTTCCGCAAGCGCACGCAGCGCACCGTGATGATCTGGGCGCAGATCATGTACTGGTTCCTGCCCGTGCTCATCCTCGGCTTCTACGTCGCGTCGATCTTCGGCGCCTCGCCTCCACCCGATCAGCCGCAGGGCAACATGCAGGAGACGATTCGGCTGTACGCGCACGGCACGATTCGCGAGGTGTTCGCGATTCGCGCGCAGGAGTGGGTCGCCGCCAACGGCTTCATCCTCGTGCTCACGCGCATCCTCGGAATCATTCTGTTCGGCGTGTACATCTGGAGGCAGGGCTATCTGCAGCGCCCCGCCGAGCACGAACGATGGTGGAAGAACGCGCAGTGGATCGGATTGACCGTCGGAATCGTCGGCAACCTCGTCTGCGTCGCGATCGAGATGCGGTATCACCCGAACCCGATGCGGATGAACGCGCCAACGCTCCTGTTTTTCTGGCTGCAGTCGTTCGTCGTGCCGGCTTCGAGCCTTGGGTACTCTGCGACGCTCGTGCGGCTATGGTCCCGTCCGGTATGGCAACAGCGGCTGCTGCCGTTCTCGTACGTCGGACGCATGGCGCTGACGAATTATCTGATGCAGTCGGTGATCTGCACGACGATCTTCTACAGCTACGGTGGCGGGTTGTACGGCCGCGTCGGACCGCTGCTCGACCTGCCGCTCGCGATCCTGATCTACGGCCTGCAGGTGCCGTTCAGCAAGTGGTGGCTCAGCTCGCATCGGTACGGACCGATGGAGTGGGTGTGGCGCCGGCTCACGTACGGGCGGCTCACGCAGCCCGTCGTCGTTACTTGATCTCCTTCAGCTTTTTCTCGGCGCCGTCCTTAATCAGCTTCTTGAACTCCTCGGGCGTCTCGCGATCCGCCGCGAGCGCGTCGAGCGTCTTGCGCGCGTAGTCGAGCGCCTCCTGCTTCTTGCCCATCGCGAGGTACGCATCGGACAGCGAGTCGTACGTGTTCGCGGAATTCGGATACGCCTCGACGTTCATCTGAAACACCGTCACCGCATCCTGCGCGCTTCCGGTCTGCAACAGACGATAGCCGAGCTGGTTCATCTCGCCTTCCGGAAACAGCACGACCGTCTTGTCGCGCGCGCGCGCCTCGTCGTACAACTTCCGCGCCTTCTCGATTCCGCCCGGCGCATTGACCGTCGTCCAGAACACTTCGACGTCGGTGGGCTTTGCCGCCGGCGCGGCGGCGGGCGTTCCAGCCGGCGCGTCCCGCACGTTCGTCTCGAGCCATTTCAAGATCTGCGGCGGAAGATCCTTCTCCACCGCGAACATGTCGGTGCCGTGGCCCGCGGCTTTGTACTCGACGAACGTGTTGGCGGGATTCCGCGACCATCCAACCGCCCATCGCAGCGTGTCGACGATGCCGGCGTCGCCACGGCTGGCGGAGGCGAAGATCGGCAGCCCCGGCGAGTCGCGCAGGAACTCGCGCGTCTCGGGCGTGAGGCCGCCGCTCAACAGGACGACGGTCCTGACTTCGGGATGACGGCGCGCGAGCTGAACGGCCGGATTGACGCCGCAGCTCGCGCCGGCAGCGGCGGCGCGGGTCTTGTCGACGCCGCGCTGCGACATGAGCCACGTCCACGCCGCGTCGATGTCGGCCGGCCATTCGCGGCTCGCGATCCACGTCTGCTGCAGCTCGTTGTCGCCGCGCGATCCGCGGCTCTCGCCGTATCCGCGGAAGTCGAGCGCGAGCACGTGGAATCCGCGGCCCGCGGCCTCTTCCGCGAACGCCTTCCATGCGGATCGATCGCGGTTGCACGCGTGGAACAGCATGACGGCCGGCCCCGGCTTTGCGGCCGGATAGTAGGTCGCCTTGAGGATCACCCCATCGGGCGCTTTGATGTCGATGACCTGCGAGGCGCCGCTCGTCTGCGCGGGCGACGCGGCGACGAGCGAGAGCGCGACCGACAACAACGTCGGCGTCACAGCGAATATCCCTTGCGATATTCCCTCGTCAGAAAATCATTCGCCGCGAGATTGTTGGTGACGCGCATGTTCGCCGCGTCGTAGTGCAGCTTGGAGCCGGCGCGCAGCGAGACGATCCCGAGCAGCATGATCTCGGTCAGAAGCGACGCGTAGTCGAATGGCACCGACAACTGATCGCGTCCGCAGATCGCGTTGACCCAGTTCATCTCGTGCTCGCCGTGCGGCACGCGCGGCAGCCGCTCCTTCGGCGGACCGTATTCGTTGTGCTTCTTGTTCGGCAGCAGCCGTCCGCCGGCGGTGTGATACAGCTTTCCCTTCTTGCCGATATAGAGCACGCCGCCGCCGGGATCGAGCTGCTCGTCCTCGAGCTCGGGAGGATCCGACGGCATGAGGCCGCCGTCGTACCACGTCAGCGTGACGGGCGGCAAGCCTTTGCGTTCTGGGAACTCGAAGTGCGTCGTCGTCGCGTTCGGGTAGCAGACGCTGTTGAACGGCGTCGATTCAGTTTCGATCACCGCTGGCAATCCGAGCTTCAGCGACCACACGGGGAAATCCATCAGGTGCGCGCCCATGTCGCCAAGCGCGCCCTGTCCCCAGTCGACCCATCCG
This sequence comes from Vicinamibacterales bacterium, assembly GCA_036556425.1. Classification (GTDB taxonomy): domain Bacteria; phylum Acidobacteriota; class Vicinamibacteria; order Vicinamibacterales; family 2-12-FULL-66-21; genus DATBJJ01. The sequence goes on from DATBJJ010000041.1 coordinate 10,952, forward strand.
CGCCAATTGAACGGGTGATAGACAGGGTGGTACTCGACCTGCGGCGCGACGCCGAGGAACAGATCCCAGGAAAGGCGATCCGGTACTTTCACGCTGCCGCTCGTTCCCGCCATCGCTCCCGCAAGCCGCTGCATGATGCCGCGGTTGTTCCACGAGAGCTGCGCGGGATCGCCGGCGATCGGCGCGGGCCGCGGAATCCCTTGCGGCCAGAACCCGAGGGGCCGATTCGTCCAGACGTGCACTTCGCGGACGTCGCCGATCGCGCCGTTCTGGATGTATTCGATCGCGCGGCGCGTCGCGTCGCTCGAATGCCGCTGGTTCCCCATCTGCGCGAACACCTTGGTGTCCGCCGCCTTCTTCGCGAGGTGCCGCGCTTCGGCGACCGACCAGCACAGCGGCTTCTGCACGTAGACGTGCTTGCCGAGGCTCATCGCGTTCGACGCGATGACCGCGTGCATGTGATCCGGCGTCGCGACGATCACGGCGTCGATGTCTTTCTGCTTCTCGAGCATCTCGCGATAGTCGCGGTACTTCTGGACGCGCGGGAGCTGCTCGTCCACGAAGCGGCGCAGTGTTGCCGCGTTGTCCTGCGCGGGCCAGCGCGCGTCGGCGGCCTGCTGCGCCTTCGACGGTCCCCAATCCTTCCATGCTTGCGCGGGCGGCGGCGGGGCCTGACGATTCTGCGGCGTCTGCTTGGCGGTCTTCGCCCACTCGGCGAGCTTCCCGTCGAGCAGATCGAAATCGCAGTCGCACAGCGCGACGATGTTCTGGCTCATGACGGCGCGGGTATTCACCGACCCCATGCCGGAGACGCCGACGGTCGCGATGTTCACGATATCGCTCGGCGCCTGATAGCCGCGTCCGAGCACGTGCCTGGGAACGATCGAGAACACGGCGGCCGCCGCGGTGGTCTTGACGAACTCACGCCTGGTCACGGTCGATCGGTCTTCGCTCATAGATCGCTCCTCGAGCGCCAGGGCGGCGCACCGGGCATTGATTCGACGTTATGCTAATGCGGTTCCCCGCCTCCGCCAAGGCAGGTCAGACTTTTTTCCCGGAGAACAACCGCGATGAAACCGGCCACTGTCTTTCTCGGCGAGATGACGAACGTCGAAGTCGAGACGTTCCTGAAGAGTCACCACACGGTGATCGTGCCGACCGGCGCGACCGAGCAGCACGGTCCGCACGGGCCGCTCCTCACCGACGTGCTGATCCCGCAGGAGATCGCGCGCCGCGTCGCGCCGCGCGTGGGCGCCGTCGTCGCGCCGCCCATCAATTATGCGCTTTCGTACCCGCATGTGGGGTTCCTCGGGCTCGTGCATATCAAGATCCCGACGTTCATGGCGCTCGTCGAGGATCTCTGCCTGTCGTTCTCGACGGCCGGATTCAAGCGGATCGTCTTTCTGAACGGCCACTACGACAACACGTACGCGATCGCCTATGCCTGCGCGAACGCCGCCTACAAAATGCCGACGGACGTGAAGGCGTTCCCCGTCAACTATTGGGACGGCTTCACCGCCGAGGACAGCGCCGCGTACTTCGGCCTCGAAAAGGGACTTCACGCGAACGCCGCTGAAACCTCGGCCATCCTGGCGATCAACCCCAACCTCGTCGATCTGGAACGCGCCAACTCGGAGTTTCCGCCGTTCCCGAAGTTCACCGTGAACTCCGGCGCCGTTCACACCGCGTATTTCTTCAGCGCGCCCGGATCGGTCTATTGGGCGACGAAGTCGGGCACGTGGGGCGACGCCCGCGAATCCTCTGCTGAGTTGGGTGAGAAATACCTCGATGCGGGCGTCCGATCGACCCTCGCCGTCCTGGAGAACATCGAGAAGACGTTCGCGGCGATGCCGCGGCGACCGTAGACGGGTCCGGGATCGGGGATCAGGGATCCGGGATCCGGGATCCGGGATCCGAAAGCCATTCAGATCTAACCCCGGAGCCGGATCCCGGATCCCGAATCCCGGATCCCGAATCCCGACTCCCGGCCCCGCTAAACCCCAACCCGCCCCGCGCCGTCCTGTCTACTAGTTGTGCATGACCTCGCCGGCCGGCACCCCGGCACGCTCGTGAGCCCGTTGCTCGATGACGATCTCGAGCGCGAGTTCGAGGACCGGCTCCGGGAGTCGTCCAGCCTTGCCGTCAAGGTCGCCTACAGCGTCGTCCGCCAACGGCAGGATGCCGAGGAGATCGCTCAGGAAGCGTTCGCCAAGGCGTATCGCAGCTTTTCGCAGCTTCGCGATCGGAACAGCTTTCGCGCGTGGCTGATTCGCATGACGTGGCGGCTCGCGATCGATCGATGGCGATCGGACCGCCGGCGCACGGCGCGCGAGCAGGTCGGCATGGCCGAGACGCCCGATGCGACGACGGAGCAGATCGCGGCAGCGAACGAGCGCGCGGCGAGATTGTGGGAAGCCATCGACGAGCTTCCGGAGAAGTTGAGAATCGCAATCGTGTTGTCGGCGATTCAGGGATACGACGTGCGCGAGGTGGCCGGTCTCCTTGGCGTGCCGGAAGGCACGGTGAAGTCTCGGCTGTTCCTGGCCCGCAAGGATTTAGCGCAGAGGCTCCGATGTCTTGTGAACGATACGCTGCCGCGATAGTCGATTACGCCTGCGGCGCGGAGATCGCTGCGGACGCGCGACGCCATCTCGAGACGTGCGAGGCGTGCCGCGCGCGGCACGACGAGCAGCGCCGCGCGATCGAGGCGGTTGACGCGGAGTTTCAGCAGGCGCTCGCGAT
>DATBJJ010000042.1:0-7792 GCA_036556425.1 Vicinamibacterales bacterium
CGAGGATGAAGATGATGAGCACCGCGTACTTCGTGTGCTTGATGAGGAACGACGCGGTCACCATTCCCATCCGCGAGAGGAAGAACACGATCGTCGGCATCTGGAAGATGACGCCGAAGGCGAGCAGCATCTTGACCCACAGCGAGAAGACGTCGCTCAACTTCGGGCGGAACTCGAGATACTCCGTCTCGAACCCGAGGAAGAACTTCCACGTGTACGGGAACGCGATGTAGTGGGAGAACGCCGCGCCCGACAGGAAGAAGAACGTTCCAAGCCCGACGAACGGCACCGCGAAGCGTTTTTCGTTCGCGTACAGGCCCGGCGCGATGAACAGCCACAGCTGAAGGATGATGAACGGCAGCGCGATGAAGAGGCCGCCCAGCGCGCCGATCTTCATCATCGTCATGAAGCCTTCCATCGGCGCCGTGTACATCAACTTGTTGTGGCCGGGCATCAGCTCCCAGAGCGGACGAAGAATCCACTCTTGCGTCGTGCCGACGAAGAGGAACGAGACGACGCAGCCGGCGACGAGGGCCCAGACGGAAGAAATCAGCCGCGACCGGAGCTCATCGAGATGCTCCAGGAACGACATTTTTCCGCCGGCGCCATCGAGATCTCGTTCGTCGGCGTCGTGCAGCGGATCGTCATCCGGTTCGCGAGGAACCGGCGCGCTGGAAGGGAACGGTACGAGTGCCATGCCGGCGGGTAATCAGGCGCTGCCGGTGTGACGCGGGATGCCTGCCTCGTCTTCGAGCGTGGAGCTGGACTCCGTCGAGCGCTGCTCGGCGGCCTTCTGCTCGGTTTTCTGCTCTTCGACACGAATCTCTTCGTCGAGCGTATGCTTCAGCTCGTTGGACGCCCGCTTGAATTCGTTCAGGCTGCGTCCCAGGGATCGACCCAATTCGGGCAGTTTTCGGGGCCCGAAGATGATCAGGGCGATCACCATGATGACGACAAGCTCGGGCATGCCGATGGGTCCGAACATATAGAAATCCTTGAAAAACCTGGCGGTTGTACGCCGTATCTCGAATTATAGGAACGGCCCTCGGACGGGTCAACCAATAAGGTGGCCGTCCGCCCCGAAGTCGTTGCAATACAGATACTTCGTTGCTACGATGAATTATATGCGTACCTCCCGGTTCTTTCCCGTGGCGACCCTCGCAGTGGCTCTGTCCGCCCTGGCGGGCGGCGCGCTCGGCAGCAGCTTGCTGGCGCGGCAAGACGAGCGCGCCAAACACGACAAGATCTTCACGGCGGCGCTCTCCGCCATCGAGAAGGAATACGTGGACGACGTTCCGTCGGACCGCCTCGTGTACGGCGCGATCGACGGCATGTTGAAGACGCTCGATCCGCATTCGAGCTTCTTCGATCCGCGCAGCTATCGCCAGCTGCGCGAGCGTCAGCAGGGGAGCTACTACGGGCTCGGCATCCAGATTCAGCCGATCGACGGCGACATCACCGTGATGTCGGTCTTCGAGGATTCGCCCGCGTACAAGAAAGGGCTCCGGCGCGGCGACGTGATCGCGCGCATCAAGAACGAAAACCCCAAGCCTGACGAGCCCAAGGGTTGGCAGAACGCGCAGGGCTGGACGGCCGATCAGGCGGTCGCGCAGCTCAAGGGACCGAAGGGCACGACGGTGGGCATCTCGATCCGCCGCCGCGGCTACGAGGGCTTGATCGATCTCGAGATCGAGCGCGATGCCGTGAACATCCGGACCGTTCGCGGCGCGTTCATGATCGACCGCGAAACCGGGTACCTCAAGCTGGCTGATTTTTCAGAGACGTCGAACGATGAGGTCGGCGCCGCGCTCAAGGACCTGAGCGCGAAGGGCATGAAGCGGCTGATCTTCGATCTCCGCGACAATCCCGGCGGGCCTCTCGATCAGGCGATTCGCATCTCGAATCGTTTCCTCCCGAAAGGCGAGCTGATCGCCTACACGAAGGGCCGCACGCCGAGCTCCAACGAAGAGTATCGCGCGACCGACGACAGCGACTACACGCATCAGCCGTTGGTCGTCCTCGTCAACCGCAGCAGCGCCAGCGCATCGGAGATCGTCTCTGGCGCGCTGCAGGATCACGATCGCGGGCTCGTCGTCGGCGAGACGACGTTCGGCAAGGCGCTCGTGCAGTCGGTCTACACGATCGGATCGCGAACGGGCGGCGCGGGTCTCGCGCTGACCACCGGTCGGTACTACACGCCGAGCGGACGCATGATCCAGCGTCCGTGGGACGGCAGCTTCGACGAGTACCTCACGTATTCGCTGCGCGATCAGACTCCGGATCGTCAGCACGATTCCGCGGAGCTTCGATACACGGACGCGAAGCGCAAGGTGTACGGCGGCGGCGGAATCGAGCCCGACAAGTTCCTCGCCGGCCCGGTCGAAGGGTTCAACCCGACGCGCTTCGGACGCATGCTGGTCGCGCGCCAGGAATTCGCGAACTTCGCCGATCAATTCACGGCGGAGGGCGACACGCGCATGAGCGACGCGAACAAGACCCGCAAGCGTCTCTCGCGCGGATTCGCGGTCACCGACGCGATGGTTACCGACTTCAAGGCGCTGCTCAAATCGAAGCGCATCGTCGTGGACGAATCGTCGTTCGCGAAGGACGAGCAGTTCATCCGCGCGATGATCCACTACGACATCGACCTCGCGCTCTTCGGCGTCGAAGAGGCGCGGCGGAATCTCGTCGCGAAGGATCCGCAGGCGCAGTTCGCGTTGCAGCAGTTTCCCGACGCGGTGAAGCTCACCGAGATGGCTCGGGCGCGCACCTCGGGCGGCGGGAAGGATCGATAGGGCTTTGGCCCCATAGTTTGGGGGCCTACTTTGATCTTGCCCCACTAATAGGGGCTTGTTAGACTGACCGCCGTTCGCCGGGTCCAAGGGGCCATCCTGCCGGGGCAGGGTGTGGAGTCGGCCGGGCGGCAGTGGCAATCGTTACCGAAACGTCGACTCCAGAGAAGTCAAGACGAACTCGAAGCGCACCCAGCCGCTTCCGAGCCGGGATTTGTCTCCGGTTCGCGAGCGGCTTTTCTTTTGGGAGTACGCGGATAGACACGGATCACGCGGATAGACGGCGGATCACGCGGATCGATTGACGGCGGATCACGCGGATCGGACGCGGATACAGCCTGCCTTGGCGAAGGCGGGCGAGCTAAAGGACTACGGATACATGCGGCTCCAACGTCTCGAAATCGCGGGCTTCAAGAGTTTTCCGGATCGATCCGAGCTGACGTTCGAGGACGGCGTCACCGCGATCGTCGGGCCCAACGGCTGCGGTAAGAGCAACGTCGTCGACGCGCTGACGTGGGTGCTCGGCGAGCAGAGCGCCAAGAGCCTGCGCGGCGAGCGCATGGAAGACATCATCTTCGGCGGCAGCGACGCGCGGAAGCCGACGTCGGCCGCCGAAGTTCGCCTGAAGTTGAGCGGCGTGGCCGCGCGCGTCCCTGGCGGATCGACGAACGGCAACGGCCACGGCGGCAACGGACACAACGGCCGCGGCGCGGTCGTCGACGGAGATCAAAGCGGCGCCGGTGGCGCCGCAGTGGCGGTCGCGCCCGCGGTAGACGAAATCGACGAGCCATTGCTCGTTCGGGACGTCGAGCTGATGCGGCGTCTGTACCGATCGGGCGAGAGCGAATATCTGATCGACGGCGAGATGTGCCGGCTGCGCGACGTGCAGGATCTCCTGATGGACGCGGGCGTCGGGGTCAAGGCGTACGCCGTAATCGAGCAGGGCAAGATCGGCCAGATTCTCAGCGCGCGGCCCACCGATCGCCGCCAGCTGATCGAGGAAGCGGCAGGGGTCACGAAGTACAAGAGCCGCCGGCGCGCCGCGGAGTTGAAGCTCGAGGCGGCGCAGCAGAACCTCACGCGCGTCGACGACATCATCTTCGAGGTCGAGAAGCAGCGGGGAACGCTGAAGCGCCAGGCCGCGAAGGCGCGGCGCTACAAGCGCCTGCGCGAAGAGCTGCGCCGGTGGGAGAAGGTGCAGTTCGCCGAGAAGTACCGGTCGCTCGGCCGGGCGATCGAGGCGGCGCGCGCCGCGCTCGGCGCCGCGCGCGAGCGGGAAACGGCGGCGGCCGCGCACGTCGCCGAGCTCGAGGCATCGCTCGAGCGCCTGCGGCTCGAGCTCATGGAGGCCGACGGTCAGGCGACGTCGGCGCGCGAGACGGCGCACGCGAGCGAGATGGAGATCGGACGTCTGCAGCAGCAGATCGCGTTCGATCGCCAGCAGATCGATCAATTGGCCGCGGCGGCGTCGACGATCGACGCGGAGGTTCGCGCGCTCACCGCGCGGCAGGAGCCCGCGCGCGTCGAGCTCGAGGCGCGCCGCGAGGCCACCTCGCGCGCGGCCGCGGAGCGCGACGAGGCGGCGCGAACGCTTGCCGCCGAGGAGTCGACGTACGTCGCGTCGCAGCGTCAGATCGAGGGCCTCGAATCGGACGTCGAAGCGGCGCGCGCCGAAGTGTTTGCCGCCGTCAACGCCGCGACGGCGCTCCGCCACGCGATGGAGCACGCGATCGCGGCGCGGGCGCGCATGGCTGAGCAGATCGCCTCGCTCGAGATCGAGGACCGCGATCTGGATGTGGAGGCGCAGCGCGCCGGTGGCGACCGCGCCGCGGCGGCCGATGGCCTGAATCGCGCGCGGGCCGCCATGGAGACGCTGCACGGCGATCGCGCGAACCGCGAGTCGGAAGTCGCCGTCGCGCGTGCGAATCGCGACGCGCGGGCCGACGATCTCCGCGCCGCCGAGCAGGAATTGGCCGCGCTGCGCGCGAGGCTCGACTCGCTCGAGGAGCTCGACGCGGCGCGCGCGCAGTACGGCGACGGCGCGCGAACGATCCTGGCCGAGGCGCCGGATGCGATCGGCCATATGGGATCGGTGGCCGACTATCTCGAGGTCGACCGCGGCTACGAGCGCGCGGTCGAGGCGTGTCTCGGCGACTGGCTCCAGCACGTGGTCGTGGCGTCGCACGCGCACGCCGCGGCGGGCCTCCAACTCGTTCGCGAGCGCAACGCCGGCCGCGTCGGGTTCGTCGTGGCCGACGCGGACGCGCAAGGCGCCGCGTCGCTCGAAGCCGATGGCCGTCCCGCCGATCTCGTTCCGTTGAGCGACGTCGTCCGCGTGTCGGGATCTGCGGCGGGCGCGATCCGCACGATGCTGAGCCTCGCGTGGATCGCTCCCGATTTCCAGTCCGCGAGCGCGGCCTCTCGAGCGTTGAGCGACGCGGCATCCGCCGGGTCGAGTGGGCCGATGCGCGGATCGATCGTGACGCTCGACGGCGACGTGTTTCGCGGCGCGCAAGTGATCGAAGGCGGCCTGCCCGCGGAAGCGCGCGGAATCCTGGCGACCAAGCGCGAGATCAAGGAGCTGCGCGAGCGCGGCGACGCACAGCAGCGGACCGTCGATCGGCTGCGCGAAGAGCGTCAGTCGTTCGATCGCACGATCGCGACGGCCGAGTCCGCGCTCGCTTCGCTTCACCGCGAGCTTCACGCGCAGGAAAAAGCCATCGTCGGATTCGAGCTGCAGGTTGGAACGGCGCGCGATGCGTGCGAGCGGATCGCGAAAAAGCGCGAGCAGATCTCGGTGGAGCGACGCTCGGCGGAGGAAGAGCAGCGCGCCCAGGATGCGCGGCAGGAGGAAGCGCGCCAGGCGATCGCGCGGCTCGAGGCGGAGCAGCGCGCCGCCGACGATCAGCTGAACAGCGCGCAGCGGCGGTTGTTCGACGCCCGCGAAGCGATGCAGGCGCAGGCCAATCGCACCGCCGAGGCGAAGGCGATGCACGCCGCGCTCGGCGAGCGCGCCACCGGGCTCGCCGCGGACGTGCGGCGGCTCGAGGAATCGGCGTCGGAGCTCGACGCGCGGTTGACCACGCGCCGCGAGGATTGGACGCGCACGGGCACACGCCGCGAGGAGCTGCTGAATGGCGTGGTCGAATCCGAGTCCCGCCTCGACGCGCGGATTCGGCTCTTCGACGAGCAGCGCGAGCGCGTGCGGGAGGTCGAGTCGCAGTCGCAGTCGCTCAGAACCAGCTTCGAGGAACAGGACGTTCGCATCCGGGACGCGCGCCGCTCGCTCGACGCCGTGAGAGTCGAAGCGTCGAAGCTGGAAGTCGCGCGCGCCACCGCGGAATCGGATCTGACCCATCTCGCGACCTCGTGCGTCGAGACCGTGCAGGCCACGCTCGACGACGTCGCGGCGGAAGTTGAAGCGCTCGAGGAACAGGGACTGCTCGCGAGCCCGAAGCCGATCGACGATCGTCCGGACGCGGCGGAGATCGAGATCGAAGGCGCGGAGCCTGGAATGGATACGTCAGCCGCAATCGAGGCTCCTCGTGAAGACGAGCCGGCGGCGAACCGTCACATGACGCCCGACGAGATGGTGTCCGATCTCCGCGCGAAGGTCGACCGGATGGGCGCGGTCAACATGATGGCGATCGACCAGTTCGACGACCTCGAGTCGCGCCATGCGTTCCTCACGACGCAGAAAAAGGATCTCGTCGAGGCCATCGCGTCGACCGGAGAGGCCATCCGCAAGATCGACAAGACGACGAAGGAGCGGTTCCGCGAAGCGTTCTTCGTGATCAATCAGAACTTCGAGCAGACGTTCACGACGCTCTTCGGCGGCGGCCGCGCGGGCCTCGTCCTGCTCGACGAAAGCGATCAGCTCGAGAGCGGCATCGACATCATCGCCCAGCCGCCCGGCAAGCGCCTGCAGAACGTCCAGCTCCTCTCGGGCGGCGAGAAGGCCCTGACTGCGATGGCGCTGATGTTCGCCATCTTCAAGTACCGCCCGAGCCCGTTCTGCCTGCTCGACGAGATCGACGCGCCGCTCGACGACGCCAACATCGGCCGGTTCGTCGAGATGCTCCAGGGCATGCAGGAGCACACGCAGTTCATCCTCATCACCCACAACCGGAAGACGATGGAGATCGCCGACCGGCTCTGGGGCGTGACGATGGAGGAGCCCGGCGTGTCGAAGCTGATATCGGTGCAGCTGAACTGATCCAGGTCGGTGAACGAAGACAAGGCCGCCCGCTATCATCGTCTCCAGCGCCGCGCGGCCTGGGTCTCCCTCGCGACGCACGCGGCCCTCGTCCTCGGGCTCGTCGCCGGCGGTCTCTCTCTCCGCGTCCGTGATATCGCCGTAGCGGTGACTGGTGGCACGGTTTCGTCGCCCGGCACGGTCGCGATCTTCACCGCGCTTCTCCTGCTGCTGTTCGAGGCCGTCGGCCTGCCGCAGCGCTTCTATCGCTCGTTCGTGCTGGAGCGCCGCTACGGCCTCTCGTCGTCTTCGCTCGAGGTGTGGCTGGCCGACTATCTCAAGGGCCTCGGCCTCGGCGTCGGGCTCGCGATCGTCGCGGCCGAGTTCGTCTACGTGACGATGGCGCGCTGGCCGGCGTGGTGGTGGGCGGTGTCGGCGCTCGGCGGCGTCGCGACGCTCGTCGTGCTGGCGCGCGTGACGCCGATCGTGCTGCTGCCGATGTTCTACCGGTTCAAGCCGCTCGATCGTGCCCCGCTCCTCGCGCGCATCGACGCGCTGTCGCGGCGCGCCGGCGTTCCCGTCCTCGGCGTCTACGAGTGGAGCCTCGGCGACAAGAGCCGCCGCGCCAACGCGGCGCTGGTCGGCGCGGGCGCGAACCGCCGCATCCTGCTGTCGGACACGCTGCTCGCGGACTACTCCGACGACGAGATCGAAGTGATCCTCGCGCACGAGCTGGCCCACCACGTCTATCGCGACATCTGGAGCGGGCTCGCGCTCGAGGCTCTCCTGATCCTGGCCGGGTTCT
>DATBJJ010000043.1:0-4158 GCA_036556425.1 Vicinamibacterales bacterium
AGATGGCGTCCGAGATCGACGTGAACGTGAAGGCGGAGAGCTTGAGCGCCGGCACCATCATCGGCGACAAGCGCCGCGACGCACCGACCGCTTCGACGTTCCATGGCGCCAGCATCGCGAGCACGCTTTGATTGAACCGCAGATTGCGGACGGCGTGGCTGATCTTGCCTTTGTCGATCCACCAGAGCCCGTCGCGCGTGAGCCCGGTGAGCACGAGCGTGCGCGGATCGACGAGCCGCACGTACCAGAACCGCGAGATCAACAGGCCGCGATCCATGCCCTTGATCATGTCGTCTACCGAGACCGGTGGCCGCGCGCTCTCCATGACGTAGTTGACAGGGCCGGCCGTCGGCTCGCGCTTGCGCTCCTGGGCCCAGAATCGCGAGTAGGCGAGGGTCTCGAGCACGCCCGCCGAGATGAGCGGCAGCCGCGAGGCGGGAACGCCCTCGTCTGTTGCCGGCACCGCGGGAAGATCGCGGTGCTGCGGATCGCTGTAGAGCGCGATCCGATCCGTGAACAGCTTCTCGCCGAGCCGCGTCTTGCCGTCCTTCGCCGAGAACGCGCTGCGGCCTTCGTCCGCCGTCCGCGCGTCGAAGCTGTTCGCCAAGAATCCCATCAGATTCGCGACCGCTTGCGGCTCGAGAATCACCGGGTAGGTGCCCGGCTCGATCGGCTTGGGCTCTCTCGATCGAATCGCCTTGCTTACCGCTTGTTCGGCGATGTGCTTCGCGTCGAGCCGCGCGAGATCGAAATGATCGCCCGCGTAGTAGCCGGATCCCGTGCCGTCCGCGCTGCGCGCCGTCACGCTGAGGCCCGCTTCGCTCGACCGGAAGTAGCGGCGATTGCCGTTCGCCGTCGCCGCGGCAACGGCCGACGCCTGCGCGCTGTGATATCCCGCGCCGATCACCTTCGCGCCTCGGCACGCGGCCAGCACCGCTTCGAGCGACGCGGCGCGAGCGGTGACGTCCACGTCCGCGGTCGCGCTCGCAAACCCGCGCTCTTCGCCGTACGTCATCGCTCCAAGCGTGGGCACGTATTCGCGGTGCACCGGCGACACCCGCGCAATCTGCACGGCGTCGTCGGCCAGGCGCTTCAGCGCATCGGCGTTCGAGTCGTTGCCGGCGATCGATCCGCGACGGCGTCCGACCCACACGGTCGCGGTGATGTCGAGATCTTCGGATCGGCCGCTCGTCGTGATGCGGTTGTCGGCAAAGCGCGCGTGCGACTCGATCGCGCTCCGCAGCGACACTGCCGCATCCTCCGCGCCCGCCGCCTTCGCGTGCGAGAGCACGGTGTCACAAAGCTTCAGCGCGTCGTCTCGTGCGAGCATCACACGGCCGCCGTGTTGAGAACCGTGATTTGCCGGAACCGCGCCGGTGGACAGCCATGGCTCACGGCGTTGGTTTGCCCGGGTTCGCCCTTGCCGTCAGCCGATGTGCCCCATAGCCGGTAGGTCGACGGCCCGCCGATGCCGTCGCACGACGCCCAGAAGTCCGGGGTTCGCGACTGATACGCGGCGTCCCGCACCATCGCCCCGAGCTTGCCGTTCGTGATCTCGCGGATGACGGCGCCGCCGAATTGGAAGTTGTAGCGCTGCTGATCGATCGACGAGCTGCCGCGTCCCTCGATGAAGAGCCCGCGCGTGATGCCGCTGAACAACTCGTCGAGCGACACCTCGCTCGACGCCGGCTCGAGCGAGACGTTCGGCATCCGCGGGAACGGCACGCTCGACCAATTGTCCGCGTGGAGGCATCCGTGCGACCGCTCGTGGCCGACGAGCGGCGCGAGCTCGCGCGTCGTCTGCCAATCGACGAACATGCCGTCGCGGACGATGTGCCACCGATCGGCCTTGACGCCTTCGTCGTCGAATCCCGTGGTCGCGAGCCCGCCGGGCTGCGTGCGATCGCCGACGAGGTTGACGATGTTCGCGCCGAACCGCAGCTTGCCGGCATCGCTCGGCTTCAGGAAGCTGGTGCCCGCCATGTTGGCTTCCCAGCCGAGCGAGCGATCCAGCTCGGTCGAGTGGCCGACCGATTCGTGAATCGCGAGAAACAGCTGCGACGGATCGACGACGATGTCGTACTTGCCGGCCGAGACGGGCTTCGACTTGAGCTTCTCGACGACTTCGTGGCCGGCCTTTTCGGCGTCGCGAAGCCAGGGGTACTCCTCGACGTATTCGTAGCCCACGAGCTGCGCGCGATCGACGACGGCGCGCGTTTGAAAATCACCGCTCGCGCGGTCGGCCGCCGTCGTGCTGAACTGCGGATACGTCCGCACGAGCCGCTGCGTGATGCGCGACCCTTCGCTCGACGCGAAGTACTTCTGCTCGTCGACGAACAAGATCTGCGAGTTGACGAACGAGACGCCAGGCACCGCAAGCGCCGCTTCGTTCAGCTTCAGCAGAAATGCGATTTTCGTGTCGAGCGGGACGTCGAACGGATCGCGCTTGAACGCGCTCGTCCACGTGGCGACGGCCGTGTCGGCCCTGGCGAGGATGACCTTGCCCGTCGCGAGCGCGGCGTTCGCACGCGCGATCGCGACGGCTTGCTCGGCAACCGATCGAGCGGCGGCCGGCTCGACGCGATTGATGGCCGCGAAACCCCACGCGCCGTTCACGAGCACGCGCAGCCCGAAGCCGTAGCTCGTCGAGCGCGAGACGCTCTGTACCTGCCGCTCGCGCGTGGCGATCGATTCGCGGCGGTACCGATTGATGCGGATGTCCGCATATGATGCGCCAAGCGCCGCGGCGCGGGCGAGCGCGGCATCCGCCACTTCGGCGCGCGCGGCTTCGTCCGCGCGCGGCTGCGAAGTCTCCGCCCAGACGGGCGCGCAGCGCGCGAGCAACGCGCCGGACATCCCTGCGGCGATGAACTCGCGTCGTGAGAACGGGCCGGTGGCCATGGCGTCGCGATTATATCTCCCGGTGTGATGGAGGCTCTATGCGGAACCACCGATTCATCCTCGCCTCGAGCGTGCTGGTCATGCTGGTCTCCGCCATCGTTGGGCGCGCTCAGCCGCAGAGCGTGACGATACGCGCGGCGCGGGTGCTCGACGGCGCGGGCAACACGCTCGCGAACGGCGTCGTCGAGGTCAGAGGCGTGAAGATCGCGGCGATCGATCGACGCAGCGGTCCGGTGACGTTCGACCTCGGCGACGCGACGATCCTGCCGGGGATGATCGACGTCCACGTTCATCTCAATTGGTACTTCGGTCCGGATGGGCGCTACGGCGGCCGCGGCGTGCTGCCAAGCTTTGCCGCCGACGCGGTGCTCGACAACGCGCGCGCGACGTTGATGGCCGGCTTCACCACGGTCCAGTCGCTCGGCTGGGCGGGCGATAAGGGACTGCGCGACGCCGTCGAGGCCGGCACGATCAACGGTCCGCGGATCCTGAGCTCGCTCGGTCAGATGCAAGGCGGCGGCAACACGCCGGAGCAGCTTCGCGAGCGCGTGCGGCAAGCGAAGGCCGACGGCGCGGACGTGATCAAGTTCTTCGCGTCCGCCAGCATCCGCGACGGCGGCAGGATGAACGTGACGCAAGCGCAGCTCGACGCGGTCTGCGGCGAAGCCAAGGCCGCCGGTTTGCGCACCGCCGTTCACGCCCACAGCGCGGAGTCCGTCATCGCCGCGGTGAAAGCCGGATGCTCGCAGATCGAGCACGGCATGTTCGTGGACGACGCCGCAATCGAGGCGATGGCGAACGCGCGCGTGTACTTCGATCCGAACATCGGGTTGGTGCTGCAGAACTATCTCGAGAATCGCGATCGGTACGCCGGCTCGGGCAACTTCACCGACGAAGGTTTCGCGTTCATGAAGAGCGTGCTGCCCAGAGGCGCCGAGGTGTTCAAGAAAGCGCTCGCGGCGGGCGTTCGCATGCCGCTGGGCACCGACGCCGTCGCCGGCGCGCACGGCCAGAACGCTCGGGAGATCGTCGCTCGCGTCGTCGAGGGCGGTCAGCGGCCGATGGACGCGATCGTCAGCACGACCTCGTTGGCGGCGGCATCGTTGAACTTGAGCGATCGGATCGGCACGATTGCTCCAGGCTACGAGGCCGATCTCGTCGCCGTCCCCGGCGATCCGACCGTCGACATCACGCGCCTGCGCCAGGTGACGTTCGTGATGCGCGGCGGCCGCGTCATGAAGCGATAGACGCGGATTA